>CAKZVC010000060.1 GCA_937922235.1 uncultured Acidimicrobiales bacterium | reverse complement strand
AGGGAATCCGCGACTGGTGCATTAGCCGCCAGCTCTGGTGGGGGCACCAGATCCCGGTTTGGAGTCGTGCAAGCGGTGAAGCGCCGACCGGCGCTGGCGAGCAGTGGACCGCCGCAGGTGCGGCGTACTCGTCTCGCCAGGTCACCGACGACGAGTGGGTCGAATCGGTCTGTGTGCCACCGCAAAGCACGCTGACGCACGAACCTCGTGACGACGACTCGATGGATGAAGCTGCCCTCGTAGCTGCGCTTGAGGCCGACGGCTTCACCCGCGACCCCGACGTGCTCGATACCTGGTTCTCCTCTGCACTGTGGCCAATGTCGACCATGGGTTGGCCATACCCGCAGGACTTCCCAGAAACCACCGGCAACGGCTCCGACCTGTTGCAGACGTTCAACCCAACCTCGCTGCTGAGCACCGCCCGCGAGATCATCACTCTGTGGGTTAGCCGCATGGTGATGTTCAACCGCTACTTCCTCGATGGCCAGCTGCCGTACACCGACGTGTTCATTCACGCCATGGTGCAGGACGGCCACGGACAGAAGATGTCGAAGAGCCTCGGCAATGGCGTCGACCCGCGCGACATCATCTATAGCCACGGTGCTGACGCCATGCGATTCACGCTCGTGCAGATGACCACCGACACCCAAGATGTCCGCATGCCCGTCGACATGGTCTGCCCGCACAGCGGCGATGCGTTCACGCCCGAGTTCATCACCACCAAGGCCGGTCACCAGGTCGCAGCGCCAACCCAGACCAGCCCGAGCGACCCGACCAAGACGATGGTCAGTGCCTACGGCGTTGCTGCAGGTGCAGTGCAACCGTCAGACGACACCCCGCTCGCCCGCAACACCTCCGCCAAGTTCGACGGAGGGCGCAACTTCTCGAACAAGGTCTGGAACGCCGTTCGCTTTGCGATCGGTCGACTCGGCAGCCTTGACGACGCCACTGCGAGCGGTTCCGCAGAGCCGGTCGACGTGAGCTCGACTCGCTTCGTCGACCAGTGGATTCTGTCTCGCCTGGCCTCGACGATCGCCACCTTGGAAGACGCGGTCGCCAACTACCAGTTCAACGTCTACGCCGACACGCTCTACGGCTTCATCTGGAACGACGTGTGCGATCGCTACCTCGAAGCGATCAAGCCCACGCTCGATAACGACGGAGCTCAACAGGCCGTGCTCGGGGCGGTGCTCGATGCATCGCTTCGCCTCATGCACCCGGTGTGCCCGTTCATCACCGAAACCCTCTGGCCGCATGTCTCCGACGCTCGCAAGGGCGAGATCACCGGGCTCGAACTACCAGCCAACGAGCTCCTCGCCAGTGCCGCCTGGCCGGTAGTCGATGCGGCGCTCGTCAACGACGCCGTGGTCACCGACTTCGATCGGGCCTACCGCCTCACGACCGAGATCCGAACCCTTCGGGCCAAGCAGAACGTCAAGCCCAAGCAGCGCATCACCTTGCATGCACCAGTCCCGGTGCTTGAGCTGATCGCCGCTACCGGAGGCCTTGTCGAGACACTCGCAGGCGTCGCCGAGGTTGGAAACGCCGACGATGGCATACCGCCCGTTTCGTCGCCTCTGGCGTTCGAAGGCTCGCAGGTCAACCTGTCTGGCTTGGCTGACGAAGTCGACTTCGACGCCGAACGCGAACGTCTGCAGGGTGTGATCGAGACCAAGACGAAGCAGATCGCTGGCTTCACCGGCAAGCTGTCGAACGAGGGCTACGTGAAGGGTGCCCCCGAGCACCTGGTGCAGGAAACTCGAGACATGCTCGCAGCTGCCGAGGCCGACCTAGCAACTGCCCACGCCGCGCTCGAGGGTCTTGGATGAGCGAGCGCACCACGGTTCGCGTTGGCGGGGTTCCCGAGCACTTCAACCTGCCGTGGCATCTGGCCATCGATGAAGATGCGTTCGATGACCTTGGCGTCACCGTCGAGTGGATCGACTTCCCGGGCGGCACCGGAGCGATCATGAAGGCTCTTGAAGCCGGCGAGATCGATATGGCCACGCCCCTCACCGAGGGAGCGATTACCGCAATCGCGAACGGCAACCCGTCTGAGCTCGTCTCGATTTGGGTGAGCTCGCCACTTCTCTGGGGCGTGCACGCAGCCGGAACCGCTGCCGCCGAGACCATCGACGAGGTCGAAGGCGGACGGTTCGCAATTTCACGGTTTGGGTCGGGCTCCGATCTGATGAGCAGAGTGCTCGCCGACGAGAAGGGCTGGACCCTCACCGACGACCGCTTCGTCCCCGTCGGCAACCTCGACGGAGCGCTCGCCGCACTTCCCGCGGGAGATGCTGAGGTGTTTCTCTGGAACATGTCGATGACCCAACCTCACGTCGACGATGGAACGTTCAAGCGAGTTGGGATCTTCCCAACTCCATGGCCAAGCTTCGCCGTTGCCGCCACAGCTGCGTTCTCCGCTGCTCAGCCAGGGCTCGCTGCTGCGATTTCAGAGGTGGCCCGTGGCCGAGCCGAAAGCCTCGAGCTCGACGCCAGCCTGGCCCAGTTCGTCGTCGATCGTTATGGCCTCGAATTCGAGGGCGCACTCGAGTGGGTACGCCAAGTCGATTGGACGCCCGCCGACGAACCCATCGACCCTTCCATGGTCGAGGCCGTTACTGATCGCATGAAGGCGCTAGGCCGGATCGCTTAACGACCGAAGACGCCGCCTTCGCAACCCACGCGAATCTCGCTGTGTCCCGCCGGATCGGACAACGTGCAGCCGTCGTTGGAGCCCGCGCCGCCGTCCATGGCGTCGAGCCATGCACCGCCGCGCAGGACGTCATTGCCCGCACCGCCAAAGAGCCGATCGCGTCCAAGGTTTCCAAAGAGATGATCGTCGGCTGACCCGCCACGAAGGATGTCGTCACCGGTGCCACCGACGAGACGATCCTTGCCGTTGCCGCCTTGGATGATGTCGTCGCCGACCCCTCCTCGGAGCCGATCGTTCCCCGTACCTCCGAGCAACATGTCGTCCCCGGAGCCGCCGACAAGGCGGTCGTTGCCCACTCCGCCAAGCACCACGTCGTTGCCTCCGCCTGCGAAGACTCGGTCGAAGCCGTCAGCACCGTAGATCGTGTCATTGCCCTGCAGAGCACAGATGGTGTCGTTACCGCTCAAGGCGTTGATGACATCGTCTCCGGCGGTGCCGCGGATGACATCGTCACCGTTGGTCGGCACCTGCCCCTTTCCAAGGTCCACCGTGACAGCAAGGCCGTTACACGTCGGAACTGGTTCTGGTTCTGGTTCTGGTTCAGGTTCAGGTTCAGGTTCTGGCTCAGGCTCAGGCTCAGGCTCAGTGTCAGCGAACACGACCAAGCAGGCATTGTCGACGCCAGGAGTGAACATGAAGGTCGCCGGGTCACTGTCGATGACGAACTCCTCATCGACAAAGTAGACGTTGGGCTCCATAATTTGGCAGCCGATAGAGATCGTATAGCCCTCGACGCGTTCGACGAGTAGCTGCACAGGACCATCGTCGTAGAGCACATGGGCTCGGCTACTAACGGAGAACTCCGGACCAAAGCGGTCGACCAAGACGGAACGGCCAAAGAGCGGAGAGCCTGTCGTCCCATCAATATTGAGCTCGATATTCTCGGCCCGGAGGGTGCCGCCGTGGGCGTTGTTGACCTCGATGACGGAAAGGATCTCGCTAGTCCAGCCAGGCGTTGGCGCCTGGATCGAATGGGACACGCAGGTGATCTCGTCATTGGCGACGAGATCGGCATCAGCAAGTCCCTGCGCATCGGGCAAATCTGCGGTCACGTAATAGCCGAGCAGCTTGTCTCCAGTTGCGGGGCGATAGCACTCGAAGTGTTGGTCGTACCCCGCTACAGGTTCGCTCCAAAAGTCGACCACCGCGCTGGAAGCGAGCATCGGCGTAATATCGACGACCTGACCGTCCTCAACGGGAACGCCGCCTACCGTCGTGACGACATCACTGGTGCTGAGCAATCCGTCGCTGTTGTACACCCGCTCCACAACGGTGATGTTCACCGCCGTCGACTGCGCGCTCGCAACAGACGTATCGCTTGCGATCGAGCCGGCAACCAGGCCCGCCACCGCTGTTGCGACCATCGCCGCTCGAAGAATTGTTCTCATATCCGCCTCGCTGATGTACGTGCCATTCAAGTCTCGGCGCGACCAGCATCTACCTTTACTGCTAGCCAGCCATGCAGAGGGTGAAGGGGGCGCTCCCCAGCGACAGACCTCTTCGGCGTTGCGACACTGCAACCATGTCGATCTCGCGTCCACTCGTTCTCCTCATCCTGTCGATCGCCCTCGCCTCATGTGGCGACACGACAGCAACGGCAACTCCAGCCACCGACGTGTCCTCGACCGTTCCGGTCACGACCGTTTTGGTTGAACCCGAGAACGCCGACATCGACACTGCGGAGGCCGAGGAAGACGCGAGCGACCCAGACGAGGCCGACGGCACGGTCGAAGAGCCCGTCGAGACCGATATTCGTAGCGTCGACTTCATGAACGGCTTCACCCACGAACACTCTGGGTTCGAGCAGGTTGTGACCGCAACAGTGCAGGACGGCGAGGCCGAAAATGGAGCCTGGGGTGATGAGGACTTCTACTGGTTTCGGGTCACCGACGTGTCCTACGGCGATCTCACGGGCGACGGCGCCGATGAGGCGGTTGTTTCGTCAGGCGTGAGCTTCGGTGGTTCTGGGTTCTTCGCCAACGCTGTCGTGTATGGCATGGAAGATGGTGAGACGGTCGAGCTGGCCGACCTGTCCTTTGGCGACCGAGCAACTGGCGGGCTCCACGGAACGAGCATTGCCGACGGCACGCTGACAGCGTGGGTATACGACGGCACGCAGGGCGCCTGCTGTCCGAACTTCCTGGTCAAAGCCTCCTATGTCCTCACTGGCTCGGAGCTGGTGCCAACATCGACAAGTCCCCGCATTGCGTACCTCGCTCCGCAACCTGCCCTTGAGGAAGAGCTCAAATTCGCTCCGGGTTCGAGCGAAGCGGTCGTGGCAGCGTGGGATTCCGAAGCTGGAACCTCGTTCACCTTCGACGCCCGAGGCGACCAGACCATGACGTTGCAACGTGTCTGGGGGCCTCAACCAATCACGGTCACTCTCACCCCAGATGACGGCTCGGCCGAGCGAGACGTCACCGGCCTCGACACCTGGCTGTTAGAGCACGACGGTTTCCAAACACTGACTATGCAGTTCGACGATGTGCCGTTGGACCTCGCAAGCAACGAGGCACTCCGACAGAGCTCGACGTTCATGGTCTCCATCGTCGGCGGCGAGACGCCCCAGCCGGCCACGCCATCGTTCGAATTCGAATCCACGACGGTCGAGGTTGCGAAGGACGACGTCACCATTACCGCAACGACGAAGCTGCCAGTATTCGCTGCGTCAACGCCGGGTGGCACATTCGCCACCGAAGCCACAAAAGCCCAGGTCGCCGCGAGCGTCAACGATTGGCTCGCCTATGCAAAAGAAGATGCGCTCACCGAACGAGACAGCGAGTTCGACCTGACGTCAGAGGTCGTCCACGTGAGCAGCGACACCATCTCGATTCGCTTGTCGACCTATGAGTACGCGTGCTGTCGCGCCTATTCAAACCTTTTGCAGGAGTCGGTCGTCGTCGATGTCGTGAGCGAGAGAGTCCTCGAACACCGCGACATCGTCGACATGGACAACTTGGCTGCGCTCAACACCCTCATCATTGAAGAGCTCGAGCGCACCGACGAGTTCATTGCCGAGCTCAACTCCGAACCCAGCAGTGACTACCCGTTGTTCAGCTCGGTTCTGATCGTGCCTGGGGGCATCGAGTTCGGAACGAGCCGGGGCGCCTTCGGTGCTGCGGTTGGGCCGCTCAACGCGTTCGTCAGCGCCGAAGCACTCGGCGACCTGCTGTTGATCGACGTCCCACCCCTGGGCTAGACGATCGTCCAACCGCCGTCGACGTACACCGTCTGGCCGGTCATGTAGGAGCTTGCTTCGCTCGCGAGGAACAGCAGTGCGCCGTCCAGCTCGTGTTCACGCCCGCCGCGACCCATTGGAGCGCCGCGCTTGATGAACTCGACGCCGCGCTCGTCGTTGAACATGGCGTCCGAGGTCATCTCTGACTCGAACCAGCCAGGCCCGATCGCGTTCACCCGAACGTTCTTGCGCGCCCATTCGCTGGCGAGCTCACGGGTGAGTTGCACGAGGCCCCCCTTGGCGGCTGCGTACCCCGGAAGAGGAAGTGGTCCTCCGGCGACCTTGCCAACGATCGATGCGATGTTGATGATCGAACCTGGCCGGTCGTTCTCCATCATCCATTTCGCCGAGCGGGCTGCGAGGTCGTACGGACCCACGAGATCGACCTGGAGCTCGGTTCGGAAGCCGTCCATCGTGTCTTCGGTGGCCTTGATCGTCCGACTGATGCCAGCGTTGTTGACGACGACATCGATCGAGCCGAACTGTGACAAGGCCGCTTCGACGCAGGCAGGCGCTGCCTCATCGGTGCTGAAATCAGCACGCACCGCAACAGCATTCGTCAGGTCGTTGGCGAGCACTTCGAGCCGCTCAAGCCGGCGGGCAGCGAGCACCACCGACGCCCCCGCCGCGTCGCATACTCGGGCAAACCGAGCGCCGAGACCGGACGATGCCCCGGTCAGGATGACGACTTTCCCATCGAGACGGAACGTACTGAGCGGATCGAACATGGGTCGAAGCTAGCCGCCGAGATGGTTGAGCAGAAAGTCTCGCTGGAGGTGCAAGAGATTTTCGGCCACCTGCTCTTGGGGCGTCATGTGCGTCACTCCACTAAGCGGCAGCACCTCGTGCGGCCGGCCGGACTCGAGGAGTGCCTGCGACAACACCAACGTGTGCGCGGCAACGACATTGTCATCGGCCAATCCGTGGATCAGCATCAACGGCCGGGCGAGGTTCGGTGCGTCGGTGAGCAAGCTGCTGCGTTCGTAGTTCTCGGGATGCTGACCCGGATGGCCGATGTACCGCTCGGTGTAGTGGGTGTCGTACAACGACCAGTCGGTTACCGGAGCGCCAGCCACCGCGGCGTGCACAGCATCTGGGCGTCTCATGACGGCAAGTGCAGCGAGGTAGCCGCCGAACGACCATCCGCGGATGCCGACGCGGTCAAGGTCGAATTCGGGGCGAGTAGCTGCCAGCGCGTGCAGCGCGTCGATCTGGTCGTCGAGGACCTTTGTTGCGAAGTCGCCCCAGATCTCCCGTTCGAAGTCGGGGCCTCGACCTGGCGTTCCCCGGCCGTCGATGACGACTACTGCGAAGCCTTGCTCGGCAAACCATTGCGAGGTCGAGTACGGGTTACGGGCTCGGAGGACTCGTTGCGCGTGCGGGCCGCCGTACGGATCGAGCAGAACTGGCAACGGCGAGCCATCGTGGTTCGCTGGCAAGCACACCGCAGCGTTGAGCTCACGATCGCCGAGCACATGAAACTCGGGCGTGCACGGAAACCCTGGTGCTGCCGCAAACGACTCGATAGCTGTCACCGTTCCATCCGCCCAACGAATCTCGTGGGTTGTGTCGGCATCGGCCGCCGCCGTAACTACAACAAGCGTGCCACCAGTGAATGCGCCGCTCGCATAGTCGCCAGCGTTAGTGAGGTACTCCGTCGTCCCATCGGCTGAGATTCGGGCAATCACTGAATCGGTTGCGTCAGTCGTCAGGGTCGCGTACAGCGCACCATCGTCGACGCCGAGCAACTGGCGAACGTTCGCACCAGCCGGAGCAATGATCGTCCCATCGACCTCAAGGGCCCGCGACCCACCCGGAACATCGACCACCATGACCATGCCGAAATCAGCGTCGGCCCCGGTGTCGAGCGGGGTGTTCGGTTGCAGCTCGACCCAATACTCGTCCTCATGTCGCAGCACCTCGGTCGTTCCGCCAGTGTCAGGGTCGACCTCGAGCACTACCAGGGTGCGCTGATCACGTGGTTGCACCGTAAGTAGCAGGCGGCCACCCCAGCGCACATCAGCCAGGTACTCGTAGGTTCCGCCGTGCTGCCAATCGATCTGACGCTCAGGGCCGTCATCGACATCGACGATCCACAGCTGCACATCGGCGTTCGTCGTACCAGCGGCCGGGTAGCGGATATCGCGAGGAGCCTTTCCCGGGTCCTCCGGAGACGAAATCCACCACTGTGGCACAGCGGCGGTGTCGACGCGACAGACCGCCATTCGTTGGCCTGCAGGCGACCACCAATAACCCCGTCCACGGCCCATCTCTTCGGCAGCAACAAATTCGGCGGAACCCCAGGACACCAGGCTGTCGTCGTCGGCCATGCCCGGTACGAGTCGGTCGCCGCCATCACCGGTGATGCGCAGCGTCGATCCGCTGACGTAGGCGATCCGGTCGCCCTTGGGCTCAAACGTCGGATCGAAGACGTTGCCGTCGCTTGCGACTTCAGCGGTCTCACCGGTCGTCACGTCGACTCGGTGAAGGGCGCCTCCGAGTGCGAAGACCGCTTCGGACCCGTCGGGGCGGGCTGAGTACGACACCACACCCGATGCTTGCTCTCGCATGCGCTCCCGGCGGGCCTTCTCGGCATCGGTCAGTTCTCCTTCGCCGCTTCCGTCGGCAGAGAACAGCACCGAGGGTTCCTGGCCGGGGCGAACGTGCCACAGGCTGTTGCTTGCATCAACGGGACCTGATGACCGCAGAAACAGTGCAGAGTCGCCCGAAGCGGACACCGTGAACGACCGTGGAGCCCCGAGGGTGAAGCGCCTTGTGGTGGCGTGACGGCGAGGAAACGAGGCGATTGCCTCTGCTGCGGATGGTGATGGTGACGATTTACTCACCCGATCATCTTGGCCCAAAGGGCACCTATGACCGATGATGGAGCGGTGAGCACAGAGATCCAGGTAGACGACGAAACCCGCGCAGCACTGCTGCTCTTCAACGAGCGCGTTGAAGCAAGCGCCGCCGACGAGCGTGCAGCCAAGCGCGTAGCCAAGGCCGAGCGCCAAAAGGACGAAGCGGCAGCGGTTGTTCGCAAGACGAACGAGAACCCAAACGCGTCGGCCGAAGACAAGGCTGAAGCCGAAGCAGCCTACAAGGCCGCAGTCGAGAACTTCCAGATGATTCAGGCCAACCCAGATGCTGGGCAGCCAGAGCCGAAGAAGGCGCCTGCAGCATCCGAAGCACCTGCAGAAGACGCTGCGCCAGCCGAAGACGCCGCGCCAGCCGAAGACGCCGCGCCAGCCGAGACCTCTGCAGACGAGGAGCCGCAGGTCGCCGCGGCCCCGGTAGCGGCGGAGAGCGAATAAGCCTAGGTGGGCGCCCACATCGTCGGTTCAGGAGTTTCACTACCACCGACCATCGTGACCAACGATCAGTTGGCCACGATCATGGACACGAGCGACGAGTGGATCGTGAAGCGTTCTGGTGTGCGGCAACGTCATATCGCGAGCCCGGGTGTTGGATCAGCCGAGCTCGCAGCCGAGGCCGTGGTGAACGCCGTTGCCAACGCCGGACTGCAACCAGGTGATGTCGACGCGCTGATCTCGGCAACGATGACGCCCGATCACTACGCGCCCGGCAATGCCCCGCTCATTCAAGACCGAGCAGGCCTTGGACGGGTCGGCAGTTTCGAGATCCGCCAGCAGTGCGCTGGCTTTCTGTACGGGCTCGATATGGCCGACATGCTGCTCACGACCGGCCGGGCAGACACGGTGGTTGTTGTCGGCGCTGAAGTGCATCGCGGCTACATGCCGTACGGCGACAGCATGGACATTTTGCTCGGACTGTCCGATGCCGACCCAACCCCCGAAGACATCGCCTTGGCCAACGATGGCCGGGCCTGGAGCGTGTTGTTCGGCGATGGGGCCGGCGCTCTCGTTCTCCAACGCGGCACCGAAACCAGCGGCGTGCTCGCATCGACACTTCATAGCGACGGAACCCTGTTCGACCTCATCCATGTACCTGGACCCGGCTTCATTAATTACCCATGGTCGACCACCGAGCAGATCGATGACGGCTTGCATCAGCCGCAGATGAACGGCGCCGAGCTCTTTCGCCAGGCGGTGCGCCTTATGCCCGAATCGGTGATCGCCGTGCTGGACGCGTCACCGTATGAGCTTGGCGATCTCGACCTGATTGTGGCTCACCAAGCAAACCAGCGAATCCTCGATGGCATCGCTAAGCAGCTCGGAGTCTCGTCCGAGGTCGTAGCCAGCAACATTGCGAACTACGGCAACACCACTGCGGCCACCCTGCCTCTGCTCTTTCATGACTGCAAAACCAACAACAGGGTTCCCGAAGGAACCCTGTTGGCGTTTACGGCGTTTGGCGCCGGAGCCCACTGGGGCTCAGTGCTCTATCGCGAACCTGACGCTTAGGCCTCGTCGCGTTTGGTGACGACGTACGTGTCGGCCAGACGATCCATAACCGTGCGGTGGTTTGGGTCGGTGAACAAGAAGACAAGCGACACCAATCCAACGATGAGAATCGCGATCTGCACCAACCATCCGAGAATAGGGATGATCCCCAACAGGCCTGCGATGTGCACCCCTGAGCGGATGGCTCCAACCTGGGGTCCGATCGGGTCGTTGCCCTGGCTGTCAGCAATGCGAATGCCGACGATGAGCTTGCCGAGCGTTCCTCCGACGAAGCTGTTCATTCCCCAGAAATACGCAGCACCGAGCAAGGCAACGGCGATGCCGGCGGCGAACGACGTTTCGACGTTTCCGCCGCCAGACGCGATCGATGCGGCGACCTGACCACCGAATATGCCAAAGGACGGAATCGCCAAGATGACGCCGTCGATGATGCGCGCAGCAATACGGAGCCACGGATCTGCGGCCTGGCGGCCGTTAGCCAACGTTCCCGCACCGGGGGTGACGTAGCCGTCTTGCTGCTGGATGCCGTGCTGTTGCGGCCCTCCAACCCAACTTGAACCGTCCCACCAACGGACAGTGCCCTGCGGGTCACCATCAGCGGGATACCAACCAGGAGGCTGGGATGCTCCACTCATCTCGTCATCTCTTTCTCAACGGCTTCCCGTTGTCCTACTAGGAGCGTAATACTCTCAGCGGTCCCAAACCGAAACGTTGGGAATACTCTGGAGTCGTGCCGACGATTCCTTACGAGTTGCATCCCATTGCTGAGCTCGACCGACCAATCTTTGTGATTGCGTTCAAGGGGCTCTTCGATATGGGAGAAGCAGCCACCGGTGCTGTCGATTGGCTGTCGATGACTCACAGCGGCCAGCCGGGCGCAATGATCGACCCAGAAACCCTGTTCGACTTCCAAGAAGTGCGGCCGGAAGTCCGCCTCGGTGTCAACGGCGCACGCGAAATCTTGTGGCCGGCAAACAACGTCGTGTGGGCCAAGACCGAACCAGACGCTCGCGACCTGGTGTTGCTGAGTGGCGTCGAACCGAACCTGCGCTGGCGCTCGTTCAGCGACACCCTTCGTGAACTCGTCGACATCACCGGCACCGAGCTCGTGGTCACCTTGGGATCGTCACTCGGCATGGTGCCCCACACCAGATCGTTCCCGGTAGCGGCGTCGACCGGTGACGCCGAATTGGCCGAGCGACTCGGCGTAGGCAAACCCACCTATGAGGGTCCGACTGGCTTGGTTGGTTCGTTGCAGCACGAGCTCACCCTGCACAACATTCCCAGCATGTCGTTGCGGGTCAGCGTCCCGCACTATGTGCCCGGTAGTCCGTCACCAAAGGCCACCGCCGCGTTGCTGGCGAACCTCGAGCAGATCTGTGGTGTTCACACCGACCACGCTGGTCTGGCCGATGAGATCCGAGACTGGGAGGCTCGTGTCCATCAGGCGTTGGTCGACGATGAGGACGTCAAGGCGTATGTCGCCGATCTCGAACAGAGCGCCGATTCCGAGCCCGAAATGATCTTCGACAGTGGCGATGGAGACATGGCCGCCGAGATCGAGAGTTTTCTTCGCAACCGAGCCGACGAGGGCTAACCACCGCGATCTGGCAATATCTCCGTGTGGATCTCAGCACGGTGCTTCTTCTTTGCGCGATCGCCGCCGGACTTTCAGGTGGCATCGCCGCCCGTTTTCGACGCTGGGGCACCGCACCGAGCGACCTTGCCGTCGGCCTTCTCGTGGCCGGACTCTTTAGCGTCGTCTCGGTCGTTGTGCTCGTCTTGGCTGCAGGCCTCGACCTGTTCGGCATCATCCACTACCTATATCTGCTGATCGTCGTCGGCTTCCCGGTCGCTGTGGCGTGGATCATTATTCCGCAGCTCATCCACGCCGAACGGCGAACGCCCTTCCTCGGTTGGCTACTCTCCGTTGCCGCGATTGGGTGTGCCGCCGTTGGCCTTTGGTCCACCCACGTGGAGCCCTTCCGATTGCAGGTCGAGACCGAGACTCTCGGCGCTACCGGCGCAACCCGACCAATCGTTGTTGGCGTCATTGCCGACCTGCAGACCCGGTCGATAGGCCCGCACGAAGATGCCGCTCTCGACGACGTTCTGGCGGGCGAACCCGACCTTGTTGTCATCCCGGGAGATCTCTTCCAACTCCAGCTCAGCGAGATCGACGAGAAGCTTCCTCAGTTTCTCGGGTGGCTTCGTCGGCTCACCGACTCGGTCGACCACGTCGTCATCGTGAACGGCAACGTCGATATTCCCGACCTGGTGTCCGAGCTCGCAGACGAATCCGGTGCCATCTTCCTCAACGACGAGATCACAACGCTAAACATCAAGGGGCAACAGGTGGTCATCGCTGGCGCGTCGGTGGTCACCGGCCGGTCGCCACGCACGATGTCTCCGGTGCTCGCAGAGGGGCTCGAAGCCTTCAGCGAAGACGACCTCGTCTTGGCGGTCAGCCACTACCCCGACCTAATCCTCGATCTACCAGCGGACTCACCGATCGACTTGATGCTCGCTGGACACACGCACGGTGGCCAGGTGTCATTCCCCCGAATTGGGCCACCGATCACCTTCTCCGAGGTTCCCAAGACGGTGGCCGCCGGTGGACTCCATTTGGTCAATGGCACCCCGCTCTATGTCTCGACGGGCGTGGGCCTCGAACGGGGACAGGCCCCACAGCTTCGCTTCGGCGCGCCCCCGTCGGTCGGGTTGTTGACGATCGTGCCGGCGAACTAGCTGCCGAGCGAGGCGATTCCGTTCTTCATTGCGGTTCGGAATCGTTCGACGTTGGCGAGCTTGATCTCTTCGTAGCCACGCACATCTTCGGCAAGCGTTGCGAGCCCCACGACGTCGGCGTGGTTTTCCGCCGTGAGCTTCGCTGCAGCTTGGCGAAGGTTGGCCAGATACTCGGCGGGAAGCTCGCGTTCAACGCGTCGGACTTCGGCCCGGCCGAACGGATCCTTCGCTGTGCCCCGGAGATGCTTGCGCTTGGCAAGCTGGCGGATCGCTGGCAGAGCCCAAAGGCCGATCGAAATCTTCTTGTCGTACCCAAGGGCTCGAAGCATCGGTGGGTGAAGTTTCCACGCCACTGCACCCGACGCTCCAGCAACCTCGTATGCCTCGGCCATCGCAGCATCGTCGATCATGAGGCGAGCAACCTCGTACTCGTCCTTGTAGGCCATCAGCTTGAAGAGCCCGCTCGCTACGGCATCGGTCAGCTCGTGGCTCGTTGGGTCAATGGCCGCTTCGGCCGCTGCGAACTCGTCGATCGCATCAAACCAGGACGTCGCCGTTGTTTCGTCGCCCCAAGCAACGAGCTCGTCGGCGAATCGAGCGAGATGGTCACGTCGCTCACCCACCGCGTGCAGCGCACCCAGCCGATCAGCAAACCGCTCGGACGTTGACACAGGAAGCGAGGACGCTTGGAGCGACTGAACGCTGGTCGGGTCGATCGCGAACGCCCGTCCCCAGCGGAATGCTTCAAGGTTCCGTTCGACCGCCACACCGTTCAGCTCGATGGCCGCCTCGACCTGGGCGGGCGCAATCGGCAGAACTCCAGCCTGTACCGCTACGCCGACAACGAAAATGTTGGCCGTGGTGGTGGCCCCAAAGAGCTCCGCTGTCACTGCTTGGGCATCGACCCACACGTGACCTGGTCGGGTGTGCTCGGCAATGACGCCTGCCAGATCATCGACGTCGGGCAACTCAGTGTCGAGGTGCGTGATCATGTGACCAGTTGGTGTGGCGCTATTCGAGCCAACGACCAACGTGCGGTCGGGAGAGCAGGTCAGCAGCCCCTTCGGCGACGCCGCAACCAGCTGGTCGAAGGCGAGCAACGCATCGGCCTGGGCATCACCTAGCCGGTTGGTGAACGACGCCTCGGTGCGCGATAACCGCAGGTCGCTCACGACGGGCCCTGCTTTCTGCGACAGGCCGATCTGATCGAGCCCACGAACCTCCATGCCATCGAGCATTGCGGCGGTGCCGATGATCTGTGCGACGGTCACCACTCCAGTGCCGCCAATGCCGGTGATGCGCATGGCGTAGTCGTCAACCGGAACCACGATGGCAGGCTCGGGGAGCTCGGGCAGCACGCGAGTTGATGGTGCGCTGGCAATCTCGTTGGTGGTGCGGCGTTGGGCCGCCCGAACACTTCGCCGGGTGAGCCATCCGCGAATCCCTGTCTCAGGCTCAGGCGTGATCGATACAAACGATGGACAATCGCCCTCGAGGCAGCTGAAGTCGAGGTTGCAGGTGCTCTGGTCGATCATGGTCTTGCGGCCGAAGTCGGTTTCCACCGGCTGCACCGAGAGGCAGTTCGATACTTGCCCACAGTCGCCGCAGCCTTCACAGATGCGCTGGTTGATCACAACACGCTGGTTTGGGGTTTCGACCAGACCGCGCTTGCGAGCGCGGCGGGCTTCGGCGGCACACGCCTGGTCGTGGATCAGCACGGTAACGCCGGGCACCTGGGCCAAGACCTCTTGGGCTTCGAGGAGGCGATCGCGCTCCCACACATCTACTCCCGACGGCAGGTCGACATCGGCGTATCGGCTGGTGTCGTCGGCGGTGATAAGAACCCGCGAGACGCCGTTGGCGAGCAGACCCGGCACCAGCTCGGGAACGCTCAGCTGACCCATTGGATCTTGGCCGCCGGTCATGGCCACGGTGCCGTTGTAGAGCAGCTTGTAGGTCAGGTTCACTCCCGCCGCCACCGCTGCTTGGATGGCGAGCTGGCCCGAGTGGAAGAACGTTCCGTCGCCGAGGTTCTGCACGATGTGAGGTGTCTCGACAAACTCGGCCATACCAATCCACTGCGTGCCTTCGTTGCCCATGGCAGTGAGGCCGATGATGTCCCCGATGCGATCCGGATCCATGAAGATCGACATGGTGTGGCATCCAACGCCGGCACCAACCACTGTGCCGTCAGGAACCTCGGTGCTGCGGTTGTGCGGGCAGCCCGAGCAAAAGAACGGCTGGCGTTCAACAGCCAGCGGAATGAGTACGCGTTGGCGCTTTGTCTCCTCGGGTACGAGCCGGTCGGTCACCCGCCCGAGACGACTACGTAGGAGCGGGACGATCGTGTCGGCATCGAGCGAGCCCCAGCCGGGGAAGAGCGTGCCTCCGGTTTCGTCGACCTTGCCCACTACCCGAGGACGTTGGGGCGCCGCGTAGAGCGCGTCCTTCACGAGTGATTCGAGAATCCCGTGCTTCTCCTCGATCACGAGGAACTCTTCGAGCCCGCGGGAGAAGTTTCGGACGGTCTCGGCATTGAAGGGCAACGGCATGCCCATCTTGAGTAGCCGGATTCCAGCGCCTGAGATCTCGGCGTCGGTGCGCAGACCCAAGCGGCTTAGCGCTTCGCGCACCTCGCGATAGGTAATGCCCGACGCCATGATGCCGAGCCACGCATCGCGCGTTTCGACGGTGACGTGGTTGAGCTCGTTGTCGGCGGCATAGCGCCGAGCCAGCTCGTAGCGGGTCTCGATAATCTCGCGTTCGAGTTCGAGGGTGTGAGGGGTCAAGATGTTGCCATCGGGCTGATGTTGGTATCGCTCGCCGTCAGCCCACGGGAAGATGGGCTCGAAGCGCTCAGGATGTAGCGCCATGCTGGCGGTCGCGTCAGCGACGTCGGCGACGATCTTCAACGCGGTCCACAAGCCGGTCGCCCGGCTCAACGCAATCGCATGACGTCCAAGCACCAGCGCCTCGACCGGGTCTCCCGGGTACAGCACGGGCATGTGCATGTCGCTCATGAGGCCCGCCGATGATGACGGGAGCGATGACGACTTCGCGTTCGGGTCATCGCCAACGATGGCGACGGCGCCTCCGTGCATCGAGGTGCCAGCGAAGGTGGCGTGGCGCAGCGAGTCAGCGGCGCGGTCGACGCCTGGGGCTTTGCCGTACCACAGGCCGATGACACCGTCGTAGGTTGCGTCGGGTCGGGTGGAGGCAAGCTGTGAGCCCATGACGGCGGTGGCGGCGTACTCCTCGTTGACGCCTTGCCGGAAAACGAGGGGCAAGTCGGGCTGGGTCTTCGCTGCCATCTTCACGGCTTCGCCATACCCACCGAGCGGCGAGCCGGGATATCCGCTGACGAACGCTGCGGTTCGGAGGCCAGCGTTCCGGTCGGCTCGAAGCTGTTCGAGCGGTAGTCGAGCGAGGGCCTGGATTCCGGTCAGAAAGACGGTGCCATCGTCTTTCGTGAATCGATCACTGAGTTGGTACCCGTCAAGCGTCGTCATCCCCCGAGTATGCGAGACGTTCGTTCAAAGATCTATAGGTCCGAATATCATTCTGTGTGTTGGTGATTCTGTTGCATAATGTTCCGATAAGCGAAGGTTCAGTCCTTCCCAGCCGAACGGAATGCGACGATGGTCACACCCCCAAAATCCAGCTCATTTGATGACGCCGACGTCACGCTGTTGCGAGAGCTCCAAGCTGATGCCCGCCAAACCAACCGAGCGCTTGCGTCAGCAGCAGGTCTTGCCCCGTCCACCACCCTTGCCCGCGTCCGCGACCTCGAGACCCGCAACGTCATCACTGGGTATCACGCTGACGTCGACCTCGCAGCCCTCGGACGAGGCCTTCAAGCGCTGGTGTTCGTTCGCCTGCAACCGAAGTCGCAAGAGCTCATCAACAACTTCCTCGACCACGTGTGGGAGCTACCTGAGACGATCGGGATCGATCTCATCTCGGGCATTGAGGACGCCGTGATTCACCTCGCTGTACCGGACGCGGACGCGCTCCAGGACGTCATCTTGAACCGCATCAGCGGCTACCCCGGGGTGTTCGACGAGCGAACCTCGCTGCTGTTCACCCACAAACGGCGCCAGGTCATCGACCCGTTGTAGCGGCGTTGCTAGCCCGCAACGTCGACGACAACGCGACCGCGGACCTTGCCGCTCACGATGTCGGCCGCGACCTGAGGCACGGCGTCGAGCCCAACTTCAGTCGTGATCGCGTCAAGCATGTTGACATCAAGATCGGTAGCCAGGCGTTTCCACGCTTGGTCGCGACGCTCAGCAACCTCATGCACGGAATCGATGCCCGCAAGGGTGACGCCGCGCAGGATCAGCGGAGCAACTGAGGTTTCGAGATCCATGCCCTGGGCCAGTCCACAGGCCGCAACGCAGCCCCTCGGCGCCGTTGCCGCAAGCACGTTCGCCAGCGTATGGCTGCCGGCGACATCGATAGCACCAGCCCAGCGAGCCTTGGCCAACGGGCGAGACGACGGCTCGGCGAGCTCGGATCGATGGATGAGCTCGGACGCGCCGAGTGAAGTGAGGTACTCGCCTTCTTCCTCAACACGGCCCGAGGAAGCGATAACTTCGTAGCCAAGCCGAGAGAGCACCGCAACGGCGACTGAACCAACACCACCGGCAGCACCGGTGACGAGGATCGAACCCGAGTCGGGTGTGATGCCGTGATCTTCCAGCGCCAGTACGCACAGCATGGCGGTGTATCCAGCGGTTCCGATAGCCGCCGCCTGGTAGGTCGAGAACTCTTCGGGGATCGAGGTGAGCCATCCGGCATCGACCCGGGCACGCTCGGCGAGCCCGCCCCAATGCTTCTCGCCAACATCCCAACCGTTGAGCACAACTCGGTCGCCTACGCCGAAGTTCTCGCTCTCCGAGGACAGAACGGTTCCGGCAAAATCAACTCCGGGCACCATTGGCCAGGAGCGAACGATCGGCGACGAGTCGGTGATGGCGAGCCCGTCCTTGTAGTTGATGGTCGAGTACTCGACGGCTACAAGCGTGTCGGCCTCGGGAAGTTGGTCCTCGGAAACGTCGGTGATCTCCACCGAGAACTCATCATCAACCTTGTTCAGAAGCAGTGCGCGCATGGGCGCACCCTAGAGCATCACTTCGCTGCAGACGTTGCTTGGAGCATCTGAAAGTTCTGAAATGCCATGCCGCCGAGGATGAGTGGAGCGAACAACAAACCGAGCTGCCAGTACAGCAGCCCACCAACGACTACCGCCACGGCAATCGAGATGTACGCCGCACGCCGACTTCTGGTCCGCACCTCGCCGGGGATCATGTCGGTCATGATGTGCCCGCCGTCGAGGGGCACGATCGGCAAGAGATTGAACGCACTCCAGCCGAACGTGGTGAAGAACCCGATGTTGAACAAGTTCCGGTTGAAGTTCGTGTCGGCAACAACACCGCTGAAGAACACTCCAAGGATGACCAGACCCAACACGATTCCGGCGAGCGGCCCAGCGAAGCTGATGAAGATCGATTGCAGACGGCTTGGTTCTTTGGCGAGGCGGTAGCGAGTCAGGCCTGCCATTCCCTCGAGTGAGATCGTCGGTACGCCGTGGGTGCCCTGCGACCGGGCAGCGAAGGCATGCCCGAACTCGTGAATCAGTACCGAGATGACTGCGATCACCACAAAGGCCGCAATCAGATCGAGACGGTCCTGGAACGACACGAACCCGAGCATGGCGATGACGCCGAGGAACGAGTTCTTGATCGTGATCGGAAATCCGAACATCGTGAAATTCATGGAGACTCCGGGGGCTAGTTCGCCGCGAGCGCATCACGCTCGTCGGTGGTGAGGCAGCCCGCCAGCTGGCTATCGATCCGTGCAAGGTCGTCGGCGTTACCAGAGAGGTCTGCCTCAATAGTCAATCGGACAAACTCGCGGTCGGTGTAGAGGGCGTCGATGCACCCACGGGTTGGTGTCGACAGCGCAACATTTGCTTGCTCGGCAACCGCACGGCCAACCGAAACGCAATCGGCGTACAAGTCGAGGTAGCGGTTTTGCACGGTGCGGTCGGCGAGTAGGAAGTCGAATGGTTCCTCCTCAAGCAGGGCAACCCAGAAGGGCCGGTACTCCTCAGCCGATTGCAGTTTCGAAGAAACACAGGCGGCTTCGGTTGGTGGAAGTGGAAGGCCGCCGGCCACGATCAGGTTTGAGGCAAAGTCATCGATGGCCTTGGGCGACGCACAGTCCTGCACCGCGCCGATCACGGCGTCGACAGCATCGGTCCCTTCATCGACCGCATCAGACGCCGTAGTGTCAGCGCACGTTTGCTCGTCGAGCGTGAGGACCAATCCGGACACGGCGAGCTCGGTATAGACGGCGGCGTTCTCCGAGTCTTCGTTCACCACAAATGTCGTTCCGGGAGATTCGGTGCCAGCGCCCGTGGCATCCTCGGTACCGTCGCCGGCGTCAGGAGCGACCGTGGTTGTGGTCTCGTCTGTGACGTCGCCGTCGGTGACAACGTCGCCGTCGTCAGGTTCGGGCTCGTCTTCAGGCTCAGGAGCTTCGGTGGTGGTCGTCGTGGTCGTTTCGGAATCGTCGTCGGGCCCTGGTTCGACGATCGACTCGCCTTGCCCGCACGCAGCGGCGATCAGCGCAAGCGCAAGAAGCGCAACGAGTAGACGTGAGGACGAACGCATGGCTACAGGCTAGGAGCCCGTGAGGCTTCGAACTGGTCACTCCCCCGCTACCTCTCGACGGGCCTTTGCGGGCAAACTGATCTCGTGGCCATACCACCAACACGTTCTGTGCTCCTTACCTCACTTCTGAGCGCCTTCTTGCTGCTGTTTTTGGCGAGCTGCTCAGGCGGAGACGAATCACGCAGCACGTCAGCCGATTCCGATGTCGTCGTCGACACCGTGGCTAAGGCTGCTGGTGGTGAAGCTTCGGAGGTCACCACCAACACGGTTGGACGTCAGGCGGGCGATCCTGGCGTTGGCAGGAGTGCTGGAGATCCCGAGCCTGAAGACGATCCGCTCATCCACGTACTCGGAAGCATCCGTTCCGTCGCCGATCCGTCCGAGCTTCCGTCGAGTGCCCTTCCACTCATCACAACCGATACCACCACGATCGCGACGGTGGGATGCTCACCGTCAGTGTGTCCGGCTGAAGACCTCGCACCATGGGCGGACGGGCAGATCGAGGTCCTCAACATCGCAACCGAAGAAGCCGCGAGCGAGGGAGGCGGGCAACTCGGCGCCTACGTCGAAGAATTCCGAGTCCTTGGCATCACGACGCTTGGCTATGGCCGGGACATTCGAGCGGCGGTCGAACCCGTCATCGTGCGGAGCAACAACAAGCGAATCGCCGTCCACTCGATCTCTCTGGACCCGAGCAACCCGGCATTGGCCACCGACGACTCGCCCGGGCTCGCTGGTGTCACCGCACTCGACGCCCTTCGCCAAGGAATCATTGCCAATCGAAACAACGGACTGGGCGTTGTGGTCCTCGTCGACTGGGGTACCAGCCGCCTTCGCTCACCATCGGCCGAGCAACTCGAAGATGTCGACCTGCTCGTCGAAGCTGGCGCAGATGCGATCATCGGGCATGGCTCGGACTTCCTGCTGCGCTTCGACCTCGTTGGCCAAACGGCCGTCGCCTATGGCCTCGGGAACGGGTCGATAACCACATCAGAGCCGCTCCGCGCCGACACGTCGATTCTCCGACTCGAGTTCAGCACGCCCGGACGCTCATGCCTCCTGCCAGCAACTGCCGGCCCCAACGGCCCAACCCTCGACGACCCCACCATCACCACCTGCAGCTAACACCCACAAATTTGCACCAAAAAGTACGCCTGGCGTACCTAGCGGTTCATTTTTGTTGATCTACAGCAGGCCGCGTTCGGTTAGCTGGGTTCGGAGTTGCTCGGGGTTCTTGAAGAGGAGAGAGTCGAAGCCGAGGGCGTTTGAGGCATCGATGTTTGCTTGGGAGTCGTCGATGAAGATCGACCGGCTTGGTCGGATGTCATGGCGTCCACACATGATGTTGAAGATCTCGCGGTTCGGCTTTACGAACCCTTCTCGCCCGCTGATCACCATGGCATCGAAGCACTCGAAGAACGGATAGTTCGCCTCGATCATCGCAAACGTGTCCTTGCCCCAGTTGCTCAGAGCGATCAGCCGAACACCAGTGTCGTGGCGGGTCTCGCTCAGCTCACGCAGGATCTCGACCGACCCTTCGATGACATCACCGAGAGTCTCCTCCCAGCGCTCGGCGAACGCCATCACCAGGTCGTGCTTATCGGGGTGGCGAGACGCCACTTCGGAGGCAACCTCGTGCAGCGGCGTGCCCGAGTCGAGACGGGCGTTGTCGTCCATCGTGAACACGGTGTCGAGGAACTGCTGGAGCTCGTCGGGGTCGTCGATCAGCTTTTCGAAGAGGTTGCGCCGATCCCATTCGATCAGGACATTGCCGAGGTCGAACACGACGGCATCGAAGCTTTCGTCAGTCACGAATACCGTCCTCGTTAGCGCCGATCCGACGAACGAAGCTTGCCACCTCGTCCTCGTCCAGCGGCTTGGTGTAATCGAAGTCGTCACGTGCGAGCTCGAACATCTCGTGAGAGATCTTGATGGTCTCGTCGTAGGCCGGGTTCGGGCGGATCTCTTGGTCGTCTCGAAGCACCTTGGCTTGCACGACCTTGGTGTTCTCGTGGCCGGGCATCATACGCAGGTGCTGAGGCACCATGTCGAGGTCGGAGTCGGCTGTGGCGATGACCACCTTGTCGATGTCCGAGCGAGTGCACATCGTGAGTGCATCGAGGGCGAGCCACACATCGATGCCTTTCTCACCGCCACGGTTCTTCGACTTCACCCGGGCTTGGGTGACCTCTTCTGGGTGATCGCGTGGGTCACCGAGGTCGCGGTCTTGCACGATCCACTCCCACCGATACCGCAGCGTCTTTTCGAGCACGACAACGTCGGTGGCAACCATGAGGTCGTGGCGACGGCGTTCTTGGTCGAAGCGACGCTGGTCAACGTCGGGGTCGGGAATGCCAGTGGCATAACGGATCTCGACCAGGTCGCACTCGCCGGCAATGGCACGGCCGAGCAGCAGCGGATGCATATTGCCGTGACCGAACGCGTACCGCGATCCGATCGTGATGTTCTGTCCGTCGATAAAGACACCTACGCGCATTCGTGCACCCTATTTCCCGTACTGCTACTCAAGGTCGATGAGTTGACTGAGGATCCATTCGGCAGCTCGCTCGCCGCCTGCAAGCTGCACGAACCCACGCCCAGCCGGGTGCAACATGCCAGCGTTGATCAAGCGTGATCGGTACACCGAGAACCACGAGCTCGACTTGTCGAGCGCCTTACGTACATCGGCCGTCGCCATAGGTCCCGCCCCATGCGCGGCGATAACCCCAAGGACCCGTTTCGACGATGGCGAGAGCTGGCGCCACGTGGGCTGCAGCACATCAAAAATCGACTGTTCCCTGGCAGCTTCGTAGGCGGCAGCCAACAGCGACTCGGTGATGTCGTGGCCCGGTTCGAGGCGATGCCAGATCTCGTAGCCAAGCAGCTGCACCAGATAGGGATAGCCCTGCGTGCGGTCGACGGTCTTGGTGAGCTCGAGGTCGTCGTAACCAATGTCAGCGTCGTCGAACGGCGGGCGTAGCGCAGCGAGCGACTCGGCGATCGACAGCGGGTCGAGAGCGAATCGAGCAAGCCTGCTGAAAAACGTGGCGCCTGCCGAGCTGAAGATCTGATCGTCGATTGTAGGCAACGCAGCGCCAGCGAAGACGATCGATTGCAAGTGCTGCAGGTCGTTGCCCAGGCGTTCAAGCTCGGGCGTCTTGGCCGCGTGCAGCTCATCGACCGTAAGCAGCAGGCCGGCCCCGCCACGAGCGATGACCGCAGCGTCGACTCGTTCGAGCAACGGCTTCAACATGACCATCGGGTCGTCGTCGATGACGCCATCAGCAGCCGGACGGGTGAGCTCGACATGCCCACTCGCAACACCGATCGATGCTCCAGCGCGCACCTCGTTGATCTTCCACGTCGGATTGTCGGCAAGTGCGACCTCGACCATCCGAAGGTCTCGGCAGATCCGTCGGATCATCCCGTCGTTCGCATCGACCGCGATCGTGATGTACCCCTCCGACTCGGCAATATCTCGGAAGGCAGCAAGCAGAACGGTCTTGCCAACACCACGAGGACCGGTGACCAAGCTGCGGTGATAGCGACCACCTGCACCATTCGCGAGCCCTTCACGGAAGAGCAACTCGTCACGTTCACGTCCAACAAACGCAGGCGGCCATGAACCAAAGCCTGGCCGAAAGGGATTCTCAAGCATGTGACGTTCTCACCTCCGTTTTGTGTCTTGTTATGATTATAACAAACCACAACAGTAGTACATTGGCGCTCGGTCAGGTCAACGGTTCTTCTGAGGATGGTGCACGGTGGTATGCGTGGGTCAGACTCAGAAAAACTCATCGAGGGGCGTGTGGCGGAGTTGTCTCCGGATGAGGTGTGTGCTCTTCTCGTGCGATGGATATTGATGGCTATCTCTCGACCAACCTGCACACCGTCGGCGCACAGGCAGCCGAGCTCGAAGCCTCCGGGCATCGAGGGGCATTCACTGCCGAAACATCGCACGATCCGTTTCTTCCACTCGTCGTAGCCGCTCAGAACACCTCGACACTCGAGCTCGGCACGTCGATCGCCGTAGCGTTTGCTCGCAACCCGATGACACTGGCGAACACGTCACGCGACATCAACGAGTTCTCCGAAGGCCGAATGATCTTGGGGCTTGGGAGCCAGATCAAACCGCACATCACCAAGCGATTCTCGATGCCGTGGTCGAAGCCAGCTGCACGCATGCGCGACTTCATCGGCGCCATGCACGCGATCTGGGACTGTTGGGACTCGGGCGAGCCGCTCCGGTACAAGTCCGAGCACTACACCCACATTCTGATGACCGACTTCTTCAACCCTGGCCCCGCTAAGCACGGACGGCCAGCGATCTACCTCGCTGCGGTCGGGCCGATGATGGTTCGAGTGACCGCCGAGGTCTGCGACGGCTGGATGGTGCATCCGTTCCAGACTCCCGAGTACTTCCACGATGTCGCCCTCCCCCGCTTCCGCGGCTACATGGACGACGCCGGGCGAGCGCATGACGCCTGCCAAATCGCGTTGCCCGCATTCGTGGTCACCGGAGACGACGACAACGAGATGGCGAAGATGGCGAACTTCGTCAAAGGCCAGATCGGGTTCTACGGATCGACACCTGCATACAAAGAAGTCCTCGATCATCACGGCTGGGGCGACGCTCACGCCGAACTCAACGCACTCACCAAAGCCAACCGATGGACCGAACTCGCCGACGTCATCGACGACGAGATGCTGTCGACGTTCGCCGTGGTAGCCGAACCCGACGCCGTCGACGACGCTCTCGAGGCCCGCTACGGCGCGACGGTTGATCGGATCAGTCGCTATTCCGTCTGAGTCGGCGATTTGGTCGTAGCTCGACCGGGCCCACCTGCGACAACCGATGTAGGTTCGGCCCAGCGGGGCGACAGTGCCGCGCAGAGTCGGAGAACGCACATGTCGAACAACCCGTCCGCCGAGGCCAACGCCATGCTTCCTCCGGGCCACGTCGGCAGGGTTCTCGAACCATCGCCCCCGGCGGTCTCTGACGCGCCGTGGTTCGCCGATGACCCCACAAACACCGACACCGACGAGGGCACCATCGTGTCGCCCACGTCGAGCGGCGACGTCACCTGGGCCTCGATCGTCGAGTCGAACCCCGAGCTCACCGACTTCGCCCGAGATCGTTGGCTTGCGGCACACAAGCCGATCGCGCCAACGCCAGATGACTACGCAACAACGCTCACCTCGTTGCACCGCCTCGCGATGGCAGCGATCGCTCCCGCACGCCACCAGAGCAACACCAAGTTCGGGCTTCGCTGGGTACGCGGCGGGTTCGGTACGCCGTTCTACGGCGATGACGTGCAGCTTCGAGTCCTTGGGAGCCGCCTGCTCATCGAGCGGGCAGGGGTGGTCACCGAACACGCGATCACCACGATCGAAGACGTGGCAGCCCTCGTCGGTGCCGAGATCGACACGACGACAGCAACCGAGCATGATTCTCCTGCGATCGGCGCCACCGATGAACTCCTGACGATCGACAACGATCATGCTGCCTTCATTGCTGACTGGTGGGGTCTTGGAACGGCGGCACTCGAGATTGTGAGAAACGATGCCGAGACCGTCGACCCCGGCCGTGCGCAACTGTGGCCCGGACACTTCGACATCGGGGTCGAGTTCGGCACCGAAAACACACGGGCGTCGTTCGGCGCAAGCCCTGGTGATCACAACCATCCCGAGCCCTATCTCTACGTCGCCCCGTGGTACTCGGACCGGCTGACCATCGAGCCGAACGAGTTCTGGAACGCCGAGGGGTTCACGGGCGCAGAGCGCTCGGGTGCCGACCTCGGCAGCGGCGACCCCGTTGCCGCAGCGGTCGAGTTCTACCGAAGCGCACGAGACCAGCTCGCCAATTCTCTGAAGGAGCAGTAACGATGAATGGCGGGACCGAAACACCAGATCCACAAGAGACCGAGTGGCACCGAGTCGCCGACCTCGACGAGCTCCCCGAAGGACGAGTCAAGACGGTCACCGTCGGACATACCTCGTTGTGTCTGAGCCATTACGAGGGCGAGTACGGCGCCGTGTCCAACGCGTGCCCACACCAGGGCGGACCGCTCGGCGAAGGATCGATCGAGAACGGCTGGCTGCGCTGCCCGTGGCATGGCTACGACTACCACCCACTCACCGGACAACCGCCGAGCGGATTCTCCGACGCCCCAGCATGCTTCTCAACTGAGGCTCGCGCCGACGGCGTGTACGTCGAAGTACCTGTCGAAATCGCCCGCCCCCGGACCACGTCGGATGTGCTTGTCGAGACGATGACGAACTGGGGAGTTCGCGCCGTCTTTGGAATGGTCGGGCACTCAAACCTGGGCTTCGCCGACGCCTTACGCCATGCCGAAGAACGTAACGACCTTCGCTTCTTTGGCATCCGGCACGAGGGAGCTGCAGCGTTCGCCGCCGGGGCCTACGGCAAGTTGACCAACGAGCTCTCGGCATGCCTCGGCATTGCCGGACCTGGCTCGACCAACATGTTGACCGGCCTCTACGACGCCAAAGTCGATCGGGCTCCGGTGCTTGCAATCTCGGGGCAGGTCCCGTCAAAGGACGTCGCCCGGGGAGCCTTCCAAGACCTCGACCTCGCCTCGGCGTTCAGCGACGTGTCGACCTATTCGGCCACTGTCATCGCCGGATCAAACCCGGCCGAACTCATGACCCTTGCGTGCAAGCACGCCCTCCTCGAACGCAACGTTGGCCACCTCATCCTCCCCGACGAGGTGCAGGTACTTCCCTCCGATACCGAAGCCGGCGGACCGGTTGGCCGGGTTGGCCTCGTGGCATCACCGCCAGCATCCGACGTCCTCGCCGATGCGGTCACACGAATATCTGCTGCTGAGCAACCGCTCATCATCGTCGGCAACGGTGCCCGTCCACACATGGACTCGGTGACAGCCCTCGCAGAGCGCCTCGGCGCTCCTGTCGCAACCACCTTTAAGGGCAAGGGGCTGATCTCCGACACTCACCCACTGGGATGTGGCGTGTTGGGTCGATCCGGCACACCGATTGCGTCGTGGTTTATGAACGAGAGCGACCTCATCATCACGTTCGGTGTCTCGTTCTCGAACCACACCGGCGTGAGCGACTACAAGCCGATCATCCAGGTCGACTTCGACCCACTCGCACTCGGACGATTCCACCCGGTCGAGTTGCCGATGCTCGGCGAGATCTCTGCAACCTGCAGGGCACTGCTCACCGAACTCGACGGTGTCGATATCCAGGGCCTTGATCGCCGTGACGAAGTTGGCGAACGCTGGGCACTGTGGCGTGCCGAAAAGGCCAGCCGAACACACGACGACCTCGGCCATGGTCTGAACGCTGCGATGTTGTTTGAGGCATTGTCGACGCTGGTCGAAGACGATGCTGTCATCTGCGCCGACGTCGGCAACAACGCCTACTCACTCGGCCGATACTTCGAGTGCGTCAACCAAGACGTGCTGATGAGCGGCTACCTCGGCAGCATCGGCTTTGCGTTGCCCGCTGCGCTCGGAGCATGGGCTGCGGTTGGCGATTCCCGCCAGGTCGTATCGGTCTCGGGCGACGGCGGCTTCGGCCAGTACGCCATGGAGCTAACAACAGCGGTGAAGTACGACATGAACATCACCCACGTGCTCATCAACAACGCCGAGCTTGGGAAGATTTCTAAGGAGCAGCGCGCCGGACACTTCGATGTCTGGCAGACCAGCCTGCACAACCCAAACTTTGCTGACTTTGCTACGAACTGTGGTGCCCTTGGCTTACGGGTCGAGAGCGCCGATCAACTCGAAAACGCGCTCGCTACCGCACTTGCACACACTGGCCCGGCCTTGGTCGAAGTCATGAGCGACGTCGACCTCCTCTAGGTCAACCACCACTTCCGCCTCCCGCACGACCTCTAACCGACCTAGCAAAGGATCACGAATGGACGCCACCGAACTCGCCACCTGGAGCGACCTGCCGAACCGCGAACCCGTTGGCGCTCGGGTCGGCAACGTCGACCTCGTCATCATCCGCTATGAGGACAATCACTCCGTCCTCTATGGCCGCTGTCTTCACCGTGGCGTCAAGATGGCGGACGGACACGTCGACGGTGACAACCTGATCTGCGGCGTGCACGGCTGGGACTACGCCATCCACAACGGCGTGAGCGCCTACAACAACGCCGAAGTGCTCCATCACTTCTCCAGTTGGATCGATGACGACAAGCTCATGGTCGACGCCGACGAGATCGCTGCGTGGGAACGGGCAAACCCTCAGCCGTACAACCACGATGCCTACCAGGGCGAGTTTCAGGACATCCATGGCACCCCTGACGAACCGCATGTAGGGCTGATTCGACAGCTCGCCAACGACGGCCTCTCGAAACTTGGCCATCACGGACCAACGACATCGATGGGTGTTCCCCACGATCAACTGCCGGCGTGGGACGACATCCAGTTTGTCACTGCCCAGCTGGCGACCCGCCCGCTACTCGACGACGACGCAGTCTCTGCGGCAACGACCATCGGCCCGAACGCGGCCCGCCCGCTCGAGCTCGACATACCGCTCTTCGTGTCGGACATGAGCTTCGGGTCACTCTCTGAGGAAGCCAAGGTTGCGCTCGCCAAGGGAGCAAACCAAGCCGGCACTGGCATCTGCAGCGGCGAGGGTGGAATGTTGCCCGAGGAGCAGGAAGCAAACGACCGGTACTTCTACGAGCTTGCATCCGGGCGCTTTGGTTGGGACATCGACAAGGTCAAGAATGTCCAAGCCTTCCACTTCAAGTTCGGCCAAGGCGCAAAGACCGGAACCGGTGGCCACCTTCCCGGGATCAAGGTGAAGGGCAAGATCGCCGAGGTCCGCGGACTTGAACCAGGCCAGTCGGCAATCAGCCCGGCAACGTTTCCCGACCTCACGAACGAAGCGGCCTACCGAGACCTGGCGGCAGAAGTGCGCGAGGTGAGCGGCGGAATTCCCATCGGTGCCAAGCTCAGCGCGCAGCACATCGAGAAAGACATCGACGCCGCAATCGGTATCGGCGTCGACTACATCATTCTCGATGGACGAGGCGGCGGAACCGGTGCCGCCCCGGTCATCTTCCGCGACAACATCTCGGTCCCGACAATCCCGGCGCTCGCCCGCGCTCGTCGCCATCTCGATGCGTCCGACCGCGGCGACATCACCCTCGTGATTACTGGCGGGCTTCGCACGCCGTGGGACTTCGCCAAGGCGCTCGCCCTCGGCGCCGACGCCGTGGCTGTATCGAATGCCGCAATGCAGGCGATTGGCTGCATTGGCATGCGCGCCTGCAACTCAAACAACTGCCCGGTTGGCATCGCCACGCAGAAGCCGGAGCTACGGTCACGGCTTCCCATCGACGAGGCTGCCGACCGGCTCGAACGGTTCTTTACCGCAACGACCGACCTGATGAAGGTGCTCGCCCGGGCATGCGGACACGAATCGCTCAGCAGCTTCACCGTCGATGACCTCACGACCTTCGACCGGGAGATGCACCACCTCACCGGCATCGCATACGGCGGCGTGGCCGTCTAACTGTTACTCCTGATCCGGAAAGACGGACGCAACGAATTCGGCAGCACGGTTTACACCGATGATGCAGCGGGCCTCCGGCTGGAAATGCACGCCCTCGATCTCGACAGCGGTGAACGGCAAGTCGCCCTGTAGTTCTGACCAGGGGTCGTGGGTGACCGAGTTATCTGACTCGCTGGCCCCTACGTAGACGACAGGGACATCGAGTGGTTGCGGGGTGTACCCCAGCGCAGCGCGACGGATAACTGGGCCGAGCTGACGTTCAGCGTCCTCAAGCGACGGAGCAGCGCCGGCCTCGCGAGCGTTGCGGTAGCGGCGGCGGGCAACAGCAAAGGATGCTCGCTCACGGAGACGAGACGCACCTTCGGAGGCAACCGCCACCACACCGTCGTTGCGGAGCAGATCGCGATACTTGTCGGTGATGGTTCCGGTGTCGTCGACCTTGAGGCCTGCCATGACCGTGTCGACCAAGATGACCTTCTCGACGTCATCGCCGCGGGCCTTGAGGAGCCGAGCCATCTCCCACACCAGCAGGCCGCCTGTCGACCAACCAAGCAGTCGATACGGCCCATGAGGCATGGCGGTATCGAGCGCGTCAAGCATCACTGCAGCCTGGTCAGCTATCGAGTCGACGATCTCGCTGCGGGCGTCGGCGCCGGGAAGACGAATTCCAACAACAGGGACATCGGCGTCGAGCGCCCGAACAAGTGGGGCGTAGCGAAGCAAGTTGCCGCCGCCTGGAGGCAGCACGACAAGCGGAGTTTCCGAACCCGATGAACGCAACATCTCGACAAGGTCTGAATGATGCTCGCTCGGATTGAAGTTCGACGAGGCCTCACGCGTACCAACATCGCCAACTTCATCATCGCGTGAATCGTTGTCCGCACGAGACGGTCGAAGACGTGCCGCCAATTCGATCGGCGTTGGCGCATCGATCAACTCGCCAATCGCTACCCGGCGACCGAACTCAGCCTCGAGCAACGACACGAGGGCCACCGCACGAAGCGAATCGCCGCCAGCATCGAAAAAGTCCGTCGTCGCATCGATCGGGGCGTCATCGAACGCAGCCGAGTAGATCTCAACAACCCGCGCAACAACCGGGTCGGTGGAGCCTTCAGGTGAGCGTTCTGGCATCTCTGTTGAGAGCGATACCCGGGCCGGCAGCTCGTCAATGCGCTTCCGGTCAACCTTTCCGTTCGCATTCCGAGGGAGCGTTGGAACGTTCATTACTCGCTGAGGTACATGCGTGGCCGGCAAGATTTCTGCGGCTGCGGTGCGGAGCATCTCCGAAGACCCGTCGGAACCATCAGCGAGCTCGACCCAGGCGACGAGTTGGCTATCGACGACACCAACGAGTGATGCCTGAACACCGGGAAGGCTCGCAAGGGACTGCTCGATTTCTGCGGGTTCGATACGAACGCCACCCACCGAAAGTTGCGAGTCGATGCGTCCAAGGAAGTCGATCGTGTCATCAGCTCGCCGAACGACAAGATCGCCGGTGCGGTAGGTACGGGACGACGAGTCATCGGAAATGATGAAACGGTCCGCTTCCACGTCGTTGAGGTATCCGAGAGCGACAGCAGCGCCGTTCAGCCACAGCTCGCCTGCGGTGTCGAGCGGAAGAGCGGCACCGTGGGCGTCGACGACCGACGCCGTCATTGCCGGGATCGGGGCCCCGATCGGCACGACGGTTGAGCCGCCGTCGGCAGGGCCGCAGCGATGAGCAGTGGCCCAGACGGTTGCCTCGGTCGGCCCGTACTCATTGATGAGTTCGATCGAGCCAGCAACGTCAACGTGCGAAGCCACAAGCGACGGCGGGCACGCTTCACCAGCAACAATGACCGTACGAACGCCGCTGAGCTCACCCGACGAACGTTGCAGCACCGCTGCATAGAGCGATGGAACCATCAGCGTATGTGTGACGCCGTGAGCAGTAATGAGCGCGAGCAAGGCATCAACGTCGTGGACTTCGTCTTCGGTTGGAATCACGAGTTGCCCGCCATCAGCCAGGGTCCAGAAGAGACCGGCAACCGACGAATCGAAGCTCGCGCTCGAGATGAGCAAGTACGACTCGACCGTTTCGCCGTACCACTGCTGTCGAGCTGCCAGCGAGGTGCGAAGGTTGTCGTGGCGGATGGGAACACCCTTAGGGCGCCCGGATGAGCCCGATGTGAAGATGACGTACGCCTCAGATTCGGGCGTTGTCTCGGCAACCCGCGAGATCGGCAACACCGCATTGTCGGCCCGATCGACGTGGATTGTCGTGACCTCCGTGAGACCAGCGTGGCCAGCTCCCGACGAAATTGCAGCTACCACTTCGGCGGCCGAGATGAGTTCGGTGACACGAGCGGCAGGCTGTGAGTAGTCGACCGGCACGTAGCTTGCACCGATCATCCACACTGCCTGGATCGACGTGACGAGGTCGACCGAGCGGGGCAACACGACCGCGACCCGGTCGCCCGCCGACACACCCACAGCGCGGAGGCGGGCAGCTATGTCACGAGCTTCGGCATCGAGCTCGGCGTAGGTCAGAGAACGGCCGCCGCTACGCACAGCGACGGCGTTTGGCGTCTGCTGCGTCCGCACGCTGATGCGCTGCGGGACGAGCTCGCCGAGGTCTGCAATCGCTGGGCCAGCGAGGGGCTCAGGACGCTCGACTGTCGACTCGACCGACACGCTGGCGTTCGAGATCAATTGGGCAAGAGCGTCTTCAAACCGACCGAGCAGACGCTCTGCGGCCTCCCGGCCGATGGTCGAGCCGCGATACTCACAACCCAGCTCGATCGATTCGCCGCGGATCTGCACAAAGAACGTCAGGTCGTTCACGGCAGTTCCCGAAGCAAGAATCGAATGCTCAACCGGGACGCCGTCGAGCTCGGCGGCAGCGAGGTCTTCAACCGCCAGCATGACTCGGCCAGTTGGACCTTGGATGCCACGTTCTCTAGCCGAACGAACAATGTCTGCGAAGGGAACGGCCCGGTACTCAAGGCCAGTAGCGAGCACGCTGCTTACTGTGTCGGCGAGGTTCTGAAGTGTTGAGCCGTACTCGACGGGAACAAGCAGTGGCAGCGGGTTGAGGAAGTAACCCACAACATCGGCGATCGCTGGATGATCACGAACCGACGACGTAATCGCGAGCTCGAGAAGATCTCCATCGTGCACGGGACGCATGGCCGCAGCGAGTGCGGTGAGCGCAGTTGCAAACGGCGTCGTCGCCGGAGCCTTGCGCAGCTCGGTCATGGTGATCTGCGATTCGAGGTGCACGTAGCCGTCCGGCTCGATTCCGGCACCTCGGACCATCAGCTCGGCAACGTCGACGTCAGGAGTCCACACCTCGGCAGGATCGGCAATGCGATCGCGCTGCCAAGCAGCATGCTCGGCATACGTCGCCCCGAGCTCGGGAAGATCGAGGCCCTGGTACGCGCGGTCGATCTGTTCCCACAGCACATCGAGCGAACCGGCGTCGCTCACGATGTGATGGGCCCGCAGCAGGACCGCATGCTGGTCCCGATCATCAGCGTGGCCCGAAGACAGGTGGTGCACGCTGAGAAGACGACCGTTCACCAAATCGAATTGGGTGGCGTTGATGTGCTCGGCCAGGCGCTTCAGCGATGCAACCTCAGAGGCGGCGCTGCTAATCCACAACGCCGAGTTGATCTCAAGCTTCTCACGACGTGGGCCGTACGAGGTATGAAGCGCTTGCTGGTGAGCAACGACCAGCCTCACTGCGTCATTGAATCGATCGAAATCAAAGTCGGCCGGCACGCGGTAAAGCCGGGCCACGTTGTAGCGCATGTCAGACGGGTCGCGGCGCCACTCATAGAGCATCGACTCTTCGCCGGCGGACAGCGGAAGTGCTTCGCCTTCGGGAAGCTTGGGGATCTCAAGGCCGGCACGCACCGAACCAACAGCCGCGTCCGACGAGTCAGCGTCGATGACTTGGGCAAGCTCTTCGACAGTGCGCTTGGTGAACGCCATCGATTCAGGGACCATCACGTCGAAGTGATCGCTCACTCGAACGATCATCTCAAGCGCGTGCAACGACGTGCCACCAATCGCGAAGAAGTCGGCAGTGGCGGCAACCTCGGCAACACCAAGAACACTGCTCCAGATCGAGGCGATAGCGAGCTCGGTATCGCTGGTCGCTGCACGACCGTCAGCCGATGCCCCGGAGCGGCGCGTGGCCGGAGCCGGCAGCGCCGCCATGTCGACCTTGCCGTTCGTGGTCAAGGGAATTCGATTGACGATCTCGATCGATTGCGGAACGGCATGCGCTGGAAGTCCGTCAACCAGTTCGGCTTGGAGGGCTTCGAGGTCTACGTCATCGTCGGCTTCGACCCACAGGGTCAGAACCTCGGGCTTGCGTGGCTCGTAGCCAACCTCGGCGAGCATCTTGGTAATCGCCGCCATCTCTTCGGCGTCCATTGGGTCGTCGAGTTCATACAGAGCTTCGTCGCGGGTCTTGTGACCGAGGCGAACGTCCCAGCTGTACGGGGCTGCATAGTTGTGGTGGCCTTGTTCGAGCTTGTGGGTGAAGATCCCGGCCGCATTGATGAGACAGTTGGTCGAACGCCCAGAGTCTGGTGGGCGCTGCCAGGTGCCGCTGCCCTCGAGGTCGCGATACATCTCGGCGAGTTCGACGTCCATGTAGCGGTAGAAGTCGATGAAGGTGATCCGATCGAAGATCGTCTCGTCGTTCAGGAACTCGACGTCCATGTGTTCGGACACGGCGTCGGGAGTGGCGTGATAGACGTGGCGGGCTTCCTTGACCATCTCGTCGATGGCGTCCGGGTCGAATCGGTCGCTCTCGAACATCCCAGGAACGAGGCGAGTCTCGAAGAACTGACCACGGCTCAGCCCGGTGACAATCGAACCAATGCCGAGCTCCTCGGCCTTGGCGAGGGCGATGGTGTAGATCGCCTTGTAGCAGCCTTGGCAGACGTTCGAGAAGCGTTCGAGGCTGTCTCGGAAGATCTCGTCCATGCCGTCGACGGTGACGAACTCGTGGTCGACACCAAGCGCTTGGGTGGCTCGACGAACGTTGGCCTTAGCGACCTCGGCGATGTAGCCGTTGTCGAGCGTGATAGCGAAGACTCGCGCGCCGAGCTCGACAAGCTTGTAGAGCGCGTAGGTGCTGTCCTTGCCGCCCGAAATCAGGTGGACGACGTCGTAGTCGCCAGTCGAGCGCTCCCGGGCGTCGGCAAGGGCGTCACGAAGGTCGTCCTCGTTCTTGAACCACGCCTCAGCCTGTGGCGCCACCAGGCGGTAGTGATGACAGCTCGAACAGATTCCATCAGCGTCGATCGTGACCTCGGGGACGTCGGAACCAAGCCCGCATTCCACACAGTGTTCAACACGCTGGTTCGGGTCAGGTGACCACAAGCCGGCCACCGCTCGGCTAACGCCGGGTACGGTTTGGGCGATGTGTTCGATCTCGCCTGGTTCGAGGCGGATGCCGCCGACTTTGATCTGTTCGTCGATGCGACCGAGATACACCATGCGATCTGCGTCGAGCATGCGAACCAAGTCGCCGGTTCGATAGAGCGTCGTGTCAGTACCTGTCTGGATGACGAACTTCGCCGCGTTCAAGTCGTCACGACCGAGGTATCCCGATGTCAGTCCTGGTCGGCTGATGTACAGCTCGCCGGCCACACCGAGCGGGACGGGGTAGCCGAAGCGGTCGAGAATATGGAGGCCGACGCCTGGGGCCGGGTGACCAATCGGCACCTCTGGCCCCGCGTCGAGTGCAGCGATATAGCGATGCTCCATGCAGCCAACGACGGCCTCGGTAGGGCCGTACTCGTTGAACTGAACGAGCTCGGGGCCAAGAATGTCGTGGAGTCGATCGGCAAGGTCGGTCATGAAGGCTTCGCCACCAACGATGAGACGACGGAGCGGGTGACTGCTGTCGATCATTCGGGCGAGTAGCTCGAGGTGCGACGGCGTGGCTTTTAACATCGTGGCCTGGCGCTGATCAACGATCTGGCGCAGTGCAGGCAGGCCACCTTCAGGGTGCACCGTCATCAGACCACCACAAAGCAACGGCAGATAGAGCGTGGTAATCGTCAGGTCAAACGACAGCGACGTAAACAACGGCACGCACAATTGTTGTCGAGACTTCCGCTCGACATCCGCGGAAGCCGACGTGGTCGCTCCAGCCTGTTGTCGAGACGTGGCCGCCTGGTCAACGTACGCAGCGTGTGCAAAGCCCAGGTACTCGGACAGGCCCTGATGGGTGATCGGCACGCCCTTGGGCAAGCCGGTCGAACCAGAGGTATAGATGACGTAGGCAAGATCGTCAGGCAGGATCTGTGCCGCGACGGGTTCGGGGTCGACCACCGGAAGCTCTTCAAGCTGCGACAGGCTGGTGAGCACCAGAGCAGCATCGGAGTCATTGCGAATGTGTTCGCGGCGAGCGGCCGGGTATGCCGGGTCAATCGGTACGAACGCCGCACCGGCGCGTTGCACACCATGAATGGCGACGACCGCATCGAGGCTGATCGGCATCTCGATTCCAATGAGATCGCCGCGTCCGAATCCGGAGCGACGAAGCTGCGTGGCGACCTCGTCGATCCAAGCGTCGAGATCGCTGGCAAGCAGTTCAGTAAGACCAGCATCGCCCACCTGTTGCAGCGTTCGGACGTTGGCGTTTGCCTTTAGGCGCTGCGAGATGATGTCGGGCGCAACACCGTCGATCGGCGTTCCTGGTGATGGTGTCGTGAACGACGAGAGCAACAGATGCTCATCACTTCCAACCAGCGGCACACTGTGCACCCGTCGGTCCGGGTCGGCAAGCATTGCGTCGAGAACGGCAGCGAGATGACTGCTGGCGCGACGTCGGTGGTCGGCGTCGGCGATGCGGTGATTGATGTCGAGGCCGAGCTCGAGAGTTCCACTTCCGTCGTAGTCAAGCACCTGCATACGGAGGCGATGGTGCGGGTCGATATGGCCCGGGTGGATCCAACGAGTCGAGGCGGGAACCGAGCCGAAGTCGCCAAAGGTGGCGGCGTGGACGTTGAGCACAAGATCAAAACTCTGGCGTGGGCTTGTACCTGGGAGTGCCGAGGTAAGCAGCTCGAACATGCTGCGCGACACGCGCTTCTGAAGGGTCGCGAACGTGTCGTCGCTCTCGACCTCGATGCGAAGCGGGAAGAGCTCGACGAGCGGACCGATGACCGCTTTTGCGTTCTTCGTCGAACGGTGATGAATCGGGACGCCGATCGTGACCGCCTCGTTGCCGAGCCGGGCGGTATACGCCGCCAGAGTTGTCGCCATCGCAACCGTGATCGACAGATCGGGGCTGAGCAGTTGAAAACGATCGGCGAGGAGTTCGTCCAGCGCCTGCTGACGTCCACCAGACATGTCGATCGACACGCGGTCAGCGTCGGTCACTGGTCCCGAGTCCGGCCGGTAGAAGTCGGTTGGCACTGGATCGGAGATGAGCGCCCACGCGTCAGTCGCCTTTTGCTGACGTGCTGCGTTCTGGCCGTCGGCCAGCTCAGCCCACACATCGCTGTAGAGCGGCAGCTCGACATCATCACCGTGGTAGCGGCTAGCAACGGCGTTGAAAAAGTTTGCCGAGCTGCCCGCATCGATCACGATGTGATGCACGTTTGCCCACCACGCCCAGGAGTCGTCGCCGAGGTCGAGCAGGACCGAGTCGTAGGCCGCCTTCGATAAGTCGAACGTGACCGAAAGGCGATCGTGCATCCACTGGTCGAGGTCGGACGGGTCGAGGCGCACAAGCTTGCATGGTGCTGGTGGCGCCGAAGCGATTGCCGGGTGCGGGATTCCATCGATCTCGCGGATGGTCGTGCGAAGCGCGTCGCTCATCGCGACTACATCGTCGACCGCTCCCATAAAGCGAGCAGGGTCGATCGGCGCGCCAAAGCGCGTGATCAACGCCATGTTCTGATGCGGCGAGTCAGGCTGCAGACGCTGCGACGTCCAAATCAGCTCTTGCGCTGGCGTCAGAGATCGGCGGGGCTGCAGATGGACTGCGTTCGACACCGTGTCAGACATCGGGTCAGGCACTCACTCGCGCATCGAGGTAGGCCGCCATTTTGGTGACGGTCTGAAAGTTCTCGAGCGTGACGTCGCCAGGGTCGACCGCGACGCCGGCAGTTTCTTCCATCCAATGCGTGATGCGGATGACGCCGAGCGAGTCGACTGCCCCCGTGAGCAGCAGGTCAGTCTCGGCCTCAACGATCACGTCGTCGATGACGATCTCGTCTTGGATGAAGGAGGTCAGGGCCTCCGTTAGAGCGTTCATTTGGCTGGTTCTTTCACTATCGAGACCGCATGCTCTCGGAGAGCACGGCGGTCGAGTTTCCCACTACCCGTGAAGGTTGGGGTGTCGATTCGCACCGTATGAGTGGGTACGGCGTAGGCGGGTAGTACAGATGCAGCCGACCGCAAAAAGTCGGCCTCATCGAAGTCGTCGGACAGTCCGAGCAGGCCAGCCACCAACTCGTCCTCTCCTGATTGTGCCCGCAAAATGCCGACAACGACATGGTCGGCGCCATCGAGCTGTTCGAGCTCGAGTTCGATGCCTTCCAGCTCGATTCGGAATCCGCGGACCTTTACTTGATGGTCGACGCGCCCAAAGAAGGACAACTCGCCGCTGTCGTCGACCGATGCGAGGTCGCCGGAGCGGTAATAGCGCTTTCCATCAACGTTCTTGAGCACGTGTTCGTTGCGCTCAGGGTTATCCCAGTACCCCTCCATGAGCTGTGGCGTGTGCGTCCACATTTCACCCTTCTCACCGACGCCAACCCGGTTCTGTTCAGTCGGCATGTCTGCGCCAACCGAGGTGATGACGACCTCGGTGTTGTCGACGGGAAACCCGATCGAAAGTGGATCGTCCGCCGACGGTGGTTCGTCAATCACTGACAAGGTGCTTTGGTTGGTCTCGGCGGGGCCGAAGATGTTGGCGAAGCGTGCGTTCGGGCAATGCGACATCATTTCGGCAATGACGTTCGCCGAGATGACCTCTCCCCCAAAGTGCACCCAGCGCAAGGCCGAAAGGTCACGGTTGGCAAGATCGCCACGCAGGACCAGCTGGTGCAACAGGAATGGCACCGAGTACCAGAACGTGACCGCCTCATCCTGAAGACGTTGCGAGTGGCTTGCCGGAAGACGCTGATACGGCTCGCTGATAACCACGTTGCTCGCACCAGCCCGCGGAACAGACCACAACGAGTGCGTCGAGATGTCGAAGTGATGCGGGGCGATGTCACTGACGCGATCGTTTGGCGTCATTCCATAGTTGCGGACCGTCATATCGGCGTAGGCCAAACCGCTGGCGTGGGTGTGAATGATGCCCTTTGGCTCTCCGGTCGAACCTGAAGTGGTGATGATGTAGGCCCGGTCATCGGGTGATGCGTCGACCGGATTCGTTCCATCGAGGAGCGCGAGCTCGTCGGGCCCGATGGCAGCAATGCCATCGGCGGGAGCGTCGAGGCCGATGAGGTGACGAAGTGGGCGAATCGCATGCATCTCGACGAGCGTCTTCTTGCGAGGAGCGTGCGAAATAATGACATCGATCTGCATGCGTTCACAGATGCCACTGAGGCGAGCTGCTGGTGAGCCTGGGTCGAGGGGTACGGCAACCGCACCGGCCGACACGATGGCATGCATCCCAATGAAGCCTTCGGCGCCCTTGTTGCAGTGCACTCCGACCCTGTCGCCGGGAGCAATGCCAACCAAATGAAGCGCTGTAGCGACCTGACGAATCGCAGCGGCGACGTCCTCGTACGTCCACGTACGCGAGACATCGACGATTAGCGGCGCATCAGCGCGTTGCATCGCTTGTTCTGAAAGCAGTGTGCTCAGGCTCACAGCGTCCATCATCGTCCCTTGGTCATTCCGCGAACGGTCACCCGCGAAATACGTGCATCACTACGCATCCACAAGCGTGCTACGAAACGTAGTGACGTCAAATAGTCATTTTGGGCACCCATCATTGGGGGCTCCGGGTAGTGCAAATGTCGTATTGCAAGTTTCGACTCATGTGGTACTCGTTGGTGTTCGTCCTGTTCCGCAGGGCGCTGTAGAGGGAATACGAGGGCAATGAACGCAATAGATGCGTCAACTGACGGCGAGCCGAATGCGGATGCTTCCGCGCTCATCCTTGGCGCCATGCTCGACAACGATCACCCCCTCAAGCGCGGTGTCGCCGACTGGGCTCGCGAGAACCTCACCGACGACACCCTCGTCGAGCGCGACCATTCGTGCACCTTCTGGCACGAAGGCTTTAAACGCATTGCCGATCGCGGTTTGCTCGGAATCCTCGCTGACCCTGCCTATGGAGGTCAGGGGCGTTCACTCACCGAAGCCGTGCTCGAACTTGAGGGCCTCGGCCTGGGTTGTCGAGACGACGGCCTCGTCTTCGCTGCCACCTCTACGGTCTTGACCTTCGGGCTGGCGCTCGAACGATTTGGCTCCGACGCTCAACGCAACGAGTGGCTCCCCAAGATCATCAGTGGCGATGCGGTTGGCTCATTTTCGATGACCGAACCCGAGTCTGGTTCTGACGCTTTCTCGCTTACCACGACTGCCCTGAAGACCGAGGATGGCAGCTACGTTCTCAATGGTGAAAAGGCGTGGGTCACGATGGCCCCAGTCGCCGACGTGTTCATGGTCTTCGCCACAACCAACCCTGACCTGGGTCGCTGGGGTGTCACCGCATTCCTCATTCCAGCGGACACGCCCGGCCTCATCGTTGGCAACAACCAGCCCAAGATGGGCATGCGCACCACGCCGTTCTCAAGCATCACGTTCGAGAACTGCACCGTCCCGGCCAGCGCACTTATGGGCGCCGAAGGGTCGGGCGCCAGCATTTTCAGTTCTTCCATGGAAGCCGAACGAGGGTTCCTCCTCGTTGGCAGTGTCGGTGCGCTCGAACGGGTCATGAACGACTCGGTCGACTACGCCCGCACCCGCGAACAGTTCGGACAACCAATCGGTTCGTTCCAGGGAGTGTCGCATCAGATTGCCGAGATCAAGCTGGCTCACGAGTCGGCTCGGCTTCTGATGTACAAAGCCGCTGCGCTTCAGCAGCGGGGAGAAAGTTCGATGATGGCCGCTGCGCTCAGCAAGCTGGCCGGAAGCGAGGGAGCGCTAGCTGGAGCGCTCGCCGCCGTCGAAGTCCACGGAGCCCGCGGCTATGTGAGCGAGTACGGCGTGGAACGAGACCTTCGAAACCTGAGCGGTGGCGTGATCTACGGCGGTGCCTCTGGCATCCAGAAGAACATCATTGCTCGACTGCTGGGCCTTCCGGCCTGACGTCACTAGGCCTTCGGCCTGGTATTCCAAATCCCTTGATCCATTTAGTGCGCTTCGAACGTAAGCCACTCTGAACACAGAAACTCGAAGGAAGACCAGTTCATGATCACTCGAAATTCACCTCGCAAGGCCATGGTGTTACTTGGCTTACTGCTTGTCCCGCTGTTCGGCTTGCTGTTCACCAGCACGGCCAGCGCCCATGACGGGAACTCGACGGTCGTGTACCTCGACGTGTTCCCAAATGGCACTGCTCAAGGTCAGCTTGAACATCCGGTTCCGCTGCTGAACGAGCTGTTCGACCTCGACCTCGACCCCGATGCTGCGACTGCTGATGACATCGCAGCGATCGAAAGCGTGGTCCGTTCCTACAACGTCGACAACCTGTCGATCGTTAGCCGTGACGGCACCGTGTGGGATATCGAATTCACCGGTGAAGTTCAAGCCGTCGAGACCGAGAACAAGATGTACGCCGCATTCGAGTTCGACATCAACAACATCTTCGACGCTCCACCGCGCCAGTTCGACGTGACCTTCGATGGCATCGTGCCGAACAGCTCGCACTTCGCCTTCGTCGTCATGCGCACCGACCCGGTCACCGGCGTCTTCAAGAACGAGGGCAGCCCGGTCGGCCTCGACGATGTCGACATCGAAACCCAAACCCCCACCGCTCTAGTCGAGAACGGCCGAGTCATCACCGCAGACGCTCCAACGCTCGACGTCGACCTCGACAACCCGAGCACCTGGAAGGCCTTCACCGGCACCGTTGCGTTGGGCATGGAGCACATCTTCATCGGCACCGACCACATCTTGTTCGTACTCGTCCTCCTTCTCCCAGCAGTGATGGTCTTCTCGCTTGCGGACGGATGGGCACCAGTACCAAGCTTCAAGGACGGCCTGTGGCGTGTTCTGAAGATCGCTACGAGCTTCACGATTGCGCACTCGATTACCCTCGCCCTTGGAGGCCTCGGCATCGTCGAGCTGCCATCGAAACTTGTCGAGACGATCATTGCGCTGTCGATCGTCGCTACTGCGTTCCACAACCTGAAGCCGATCTTTGCCAACCGCGAGGCGCTCATCGCCTTCATCTTCGGCATCTTCCATGGCTTTGGTTTCGCTGGTCTGCTCAGCGACCTTGGCGTTGGCCAGGGTCAGCGTCTCCTGTCGCTTCTCGGCTTCAACATCGGTGTTGAGATCGGCCAGGGCTTTATCATCTTGTTGCTCTTCCCCGCACTGTTCTTGCTCCGCCGCACGTCGGTCTACCAGTGGGTACTCAAGGGCGGATCGATGCTGCTCGCTCTTGTCGCCACGATCTGGGCCATCGAGCGCATCTTTGAGACCGAGCTCGGCATCGACAACATCCTCGAGAAGTTCACCCGTGCTCCACGTGTGTTCATCTTGATCGCGATCATCACCGCAATCGCTGCAGCGGTTCGCCAAGGCGAAGCCGCACGCGGCACCCTCGCCCCGATCGACGGCACGTCAGATGGCCTGTCGAAGGACGAAGAGCCAGCGCTCGTCTAAGTATCATCGAGTGGCGGATTAGGGACGGTCCCTAATCCGCCACTCGCATGCGAACTTGGAAGCTTTCGCGCTTCTAACGGGCGGTGCGGCGACGGATGCCCTCGAGCGTCTTGATCATGTTTTGCTGAAGCATTTCGAGGCGGCCTTCGATGAACTTGCTCTCGTCGTCAGGGTGACGCTCGATGCGGTCACGTAGCCCCGACGGACCCGGTCCGTGAACGAACTCGTAGCGAACTTCAGTTCCGTTCGGCACGGTGCGAATGTTCACCGTCCAGGTTGCGGTGTGGTTGTCGACATCACCGACAACCCATTCGAACGTGCGCCCCCTATCGGCCTTGGTGACTGTCGATGTGGTCTCCCATTCGGAATCACCCAATCGTTGGCGTCCAAGGAAGGTCGCACCAACCGTGCCGGGCCGACCGGACGACCATTCGCCCGTCTGGAACTCGGTTCCGAAGCTGGCCATCGCGTCGAGGTCGCTGACGAGCTCGTACACGCGGTCGGAATCGGCCTTGATGACGGTCTCGACCATGACCGAGGGGGTATCAGACATCTTCATTCCCCCAGCTTGCCGCGCTTTTCCTCGCACGCGGCGCCAAAACCAAATACCGTCGGTACATGAGCGACACGGATCCAACACTTGAGTGGCACAAGACCGTCTGCATTCTCTGCAGCAACAACTGCGGGGTTGAAGTTCGTCTCGACGAACGACAGATCACGAGGGTGCGCGGCAACAAGGCGCACGTGGCGTCCAAGGGCTACACGTGCGAGAAAGCACTGCGCCTGAATCACTACCAGAACGCTGCTACTCGCATTACCGCACCGATGAAGCGGCTCGACGATGGCAGCTACATCGAGCTCGATTGGGATACCGCAATCGCCGAGGTTGGCGAAGCCTTGCTCGGCGTGAACGCAACGCACGGCCCCGGCAAGATCATGTACTACGGCGGTGGCGGCCAGGGCAACCACCTCGTTGGCACCTATGGCGCCGCACTCCGTTCCGCACTTGGCATTACCCGCAAGTCGAATGCACTTGCGCAGGAGAAAACCGGTGAGGCGTGGGTCGAGGGCCGCATGTACGGCACCCACACTCATGGCGAGTTCCACGAAGCCGAGGTCAGCGTGTTCCTCGGCAAGAACCCCTGGCACAGCCACGGCTTTGACGAGACGCGCCGCGTCCTCAAAGAAATCGCCGCGGACGATGACCGCTCGATGGTCGTGATCGACGTTCGGCGAACAGAGACCGCCGACCTCGCCGACTACTTCTTGCAGGTCGCTCCGGGTGGTGATGCATTCTTGATGGCAGCGATTCTTGGAGCGCTCGTCGAGGAGGACCTGACCGCCACCGAGTGGCTTGCGGAGAACGCCGTTGGCACCGAGGCAGCCCTCGCCGCATTTGCTGAGGTGCCCGTGGCTGACTACGCCGAACGCGCTGGCATCACCGAAGACGAAGTCCGCGGCGTAGCGCGCCGTCTCGCTCGGGCCAAAAGCGTGTCGATCTACGAAGACCTCGGCATCGAAATGGCGCCGCACTCGACGCTGATCTCGTATCTCCAGCGGGCGCTGTCCACCCTCCTCGGGAGCTACGGCGTCGAAGGCGGAATGACCGCCCACACGTCGCTTGTACCCGTGTTCAACTACCGGGCGTCTGGCAACGAGCCCGTTGACCCGGTGACGGGCTCGGCTATTATCTCGGGCCTCGTTCCGTGCAACGACATCGCTGAAGGCATCCTGAGCGGCCACCCCGAACGCAGCCGGGCGCTGTTCATCGAGAGTGCCAACCCCGTCCATTCGCTTGCCGATTCTGCGTCGTTCCGAAAGGCCATGCGCGAGGTCGATGTGTCGGTCGTGATCGACGTGGTGATGACCGAGACTGCAGCCGAGGCCGACTACGTATTGCCGGCTGCCTCCCAATATGAGAAGGCCGAGATGACCTTCTTCAGCGCAGGCTTCCCAACCAACTACTCGACCATGCGAGCTCCAATTCTCGACCCACTCGAGGGCACGCTGTCCGAAGCCGAGATTCACAGCCGCTTGGCCAAGGCCATGGGGCTGGTGACCGACGCCGACCTCGAACCGCTACGAGTAGCCGCAGCTGAGAGCTACGACGCGTTCGCCGCCGCCTACATGGCCGCGGCCGCCGACAAGCCAATGCTCGGTGCGCTCGGTGCGGTCGTGTTGTACGAGACGATCGGCCGCACGTTGCCGGACGGCATGGCGATGGCGGCGCCGATGTGGTTCAGCTCCCAGCAGCTTGCCATGCGGTACCCCGAGCAGGTTCGGGCTGCAGGCTATGACGGCGAGGATGCTGCCCTTGGCAACGCGCTGTTCGATGCCCTGATAGCGAACCGCGATGGCGTGCCGATTACCCGCCATGAACACGGCGATTCGTTCAACCTGTTGCGCACGCCCGACCAGAAGATCAACCTCGACATCCCCGAAATGTTCGCCGAGCTGGCGAGCCTCACCACCAGCGACGTGCGCCTCACAACCGACGACTTTCCGTTTGTCCTGTCGGCCGGCGAACGCCGGGGCTTCACGGCCAACACGATCATGCGTGACCCCTCCTGGCGAAAGAAGGATGCTGAAGGCGCATTACGCCTGAGCGAAGCCGACGCGGCATCGCTCGGAGTCGAATCGGGCGACCGGGTACGGATCACCACAGCTGCCGGGTCGGCCGTTGCCGTCGCCGAGGTCAACAACACCATGCAGGATGGACATGTATCGCTTCCGAACGGCATGGGCCTTGGCTACTCGCCTGCCGGTGGCGAGCCCGAGATCACCGGCGTGGCCCCAAACGAGCTCACCAGCCTCGATTGGAAAGACCCGATTGCGGGCACGCCGTGGCACAAGCACGTCCCGGCCAAACTCGAACCCGTCGGTTAGTTCCGTAGGGAACGACCAGCCAGAAACTTTGTCCGGAGCTTCTCGCAGTCGGCATGCACGAAGCAGTCGTCATCGTGATCGTTGGTGAGACCTTCTGACTGCATGAAGGCATAGGCCGTCGTTGGGCCGAAGAACTTCCATCCGCGCTTTTTGAGCTCTTTCGCCAGCGCCGCGGATCGCTCGGTCTTGGCAGGAATGCCGCCGTCGTCGCGCTCGGGAACCTCGACCGCCCACTCCCAGATCCAATCGACGATGGACCCCTCGGTATCCATCATCTCGACCGCCCGTTGGGCGTTGTTGATCGTCGCTTCGATCTTGCCTCGATGCCGGATAATGCCTGTGTCGGTCAGCAGCCGCTCGACATCAGACTCGCCAAACTTGGCAACCGACGCGAAATCAAAGCCATCAAACACCTCGCGGAACCGATCGCGCTTGCGCAAAATCGTGAGCCACGAAAGACCCGACTGGAACCCCTCGAGGCAGATCTTTTCGAACAACAAATGGTCGCTCGTCGTTGGCCGACCCCACTCCCAATCGTGATAGGCGAGGTAGTCATCGTGGCCTGTAGGCCATCCGCACCGCTTCGGCTCAGCACCGGTTTTGCCTGAATTCATAGGGTTTTCGAGCTCCGTAGTCTGGCCGGCCTATGCCGAATGCCTAGTTCATCAGCCTCTGCTTCAGAAAGTCGAAGTGCTTGCCGATACAAGTTGTATGGAACGACACCTTCACCTTGTCCCGGCCGGCTCGGATCTCATCGACGACGCCGACGTAGCGACGCTTGAACGTGAAGAGACGAACGTCGTTGACCTCGACACCGAACGTCGCCGCCGCCGCTACCGTTACCACCCGTCAGCAGGCCGAGCATGGCTCGACAGCCTGTTCGACGATGACGACGACTTCGACCCCCTCGGTCCAATCGCCTAGAGCGCCTTATCCCTGGCTGAGTTCTCTTAGGAGAGCTAGGTCTTCTGCGGTGGGTTGACGGCCGACTGACGATCGAGTCGTCACTCCGGTCTCCCAGACGGCGAACGCTTCGGCAAAATCGCCTGCCCCGGTTGCAAAATCGGGAGACTCGGCACTTGGCCACCATGGGGCACTTGACGGAATGCCTCGCTGAGCCATCCACCGGTCACGGTCGGCTGAAGAGTTCAACTCGACGTCGATGACATGTCCGAGCTCGTGAGCAAACACTCGGTGCAAGCTCGCAGCGGTGTCGGACGGCCGAATGAAGATCTCGACGCGCTGTTCTTCTGGGTACGTCAAAGCACGGATGCCGCTACGAGGCCCGCGGAACACAATCTCCCACTCAGGGAACTGGCTGCGCCACGGATAGGCCACCCGCCGAAGCGCCTGCTGACCAAGCGACAACGGCGCGTTGCTCGCCTCGGGGGCTGCCGTCGTGGTCGCTGGCGCCGGCTCGGGTGCAGAGCTGCTGGTCGTTGACGCGGCGGTCGACGTTGATGTCGAGGTTGACGATGACGTCGTGGTCGTATCGGCAAGCGTCGGCTCGTCGATGACGGGTGCCTCAAGTGGCGCGGTGCTCGACGGATCCACCGCATCCACAGTTACTTCAACCGTGACCGGAACAGGCTCGCTAACCGTCGTTGGTGCCGCGTCAGCAAGCGCTGCAGTCTCGGCCGTACCCGTGATTCGCACCACGTCAGACTCCGGCGAACAGCTCGCCAGGAGCCAGAGCGCGATGGCGACAACTGGAACGGTTACTGCTCTCCCCCAGGCCCTCATCAGGCACATTTGTAGGTCAGGTTCCTCGAGCTCGCAAAAGCGGGCGGGACGAACCCGTGTGGAGATCTAGCTCAAAAAGTCGACAATCCGTGACTTCGGGCGGCCAATGATCGCCTTCTTGCCCTTCACGACTACCGGACGCTGGAGAAGCTGCTTGTGTTTGACCAAGATGTCGACAACCGCCGTGGGGTTATCGACAAAGTCGTCCGGGTTTAGCTCGAGCTTCTTGAACTTGGAATCTTTGCGAACCAGATCTTCCACTGGATCTTCTAGACCGGCAACGATCTTCTCGAGGGCTTTTTGATCCGGTGGCTCTTTGATGTAGAGCACAACATCGTGATCAACGCCCAGATCCTCAGCGACCGCTAAGGCATTTTTGGACGAGCCTCAATGAGGGTTGTGATAGATCGTTACCTTCGCCATGTGCTTTCCCCTGTACTTCTTGTGTAGTTCGTGCGATCGATCGCTCTAGATCGCGTCGGCGCCGTATTCACCAGTGCGAATGCGGGCAACGGTCTCAAGCGAGGTCACCCATACCTTGCCATCACCGATCTTGTCGGTGCGAGCTCCGTCGATGATCGCTTCGACAGCAGCATCAGCCTGGTCGTCATCGACGAGCACCTCAATGCGAGTCTTCGGGGTGAAGAGCACGCGATATTCGGTGCCGCGGTATGTCTCGGAATGACCGCCTTGGCGGCCAAAGCCCTGGACCTCGGACACGGTCATGCCCTGAATGCCGGCAGCCGCAAGCGCATCTTTCACGTCATCGAGCTTGAACGGTTTGATCACCGCAGTTACGAGCTTCATTGCACTCCCCCTAGACCTGTCGCCATAGAGCTGACTTGTGTAGGCGAGCCTACCCGGCCGAACTAGGCGCCAGCACCTGGTTGTCCGGGCTGCCCACCCGACGCCTGTTGAACATTGGCTTGGAGCAACGACGCGTCGAATGTCGTAACGCCCGAGACCGACTCTGCTGGCCAATCGACCCGAACTTGGACCGTGCCTGGAAGCGGCTTCGGCCAAACCCACCAGTCGCCGGTCACGATGTGTTGCTTTGGCTGACGGCGGTCGTTGATGTTGACGTGCTCATCGCGTTGACCCAACGAGATCAACCGAGCCGAGCTGGGCTGGTTGCTATCGAATCGTTCGAAGATGGCACGGTTATCGAGGACGGTTCCGTCGGGCAAGGTGATCTGTAGCAAGAAGAAGTCAGGCCCGTCGTTGTACTGGGCTCCTTGTCCTGGGACGAGGGCTTCTTCAGGCGCAAAGACGGGAGGCAACACCCACGTGCGAAGGGAACGCATCGTGAGGGTGAATCCAAAGCCGAAGGTGTCGGAACCAAACGCAGTGAGTTCGACCCGAGCCGAGTCGCTCGAGGCAACGTGAAGTGGAATGACCCCCGGTGCGCGGATTGCTTCGATCCGCCCCGATGGGTCTGGACCCCACCATGCGTAATGCGTAGTTGTGCGACGGTCGAGCGTGGTGAGCAGATCGTCGATTTCTTCTTTGGTGAGATGACGGATGCCGTAAGCGACCAAGCGACGAGCTTCGTCTGGTTGAACGCCGAGATCCTTGAGAACGGCACATGCACCCGACGCATCGTCGACAAGCAACCCGTGCAAAAGCTCGAACGTGCCGGTGGGCCCGTTGCTGTCGATCCGTGGCGTTTGCAATGCAGCAACCGCCCGTTCGGTGAGTCGCGGATCAGCGAAGGAACCGAGGGTTCCTGGGCGTTGTTCGATCAAGCGCTCGATCGCACGATCGATGCGCAGAGTATTCAACGCAAAGAGCTCGATCAGTTCGGTTAGTTCTCCACGGGCGGTCGCTACGAGCCCATAGAGCAGATACTCGGTACCACAGCGCGAATCGCCGTTCGCTAGTGCGGCGTGTTTGGCCACGTCGAGTGCAAGTCGAGCGTGGTCATCGAGTGAGAATTCCTCGTCCATCGACATGAAGGTAGAAGGCAAACAGCGATGGGAGAAGAGGTGAACGGCCTATCGATCCCGATTGCCCAAGAGGTTGGACCAGACGGCCTATCCGGCATGCCCAAACCCGGGCAATTCATTCCTGGCGCGACGCCACTCGGTGTGATTCCCCCGCCAGTAGCCCGTGTTCGCGTACGTTGGAGCTATGTCTGTCCGACCTCCAAACGATCTTGGCATGTACGACGACATCGACATCCTCGATCTCGACGACCTTGACCGACGCCCTCCTGGCCCTGGTCGGCGCCCGAGATCGCCACGCCCAACACCCGCGAGCAACAACGGATCGTGGACCGACCCACGGTTCCTCGTACCGCTGTTGCTATTCCTCGTTGCGGTGTTCCTCATCGGGATGGCATTCCGATCGGGGTCGTCAAGCGACACCACGGACGACGCCGCGCTTCTCGATCAGGAGAACCAGGTAATCGAGCAAACTGATCTGGCCCGCCGAGTGCAGGAAGCCGAACTTCGCGCTGGGTTTGGGGCCCTGATCATCTCCGAGCAGAACGACACGATCGTGATCGAAGGAACAGTCGACGACGCGTTTGACGCAGCATCGGTCGGAGCGGTTGCCCGGTCGGTCGAAGGCACACAGCGAGTCGACAATCGGGTCGTCGTTGCGGGTGGCGCAATCGATGTCGCCCCGACCAACGAGGCAACCGTTGCCGTGGGCGGTGTCGGAGGGGTCTCCGAACAACTCGCGTCAGCTGGCCTCATCACCTTCGATACCGGCGCCACCTCGGTTACTGCCGAGGGAGCGGTCACGATCGACACGGTCGCTCGCATCCTCAATCAATCGCCAGGACTCCTCGTCGAAGTCCACGGTCACACCGATTCCGACGGCGACGAAACAGCCAATCAGGTGCTGAGCCAGCAGCGTGCCGAGGCGGTCGTAACCGCCCTTGGCCAGCGTGGGGTCGATATGAATCGACTGACGGCTGTTGGCTTCGGAGAATCGAACCCGATCGCTCCGAACATCACCGCCGAGGGACGAGCGACCAACCGACGGATCGAATTTGTCGTGCAATAGCTCGGTGTGCCTATGATCGCTTCCGGTGGGGCGAAACTGTCCGTGGTTGACGCGTTAACGCACCCAAAATAGGCAAAACATTTTGCGTTGCCTTTCCTCGTGCTGAAGACTCGCCAATGGCGGACCTCACAAGGGAGATCGTATGGACGCAGATGTTGCGCAGTACGAACGTGTCACATGGAAACGTTCGGCGCTGCGAGAAGAAGCTTCTTGGGCGGGGAGAAGACGATTACTTCGGTGGCTAGCGCCGTTGTTGGCGCTGCTCGCCATTCTTCTCGCTGGAATCCTGTCCATCCTTCACATCCAGGGAGACATCGAAGAACGAGCCATGCAGGTGCTTGAGGCGAACGGCATCGAGACCTCCGGTCTCGATTTCGATGCAGAGTTCCGACACCTCGAGGTGTCGGATAAGGAAGCTGGCGTGCCTGGCCTTCCCGCCGGAGTTACTGCGGTCGAGATCGAGCGAATCCTTCAAGCTGACGAGCGTGATGACGATGACGCCGAACAGGACGGCGATATCAACGATGTCTGGGTCACCGCAACCGCAGCCGCAGCCCCCGTCGTGGCGCTGGGCGTTGTTGATGCCACGGTGAACTCCAATGGCGACTCGATCGTGCTCGCCGGCACCGTGCCAACGGAAGCGCAGCGCAACGCACTGATAGCTGATGCCGAGGCGACTGGATTACCGGTCGACGCCGATGGCCTGACCGTCTCGGGCCTTGAGCCAGGCGCCGGGGCCGAC
>CAKZVC010000059.1 GCA_937922235.1 uncultured Acidimicrobiales bacterium | reverse complement strand
TTGTGGGCGGCGTCGAAGCCTCGTTGGTCGTTGGTACGAGGGTGGTTATGACGCGGAACGTCGCGTCCGCCGTCTGCCTGGTATTCGGCGTCGGCCCCGGCGGTCACCTTCCGTTCGATGGCGTCGATCTTTTCGTCGCTTCCGTGGAACGTGATGGCTGCGTTTCCGTTGGAGAGGCGGTGCCGGTACCAGCCGCGTTGTCGTTCTTGTTTGTCGTGACGGTTTTGGATTTGGTCGGCGTTGAGCCGGTCGTTGACGAATTTGCGGGCTTTCTTGCGGCCTTGTTCGGGGCTTGTTGAGGCGATGTCTTCGATCAACGTTGTGTTGCATGCTGCGGCGCCGTTGGTTTCGGCTGCTGCTGTGGCGATGATGTCGGCTTGTTCGGTGGACATGGTGCCGTTGCTCATGCGGTTGGCTATGTCGGGGTTGGCGTTGGTGGCCTTCGCGCGTGAGGCGCGTTTCTTGGCTTCGGCTTTCGAGGTTTTGCCGTCGCTGCGGACGAGGTCTTCGACGGTGCGGTCGGATGCACCGTTTTCGTAGCGGTCGGCGAGGATGCGTGCCTCGGAGGCGTCGATACGGCGGCTACAGAATTCGAGCAGCTGTAGAGCGGTCTGTGCGGGGACGTGAACGAGGACGTGTTCGACCGCGATCATGAGGTCGGTGATGACGGTGGCGGGGTCGCCGTTGAGATTGATGTGTGTGGTGGGTCCACCGGTTGTCATAAAGAACATCATAGTCGAACGTATGTTCGATTTGTCAAGTCGGACGGAAAGAAATCTGCAGAATTTTGAGACCTCGATGGGCTACGTTGCGGCTATGGCCATCCAGGATTACCTCACCCTCTGCGACCGGATCACCGCCGAAGTGGTCGCTGCAACGAAAGCGACGATCGATCAATGGGATGGCGAGCTGATCGGCTTCGCCCTAGGCGGCACCGACTTCATCGATGCGTTCTTCCCCGTGGGATTGACCGCACCCGGGCTCGTCGAGCGGATGAGCGATTACCCGTACCACTCAGAGGAGGCGGTGCTCTTTAGCTTTGTCGAGTGGCGGGAGACACCAGCGGTCGATCTCTATGACGCCGCGACCGACCTTGCCGAGGCGGCCTACGACATGGTGAATGAGGAAGGGTGGGGCGATGACCCGAACCTTGCGAACCTCTGCAACGTGATGTTCTCCGAGGCGATTACGGCAGCGTTGGAGACCTGCCGCCACGAGGGCGTTTTCGCTCCCCACACGTTTGTTCAGTGGGCCAGCACCGACTGTGACTACATCACCGACCACCGCTCGCTGGCTGGGTTGCACCGCCTGAACACCCCGGAAATGGCGAAACGGGCGTGGGAGCATCGGCGCCAGTCGTTTCTCGCCCCCTGGCTGTGGCAACTGCCCGAGGAGATCTGAAGCGCTAGTGCACCGACGCCCAAGTTGCTCCTTGTAGCCTGAGCGCAATGTTGGATGACCGGAAGATGGCGATTTTGCGCGCTGTCGTTGAGACCTATATCGAGACCGCTGAGCCCGTGGGCTCTTCCGCGGTCAGCGAGGTCGCCGATCTCGAGGTGTCGTCAGCGACGATCCGCAACGAGCTCGTTCAGCTCGACGACCAGGGCTATCTCACCCAGCCCCACACGAGCGCTGGCCGCATTCCAACCGAGAAGGCCTATCGGGCATTCGTCGATGCCATCGATACGCCGGGTCTTGGCCGATCCGAAACCGAGCGGGTTCGAGACTTCTTCGACCACACGCACGGCGAGATCGAGGAGATGCTCGATCGCACCTCGCAGCTCCTGTCGGAGATGACTGGTGTTGCTTCGGTGATCGTCACTCCGGACAAAGACCACGCCACCGTAAAGAGCGTGCAACTTGTGCAGTTGGCACCGCTCGTCGTGCTTGCGGTTTTAGTCCTGTCCGACGGCACCGTCGAGAAGAGCTCCATCGAGACAATCGACGAGATCGACGATGTCACCATCGCAATGGCGAACGGCCACCTCACGGCATCGATGGTCGGGCGCACCCTTGACAGCGCCGCACTTTCTCAGCCCAGCGGGAATGCAGCTGCCGATCGGCTTGTTGATTCGGCCCGTGCAGTCCTCACCGCTCAAGACACCTCTGGCGACATCTATGTTGGCGGCCTCGCGTCCGTATCGGAGTTCGGTCAAGTCGACACCATGCGCGAAGTCTTGGCTCTCCTCGAGAAGCAGTTGGTCGTCGTGACCTTGCTTCGAGACGTGATGGACCGCGGCATGTCGGTGGCGATCGGAAACGAAACCGGCGTCGACCCCTTGGCCGAATGCTCGCTCGTCGTGGCGCCCTACAGCGCTGAGGGCAACCAAAGCGGAACGATTGGACTGCTCGGCCCCACACGCATGAACTATCCACACGCAATGGCTGCAGTAGCGGTGGTGTCGCAGTCGCTCGGTAAACGATTGAGCGAGGGCTAATGGCCGATCACTATTCCATCCTCGGTGTCTCCAAAGGTGCTGACGAGACCGAGATCAAAAAGGCGTACCGGAAGCTCGCCCGGCAATATCACCCCGATCAGAATCCCGATAACCCCGAGGCCGAAGCGAAGTTCAAGGAAGTGGCGAACGCCTACGAGGTGCTTGGCGACCCCGAGCGTCGTGCTCGCTATGACCGCTTTGGCGACGATGGGCTCGGAGGCGCTGGTGGTGCAGGGGGAGCTGGCCCATTCGGCGCGAACCTCGGCGACATCTTCGAAACGTTCTTCGGCGGTGGCAACCCCTTTGGCGGCGGGCAGCGCGGTCCAAGTGGCCCGCCTCGCGGCGAAGACCTCGAAACCGTTCTCGACATCGACCTCAGCGATGCCGTCTTCGGTGGCGAGCAAACGGTCACCGTCAAGACCGCAGTCGCGTGCGAACCATGCGGCACAACCGGTGCCGAGGGCGACTCAGGCACGAGTACGTGCAGCGAATGTGCCGGAGCCGGACAGGTGCAACGAGTCCGTCAGTCGATTCTCGGCCAGATGGTCACCACCGCCCAGTGCCCGACGTGTTCGGGTCGGGGCAAGACCATCGACACGCCATGCAAGTCGTGTCGTGGTGAAGGCCGTCAGCTCGAAGAGGTCTCCTACACCGTCGATGTGCCGGCAGGCGTCGACAGCGGCTCAACGCTGCGACTTACCGGCCGAGGGGCCGCAGGCCCACACGGAGGCGCTCAGGGCGACCTCTACGTGCACATCAATGTCAAAGAGCACGAGCTCTTCGAACGTGACGGCAACGACTTGCTACTCTTCCAGCCGATCGGGTTCGCCCAGGCCGCTCTCGGTGCTGAGCTCGAGATCCCGACACTCGAAGACCCAGAAACACTCCTCGTTCCTGTCGGCACAAATTCGGGTCGTCGATTCCGCCTTCGCGGCATGGGCGTGCCGCATGTAAACGGCCGGAGCCGAGGCGATCTCATCGTCGAGCTCGTGGTGAAGACGCCTACCGATCTCACCGACGAGGAAGAAGCGCTGCTCCGTAAGTTCGCCGAGCTTCGCTCAGAGCACGTGGCGCCATCGGACCCTGGGTTCTTTGGCAAGGTGAAGTCCGCGTTCAAGTGAGTTCACACCCAGCGGGAAGCCCGGGACCCCACGTCTTCGTGGACTCGCTCGATGCGTTGCAGCTGGCCGATGACGACCTGGCGCACCTGTCGAAGTCACTGCGCATGCGTGATGGAGATGCTCTAACGGCCAGCGATGGGGCAGGGAAGTGGCGCACTGCCGTGTTTGCCAGCTCTGGCGCGCTGCAGCCCGCAAGTGAGGTCCATGAAGTCCCCGCACCGGGGCCCGAGCTCACCGTTGCCTTCTCGCTCGTAAAAGGCTCGAAGCCGGAGCTCGTCATCCAGAAGCTCACCGAGCTCGGCATCGACCGCATCGTCGTGCTCTCTGCCGAGCGAAGCGTCGTTCGATGGGATGACGCAAAGGCCGACAAGGCCGCCGATCGATGGCAGCGGATCATCCGCGAAGCGTCGATGCAGAGTCACCGCGTTCGGCTCCCGACGTTCGATGCGGTCATACCGGCCATCGACTGGCTTGCCCGGCCCGAGGTCGCGGTAGCCCACTTCGACGGCGACGAAATCGGCGCGCAACACACGTCGATCGCGATCGGTCCCGAGGGCGGCTGGAGCCCGAATGAGCTTTCCGGAATCGACCGGCGGGTGTCTCTCGGCGCGACGGTGCTGCGAGCCGAGACTGCCGCAATCGCGGCCGGAACAATGCTCACAGCGATGTCGCGACGTGCGCGGTCCTACGGTGGGTGAGAGAAAGTTACTTTTCGTTTTGTAGCGGTTCTCCGATCGTGTCTAGGGTGATCCCTGAAGTCGTCACTGTGTGCGTTACGCGCGCCGCACAGTGCGAGGGAGGAATACGTGGACGAGAACAACACACCAGACGATTACAGCCGCAAGGTCGGCGAGCGTCTCCGCCAGATTCGACGCCAGAAGCGACTGTCGCTTCAAGAGGTCGAGGCAAACTCCAGCCAGGAGTTCAAGGCATCGGTACTCGGTGCCTACGAGCGAGGCGAGCGTGCGATCAGCGTGCCCCGTCTCCGCAAGCTGGCAGCGTTCTACAACGTGCCAGTCGATCAGCTTCTGCCAATCGAGGGCGCACCGGACTTCGGTGTTGAGGTCAACGAGGAAATCGACCTCCGCGATCGCCCAACTCGGGCAGCCGGAGCATCGATCACGATCGACCTGACCAAGCTCGAGAAGCTGAGCGGCCCAGAAGCCGACATGCTTTCCCGCTATCTCACGATGATTCAGGTACAGCGACAGGACTTTAACGGCCGGGTGCTCACCATCCGCCGTGACGACCTGCAGGCTCTTGCCGCCATCCTTGGAACTGGCATCGACGGTGCTGCACCTCGCATCGACGCTCTTGGCCTTAGCTTCGTCCCCGAAGCAGCGATCGCGTAGCGACACTTCCACTCAAAGCGTCAACGGCGTCCCGGCTTCGGCTGGGGCGCCGTTGTCGCGTTTTGGCGAGTGTCCTGCGACAGTGGATGTATGACGAGCGAACAGATCGATCTGCGCGATGATCAGGGCCTACTCGATGGTGTGCTTGCCGATACCAAGAGCTCATCACTCGATGTCGTGAAAGAGGCGGCGAAGGTTCTTGGCACGACGAACAATCCGGTGGCAGTTTCCCGACTGATCGAGCTATCGACGCACGATCACCTCGATGTACGCAGTTGGGCGTTGTTTTCGCTCGGGTCGGCCATTGAAGTCGACTCGGTTGCGATTCGCGATGGGTTGCTCGCTGGGCTTTCAGAGCCGGATGCAGAATGCCGCGGCGAAGCGATCCTCGGACTAGCGCTACGCGGTGATGTTCGGGTGCTTGACGCACTACGGGCCGACCTTCACGATGGATCCGTTGGTCTTCTCCCTCTCCGAGCGGCAGCGGAACTCGGGCATCCCGACCTGGTTGGCCGCCTAACCGAACTTGCACACTCCTGGGAGGATGATCAGGACGAGCACCTCCGGCTCGCACGGCTTGGAATCTCGAGCGCCGAGACCGGACTTCTCGTGACCAAACGCTGGGTCGAGCCTGATGGCCAGTTCACCGTCGAGGTCGATCGCTCGAAACCAGCTCCGAGGCGGCTCCTCCGGACCGCTGGCGGCGATGAAGAGGTCGACGCCGTCGACGAGAGGTATTGGGGTCTGCTCGACCGAGGCTGGTGCGTGGATTCTCGAGACGACACGTGACGGTGTCGACGCTGTAGGTTCAACCTATGACAGACATGACGTATCGCAGGTTGGGACGTAGCGGGCTAAAGGTGAGCACGCTCTCGTATGGCTCGTGGGTCACCTTCGGTGGACAGCAAGGCCTCGACGCCGTCCTGGAGTCGATGTCGGCGGCACACGATGCCGGCTGCAACTTCTACGACAACGCCGAGGTGTACGCCGGCGGCGAATCCGAAACCCTTATGGGTCAGGCCCTCCAGCAGTTCGATTGGCCTCGCCAGAACTACGTCATCAGCACGAAGTTCTTCTGGGGCATCTCCGATGACGTCAACAACAACTGGACCTTGAACCGCAAGTACCTGATGAACGGCATCGATCGTTCGCTCGAACGCCTGCAGCTTGACTTTGTTGACCTGATCTATTGCCACCGCCCCGACCCCGACACCCCGCTTGAGGAAACGGTCTGGGCCATGCACGACATCATCTCGGCCGGAAAGGCGCTCTACTGGGGAACGTCGGAATGGTCGGCTGAAGAAATTCGCGGCGCCTATGAGATCGCTGAGCGTCACCATCTCCACAAGCCGGTGATGGAGCAGCCCGAGTACAACATGCTCCAGCGCACCAAGATCGAGAAAGAGTTCGCGCGCCTCTACGAAGACATCGGATTGGGAACCACCACGTTCAGCCCGCTCGCTGGCGGCCTGCTCACGGGCAAGTACGCGAACGGCATTCCCGAAGGATCCCGCGCCTCGCTCAAGAACCACGGCTACCTCAAAGACCGCCTTGAGGAAGAGGCTGCCGTCGCCACGATCACGCGTGTCGTCGACGTAGCGGGCGAGCTCGACTGCAAGCCGTCACAGGTCGCTCTCGCATGGTGCGCAGCCAACCCGAACGTGTCGTCGGTGATCACTGGAGCTAGCCGCTCCAGCCAGGTCGTCGAGAACTTCCAGACGATGGACATCATGGACGCGATGACCCCCGAGCTAGTGGCCCGCCTCAACGGCGACGAGTAAGACGTAAGTGGCGAATGAGGGACTGTCCCTAATTCGCCACTTGGCCGCGGGAGATGGGCGGGAGGATGAGCTCCTGGCCGGGCAAGATCAGGTCGGGGTTGCCGGGTTCGATGAGGCGGTCTTGGTTGGCCTCGATCAGCACTCGCCAGTAGGCCGCAATTGTCTCTTCGGTGATCTCTTCATCGCCGTGGAGGTCATCGGTCAGTGTTTCTTCGGCGATGAGCCACATCGAATCGCCGGTGCGGACTTCCCAGAGCTCCGGTGCGGGGGCGCTGGACAAAACGCTGCCGGAATGGTCGGCAGGGTTTACCGTTGGGCCTGCCGGCTGCTCGTCGAGCATCAACGGCTCGTCGATGGTGGTGAGCGTGAGGCTTTGTGGTGGGTCGAGCGTGGTCGCCGGACTGGTCGACACCATGTGGAGCGCTGCTGGCCCGGCGGTTGCCGTGAGTCCGAGCGCAAGGCCGATCGCTGAGGCCATTCCTGACGGGACGAATCGGCGAATGCCCGTGGGCTCTTCGTCGAGGTTGGGTTCGGTCAACGCCAGGGCTGCGACGGCGGCGAACAGGTAATAGGCCAGGACAAGTGCCATCCAGCGTGTGATCGTGGCGATCATCGCTACCGGGTCGTCGAACCACGCCGAGAGCTCGCTGCTGCTCAGCCCGGTCGGGCCACGCAGGCCCAGGCGGGCGGCGAGGTGAAGGCCGACGATGACTGCCGCAATGACGGCAAGTACAACAAGTGCGCGAATACGACGACTCATGATGTCTCCAATGCTGCGTCACCGGTGGCGGTGAGCGTGGTTGATGCGCCGAAGATCACCTGACCCAAGATGAACTCGTGCTCGTAGCTCAGGGTGACAGCGGCTTCAGGTGAAATCCCTGGGGTAACGGTGACAACGCCGGTCGAGGTTGCGGTCGGGAGGTTCGAGATCTGAATGCCAGGACCGATGACCTTCGCGGCCTCGGTTGGATCGATTCTGACCTCGCCGGTTTGCCTGAACGCGTCGACGTCGAATCCGACAGTTGCGGCATCGTTGGCCAGCGAATCGGCCAGATCGTTGAGTTGCCGCTGATGTAGGTGCATCGCGGCAACCTCAAGGGTCACCGCTCCAAGAATGACAACGATCATCATGGCAATTGGCGCAAGCAGGAGCGTCTGGCCCCGATCATCACGAAGGCGGCCAGTGATGCTGCGTTTCGCTGCGAGGAGACTCATAGGTCGCATTCCCCCTCAAACTCGCCGCTGCGATACGCGTCAACCCGCTCGCTGTGCGACGAGTCGATCGTGGTGAGCGAACCGAACGAACCGAAGATCGGCAGCTGCACAAGCGGCACGTCGTAGGAGACCGTCACCGTCACAACTTCGCACCGTTCAAAGCCTGCAAAGGCCATCGCAACCACGGGGCCGTCACTTTTTCCGTAGCCGGCCATGACTTCTTGAGCTCGCCTCTCGGCGTTCGCAACAGCGGCACCCTCGTCGTCGGATTCGACGAAGATGCGCGCGCTCTCTCGAGATGCTGCAGAGGTGGCAAAGGCCGTGTCGATAACGGCCCACACGTTGATGATGAGCAGCGAGCCCATCACGAACGCCAACACACCGAAGATCAAGATGTCAGAACCAGCGACTACGCCGCGGTCATCACCACGTCGCCGTTGCCAGGCTGTATGAAGTCGGTGTGATCGGCTGGAGCTCATAGGTCCTGCTGCTCCTCGATGCGAACTTCGAACGTGCGGTTGATAACACCGAACGCCCGGCTGTCCGAGAGTGCAGGCAGCAATGCCTCGGTCTCGAAGCTCAGCGTCGCTCGAACAACATCACCGTCTCGCACCAGGTTGAGGCTCGCGCCACTACCGCCAACTTGTGATTGGAAGTTGGCCTCGGCATCACTGGTCGACCCGTCACGCTCTGCCGCATCACGTGCGGCGTCGAGTGCGAACGCGGTAACGACCGACGTTGCGTACAGGTTGTAGGTGACGTTCACGGCAAACACCAGAAACCCGAAGAAGAACAGCAGGCCCATAGCCATGCCGAACACCCCGGTTCCTCGATCTCGCTGATCGCAGCGTCGCCGTGCGGCGACAGTCATGTGTTACTCGCCGACCTGAATCTGATCGATCTGGTCTTCGGCCTTCTTGCCCGCAGCGTCTCCGACATTCTGGAACACGGTGAACATCGCTACGCCGAGGGCAGCGACGACCAGGATGGCGATCGCCATCGAGATGACGCCTTCACCGCGGTCGTTGCCGATGCGGCTCTTGATTGCAGCCATCACCCGGGAGGCGGTGGTGCGGGTCATTTCCATTGCTGTAGTCATGTCATTTCTCCTTAGTTCCGCCGTTTATCCGAAATCGCTCAGCGCACTGATGAACGGAATCATCATCAGAATCACGCCGGGCACCAGCGCAGCGAGGGTGACGGGGACCCACACCTGCTGGTTCTTCTTCTCGATCGCCTCGAGCAGCACACGGTGCGACTCAGAACGAACGGTTCGAGCTTCCGCGGCGACCATGTTTCCAAGGTCGCCGGCTTCCTTGTTGAGCGACAGGATCGCTACAAGCCGGTTGACGGCCTCAACATCGACGGTGTCGGCCCATTCGAGTAGCGCTGCGTGCTCGCTCGTGCCTTGACGGATGCGTTGGGTCACCACTTCGAGATCCTGGGCGATGACACCCGAGCCGCGAGCACTCACCCGCTGCAACGCCGCGCCGAGTGAGTAGCCCGAACCGAGCAACATGGCGAGCTGTTCAGAGATGACCGGCAGTTCCTGAAATGTCCGCTGCTTCCATCGATCGGACGCAGTCGCAAGCTGCTGCTCGATGACCAAGAACGCAAGAAGGGGTCCCACAAACAAGAACATCACGACGAGCGGGGTGGGAAGGCCAAGCACGAGGCCCACGATGAGGATGGCAAACGCGGTGCCTACCGACCAGCCGATCTGGCGCAGGCGGAACTCAGATGCATCGATGTCCCAGTGGACTCGACGGAGGCGGCGGGGGAGCTCTTCGGAGATGCCGAATACTCGAGCGCCAATGCCACCGACGGCTTCGGAGAGTGGTTTAAGGAGCTGGCCGAAGCTCTCGACCGACAGCACTTCACCACCACGAGTGAGGCGCTCGCCAGGCAGGTATGGCGAGATGCGAGCGGCAAGCGAACGCGTCTTGAAGAAGCGAAATTCGCTCAGTACCAAGGTGGCGCCGACGAAAAGGAGCATGGCTGAGGCCGCGTAGATTCTCATCACGCAAAGACCCGCTCGTCCGAAGGCAACCGCATAATCCGTCCAGCCCAAATCCAACAGAGGATGATTAGCAACAATGCCACAGCAACAAATATCTGGCCGAGTCCGGTGGAATAGGCGTCTTTTCCATCCCCGATGCTCAAACCGGTCATCGCCATGCCCGCAGGTACGATCAGCGTGAACCAGCGCGCAAATCGCACACCAGCCTGACGAGCAACCGCGTCACGACGGTGTTGCTGATCGGTCAGACGGTCCTGCGCAAGCGCAGCGAGACGGTTGCCTACTTCGCCGCCGCCGAGCTCGTGCGCGGTCAAGAGCGTCTCCGCAACGACGTCGGCGGTGTTGTGTGCGAGGTCGCGCTTTAACACGTCGAGTGACCGTCCAAAGTCGGTGGAAATGAGCCACTCACGGTGAGCTTTCTCAAACGCCGGGCGAAGCCCATCAGGACTGCGCATGCCGACCTCGAAGGTGGCTTGCGGAATCGAGCGACCGAGTGTGCCCGTGAGCAGGCGAATCTCTTCGATGATCGTTGGCCAAGCGTGGTGGGCATGGTTGATTGCGCGCTCGTGGCGAACCCGGGCGATTCCGACCGGCACGGTTGCGGCGAACAAGCCAATGATGATCCCCGGAAGGATCGTGCCAAAGATGAGCACACCGAACGCAACGCCCGCGAGCAGCAGGATGAGCATCGCAGCGATCAGCGAGCGAAGGTCCAAGTCGCCAACTCCGAGCTTCGATAAGCGTTCTTCGTTGCGGTCACGATCCGAGGCCGGCGTTGGTGGGCCAGGCTGGGCGCCCTTCCACCCAAACGCGTACGCGCTGTAGACGAGGTGAACGCCGTAGGCAGCAAGTACGGCGAGAACAAGCGGAATCATCCCTGACCACCTTGGTGATTCCCGCCATGCCCGAGACCATACGTGCCGTGACCTGGCTGGGCCGGTGGGATTGGAGGCATCGGTGCCAGCGGCGGCACCTGAGGGCGAGCGGCAGGCTGAACTGGAGGATGAGCTGAAGGCTGGGCCGCGGATTGCGGCATCGACTGCGGAACCGGCTGGGCCTGACGTGGTGACTGCGGTGAGAACTGCACGCTTGGTTGTGGCATCGGAGTCTCCCGAGGCAGAACGTCACGAATGTCGATTCCACGGTTCGCCATTTCCTCAGCGGCACGCACGGGAATCTGACCAGTCCACTCCAGGCGGTTGGTACGAGGGTTGCGCTTGAACACCTCGGTCATCGTGAAGCTCGTCGAGCCCGTGGCCGACGTGAGGTCCTCTACACAGGCGATTTGGTTGACCCGAGGGCCATCCGGGGTTCGCACGGTATGCACAACCACGTCGACCGCCTGAGAAACCAGATCGTTTAACGCCGCCATCGGAATGTCGCTCGACGTTTCGGCGAGCTGGCAAACAAATCGCAAACGAGTGAGCGCCTGGCGGGCAGAACCGGCGTGGATCGTCGTGAACCCGGTGACGCCACTCGACAGCGTCATCATGAGCGGTAGAGCTTCGCGGTCGCGAACCTCGCCGACGATGGCGACGTCCGGTGCCATTCGAAGGAAGCCTCCGACAAGGTTGCGAAGATCGATACCCGGGCGGTCGGGGCGAGCGCCACGAGTCTGCATGCTGGCCACATTCGGCAACGGCACATCGGCCTCGAAGACCTCTTCAGCAATGACGACTCGGAGCGTTGGATCGAGCTCGGCGGCGCAGCACGACAGCAGCGTCGTCTTGCCCGCTCCGGGCACACCGGCAAAGACCATCGACAGACTCGACTGCACACATGCTCGAAGGAAGGTTGCACCATCGGGCGTCACCGTCTCCGACGACACGAGCTCGTCGAGCGAACGGAACGACATGCCGGTGAACTTTCGGATGTTCACGATCATGTGACTGCCACGGGCGATATCGCCATGCACGATGTGCAGACGAGAGCCGTTATCGAGCTGGGCGTCCTGCAGGCCGGCCGTGGGGTCGAGCGCTCGGTGGGCACCGCTCGAACGATCGACGATGCGAGTCATCGTGCGAAGCACGTGGTCATCGTCGTGGAACGACTCGTTGTGATACCCGCTCACGCCCAAGTGACGCTTGACGAAGATCTGATCAGGGGCGTTCAGCATGATCTCCCAGACGTCGTCGTCTGCGAGCAGCGTCTCGAGCGGGCCGTATCCCGTGAGGTTCGACATCGCTCGATCGACCAGGACCTCGGGTTCGGTCAGATCGATTGGACGGATGCCTCGACGGAAGTCGGCGCGCCATTGGGTGACGAGGTCGCGAAGGATCCCACGCAGCTGCTCGTCGGCCTCGGCAGCGCCGGGGGAGAGGTTGCGCTCGTTGGCAACGTCAAGAGCCATCTGCTCAAGCTCTTCAAGCGGAGAGATGTCGAGATGTGGGTCGGGTCCGTTACTCATAGTCTTCGTCGCTCCAGGTTCCGAGTGAGCCCGGCACGATCGCGACCGGCACGAGCTCGTCGCTCATATCCGGGATGACCGGGGCGGTTTCGGTTTGTGCGAGCATCGCCGCGATGGCGTCGCCAAGACCCTTGGTCAGGGCGCTTGGAAGTGGGTCGCCATCGCGCAAGGTCGCTTCGAGCTGACGCTTCGTAGGGATGAAGATCGGGTTAGCGATCTCGGCGGCGTCAGGGAGCCGGCTGGTGAGTAGATCGCCAACTGCCGAGTTGATGCTGGCTCGGTCGCGAGCTTTGCGAGGGGCGTGGTTGATCACCGGAAGGATTCGGCTGTTGTGCACGCCGAGTTGCGTCAGCGCCATGATCGTACGAACGAGGTGGTGCACGCCCCAGGAACCCGGAGCGCCTACGACCACGATCAGGTCGGCTTGCATGGCGGCCATACGAGCGAGCCGATTTCGATCTTCAAGATCGGTCGACCCGGTTTCGGTGACACCGTCGAACTCGCCATGGATGTCGCACACGGTGGTGCGATACAGCGAACCAAGGGTTGTCCAGGTGGCCGAGAGGGCGCGGGCGGGAACCGAGATCCAGTCGCGTTCGCTCCGCAATCCAAGCAGCAGGTCGTAGCCGCGCTCGGGGAACGTGTGAATGTTGCTGGTTGCGTCGGCCGGGTTCGGCACACCGAGGCGATGGGCCTCCACGAGCTCGAGCAAGCCCGGCACGACGTCTCTCGCGTCGTGGAACATCGCTTGACTTGAGCGCAATGCCATATCGGCGAGCAAGATCTTCTGGCGCTCGTCGTGGCGAACGAGTCCTTGAGCCGCTGCCATAGCGATCGTTGACGTACCGATGCCACCAGCCCCGGTGACAGCGACGATCTTGCCGGTAGCGACCTGCTGCTCACTGGAGCCTTCAACTCGCTGTTGGACTTCACCGCGGCCGATGCGATGGGCATTGTCTTCAAGCGCTGCCAGAAGATCGCCTGCATCGAAGCGTTCATCGAGTACGGCACGAGCGCCAAGCGCTTGCCAGTCGCGATCGACTAACCCATGATCGATGATGATCGGTGTGCAGCCAACGGCATTGGCCAGGTCGATGAGGTCGCGGTCGAGGCCGTTCGTTGATGCGTCGGCCATCACGGCGGAGAATGGCTGTCCGGTCTCCAGCCGCGAGATGACCTCTGATGCGGAAATGCACTTTACGAATTCGACAGGAAGTGCAGCCTCGTTGGCCCAGCGCGCAACGCGGCGGAACCATTCCCGTCGCGCTGGGGCGACGCCGAGGACGACGAATCGTTCGTTCACTGTGTGATCTCGGGAATCTGGACGTCGGTAGCGCCCGTGACACCGATGACCGATACGTCCCCGACGAGCGACGCCATCACGATTTCGCTGGCGATCGCTCCATCGGCAATGCCCAGGCGCAGGACGCGGGTGTTGCTCGAGCCAAACTCCGAGTCGCTTCCGGCGTACGACAAGACCACGACGTCTTGGGCGATCCGGCGTGTCGTCTCGGGTTCTTCGCTGGTGTAGGTCGCAAGGATAGTGACGAGCTCGCCGGCGGCGAGTCGGGCGGGTGTTCGTCCCGGATCGACTTCGATCGAGACGACGGCCAGTCCAGAAGGAACGGCATCCGGTGTGCCTTCGGCAATGTTGGAGAGCTGAACGAATTCGAGTCGGTTGACCGGACCGAGAAGTACCGATCCGTAGATCGACTCGGGGTTGGTGACAACCCAGTCGACGTCTTCGGCCAGACGAATCTGGATCTGGGCGACATGCTGGGGTTCGATGACGGTTCCGGGTGTGAGGTCTTGTCGTGCAACGACGACATCTCGGATGGTCGCGTCGTTGCCCAGTCGGGTGGCGAGAAGGACCCCGAGCACCGCAAGGGTGACAAGCAATCCACCAAGCACCGCACGGCCGCTGGGAAGTCGTCGGCTGGGCCGGAGAACCGGCTGTTCGACATCACTCATGGGAACTACCCTTCAGATTCAATGCGCTAGGGCGCCGAAGCGCGCGAGAAAGACTCAAAGTCGGTGAAAGTGCGCTATGGTGGTGGTCATGACTCAAGCAGACGGAGATTGGCTCTCGACCAAAGAAGCCGCAGCGGCGCTCGGACTTATCCCGCGCACGCTCTACCGCTTGATCGATGAAGGGCAATTGCCCGCCTACCGATTCGGACGAGTTATTCGCCTCAAGCAAAGCGAAATCGACGACTTCGTGGCCCAAAGCCAGATCACACCGGGCGAGCTCGAGCACCTCTACCCGGAGACCGCAACGAGCACCGAAACCGAAGCCGCAACAAGCGACGCGTAACTGCGTCTTCATCGTGCAAGCACCACCTGATCGATCGCGAACAGCGGAACGGTCACGGTGTCAGAGTCGCCGTCGAGGCGAAGCACGACCTGGTCTTCCCCCACTCGCAGGATCGAGCCCATGAGGCGGTTGCCCGTCGACAGGGTGAGCGCAATCCGCTCGCGCTCTTCGCTGTAATTGTCGAGCAGATCGGCCAGTTCTGGACCCGTTTCGATTGGACCAACAGAGCGATCGTGCCCCGGGCCCTGCTCGATTAGCGCTTCGATTGCGAGGCGACGAACGAGCACTCGCTGGGAGGTATCACTCGTTGCGACAACAACGACATCAGGTCCGAGCTCAGCAATTCTGCCGTGCACGTTGTGCTCGGCACGAGTGCGAATGGTAACCGGCGCCTGAGTTTCGGCGAGCTCAAGAAGAGTGCCGGAAAAGGTCCCTGACAGCGCTGCCGCAAGTGCACGGTCGCCGCGTTGTTGGCGCTCGCGGATCGCCTTCTGACGGCGCGCGTCGTCGGTGAGCGCCGTGAGATTACGATCAAAAGAGCTGTCGGACATGCCGCCGGGCCTCCACGTGAGTGACAGCACCAATAGTGGGACGCGACGGAAGGGGCCGAAATGGGCCTACCGGCCACCTTGATAAGCCGTTTGGCCACATTCGGTGTGCTCACGTGCTGATGGTCGGTCGGTCTGACCGGATGTGTTGAGTGATGGTGACGCACCTGAACAACTGCTGTGAACAACCGCTGACTCTGAACATGTGGGCGGTGGTACGATGGAGAGTTCGCCGCCACGCAAGTGGTCAGATCACCTTTGAAGTAGCAGAACGTGTCAGAACAAACCGTCACAATTCATGTCGCCGGCAATCACTTGATGACTGCCTTGTTGGGCGAACGAGATGCGTATCTGCGAGTGGTCGAAGACCGCTTTCCGAATACGGAGCTTCACGTTCGCGGTAACCAGGTCAGCATCTCTGGTCAGCGCGCCACCGAAGCCGGGAAGGTCGTCGAAGAGCTCGTGCTGATGCTCGAAGCCGGACAGGTTCTCGACCCGCGCATCGTTGGCCGCACTGTCGACCTCGTCGAAGAAGACGAGCGTCCGTCCCAGGTCTTCAACTCGAACACCATCCGCACCAGCTCGGGCCGGGTCATCCGGCCAAAGTCCGCTGGCCAGCAGAAGTACCTCGAAGCCATTGCCGAGAACGTCATCACCTTCGGCATCGGCCCGGCCGGAACCGGCAAGAGCTGGCTCGCAGTTGCCATGGCGCTTCAAGCCCTGCAGGCCGACAAGGTCGAGCGCATCATCCTCACCCGCCCGGCGGTTGAAGCCGGCGAGCGCCTTGGTTTCCTGCCTGGCGATCTGTTGCAGAAGGTCGATCCGTACCTGCGTCCCCTCTACGACGCGCTCTACGACATGACCGACAGCGAGGGCGTTACCCGCCTAATGGAGAAGGGGACCGTTGAGGTTGCCCCGCTCGCATTCATGCGTGGCCGTACGCTCAACAATGCGTTCATCATTCTCGACGAAGCACAGAACACCACACCCGAGCAGATGAAGATGTTCCTCACCCGCATCGGCTTTGGTTCTCGTGCAGTCGTCACTGGCGATATCTCCCAGGTCGACGTTCAGGGCGGTCGTACCGGCCTCGGTGGCCTCGAGAAGATCCTTGGCGGCATCGATGGGCTGGCGTTTGTTCGTCTTGGCAGCAAGGACGTCGTCAGGCACTCGATCGTGCAGGCGATCGTCGATGCCTACGAAGTGTCCGATAGCGAGAAAGCGGCCGCCAAGGAGCGCAACGGATCGTGAGTGGTCAACCATCTGTCGTGGTGCTCGACGAGCAAGAGCCCCGATCGATTCTTACCGAACGCTGGGGAGCACTTGCCAGCGATGTTCTCGTCGCCGAAGGTGTTGGCGTGGGCAGCGAGTTGAACCTCACCTTTATCGGCGTTGACGAGATGACCGAGCTCAACCGCGAGCACATGGACGGCGACGGTCCAACCGACGTGTTGTCGTTTCCGCTCGACGATTCTGATGACGTGGTTTTCGACGATCAGCCGCGGCTGCTTGGCGACGTGTTGATCTGCCCAGAGGTCGTCGCCAAACAAGCTCCTGGCGATCCCGATGATGAGATGGCGCTGATGGTTGTGCACGGGGTGCTGCACATCTTGGGTATGGACCATCAAGACCCGGAAGAGGAGGCGGAGATGAAGGCAGCGGAACAGCGTCATCTCGCGGCCTGGCGAAAATCGTGAGCGATATCTTTGCGATCGTGATCAGCCTGGTGCTGGTTGGATTGCTGGTCGGGCTCGCCGCGGCCGAGTCAGCACTCAACGGCATGAGCCGATCTCGAGCCGAAGCACTCGAAGAAGATGGTGTTGCGGGCGCTGCCGAACTTGTCTCTGACCTCGCTGACCGGCGACGCGTGCTCGCCCCGATTCTGGCGGTGTCGCTCGGAGCTCAGCTCTCTCTTGGTGCGATTACGGCAATGGTCGTCGAGCGATGGTTTAGCGAGGCCTGGATCCCGGTTGGCCTGCTGGTCATGGTTTGCGTGATGTTCGTCGTCACCGAAACGGTGCCAAAGACCTGGGCGATGCGAAACATCGATCGGGTTGCGCCGGGAGCGGTTCGGCTCAGTCGTTTCGTTCGAGCGATCCCGCCTCTGCGATGGATTTTGCCGCTACTGGGTGGCGTTGCTACCGGGCTGCTGCGTAACACCAGCCGAAGCTCTGGTGCAGTGACCTCCGAAGAAGAGATCGTCGCAATCACCGATGCTGCTGTCGCAGCCGATGTCCTCGACGAAGACGAGGGCGAGATCATCCAGTCGGTAGTGGACTTCGGTGACACGATTATCCGTGAGGTCATGGTTCCGCGTCCCGACGTCTTGGCGGTTTCATCGGAGACGACAGTTGACGAAGCGATCGCTCTGCTCGTCGACCGAGGCGTCTCTCGAATGCCGATCTTCAACGAAGACATCGATGATGTGCAGGGCGTCGTACACATCAAAGACCTCTTTGCTCGCGTGCAGCGCGGTCGCGGTAGTCACTTCGTCTCAATTGCCCAGCGCCAACCGATGTTCGTTCCCGAAACCAAGCGGGCTGCCGACCTGCTCCGTGAGCTCAAAGGTGTTCCGACGAGCCTGGTTGTTGTGATCGACGAATACGGCGGCATGGCCGGAATCGTCACGATGGAAGACCTGATCGAAGAGTTCCTTGGCGAGATCGTCGACGAGTTCGATGCGATCGAAGAGCCGCTACTCGAGACGCTGAGCGCCGGCGAGTGGCTCGTACATGGTCGAATTCCGATCGATGAGTTCAACGAGTTCATCGGCGCCGACCTGCCCGATGATGACTGGGACACCCTCGGCGGGCTGATCTTCGACGGCATCGGGCGCGTGCCCAAGGTTGGCGAGACCGTGACGACCGGGGGCTTTGCCTTCACCGTCGAAGCAATCGAAGGACGCCGGATCACCCGCGTCCGCGCCGTGCGGGTGACCGCCGACGACACTGTTCCCCCTCCGGAGTTGGCCCACAATGACTGACCTGCCTGAACCACGCGATGAGTCCGAACTGCACGATGACTCCGAACTGCACGATGACTCCGAACTACGCGATGAGTCCGATGGCTCGGAGGGACCAGTGGATCCCCTGACGCAAGACTTTGGCGGCTTCCGCTCGGGCTTCGTGACCCTCGTTGGACGTCCAAACGTCGGCAAGTCGACGTTGTTGAACAAGATCCTTGGCGAGAAGGTGTCGATCGTCTCCGATAAGCCACAGACGACGCGCACCCAGGTCCGAGGTGTTCTTCATCAAGAGAACCTCCAGATGGTGTTCGTTGATACGCCTGGCATTCATAAGCCTCGTGGTCCGCTTGGAAAGCGCCTGAACACGTCAGCGGAGTCAACGATCGGCGATGTTGATGCGGTATTGGTGCTGATCGATGCCACGATGCCGATCGGGCCCGGCGACCGTTGGGTCGTCGAGCGGTGCCCGAAGGACGCGATCCTTGTCGTGAACAAAACTGACAAGGCGAATCCCGAGCAGGTGCTCGGTCAGCTCACCAACGCCGCCGAATTCGATCTGAACGCATACTTCCCAGTATCTGCCCTCACCGGCGAGGGCGTGCCTGAGCTCGTCGAACACGTCGCGGGCCTCATGCCGGAGGGTCCGCCCTACTACCCCGAAGACATGGTGCACGATGCTGCCGATGCTTTTTGGGTTGCCGAGCTCGTCCGCGAACAGCTACTCGATGTTCTTCGAGACGAGATCCCGCATTCGATCGCCACCAGAGTCACCGACATGGCATGGCCACATATCCGGTGCGAGATCCTTGTTGAGCGCGACAGCCAAAAGGGGATCGTGATCGGCAAGAAGGGCGCCGTTATCAAACATGTCGGAACCGAAGCCCGCAAGCAGCTTCGCGAAGGTACCTACCTTGAGTTGCAAGTGAAGGTGTCAAAGAACTGGCAAACCGAAGCCAGCATCCTCGACCGCCTCGGCTACTAGCCGTCGGCGCAGCTGTCGACGCGCCACTCGCCGCCTTCGAAGGCAAAGGCGATCACCGAGTCATCTGTAGGTTCGCTACCGAGCTGGACCACAACCCGATCTTCATCGGCGCTCACGATCGTCGAAGCAAAGGGCGGAACCAATCCGGTTGCCCGGAGCTTGTCGGCGTAGCCGAGGCTCAGCGTCGAAAGCCGAGGGTCTTCGGGATCGGTGAGGTTCTCCATTGCCCGACACCTCGACGTGAACCGGTCAAAGACGTTGAGTTGGTTGCTCTCGACCTCGGCGCTCAGCTCTGACAGCACGAGTTGAATCTCGGCGCTCGGATCGAAGTCGCCATCGAGCACTTCGTCGGCACCGATCCAGTTGCACTCGTCGTTGTAGAGGTTGCCTGCTTCTTCGACCCAACGAGTCGTGAACTCTTCTTGGTCGTCGCCGACCGTGACCCACACGGTCACTTCGTCCTCGGTGACAGCATCGGCGCCAGCCGATCCGAGTTTCAGTTGCAGCAGCAATGGGAGGAGCAGGTTCTCCCGATCTTTCGCAAGCGAGTCGAGTACCTCGCCGGTCGCTGCAGCTGTCTGGGCGTCTTTCGCCGTGAATCCATCTGGTCCGTTCGCGGTCATGAGATCGAAGGCAATTGACGGACTGAACTGCGCAGTGAACTCGGCCCGACATCGCATCGAGAGCCACGGGTAGTAGCTCGAATGTCCGGCCGCCCACGAGTCGATCATGGCGTTGGCCCGGTCGACGGGGACGAGCGTTCCGCTCTCTACCGTGACCACTGGCGTCCCATCTGCCAAGAGCGACTTGCGATGATCGTATGTGTCGAGGACATCGCAACTGTCGAATCGCCACGCTCCTGATTGGAAGGCCAACTCGAGACTGTTTGTATCGCCGTCATCTCGGGTCACGTTCACGGTTGCGGCTTCAGGGGTTGCGTCAACTACCGAGATCGTCGTTGCTTCTGGCAGTTGGAAGTGGTCGGACAGCATCGTGGTGTAGAACCGATCGAGCTCGGCCATCAACGGATCGACGGGGCTATGGACACCTTCGAGCTGGTTGCACCGCCGAGAGAAGTGCGCATCGAACGAGATCGTGCCGTCGCTGAGCGCTTGAGTTGCCTCGCTCAAGAAGCGCTCGACCTCGCCGCCTGGACTTTCGGACAGCAGGAGGGCGTCAGGAGCGGCAGCGCCGAGCTCGGCGGTACCGATCTCGACGGTTTCGGAGCGCAACTGATCGCTGCTCGACGCGCACGAAGTCGCAACGAGCGCGGTCATCAACGCAAGCGCGAAGGTTCGGGCTCGGTTGCGGTGTGCACCCATATCCGGCCATCGGTTGGATGGCCCTGTGAGTTGAGGTAACAGACCGTTGAGATTTCGCCAGTTCTGCCGATAGTAAGACGTGGATTCTGCATTGACGATCGATATTCAGGACGCATCCAAATCGTTTGGCGAGGTGAAGGCCCTTTCGCACCTCGACCTCACCGCCCGACCAGGCGCGATCACTGTTCTGCTTGGCCCGAACGGCGCCGGCAAGACCACCGCCATTCGCATGATCACCGGAGCACTCTCGCCTGATGAAGGCCGCTCTCGCGTGTTCGGCGTGGATCCCGCTGGACCCGACGGCGAACAGGTCCGGGCCAACTGTGGTGTCGTGACCGCCAAGCCATCGCTGTACGACCGTCTGAGCGGGTGGGACAACCTCCGCTACGCCGCCGAGCTCTACGGACTTGGCAAGGGTTCGACCGCTGATGCCCGCATCCGCGACGCTGCATCAGTGTTCGCGATCGAGCCTGCACTCGACCAGAAGGTTGGTGGGTATTCGACGGGCATGAAGACTCGATTGGCGCTTGCTCGGGCCATTCTGCATGGCCCTGAGCTTCTCCTGCTCGACGAACCAACCTCAGGGCTCGATCCCGAGTCGGCCCTCGCCGTGCTCGAACTCATCCGTGGGATGACGAGCGAAGGTCAGACCGTGCTGATGTGTACGCACCTGTTGCTCGAAGCTGAGGGCCTCGCCGACGAGATCGTCGTAATGCAAACGGGCACGAGCCTGAAGGCCGGCACGCCGAAGGATCTGATCCGGAGCTATTGGCCGGTTGAACAGGTACGAATTACGTCGCCGATTCCTGAAGGCCTGAAACGTCTAGAGCGCAGCGACAGCGTGATGAAGTTCGAGCAGACAACGGATGGGGTGCTGCTCGATGTCGAAGACATGGCGGTAGTTCCTGGACTTGTCGCCGAGCTCGTCAAGCACAACGTGCCGATCGGGAGCGTCGTACCCGTCGTGCCGTCGCTCGAAGACCTCTACTTCGCCATCCGCCGTGAGAACGGCTCGGTTGAGGGCGAGCTCGAGCCGCCGGGTGGCTCGTCAGGTCGCCCCAACCGCATCGACACCGCAGCCGCGGCCTAGCAGCCACTCACCGCCTCCCCAACCAACGTACTCACCCACCGAGCCCATAGGACTTCTCATGAACTGGTCACGAACGTTCACGGTCATGCGCACCGACCTCAAACAACTCGCTCAGGCAAAGGACTTTTGGATGCCCATGGCGGCGCTCGGCTTGTTGTTCTTTCTCGTCGTCCCGACGATCTTGCTGGTGATGATCACAAGCGTGGGCACCGTTGGCCCGCTCGAGCAGATCGCATCGACGCTCGAGGTGCTCCCCGAGAACAGCCAGAGTCAGATCCAAGGTGACACGCCCCAGGGGCGCACCGGGTACGCCCTTGCGGTGTTCCTGTTTGCTCCGGTTGCCGTCGTGGTTCCGCTCACCATCTCGACCGCCGTCGGCGCTGCCACCATCGTCGGCGAACGCGAACGAGGTACGGGTGAATTCCTAGCCAACTCGCCGGCCGGAGTCCGAGAGATATTCATTGGCAAGCTCATCGCCAGCCTGATCCCCGGATACATGACGACCGTGATCGGCTTTACGCTCTACTCGCTTGTCGTCAATCTGACGGTTGGCCCCGAAGTCGGCGGATGGTTCTTCCCGACAGCGCAGTGGTGGGTCATGATCCTCTGGGTCCTGCCACCGTTCCTAGCGATCTGCCTGAGCTTAGTGTTGCGTCTGTCCGCCAAGGTGAAGTCGACCGCCGCCGCCCAGCAGGCGTCGGGCCTCATCAGTCTTCCACTGATCATGATCGCCTACGGGCAAGCGACCGGCGCCTTGCTCGGCGCCGGTTGGGTACCGATCGTGCTCGGCGCCATTGCGTGGGCGATTGCGCTGTTTAGCCTCAACCGAGGCGTGAAGTCTGTAACCCGGGCGCGACTGCTCGGCGTCTAGTTTTGTGAAGGATTTGATACCTGACAGGTTCCAAATCCTTCACAAATCTCAGGCGTCGCGGATCGTTTTCAGGAACTCGATTGCTTCGTCTCGACTTTTTGTTCGCTTGAGTGGCGGTAGTGCCTTGATGAGGTCCCACCGGTAGCTCTTCGATGTCGCCAGACGGCTATCGAGAATCGCCACAACACCTTTGTCGTCGGCAGAGCGGATCAGCCGGCCCGCGCCCTGGGCAAGGAGCATCGATGCCCGAGGCAGATCGATCTCTCGGAACGCTGCGGCGCCGACGAGGTCGCGTCGGGCGCCGAGCAGTGGATCGTCGGGGCGGGGGAATGGCAGCCGGTCGATGATTACACAACTCAGCGCTGGCCCGGGAATGTCGACGCCTTGCCAGAAGCTCATCGTGGCCAGCAGCACCGACTCTTCGTTCTCCATGAACGAGTCGACGAGGACCTGCTTTGGCGCATCGCCTTGCACTAACAGCTCGTAGGGGAGTCGATCGAGGAGGTACTCCTTGGCCAGGTTCATCGACCGCCACGAGGTGAACAGCGCCATCGTGCGTCCGCCTGCCGCCATCACGAGCGCTTCGATCTCGTTGTGGACAGCATCGCGATAGTCGTCCGACCGTGGGTCAGGCATGTGTGCAGCGCAATAGAGAATGCCGGCGTTCTCGAAGTCGAACGGGCTGCCCACATCGATGACGTCGTGGGGGTGGGCGTCCAGGCCGACTCGCGCTGGCATATTCGGCGGGATGGTGGCGCTTGTCAGGATGGCGGCCCGCTCGGCGAACAGGTTTTCCGAGAGGACGTCGGTCACGTCGATCGATGCCACCTTCAGCGCAGGGTTGCGCTGGCCGTCGACCCAGGCGACCTGGTCGGTCGTCATGTCGAGAGCCAAGTCGATGTCCACCACGAGATGCGTTGCGGCGTTTGTGGCCCGCTCTTTACGGCCGATGACCTCGGGTGATGATTCCTTGGGGATTTTGCGAAGCGCGTCGAGGGCACGGTTCGCCCGGTCGCGGGCCCGGTTGAGCGAGCGCAACAGGTCGTCGTCGAACTCGTGATCGTCCACCCGCTTGCCCATGTAGGGCTCGAGGTCGAGCGACAGCTGATCGGAGATGTCGTGGAGGTCAGTGATGAGATCATCGTCAGCAATGATTGCCTTGATCGTGTTCGCCAAGTTGCGAAGGCGACCGCCCGTGAGCTCGAAGCCCGCCGCATTCGCGACGATGTCTTCGATCTGGTGGGCCTCATCGATGATCGCCACTTCGTGTTCGCCCAAGATGGCGCCTTCACTCACCAAGTCGATCGCATACAGGTGGGTGTTGACCACAACCACATCAGCCTCGCGAGACCGCTCACGGGCCATCTCGGCAAAGCACGTTCCGCCCATAGGGCACTTCGACTGGCCCGGGCAGTCGGTTGGTCCAACGCTGACCGCGGCCCACGTTCGACCCGACGGTTCGAACGGAAGCTCGGCGCGGTCGCCCGTGCCGGTTGTCTTTGACCAAGCGACGATCTGTTCGAGGTCTTCGGTATCGACGTTTGCGCTATCGCCCACGTCGAGCCCGAGCTGTTCGCCTTCGAGATCGAGCTCGTAGAGGCGTTGGCGGCACACATAGTTGCCTCGGCCCTTGAGCACAGCGAACTCGAACGGCACGTCGAGATGGTCCTCAAGAAACGGCAGATCTTTATTGGCTAGCTGGTCCTGCAGCGCCTTCGTAGCCGTAGCAATCACCGTGCGCTTGCCACTAAGTATCGCCGGTACCAAGTACGCCAACGACTTGCCGGTGCCCGTGCCTGCCTCGGCAATGAGATGGGTGTTGTTGCTAATCGCATCGGCGACAGCAACCGTCATCTCTCGCTGGCCCGGACGGTCTTCGCCGCCCCCTGGAAGTTGTTCAGCCACCACCGCAAGCGCGGAAGCAGCGCGCTCGCTAAGCCCCATGCGATCAATCTACGGCCGGGCACTGACAGTTACATGCTGGGACTTCCGCCCAGATCCGCGGAAGCCGACATGGTTCCCCGCTCTGCTTCCTCCCCCAGAGCGCTCCCTGAAAGCGATGTTTGAAGCGTCAGCGGCAAACTCGAGTTCGGGGAAGCCCGCCAGGGCTGAGCCGATACGACTTCCGCCCAGATCCGCGGAAGCCGACATGGTCGTCCGCTCCGCTCCCTCCCCTTCAGCGCTTTCTGAAAGCGATGTGTGGCCGGCGGAACCGACCCGAAGTGTCAACGAGCCGTTAGGGGAGCGGAGCTCGCGGAGCGACCATGTGGGTTTTTGCGGATCTCGACCGGAAGTGTCGAGAAGTACGCAGCGATTTCCGCGGATCTCGACCGGAAGTGTCGAGTAGTAGTAGTAGTTTGCAGCTGATGGTTTCGATTGACCCTAAAGCGGTGCCCAAACACGTTGCGTGTGTGATGGACGGCAATGGCCGTTGGGCAGAACAGCGCGGGCTGGCCCGTATCGAGGGGCACAAGATGGGTGAACACTCGCTCATCGAAGCGATCGAAGGAGCACTCGAGCTCGGAATCGAATGGCTCACTGTCTATGCCTTCAGCACCGAGAACTGGAAACGCCCGCCGGACGAGGTGAAGTTCCTGATCGGTTTCAATGAGGACATTCTGCAACGTCGTCAAGACGAGCTCCATGACATGGGCGTCCAGATCCGATTCGTTGGCCGCAACGACTGGCGAGTACCCAAGCGCCTCACCAAGCGTATGGACGAGGCCCGAGAGCTCACCAAGAACAACCGCAAGCTCATCTTCACTATCGCGTTCAACTACGGCGGCCGAGCCGAGATCGCCGACGCCGTCAAGAGCCTGATGAAGTCGGGTGTCTCTCCCGACAAGGTCAACGAGAAGCTGATTGCCAGTCATCTGTACGACCCGAAGATGCCCGAGGTCGACCTGATGATTCGCACGTCGGGTGAGTTTCGCACATCGAACTTCTTGCTGTGGCAGCTTGCGTACTCCGAAATGTGGTTCACCGATACGTTGTGGCCCGACTTCAACCGAACCCACATGACCCAGGCGGTCTACGACTACCAAAACCGGTCGCGGCGCTACGGCGGCGTCACCGCGTGATCGGTACCCGATGAGCGCCCCGCGCGATCGCGGCATCGGCCTGTACCGAGACAATGCGGTAGTGCTTCGCACGTGGAAGCTCGGCGAATCTGACCGCATCGTCAGCCTGATGACGCAACAGAACGGCAAAGTCCGTTGTGTGGCCAAAGGAGCTCGCAAGACCAAGAGCCGCTTCGGATCTCGGGTCGAGCCCACGAACCACCTGCAAGTGCAGTTGTACCGAGGCAAGGGGGAACTCGACACGCTGACCCAGGTTGAGAGCATCGACCGGTTCCCCGTACTGCGCCAAGACCTCGAACTGTTCGCGCGGGCGTCATCGATGCTCGAAGCGGTCGAAGTCGTCGCACAAGATCGTGAGCCAAACGAAGCGCTATATACGATGCTCGCTCGCGCAATGCACACTGTGTCGAACTCCGAGAGCCATCTTGTCGTTGCCGGGTTCTTCTTGAAGTTGCTCTCCCAGGAAGGGCTGTCGCCCTCGCTCGATGTCTGCGTGCTGTGTGGCTCCGAAACCGACCTCACACACTTTTCGATCATCGATGGCGGTAGCTCGTGTGGAAGTTGCCGCACGGGCTTCCCGATCAGTGTCGATGCCTCGGCCTTGTTGCACCTCGCACTACGAGGACAGCTCGGCGCGGTACTCAACCAGCCCCCATCGCCAGCGACCCGCGAGTTCGACTCGCTGTGCCAGCGGCTGCTCGAGCACAACCTTGAACGACGGCTCCGCTCATCAACGGTGCTCGAACAGGCCTAACGAGTTCGTAACTGGCGGCGGTTACACCCGCCGCATTGGTGTGGGTGGCCCAGCGGGGTAACGGATGTCGATCGTGTCACCACTGCGAACCTCTCCGCCGGCAAGCACGACGCCCATCACGCCGGTACGTCCCACCTGCTCGCCCGGTCGCCCGTACTTTGCGCCGTCGACGAACATCATCTTCAACACGCCATCGCCAACATCGTGGATCTGCTTGCACGGGTTCCGAAGCCCAGTGAGCGCCACGAGCGCGTCCTCGCCAATGCGAAGGACCGACCCGACGGGCAAGCCAATGAGATCAACGCCCGAGGTCGTGATGTTCTCCCCAAGCTGGCCTTCGTCAATCTCGGCGCCCGTCGCCCGAACCTCATCGAGAAGCTCCGACATTACGAGATGCACTTGGCGCAAGTTCGGCTGGTTCGGGTCCTTCGCTACCCGAGAACGGTGTTGCACAGTCGCTCCCGAGTGCGCGTCACCTTCTACCCCAAGGCCAGCGATCAGCGTGATCGACGCGGCGGTGTCCTTCGAGAACTGATACTCGGGGGCTCGGTGTACGGCGATGACTGATGCCGACTGGTCGGGAGGACTGAAGGGCGCTGTCGCCTGGTCGATCATGGTCCTCATCGTAGGCGACCAGCCTGGGGCACCTAGCCCGCTCCAACGCCAGCTGCCGTTCGAGACGTCGCTTCCCTAGTTTCTCTTGACCAGAACTTCTATTGACCGGAGCGGAGCGCCTTCCAGAGCTTGCGGAACTTTCCTTCGGGCACACGTGAGAGCGAGTAGACCTTGACGTCGCCGACGAGGCTCCGGCCGGTGATACGAACGGTCGGGCCACTTGCTAGTGCTGGGGCAAGATCGCTCTTCCGATCGCCGATAATGCACGTCGTCTCGACGCTGGTGCGAACGCCATCAGGGAGGATGATTGTTGTATCGCCGACAATCGAGTTGCACGTGATGCGCAGTTCCGACGGCAGGTCGGCCGACGACAGATCGATGACGAGGTCACCCAGGAGAGCGGTGTATTGCAGGTCTCCTTCGACATCGATCCAGCCACCGACCTTGATGTCGCCGATGATCGAGGTTTCCGCCCGAGGAAGAATGTGTCCCCGCACAGCAGGAACGGGTGCTGGGGGTTGGGGCAGATCAGCGACCACCTCGGCGAGCTCTGCCTTTGTCTCGGCTCGGTAGACCGCTGCGAATCGGTCGTCGATCTCCTCGAACGAGACGGCCTCGGCTGCCATTGCCCGCTGCACGAGCTCGACCGTCAGCTGGCGATCGGAGTCGGTCGCTGGTCCGTCGGGCATCGGAGTCGGTTGGTCACTCATCTGATCATCCTTTGCTGGACGTACTGCGGGCTCTCCCAACGACCGTAGTGCGATGTTGTGAAGATCACAGGCGAAGTGGAGCTGATCAATGCAGTGTGGTGGCTAGCCTTTCGAGATGAGCGCAACCCCTGATCCAGAACTGTTCGACAAGATCGTGAACCTGTCCAAGCGACGGGGAATCGTGTTTCAGTCCGCCGAGATCTACGGCGGTTTCCGCTCGACCTACGACTACGGGCCAATCGGTGTGCTCTTGCTTCGCAATGTCAAGGACGCCTGGTGGCGTTCCATGGTGCAGATGCGCCACGACGTCGTTGGTCTCGATGCAGCAATTCTTTCGCCTCCAGCGGTTTGGGAGGCCTCGGGCCATCTTGCGAACTTCAGCGATCCGCTCGTCGATTGCACCAACTGCAACACCCGTCACCGCCTCGACAAGCTCGACGACCCGAACACGTGCCCCGAATGTGGCGAGTCGGGCAAGTTCACCGAACCACGTGCATTCAACCTCATGTTCAAGACCCACGCAGGCCCAGTCGAAGGCTCCGGCCACGAGGTGTACCTACGCCCCGAAACTGCGCAGGGCATGTTCGTCGACTTCATGAACGTGCTGAACACCAGCCGTAAGAAGCCGCCGTTCGGCATTGCGCAGATCGGCAAGAGCTTCCGCAACGAAATCACCCCCGGCAACTTCGTCTTCCGAACCCGCGAGTTCGAACAGATGGAAATGGAGTACTTCGTTCCGCCCGAAGAGAGCCAGCAGTGGTACGAGTACTGGAAGGCCGAGCGTATGGCCTGGTACCTCGACCTCGGCATGCCCGAAGACGCCATCCGCATGCGCGAGCACGACGCTGACGAGCTCAGCCACTACAGCTCGGGTACCGCCGACGTCGAATACCTCTTCCCGTGGGGATGGGACGAGCTCGAAGGCGTTGCCAACCGCGGCGACTACGACCTCACGCAACATGCGAAGCACTCAGGCGAACGCATCGAGTACTTCGACCAGCAAGCGGGGGAGAAGTGGATCCCGCACGTCATCGAGCCTGCAGCCGGCGCCACCCGCACCGCGTTCGCGTTCTTGCTGGCGGCCTACGACGAAGAGACCGTCAACGACGACACCCGCACGGTGCTCCGTCTCGACCCGCGTCTCGCACCGTACAAGGTCGCCGTTCTGCCGTTGTCGAAGAAGGACACCCTCACGCCGACCGCCCACGAGGTATTCGACATGGTCAAGGGCCATTGGATGACCGATTACGACGAGACCCAGGCCATCGGTCGCCGCTATCGCCGCCAGGACGAAATCGGCACGCCGTACTGCGTCACGGTCGACTTCGACACGCTCGAGGACAAAGCCGTCACGGTCCGTGACCGCGACACTATGGCCCAAGACCGTGTCGCCATCGACCAGCTGGTCAACTACCTCAGCGAGCGCCTGCCCAAATAGAGATTTCGTGGTTTAAACACACCTGATGTGTGCAAACCACGAAAGTTTGAGAAGGCGGCCGGATTTCTCTGCCCCGTTTCAGACCCACCAGGTCTGAAACGGGGCAGAAATCCTTAGATCTCTCGGCGGCGTCGGGATCCGAAGACTGCCAGCGAGCCGCCCAGCACGATCAGCATCAGCGCCTGCAGCGCAAGGGTGCGGCTGTCGGAGCCGGTGAAGGCGAGCGGAGTCGACGTTGTCGCAGCGAGTACAAGAGTTGCACCGTCATGGTCGTCCTCGTCGCCACTGGCGTTGTTGATCTCGTCGTCCACTGGGGTCTCGGAGTTGCTGTCGTCGGCCACTGAGTCTGCGTCAGGGAACAATGCCCCGCTCGGCAGAACCATCGTGGTTCCGTCTGGGTTCAACGGAGTCGCTCCGGCAATCTCGGCGATGTTGCCAAGCTCTCCCGATGGGAGCACCCTTGCGGTCAGGTCGACGTCGACGGAGGCACCTGGCGCAATTGGGCCTGCCAAGGTCGTACGGGCATTGCCGTTGGTGTCGAGGGTCCAGTCTCCATCGGAGAGTTCAAGACCGCTCGGCAGGTAGTCGACGACCTCGATGTTCTCAGCTGTCACGTTGCCCTGGTTGTAGACGGTGATCGTGAAGGTCACGACGTCACCAACGTTGACCGTTGCCGTGTTCGTGCCGTCGAGCAACGTCTTCTTCAACGCAAGATCGAACGTCGGCTGGTGGAATCCGAAGTCGACCGTCAGGTTCGAGTTGCCATCGAATGTGGCGGAGTCGTTGCCAAGACCTGGTTCGTTGGTCGGCTCACCGCCCGCCAGCGTGGTCGGTCCGGAGAAGACGTAGGCATCGGGGCAGTTGCATGGAACGCCGTTGTCATCATCATCGACATCGGTGTTCGGGTCGGTCTCGGTCGGATCCGACGACAGCATGTTCTCGAGTGCTCCACCTGACGCCCAGTTCTCCGGAGCGATACCGACGATGTAGTCGCCAGTCGGAAGCCCGGTGAACAGATAGCCACCGTCAGCATCGGTCGTGTCCGTTGCCAGAGCATCCGTAGCGTCGATGACGCCGTCGCCGTTCGTGTCGTCCGCTTCGCCATCGCCATCAGCGTCGGTGAAGAGGTGAACGAGCACGCCCGAGATCGGATCCTCGGTTGGGTCGAGCACACCGTCGTTGTTCTCGTCGGCCCATACCTGGTTGCCCAAGCTGAACTGTGTGAAGCCGAAGTCGACCGTCAGGTTCTCATGATTGTCCGGCGTCGTCGGGTCGTTGTCCGGGCCGGCTTCGCTGGTTGGCGAGAACGGTCCGACAGCCACGGCGCCGGACTGCACGAAGTAGTCGCCGGTTGGGCTTGTCTGGTCAATGCCATTGTCGTCCTGATCAACACCATCGTTCGGGTCAGTCGACGTTGGGGTCGATGACCACCAGTTCTCAAGCGGTCCACCGTCAGCAAAGTTGGACTCGGGAAGAACAACTACGTAGTCGCCGGGCTCCAAGCCATCAAACAGGTACAGGCCGCTGGTGTCGGTGGTCATGGTTCCAACAAGGGCGTCGGGTTGGCCATCGCCATCGGTGTCTTCCCAAAGCTCGACCACAACACCCGAAGCAGGCGCTTCGCCGGGATCGACAAGACCGTTGTTGTCCGCATCGAACCAGACCTGGTTGCCGAGGCTGTATGTCGGTGGGACCACGGACGCAATGTCGTGGTCGTCTTCGTCCCCATCGGAGTTATCGACGACGTTGTCGGTTGGATCGCCAGGGTTCTGCGGCTGAGGATCGGAGTTTGTGGTGTCGGGAACCGAGTCGATGTCGGTCAGGGGCGACCCGTCTGGGTTCGTCACGGTGACTCCGGTTGCATCGACTGCATCAGCCGCAGAGACCTCCGCAGTGTTGATGAGCGTTTGCAGGTCGGCGGTCGGCTGAATGGTCAGCGTGACCGGGATTGTCACCGAGCCACCCGGTGCCAGCGATCCCGTGAGCGCAACCGAACCATCGGTACCAGCAGCGGTCCACGCATACGCGAGGGCCTGGTCTCCAGTGGTCGTTCCGGCGGGGTTGATCGAGGCATCGAATGCGTCCCACATGGCGAGATCGACGTAGTCGATGACCGAGATGTTTGTTGCGTGAACCGAACCTTGGTTGATCACCGTGATGTCGAACGTGACGGGGGCTCCATGGACGACCGGCAAGGTCGTTGCCGGGTTGAGCGTCTTGAGCAGCGCAAGGTCGAAGATCTCGACTCCAGCGACATCGTGGTCGTCTTCGTCGCCAGTGACCGGGTCGGTGCCATCGCCGTTGCCGGTGATGACGTCGTCTCCAGGTTCGCCTGGGCCAGCTGGCTGGGCGTCGTCGGATTGCGTTCCATCAGGCGTCGAGTCGACATCAGTTGGGCCAGGAGTTGCTGGGTTACCGTCATCGTCGAACGACGAGATCTCGGCCCAGTTCTCGAGGGCGCTGCCATTCGACGCCGAGTAGTCGGCTCGGATCGTGAGCGTCACTGGAATACTGATCGACTGGGTCGGCAAGAGCTGACCAGTCACCTTCGCAACAGGGTTCGCCGGGTCGGTTGCCAGCCAGGTGAACGGCAAGGCGACGTCGCCAGTCGTGGTCGCGGCCGGGTTCACTGCTGGGTCGAACGCATCCCACAGGGTCGTGTCGATGTAGTCGGTGACATCGAAGTCGGTCACGCTTCGGCCCTGGTTGGTCACGGTGATCGTAAACGTCACCGGATCGCCTGGAGCAAGCGGGAAGACCGTCGCTGCCGTATCAACAACCTTGCTCAACGCGAGGTCGTACGGCGGAACAACAACTTCAACGTCGTGATCGTCTTCGTCGCCGGGTGTGGCTTCGTTGACGTTGCCGTCGCCGTCGTGGTCGTATGCCGGGTCGTTGTGTGAGTTCGCTGGGTTGTCAGCGTTCGTCGGGTCGTCAAGAACGTCATCGTCGTTGATGGCGTCAGGGGTTGAGTCCGAGTCGGGCTGTGGGTTGCCGTTGACGTCGAGGAAGCTGTCGATCTCGGCACCGTTGACGAACTCGTCCTGGGTGAGGTCGGTGACGTCCAGAATCATCGTGAAGGTCACCATGTCACCGGGGTCAAGGGTGTCGATAGCGAAGGTGCCGTCACCGTTGTCGGTGATGACGACTGCCGCTCCACCGTCGGTTGTGGCTGGCATCGTCGGGGCGGTCCCGGCGGTGTACGCCGTGCCCGTTGGCAGGTAGTCGGTTACACCGATTGCCGTGGCGACTTCAGAGCCTTGGTTGGTGACCGTGATGTCGTAGCTGATCGTCGGAGGCGAGACGGTGTAGTCAACAACGTATGGCTGGCCCGCTGAGCGTTCCTTGATGAGGGAGAGATCCCAGAACGGGATTCCCGCAACGTCGTGGTCGTCTTCGTCGCCGGTGACGGGGTCGGTGCCGTCGCCGTTACCGGTGATCTCGTTATCTCCAGGAGCGTTCGGCCCCGTCGGCTGGGTATCGTTTGCCTGAGTATCGTCGGGTGTCGAATCGATATCGGCAAGATCGCCAGATGCAGCGTCACCGTTTGCCGGGTTCTGATCGGTGTCGAAGTTCGAGATTTCGGCCCAGTTGATGATGGCGCTGCCATCCCATGCGGGACCGACCTCAAGTGCGATCGGCACCGTGACCGATTCGCCAAAGTCGAGGCTGTCACCGGCAAGGGTGACAACCGGGTTGGCCGCATCCCATGTCACCGTGAACGACTCGGCGTTGCCGGAGTCGGTCACCGGGGCGGCCGCTTGATCGGCTTGTGCGAACGTGAGCCCGGCAGGTGGGTAGTCGGTGATATCGATTGTTTGCACCGGTGCTGCCTGGTTCGTGATCGTGAGATCCCAGACGATGATGTCACCCTGCTGCACGCCGTCGGCAAGCGCCGGCTGGTTCAGGTCGATGGTCTTGGCCAAGGCGAGGTCGTACGGGGCAACCACAACTTCGATGTCGTGGTCGTCCTCGTCTCCCGGCGTGGCTTCGTTGTGGTTGCCATCGCCATCTGGGTCGAACCACGGGTCGTTATGGCTGTTGTCCGGATTGTCGACATTTGCCGGATCGGTGCTGATCGGATCGGTGTTCGTCGCATCCGGGGTCGAGTCCGAGTCGGGCTGTGGGGTGCCGTTGACGTCGAGGAAGCTGTCGATCTCGGCGCCGTTAACGAACACCGTTTGGGTGTAGTCGACAACGTCGAGGATCAACGTGAAGGTCACGGTGTCGCCGGGGTCGAGCGTGGCGATGTCGAACGTGCCGTCACCGTTGTCGGTGACACCTGCCGGCATGGCCGGTGCCGTACCTGTGGTGTAGACGGTGCCTGCAGGGAGGTAGTCGGTCACGCCGATTGCAGTAGCGACTTCCGAGCCCTGATTCACCACGGTGATATCGAAGCTGATCGTCGGGGGAGTGGTCGTGTAGTCGACAACGTAGGGCTGGCTTGCCGAGCGTTCCTTGATCAGGCTGAGATCCCACACTGGGAGACCTGCGACGTCGTGGTCGTCTTCATCGCCGGTGACCGGGTCGGTTCCGTCGCCATTACCGGTGATCGTGTTGTCGCCAGGAGCATTTGGCGCTGCCGGTGCTGGGTCGTTGCCGTCGGTGGCGTCGGGAGTGGAGTCGCTATCGACGAGGTCGCCGCTGGCGGCGTCACCGTTTGCTGGGTTCTGGTCGTCGTCGAAGTTCGAGATCTCCGCCCAGTTCACGAGGTCGAGGCCGCTCCACGATGCATCCACCTCGAGGACGAGCGGAATGACGAGGGTCTCGAGGGGGTCAAAGCTGTCGCCGGTGAGCGTCGCGATCGGGTCAGTGCCGTCCCAGGCAATGGCGAAGCTGTCGCCGTCACCCGAGTCAGTGAGAGGCGCGGTCGACTGGTTCGCAGAAGAATAGCTAAGCCCCGTCGGCAGGTAGTCGATGACTTCGACGAGCTGAATCGGCGCACCCTGGTTGGTCACGGTCAGCGTGTACGTCACTAGGTCGCCGACCTGAACGCCATCGGCCAAGCTCGGCTGGAACGCATCGAGCGTCTTCTGCAGAGCCTGATCGAAGGGCGGCACAACCGTCTCGATGTCGTGATCATCCTCATCGCCAGGAGTTGGCTCGCTGAGGTTGCCGTCGGCATCGGGGTCGTAGTCGATGTCGTTGTGACTGTTGGTGGGATCGTCGAGGTCTGCCGGGTTCGAGATGATCGGATCCGAGTTGACTGCATCGGGTGTCGAATCGATATCGGGCTGTGGGTTGCCGTTTACATCGAGGAACGAGTCGATTTCTGCGCCGTTGGTGAACAACGGTGCAGAAAGGTCAGTGATGTCGAGCACGATCGAGAAGGTGACAGCGTCGCCGGGGTCGAGCGTGGCGATGTCGAACGTGCCATCACCGTTGTCGGTGACACCTGCCGGCATGGCCGGTGCGGTACCTGTGGTGTAGACGGTGCCTGCAGGGAGGTAGTCGGTCACGCCGATCGCGGTGGCGGTTTCGGTGCCTTGGTTCGCAACGGTGATATCGAAGCTGATCGTCGGGGGAGTTGTGGTGTAGTCGACAACGTAGGGCTGGCTCGCTGAACGCTCCTTGATGAGGGTGAGGTCCCACCATTGAACGCCAGCAACGTCATGGTCGTCTTCGTCGCCTGCGGTGTTGTCGATAACGCCATCGGTTGGGTCGCCAGCAGCAGCTGGCTGAGCGTCGTTTGTCTGGTCTCCATCAGGGGTCGAGTCGGCGTCGGTCAGGTCGCCTGAGGAGGCATCACCGTTCGACGGGTTGTTGTCATCGTCGAAGTTCGAGATCTCGGCCCAGTTGTTGATGGCCGCTCCAGTTGGCAGCGGGTCGGTCCATCTCAGGGTGATCGGAATGGTGACGGATTCGCCCGTGCCGAGGCCGCCGCTAACCGAGACCACCGGAGCTTGAGCAACGCTTCCATCCCAGGTGTACGGAAGTGCTTGGTCGCCACCCGTCGTGCCAGCCGGGTTGGCAGTTCCGTTGAAGTCTTCCCACATGCCCGCTGTCGGGGCACCGAGGTAGTCGGTGACCGAGAAGGTCTCGATCGGCGCACCCTGGTTGGTGACCTCGATCTCGAACACTGCGGTTCGGGTATCGATATCGAAGCTCGTCAGCGTCTTCTCGAGCGCCTGATCGAATGGCAACGAGTAGCCCGCGTCGAAACTGTGGTCGTTCGATCCAGCTGCTGGTGTGGTGACCGTCATCGTGCCGCCCGAGACGTTGGAGTCGTTTTCTCCGTTGCCCCCGGGTGCGGTGGAATTCGCTACTGTCTCAAACAGATCGGCGTTTGTGAACCCCGGAGGTAGGGCGGTGGTGTTTGTCGATACGTCGACCGTCACGGTGTATGCCGTCGATGGGAGTAGCCCATCGATCGAATCGAACGTCCAGATGCCATCTGCATTGGTCACCGCGGTGACGCCGCCCGCTGGCAGCCCAGGGCCGGTGATGGTGACCGTAACTCCTGCGAGCGCTAGCTCATCTGGGTCTTGGACACCGTCGTTGTCGAGATCGAGCCACACCCGGTCACCGATCTCGATTGGCTTAAAGCAGCCCTCGATATCGCCAAGGCCGCCGGCCTTGTACACGCGAGCGTTTCCACCAACCTCGTAAGCGTTGACCTTCGATGCCGAATCAAGGTTCGAGGTGATGAGGCCCATCGTGTTCACGACGATTGGATCCATGACGGTGGCGACCACCTCGTTCTTCGCCGGGTGAACCCATGCAGCACCCGATGTGATCTCGCGGTGAATGTTGTATTGCGAGACGTCCCAGCTGAAATACTCGCTTCCGCCGCCAACGGAGATAGCTGGATCAAGAACGTAGCTTGGTGCCGCCACGGTGCCCGTGTTCTCCATGAACAGCAGGTCGCCGCCGCTGCCCATCGCCATTGGGCCGAGGTCGCCCTCGTTGACTCCTGGGGTCGACGAGTCATCCCACATGGTGCCTTGCAGATGTTGGTACGCGGTGCGGTCAGAGATGCCAACAAGGATGTCGCCCGATTCGCTCACCTCGATGTCGCTGATCATTGGCTGCTGCACGTTGTTCCACTCGGCGCCAAAGAATGGGCCGATGGCCTCGGAGCGAATGTAGGCCGATGAATCGGTCCATGGTTCGAAGACCCCCGAGCACCCTGCTCCTTGAGTAGCGCAACCACGCTGATAGTTCAGCGGGATTGGCGACAGACCCGGAACGGGCGTGACGGTTCCGGCGGTCGAGACTTCGAGAATGTGCCCGGTGAGGTTGGCAGCATTGTTGGTGACCTCGGCGGTGCAGACAGCACCGACCAACAACGATGTGCTCGACAACGACTTGGTGGCCCAAATTCGGTGCGAGTCACCGGCGGCGCACCCGGGGTCGCCCACGGGTACGACCGTTTGCTGAACAGGCACGCCAGTCGATACGTCGTAAACATGAATTGAACTGGTGGCGATGTTCGAGACGAACAGTGTTCGTCCATCGTCGGAGAGGTCGATATCGCCAATTCCGATTCGCGCTGTTGCTGATGCAGCGTCTTCGACGCTCGCCGTCGACGGGTCATAGCCATTCAGAAAGACAGCGCCCAGGTCGAATCCGCTCCAAGCTCCTCCAGCGGTCTGGATGTACAGGCCAGCAGGTCCCTGCGATCCCAAGTCGAACGGATTGCGAATCACCGCCGACGTGAATAGACGATCGGTCCACTCGTCGTAGGCCACGCCCCACACCGAACCGGTGTCGCCTTCGAGTGCGTTGTTGACTTTGTTTCCGGTGTCGTAGTCGCTTGTGACGAGCGTGTCGACGAGGCCATCGAGGGCGAAACAACTGAACATGAGCGAACCATCCCCGCCCCGGCAACTCGATGGCGGGACCACGCCGATGTCGGCGATGTCACCGGCGTCTACAAACTGCGTGCTTGATGCCGAGTCGGGGCCGTGCACTGTGAACGCCCAACCGGCAGTCACATCGGCAGGATTGAGCTCGAACTCGAGGCGGTAACCCTGCCCATCGAGGCTTGACGGGTCAATGCTGTACGTCGGGGGAGTGCCCGGAGTAACTGCGCCAACGACGCTGTTGCCCTCGCCGTCATATGCAGTGACTGAAACGCCGTTCGGTGGAAACAGTGGGTCGGTGTCGGCTACGGCTTCACCCGGGTCGAGCGCTCCATCGCGACTGGTATCGACAAAGAACGAACCGGTTACCGGCGCATCGCCGGGTGCAGCCGCAACTGGCACGGTTGCGATTGCTGTTGACATCAACGCCAGCGCAAGTGCAGCGACGAATGTGTGAGCGAGTCGGGAGTTCAGGGTGCTCACCACGGTTTGGTCCATTCCTTCGTGTAAACAGACCTGATCACAGCGTTCGTGATCGGCCTATTGGTAGTTCGGTAGGCCGCCGCCTACTTGTGGACATCGGGCCCAACGAAGCTGGCTTTACCAAGGCCACCAATTTTGGGACCCTCCAAAATTGGGGAAGTTTCGGACGTCGAGATGCCCCATAGGGCTCGCCTACCCAAATGTCATCGTCCGGCACTAGGTTCTTCGTATGGGGATCGTCGACGAAGACGTTGAGCGAGTCCGTCAATCGACGGACATCGTCAAGCTCATTTCCGAGCACACCCAGCTCAAGCGCGTCGGGCGTCGGTGGAGCGGTCTTTGCCCATTTCACAATGAAAAGACCGGCTCGTTCTCGGTCAATGGCGAGGAGGGGCTGTATCACTGCTTTGGCTGCAAAAAGTCGGGCGATGCGATCACCTTCGTCCGCGAGCTCGAGCACCTCGACTTCCCCGGTGCGATCGAACATCTGGCCCGACGCTCAGGGATCACGCTTCGCTACACCGACGCCAACGAGGGCGCCGTCCGCACTCGAAAGAAGCAGCTCATCGGCCACGTCAACAAGGCCGTTGACATCTACCACGAAGAACTGCTGAGCTCGCCCAAAGCCAAGGAGGCCCGAAGCTATCTACGGGCCCGCGGCTTCGATAGCGAGATGGTTCGACAGTACAAGGTCGGCATGGCCCCCGAGGGATGGGACTTTCTCGCGAAGCGGCTGCGCATCAGTGATCGTGACCTGGCCGATTCGGGTCTTGGCAAGCTCAACAGTCGCGGCGGGCAAATGGACTGGCAGCGTGGGCGAATCGTCTTCCCAGTGTTCGACGAACGTGGTGACGCGGTCGGGTTTGGTGGCCGCATCATGCCCGGTGGCGAAGGAGCGAAGTACATCAACAGCCAGGAATGCACGGTGTACTCGAAGAGCCGAGTGCTTTACGGGCTCAACTGGGCGAAGGAACACATCGTGTCGTCGGGTGAGGCCATTATCTGCGAGGGCTACACCGACGTCACTGGGTTTGGCAGAGCGGGCATTCTCAACGCTGTTGCTACCTGTGGCACCGCTCTCACCGACGATCACCTGAAGTTGCTCAAGCGCTTCACGAACCGACTGGTTCTGGCATTCGACGCCGACGACGCCGGCAAAGCCGCGGCCGAGCGAGTGTATGAGTGGGAGCAGAAGTACGAGATCGAAGTGATGGTCGCCGACCTTCCCCCCGGCGTCGACCCCGACGACCTGTCTCGGGAAGACCCAGAGCGCCTCGCCGAATCGATCACGAAGGCGCTGTCGTTCCTCGAGTTCCGGCTTGAGCGAGAGCTCGCCAAGCACTCGATGGATTCGATCGAGCATCGGGCCCGCGCCGCCGAAGACGCACTTGCGTTGGTGGCCCAACATCCAAACGCACTGGTACGCGACCAGTACGTGATGACCATTGCCGACCGGTGCCGCATGGATGCCGACCGGCTGCGTGAAATGGTCCGCAACCCAACGAAGCGGCGTGGGCAACCTGTCGCCGAAGCTGCCCCGGTCATCCCGATGCCGCAAAAGGGCTCAGATCACGTCGAAGATCAAGCGTTGCAGCTCGTCATCGGCGGCGACCAGGAGGCGATAGCGATCTTCTCCGACCCGTTGTTCGTCACCCCGATGCGGCGAGAAATTTACCATGCGCTGATCGAAGCGCCGTCTGTGCGCGAAGCTGTAGACATGCTTGGTGCCGACGAAGGCAATCTCTTGATCGAACTGGCGGCGACGTCAGAAGAAGATCTCGACGCGCCTGCGGTTGCATCTCGGCTCGTCAGCAAGGCCGCTGATCGCCTTGCTCGTGAGCTGGAATCTGAGGCTCGAGTCACGGGCAACGTCGAGGAGTTGCTTCCTGACGTCAAGTTTTTGCGCCAGTGGGTGATCGATCTCCGTGAGCCACGATCAGACCTTACGGAATTGGCTCCACTTGCCGATTGGATAGCTATGCGGGATGCGCACACAAGCGGTGAGTCCCATGAGTGACGCCGCAAAGCCGATTGAGAAGGACGAAGTAGCCGCGGCGCGAAAGCGACGCGAACGGACCCACTCGCTCGCTGGCGACCGATCGAGCGTCTCGACCGACTCAACGCGCGTGTACCTCAAGGAAATCGGCCGGGTCCCCCTTCTCACCGGTCCCGAAGAAGTTCGACTGGCCGAGAAGGTGGCCCTCGGCATGAAGGCGTCTGAAGAGCTTGCGCTTCACGCTGCTGCGGAAACGCTCGATTCGGTCGAGCCGTCGCGACGCTCGCTGCTCGAACGTCAGGTCCGAGCCGGCGACGCCGCCAAGGGCGATCTCACCCAGGCCAACCTCCGTCTCGTCGTGTCGATCGCGAAGCGCTACGGCGGCCGTGGCATCCCACTCCTCGATCTGATCCAAGAGGGAAACCTCGGGCTGATGCGAGCAGTCGAAAAGTTCGATCATCAAAAGGGCTTCAAATTCTCGACGTACGCCACCTGGTGGATTCGCCAGGCCATCACTCGTGCGATCGCCGACCAGGCCCGCACGATCCGCATTCCCGTGCACATGGTCGAGATCATGAGCCGCGTGCGGCGAGAACAGCGCCGTATGACCCAGGAGCTCGGTCGAGAGCCCACCATGGAAGAGCTCGCCGAATGCTGCGACCTCACGGCACAGCGCGTTGAGGAGCTTCTGAAGATCGCTCAAGACCCGCTGTCGCTCGATACTCCGGTCGGTAACGAGGAAGACACCAGCCTCGCCGACTTTGTTGAGGACTCTCAGGCCGTCCGCCCGGCCGACGCGGCAACTCGCAAGATGCTCGGCGTCGAAGTCTCCAAGGTGCTGTGTTCGCTCTCACCTCGTGAACAAGAAGTTGTCCGCCTGCGCTTCGGCCTCGAAGATGGCCGCCCTCGCACCCTCGAAGAGGTCGGTCGCACCTTCGGTGTGACCCGCGAGCGGATTCGCCAGATCGAAGCAAAGACGCTTGCGAAGCTGCGCCACCCCCAGCGAAGCGAACATCTCAAGGGTTACTTGGTCGACTAGTTCGGTCTCCGAGCTTGCTCGGTGCGGAACGGCAAAAAGCACAAGAGCCGCCCATGCTGGCGGGCGGCCCTTGCTTTCGTGCTCCGGGGGTGAGGCTCGAACTCACGACCTACTGATTAACAGTCAGTTGCTCTGCCAGCTGAGCTACCCCGGATTGACTCGATGCATGCTAGCAAGCGAACGGCAAAACACCGTCCGCTACACCGAATGATCTTGTCGGTCTCTCTTGCCTCATGGTTGAGCAGTCGCTTTGCCGCAGCAATAGACTTCACTTGCGCATGGTGGTTCACGAACCTCGCTGTGCGGGCCCGTAGCTCAGTGGTTAGAGCAGGCGACTCATAATCGCTCGGTCGTGAGTTCAATTCTCACCGGGCCTACTTGGTGTCTTCCCGCGATGTGGCGGGCTGTGCGCGCATGATCTAGCGATTTCCGCAGGCCTGAGGGCAAATGGCCCATTTTCCGGAAACGAAATGTCGCCGATCACATCTAAGTGAGTGAAGTGCCACCGACGGCGACCGTCGAGGAGAAAAGCCGAGCGTCTGGCGGTGACGCAAACAGCTGGGGCGATAGCCCGTGGCTTGCCTTTGGTGTTCGAACGATCGTGTTCCTCATCCCGATTCTCCTGAGTCTCGTCGTCACGTGGATGTTGGCCAGTAGGTGGCCAGTGCCGGCAACGGTTCCTGGCGCGCTTGGCCGATTCGGTGTCTTGGCGGTTATTGCTCTTGCTGTGGCTCACTATGCCGATAAGGGAGCCCGGAAGTTCTTGCCGCTCGCGACGTTGTTCCGCCTGTCGTTGGTCTTCCCCGATCAGGCTCCATCTCGCTTTGCGGTGGCCCTTCGTTCCGGTAACACGAAGAAGCTCGAACAGCGGTTACGTGAAGCTGAGGCGGGAGAGTTCTCAGGCACTGAAGCCGAAGCGGCCACGCGTATTGTTGAACTTGCGGCGCTACTTTCTGAGCACGACAGGTTGACTCGAGGGCATTCCGAGCGCGTCAGGGCTTTCACCGCGCTGATTGCTGAGGAGATGAAGCTCAGCCCCGAGGACAGCAACAAGCTGCAGTGGGCCGGCCTCATCCACGACGTTGGCAAGCTTCGGATCGATGAAGGGATCCTGACCAAGCCTGGTCGGCTCACCGATGAAGAGGTCGACATCATCAAGACGCACCCCGATGAGGGGATGAAGATCGCCGCACCGCTCGCGGAGTACCTCGGTGAGTGGATCGGTGCGATTGGCGAGCACCATGAACGGTTCGATGGTGGGGGATATCCCAAGGGTCTTGCGGGTACCGATATCAGTCTGGCCGGTCGAATTGTGTCGGTGGCAGACGCGTACGACGTGATCACCGCAGCACGCTCGTACAAGAAGCCGTTGCCCCCGGAGTTTGCCCGGCAGGAGCTCGCCGACAACGCGGGCACGCAGTTCGACCCCGACGTTGTTCGTGCCTTCATGAGCATCAGCCTCGGTCGGTTGCGTCGAGCGATGTGGCCCCTGTCGTGGGCCGCTCAGATTCCCTTCCTCGGAACCGCGGTGACGACCCCGATAGCGCAGACCGTCGCGGCAACTGTCGTAACCCTAGCAACGGCTACTGGCGCCACGGTTGTCACCGATGGCTTCGTTGTGTTCGACGATCAGCCCGAGGCCATTGCCCTTGTGGACGATACCCCTATCAATGACGTACCCGTGGCTGAAGTCGAGCAGCCGGAGTTTCCCGCCGCGGGCATAGAGGTGGTGGCCATCGAGGACGGCGGGCCAACTCCAACAACCATCGTTGTCACGACCGCCCCGGCTGCTGTGGAAGGCCGCGCACCATCCCCGGCCCCGGAGTCGACGACGAGCTCGCTTGAAACAGAGACGACAACGACGGTGAACTCCCCAGCGTCAGGTGCGGTTGTGCACCCTGCAGACAACAGCCCGAATGCCCCGCGTATCACTACGGCACCTCGAGTTTCCAACGCTCCTCGAGTCACCGTTGCCCCTCGGGTTACCACAACAACAACCACCGCTACCTCCACCACGATCACGCGCCGGGACACAACGACGACACTGCAGCAAACGGCCACGACGACGATCACCCCACCGAGCGACTGTGAACGGGCCCGATCTGGCGATTTGGAGCTCAGTGGAGCGAATCTCAGCAGCTGCGACCTGGTCGGGGTGAAGTTCGTCAACGCCGACTTTCGCGGGGCAAACCTCAGTCGGACAACATTTGGTGACGGCACGGTCTTTGACGGCGGTAGCTTCGTCGGCGCCGATTTTTCCTTTGCGACGATCGACGGGGCGGTCTTCAACTCGGTCGATCTCACCGATGCGGTGTTTACCGATGCAGAGATCAAGAGAACGGGCCTCAACTCGGTGAACATGACACGAGCAGTCTTCCGCGGCGCAACGATTACGGACACTGGAATCTCCGCGACGATGCCAAACGCTGACCTCAGCTTTTCCACGATTACAAACGTTGGCTTCAGCGGTTCCAAGATGAACAATGTCAGCATCGCTGGTTCGACCATCACGACGTCGAACTTCTTGAATGTCCCCGCGAATGGCTTGATTGCGACAAACGCGCAAATCACACGCGTTGGTTTCGACGGTGCTGGCCTCATGACCGCAAAGTTCGACGGAACGACGCTCAATGAAGCAACGTTCGCCTATTCAGACCTCACCAATGCCACGTTTGCCTCGGCGAAGATCATCGATGGTGACTTCTACCAAGCGCGCATCACCAACGCGAGCTTCTCGAACACCACGATGCAGAACATCAACATGACCGAGACGACGGGTCCGGCGGTGTTCGACGGGTCAACGATGGCAGACGGCACAATGATCACTGCATCCCTCGACAAGAGCTCGTTCCGTGGCGTCGAGTTCCGAAACTGGGACTTCAACGCCGCCAGCATTCAGAACACCACCTTCAACGGCTCGTCGTTCGTCGACTCGTCGATCCGAAGTGCGAACGCTAAGGGCAGCGCGCTTCACGAGACCCAGCTTGGGAATGGTGGGCTGTGGATCGTGTCGGCCAATCTGACGTCAGCCTCGTTCACGAACGCGACAGGTAGGCCAGCAGAGCCAGAAAACGCGATCTACAACCAAACGATCTGCCCGAACGGTTCGTCTACTTCACAGCCGAGCTGCTGGTAACTCCCGAACCGGGTTTTGTACAGACTTTCAGACCGTAACGGTATGAGAATCTGCACAAATCTCGCGTGCCAGTTTTTGTGACGAATTTCTGACCCTATGGGTCTGAAAGTCGGTACAAATCTTTGGCTAGAGAGCGAGCAACATGGCAACAACGAAGGTTGCGATGAGGCTAATCGTGCCGAGTACGAGGAAGGGCAGTAGTGGCTCTCGCTCGGGGGATGTTGCAAGAGCCGCCGCTGCAACATCGGGGATGATCATAATGTCGTCATCGATGATCTGAATGCCATCGTTGTCAAGGCCATCGTGTTGCAGTTCAACATCAACTGGTGCAGTGATTGTCACGCTTTTGCTCCTCCGCCGGCACCCACAGTGATGTCCACCCACCTATGTGTTGCGCTCGGCAGTACTTAACGTACCTGTTTTGCGCTGAGCGTGAGGTTGATTTCGTCCGATGTCACTGAATTGAAACGAAAGGGCAATTCTTTCGAACTATACGCGCGCAGAGTAGTGGGTCTGCCACTTCTTGCCTGTGGTTCGTGATGTTGCTACGCGAGGCCTTCGCCAAGCCACATTGCAGCCCGGTCGAGGAGGTAGTCGCTCACGGCGTGGCATCGATCGAGTACATCGCAGAGGTCGTCTTCGCCGAGATAAATACGGGCGAGAGGAAGCTCGACTCGGGCAACCACGTTCAGGCTTCGTTCAGGGGCGTCAGTGACTGCGGCAAACCCATCGACGGCGCTGATATCGAGCGGAAGATCTGGGCCGCCGACACCGGCAAGTTCTGTGGCGAGCACCAGCAGGTCCGGGCCATTGACCAGTGGCGGGAGGCTCCAGGTGAACAGCAGCGGAAACCGCAGGTCCTCCGATGGGGACTCGCCCGGGTCGGGGAGTGCGTACACCTCGTCCTCGAACGCCAGCATCATCCGCGGGTCGATCTCGAGTGACAAGTGCAGGTCGAGTGGACCGCCGCAGGCGTGCTCGGGATGCAGGTCAACTTCGAAGGCCTGGCGCATCGAATAGGTCTCGACGAAATGGCGTTCGTCATGCACGTGAAATCCGTGGTGGGTCGCGTGGTCCTTCAGGTCGGTGATGAAACCTGCAATGTCGATTATCGCCAACGTGTTTCCTTCAAACGAAGCGCAACGACCATCAGTGGTGAGCTGACGATCGAGCGCAGGCTACCGTGTCCCACAGCACCGAGCACATTCCACCCGCTCCGTACATTCCACCCCCAACCCGTTTCAGGAGACCCGTGGCCGATACCGACCGTTTGCAAGCGTTACTTCGAGGTGTCACCAACGAGGCAGTAGCCCGGTTGGCCGAAGTAGCAGACCGGCGTGCCGGCGGGACCCGCGACGATCAGTATGCGCTCGACTTGGTCGTGGACGAGCCGCTCGTGCAGTCGCTGCTCGACGCAGGAATTGGCGTGCTATCTGAAGAGGCCGGGGTGATCGAGCCCGATCGCGCACTGACCGCCGTTGTCGACCCGGTCGATGGTTCGACGAACGCGTCGAGAGGCATTCCATGGTTCGCCACGAGCATCGCCATCCTCGACGATGCTGGTCCGCTCGTGGCCTTGGTCGAGAACCATGTGACTGGCGAGCGGTTTGAAGCCATTCGCGGAGGCGGCGCGACCTACAACGGAACCCCGATGGCCGCCCCAACTCCAGGCCCGATCAGCGCTGGCGTTGTTGGCATCAACGGCAACCCGCCGATCGAACGCCCGTGGGCCCAGTTCCGTACGCTCGGAGCCTCAGCGCTCGACATCAGCTACGTCGCACTCGGAGCTCTCGACGCCTACATCGACTTCGATGATGAAGCCCATGGTGTGTGGGACTACCTCGGCGCGTACTTGGTGTGTCAGGAGCTTGGCGTGCCGATCGTCGATGCCTTCGACCGGCCGCTCGTCCACCTCGACCACACGGCCAGGCGAACACCTGTCGTGGCTCATGATGCCGCCACGCTGCAGCAGCTCAAGGCGATTCGTGCCGCCCACTAACGCTCGTGGCTAGCGAATTGCTGGGTTGGCCACGTCGGTGCGTTTGGACGCCACGATGCCGATCTCGTCGGCGGAGTGGTTGCGCCACACCAGATCGACCCGCAACCCGTTGCGCTCGCACAGCGCCACGAGCGACCCAGCGCTATACAAAAACAGGTGCTCGGCTGGCCCAACCAACGGTGAAGCCATGCCCGAGTGTTCGAACGATTGACCCTCAGCGCTCACGGTGTAGACGACGAGCTGACCTCCGGGCACAAGCGCGTCAGCCGCGAGGGCGCAGAAGTGCTCGGGGTGACGTACGTGTTCGATCGACATCTCCGACACGATCGCTCCGTAGGCGCCACCGAGCGAATCGGCGTGATCAACGTTCTCGAGCCAAACGTCGAGCCCCCGAGCGGTTGCATGCTGAACCGACGCCGGGTTGACATCGGTGCCACGGACAGTCCAGCCTCGCTCTGTTGCGCGCGCTGACAGGTTCCCGCCGCCGACACCGAGCTCGAACAACATCGGGGAGATTGCCTTGGCAGCCTCGACCCGATCGAGGATCGAATCGATGTGCGCCGTGAGCGAAGCACTCAGCTGTTGCGAGGGCAGGTATTCCTCTTCGAAATAGCGCTCGCTGTAGCGCACCAGGGTGTGGTCTTCGGCAGGCCGTGGCGATGTCATTACGAGCGCGCACTGCTGGCAGGTCTTCATTTCCAGGAACTGACGTCGCCCGGTCGGCATCATGATGTCGTGTGAGCACGCAGGGCACTCGTTGAGGTGTTCGACCCCGACGATGGCCGCAGGCGATGGAACCCCGGGGATCTCGACGCTGTGCGGGGTTGCCGTTCCGTCAACGATCAGTGTTGCGTGTTGGGGATAGCTCGTTGGATCGCCGGACGTGAGCACGTGATGGTCGAGCGTGAGCTCGAAGAAGTCGGCGGGGCCATGGCCTGCAGCATCCGGGTGCAAAAAGCGATGACTGGCTGCAAGCCGGCGGCCGTCGGAAAGCTCGATCTCGACAACGCTGCTGGCCGGTGCTCGGCCTTGCAGCAGCACGATGTCGGCAATGGGAGTACACGCGAGCGCCGGTGTACTCGAGGTGGCATCAGGGCCATGCCATTGGACGTAGGGCGATGGACCGGGCGGAGTCGTCGGAACCCGCGCCCCGACGACTCGACGAGCAGACTGGACTGCAGGTCGCAGGCGGTCGACGACTGCCGGCGGCAGATGCTGTTGGAGTGAGCGAAGTGAATCGAGCCGTGACACGGCGCCGACGCTAGCCGGGCTACGCCCTAGCTGAACAGCTCCTCGGGATCTTTCGACTGAAGCAGCAATGCGCATCCGAGAAGTACAAGGCCAGCGGCAATGAACGAGATGCCAAGGTCGTGCGATGAACCGGTTGCGGCGAGCAGATCGCCACTACGTGTCTCGACGACACCCTCAACCTCTACCTCCACCTCAGGGTCAGCTACGGCTGTCGTTGTTGGGGCGGTCGTGGTCGTCGGCGCTGCGGTTGTTGTAGGAGCAGCAGTCGTGGTTGGAGCCTCGGACGTTGTAGGTGCAACAGTCGTTTCCGGAGCCACTGTCGTCTCAGGAGCCACTGTTGTCTCAGGGGCAACGGTGTCCCGCACGATCGTCGTCGGGGCCACCGTGGGCTGGACCGTGGTGTCTGGAGCAACTGTCGTTTCTGGAGCGACCGTCGTCTCGGGCACAACCGTGGTGTCCGGGCAATCGGTGCCGTCTAGCTCAACAATGCCGTCCGGATCGCTCGTATCGTCCGGCGAAGCCGGGGTCCCTGGACAATCGGTCCGATCGGGCACAACCGTGGTGTCCGGGCAATCCGTGCCAGGCGCAACGGTGGTGTCCGGGTCGTCGCCGTCAGGAGACGCTGGTGTCTCTGGGCAAACGGTTGTGTCTGGAACAACGGTCGTCGTTGTTTCCGTCGGGATGTCGATCGTCGTGCCACAAAGGGCCGAGACAACCACTGAGTCGGTGTTGTTGGGGTCTCCGAAGTGGACGATGCGAAGGGCATCGGCTCCCTTGGGAAGTTCATAGGTGCCCAGGTCGAGATCAAGCCATGCCGACACGGTGTCGTCGGGAAGATCGGGAGTGAACGGGGTGACTGCCTGAACCTCGCCGTCGAGCAGAAACTCGAACTGGACCCGCTCGTTGAGCTGTGCGGGCCAAATGTCGCGACCGGCATGCCCATCGAACGTAATGACTTCATTCAGGGCAATGATGCTGGGCCCGATCGGTTCAAAGTCGGGCACGACGAAGCTGGTCACGAGGTCGGGGCCAACACCAAGGCGTGGGACGCCAACTGGCACGCCTGCAGCGTTGAACGTGACCTCGGTGATGAAGACCAGATCGTCACACCTCGGCTCGGGCGGGGCTACAAGCTCATCGGAACCACCCGAGTCGATAACGGTGATGGTGGCCTGCGCGAACGCTGGGCTATTGAGCAACAACAGGATGAGTGCGCTGAGAATGCACGCAATGCCCGCTGGACGTCGAACTGATCCCACAAGATCGCCTCTCTTGGTGACTATGACCGCTGCAGCTTCAAGTGTTGTTCACTTGGAGTGGCAACGACCAATCCGGAGAGTGCCAATTGTGGTGGCGACTTTTTAGGCCTCTAACTGAGGGGAAACCGTGTCAGCGTCAGCCTTGACCGAGGTGGAATCGACCGGCCGTCCAAAGAGGAAGCCCTGCAGGCTGTCGACGCCCATTGCGGTAAGGGTCGAGGCTTGTGTCGAGGTTTCGACACCCTCGGCTGTGACGTCCACACCGAGCAAGTGGCCCGTGTCGATAATGAGCCTGATCAGTGGATGATCGCTGTCATCGGCCATTTCGGCAATGAACGTTTGGTCGATCTTGAGCACATCAACCGGTAGGCCCCGCAAGTGCGAGAGCGACATGTACCCGGTACCAAAGTCGTCGAGTGCCACACGAACCCCGGCCTCACGCAGAAGGGTGAGCTCGCGGCCCGCAGTGACGAGATCGGCGAGCAGCGCCGTCTCGGTGACTTCGAGAAGCATGCGGCGTGGGTCGACCTCGTGATCGTTCAGTGCGTCCAACACGTCGTCGGTGAGCGTGCCGCTACCGAGGTGTCGGCCCGAAATGTTGACGGCCACTGGATGGCTGCCGAAGTCTGGGTGGTCGGTCCACGCGGCGAGTTGCGCTGATGCGGCGTCGAGGACCCAGCGATCAATGCGAGCAATCAAATTGGTTCGCTCGGCGATTGGGATGAACTCCATAGGTCCAACAACGCCGCGTGTTGGATGGTTCCAACGGATGAGTGCCTCAAACGACGTGATCTTGTGGTTGATGGCATCCACCGATGGTTGGAAGTGCAACACGAACTGGCCATCATCGATTGCGGCCTCGAGCTCGCGTTCGATCGTCTCGCGTTCGCGCACCTCACCGCGGAGATCCTCGTCGCAAACTTCTGTACGGCCCTTGCCGAGTGACTTTGCTCGGTAGACGGCCAGGTCGGCATCGCGCAGCAGCTCGTCGGCCGACAGCTCGCCATCGGCGATAGCGACACCGATGCTGAGGCTCGGCTCGAACGTGCCACCGTCGAACGTGACGGGCTCGCTAATTGCGCTGACGATCCGGTCGCTGAGACGAAGTGCCTCATCGATGTCCTCAACCGCTTCAGCGACAACCACGAATTCGTCGCCGCCCATACGTCCCGCGAGGTCTCCGTCGCGAATGACTCCAACCAGGCGAGTAGCGACGTTTCGTAGGACGGCGTCGCCAGCCTGATGTCCGTGCACATCGTTGATGGTCTTGAAGTCGTCGATATCGAGGAACAGAATTGCAAGCGATGACGACGAGCGACGGGTTCGAGCGAGTGCCGCGTCGAGGTGGCGAAGGATCGCGTTGCGATTTGAGATTTTGGTGAGGCCGTCGTGAGCGGCCTCGTGTGCGAGCTTCTGCTGGAAGCTCTCGCGTTCGGTAAGCGAGGTTGCGAGTCTGGCAACTGCGGTTTGGAGCGATTCGCCGATTCCTCCCACCGAACGAGCTTCGAGAATGGGGTCGTCGAGGCGTTCTTCGGCGAGCGCGACCGCTTGGGCTTCGGTGTTGCGCAACGACTCGAGCGCTTGGTTCATGGCTCGTGCGCTATTGCGGATTTCCGTCGGACCTGATTCTTCGAGATGGACGTCGAGCTGGCCCACGCTGAGCTGCTCGGCCACATCGGCCATCTTGCGCACTGGTCGGGCAATGAGCACGACAAGGGCAACAACGCCGAGCACGACAAGCCCGGCGGCGGTGAGCAACCAGAGAAGTGTTCGGTTGCGATCGGCTTGGGCATCATCGAGTCCAGCCTTGCCAGCGGCGTCGAGCTCGTTAAGCGTCAGCTCGCCAACAGTCGCAAGCTGAGCATCGAATGACTCGGCGGTCGTCCGGCTGGTATTGACCTCGACCGCAACGGCCAGCAGGTCGGTAATCGCAACGTTCGTGAGATCGAGCTGTTCGGCCTGGACGTCACTTGCTGGGAGGCCATTGAGCGTGAAGTTGAGAATCGTTGCGTCGTAGAGCTCGAACAACTCGGCGGTTTCAGGGCTTGAGCGGAGGGCTTCCCAGTTTTGGCCAGCGGCTGAGTTGGGGTCGATCACTTGGTCGACCGCGCTCATGCGGTCCCGGAGGAGGCCAACGTTGGTCGCGAAGCTGGTGACATCTGAAGGCGCAGGAGCAAGAAACTCGCTCACTCGAAGCTGCGACCATTTGTCGTGTTGGCCAGATGCCGCTATCTGCAGTGCAGCAGTGGCTTCGGCCACCCGTGCCGCCTCGGCAATGGAATCGTCGCCTGCGTCCGCAGCCGTCAGACCAAGTCGGGTCAGTTCGTTGTGAATCTGCGTTTCGACCTCGGCGCCCACCACGTCAAAGCGTGCAGCCGAATCGAAGAGTCCAAGGTTGCCAGCGTCGGCGCTTCGGCGCACATCGGCGAGCTCGGCCATAAGTGCATCATCACCCAACCAAGAAACGAGGGCATCGACAGCGGCGCGATCGTCCATCATCGAGGCGCCATAGTCGGTGCCGAGAACGCCGACGATGTCTGGGGGAAGGTCGCCGAGGAGCTTTTCGCCGCCCGAGTTCCATGTTGTTGAGCGGTTTTCTCGGTCTATCGCTGGAGCAAGACGGATCAGCGAGTCGAGTCGGTCGGCGCTTTCACCCACTTGCACTGCCGCGTCGTAGCGATGCTCAGCCTGTTGCCATTGGGTAATAGCGATCGAGCCGAGCGGCAGCAAAAGGGCAGCGCCAATGATGCTGAGCAAGATCGTGATGCTCGGTAAACGGCTGGCGCTTTTCATTCCCCTCTATCGGAGAGGTATCACTTGTGATGTAGGTCCTGCCGAAAAGGTGATTCGTTTGGCCTACTCGCGCTATTTCTATGCGTTCTAGGCGAATGCTGCGTCGACGGTTCGGTTGGGTGGCAGCCGCAACGGCGGGCGGGTGGGCTTGGACGGAACCGACGGCGAGCTCGTTGGCTGTGATGGCGAGGAGGTCGGGCTGGTCGGCGCCGACGAATCTGGTTTGTCGTCCGAGGTTGCATACGTGTTCACGTACTTCTGGCCGCTCAACTGCGCAATTTCGAACATCACCGCATCGGCGAAGGTCCGAATCGTCCGAGGGTCGGTTGGATCGCCGTGGTCGTCGATGTACATCGGTGCCCCGAAGTTCACCTTCACCGGGAGGCCAGGCTTCATCATGAACTGGTCAGGGGGTTGGACCTCGAGTGTGCCCGAGTGTCCCACTGGGATGATCGGAGCGTTGCACCGCAGCGCTAGCCGAGCCGCTCCGGTGCGTGCTTTGTGCAGGTTGCCGCTTCGTGAGCGAGTGCCTTCGGGGTAGATCATGAACAGGTGTCCGCCATCAAGTACGCGTGCAGCCGTGTCGAGGGCTTCTTGGGCAGCATCGCCGCCAGATCGATCAACCGGGATCATGCCGAACGCGGGGAACAGATGCTTGGTCTTCCAGTCATCGAGGTATTCACCCTTGCCAATGGCCCAAATGCGTCGGGGCAAGGTGAGCGGCACGAACACCGAGTCGCAGAACGACAGGTGATTTGGGCAGAGGATTGCGGGCCCGACCGCTGGGATGTGTTCGCGGCCGGTGACCTCGATGTCCCACAGGCGATGGACGAGGCGGCGAAGGCCAGCAACGCCGTACTTCGACAGATGTTCGCTGCCCGGAAGGTCGGGGGCGTCTTCGAATCGGAAATCGGGGAGCGAGGACATCAGCGAAGCTCCCGTCGGATGATCTTGCCGGTTGGCGCCACCGGTAATTCGTCGACCACTCGATATTCGGTCGGGCATTTGTATCGGGTGAGCCGTGCTTTCGCGAACGCGTCGAGCTCGTCCAGGTCAGCAGTGCCGCAAATGTGCGCAATAACCGTTTCACCGGTCTCGATGCTCTCGCCGCCAACGACCACAGCACCGTCGACGCCTGGATGTTCACGCAGAATGTTCTCAACCTCGGCGGGGTACACGTTGAATCCCGACACGATGATGAGGTCTTTCACTCGGTCGACGATGAACAGGTAGCCCTCGTCATCAAAGACACCGACATCGCCAGTCCAGAACCACCCATCGTCGGTTAGGACATGATCGGTGGTCTCTTGATCGTCGTAGTAGCCGCAGAAGATGCCCGGGCCCCGCACGACGATCTCCCCCGAATCGCCCGTCTCGACGGGGGTGCCGTCATCGTCGACCAGGACGATGTCGATTCCGGGGACCGCTCGGCCGACCGATCGTTGCTTCATTGGCGCGCCGCGGCTGGTCGTCAGAACACCCGCCGTTTCGGTCATGCCATATCCCTCTTCGACGCTCACGCCATGCCGGTCGAGCATTGCCTCGTACACATCGGTTGGCAGCGCTGCTGCGCCCGACAACGCAATACGAACGGATGCAAAGGTTCCCTCGGGAGCTTCGATCTGGCTCCACAACCGCCACATCGGTGGCGCTCCGGCAAGCACCGTGATCTGGTGCTGGCGAATAAGGCCGAGGCTTCGTTCGAGGTCGAACCGGCGTTCAAGCACGATCAGCGCACCAACCCGGAGCGCCGTCAGGAGAACAGCGTTCAGGCCAAAGATGTGGGCCACCGGTAGAGCCCCGAGGACGACATCTTCGGGCTTCAGTCCATCCTCTACGCCGGTAGAGATGGCAGCTTGTCCAGCATCGAGGTTGCCATGAGACAACATGGCGACCTTCGGATCGCCCGAGACACCGCTCGTGAGCATCATGAACGCCACGTCGTTGGCATCCCGATCGACCAGTGGCGGTGCATCCGCGGAGGCCGGGGTACTAGCGACACGACCGAGATCGAGCAGCGGCACCCCAAGCGTCTCGCCATGCTCGTGAATCCACTGGGCATCTTCGCCCACGAGGATCACCGACGGCTTGATGACAGCAAGCTTGCGCTCGAGCTCGGGCAGCGGATTCGATGCCTTCATCGGAATTACCCGAGCCCCAACGCCGAGCGCGCCGAGCGCAGCGGAGATGAACAGGGGCTCGTTGCCGCACAGCACGGCAACTCGATCGTCGGGTTGGATGCTGCGAGCAGCCAAGGCACTTCGAACGAGCGCAGCGTTTGCCGAGAGCTCGCCGTACGTGACGGTGATATCGCCATCGACCAGCGCAGCACGACCTGGGTCGTGTTGTTCGATACTCCCCGCAATATTCAACGTGATCCCCCTAGACGTCCCTCCAGCATGGCACGAACATTTCGTTCGGTCCTAACGCGAATCTCGCCCTAGAGCTCGACGAGGAGCGCCTTGGTGACCGCTGGCAGCAGCCGAAGCGCGGTCAACGCATCGCCGGTTGGGACCGAGTCGAGGTTGATGAAGCTCAGGGCCTCGTGGCGTTCCTCGTTGCGACCGAGGCGCCATTCAGCAATGTTGACGCCGTGCTGGCCAAGGACCGTACCGACCTCGCCAATCACGCCAGGTACGTCGTTGTTGAGCATCAGCAGCACGGTGCCGTTGGGATCTGCCTCGAACGTGTAGCTCGAGATCCGGACGATTCGTGGCAAGCCCTCGCCGAAGATGGCACCCGACACGGTGCGCTCTTTGTCAGCTTCTCCCGCGTCTTCAGTCGCCCAGCGAACTCGGCACGACACCATGTTCTGGTGGTCGCCGTTACCCACGGAGACCGACCGAGAGATCTTGATGCCACGCTGTTCGGCGAGCAGGGGTGCGTTGACCATGTTGACCCGGCCATCCACAACGGTCTCGAGGAGGCCCTTCAAGAGGCCCGCGGCGACTGGTCGGATGATGTCGTCGGCATGCGTCGACTGCACCTCGACCTCAACCGACTCGATGCGCCCGTCCGCCATGGCCAGCTGCAACCGACCGATCTTCTCGGCGAGTGCAATGAACGGCGCAAGGAGTTCGCTCCCCGCGCCGGTTCCACCTGAGCTCGCCACGTTGATGCTGCTCGCCAAGGGTTCGTCGCGAAGCGCAGCAAGCACCTGTTCAACAACCTGTACGGCGACGTCGCGCTGAGCTTCGACGGTGCTTGCTCCCAAGTGTGGCGTGTGGGTGACTGCGGGGTGCCCTACCAGTGGGTGATCTTCCGGCGGCGGCTCCGAGGAGTACACATCGGTGGCAAATGCCCGCAGGTTGCCGTTGTCGAGTGCCGTGGCAACGGCCTGCTCATCGACAAGTCCACCGCGCGCGGCATTGACCAGCACGGCGCCCGGCTTGATCTTCGCCAGCGTCTCGTCGTTCATGAGGTGCTTGGTTTCGGCGGTAAGGGCCATGTGGAGGGTGAAGAAGTCCGACGTGGCGAGAAGATCATCGAGGTCGAGGAGCTCAACTCCAGCATCTCGCGCTACCGACTCCGACACGAACGGGTCGTAGGCCGCAATGCGCATGCCGAATGCCTGAGCTCGTTCGGCCACCGCGCGGCCGATGCGCCCGAAGCCGAGGATGCCAAGTGTCTTGCCCCGCAACTCGATACCGGTGTAGTTCGAGCGCTCCCACCGTCCGTTTGTAAGCGCCGTGTGCGCCAGGGCCAAGTTGCGAGCTGCGGCAAGCATAAGCGCCATTGCATGTTCGGCCGTTGCGATCGTGTTCGCCGCCGGGGTGTTCAAAACGATTACACCCTGTCGGGTGGCTGCCTCAACGTCGACGTTGTCGATGCCAACGCCTGCACGTCCAACTACCTTCAGGTTGGTGCCCGCTTCGAGCACATCGCTGGTGACGGTGGTTCCTGACCGGATGATCAGCGCGTCGTACTCGCCGATCGCCCCGACGAGGTCGTCGGGGGAGAGGTCGGTTCGCATCTCGAAGTCGACATCGTCCGCTGCCTCCAAGAGGTCGAGCCCGGCGGCTCCGAGTTTGTCGGAAACGAGTATTCGGTGCATTGCTTAGCTCTCCCAGTTGTGGTTGGTTGCTGATTCGAAGGTTTGCGCCAGTTCGGCGTCGTTGAACGTGAGTGCGCCGCTCCGCACGAGGTCGATGCAGGAGCTGGCCACCTGGCCGAGCTCGTCGTGGTCGGTGAGCTCGCCAACAAGGCAGGGCCCAAGCGTCAGAGCAAGCAGCGGCGCCAGCTCGCGAGATCGAATGACGACGGGTGCTGCTTTGGTTACCGCAGGTCGGTCAACCACACCGGCATACCCAACAAAGAGGTCAACAGAATCGGCAGCCTCGAGGTCGCTGACACCGTCGCCGATCATGGTCGAGCGTCGAGCAGTGCCGTCGAAGAGCTCGTCGACCAGCTCGCCCTTGCCCCTCGTCTTTGTGAGCGGGCCTTCTTGGTAGCCCAGGTAGCTGTGGTAGTCGAGATATCGCTCGTCGCCACCGTTCGCCCACCAGCTGCCAACGAGGGGGTTGTAGTTGGAGTTCACCGCTCGAACATCGGCGGGATCGATACCGAGCCAGGTCGAGAAGTCGAGGACGGGCTCGTACAGGCCGCCGCTCACAACAGCGGTGCGAACGTCGTGGGTGTGGAGCGCTGCGATGACATCGCGGGCATCGGGTATCGCATTGCGTTTGTAGGTATCGCGAACACTCCGGACATCGTTGAGCGTGGGCTCAAGAAGCTGCAACCGAGCGCCGTACACGTCGCTGAGGTCGATACTTCCGTCCATTGCTGCATTGGTGAGGGCAGCAACCTCAGCGGCCATGTCGAGATTCGCGGCGAGCTCGTCGATGCCCTCGACGGTGGTGAGGGTGGAGTCGCAGTCAAAGGCGACCACATCGGATGCTGGCCAGCGCATCAAACGACACTAGGCGGTTGACCCGTGGGTAACCCGACCGGTGTGACCGGTTAGGCACGGTTTGTTAACGCACCTTTAACGGTGATCGTTCGAATCGATACGCATCGCCTATCAATTCGATTGAGCGATGCGTGTCGGGGGCGATTCGGTTTGGGCCTATCTATTCGAATAGGCGTGGCCGCAACGTGACTGGCTTCGGCGCAGAGCCGGAGTCAGTAGGGCCGCACAGTCGCTCGAGCAGCCCCGTCCAGTTGAACGACTCGCCAATCTCGGATGCGCTGATGTCAATGAGTCGATTCGGGTCGACGCAGCGCGGGATGATCTCGTCGAGGATCTCCTCGATCTCGTCTCGGAACTCGTCGTTGGTGCTGCGCACGCCGTCGGCGAGTAGGGGAGTGTCGGGGCGGAGCCGGACGTAGAGGTCATAGGTACCTGACCAATTGCGCACCAGTGGCAACACGTCGAATGGGTCTTCGCCGTTGGTGACTCGGAGCATGTAAGCGAAGTTGTCGATGACCGCCCGATCGGTGATCACGACTTCTGCACGGTTGCGGAGCTCAAGCTCTTGCTGGATCTGGGTCATCAGCACCCAAAGTTGCGCTTCAGGTGTGGCGCCTTCATTGAGCCCGAGCGGATTAAACCGAACGACCTCTCGGCCCACCTCAACACTGCGACCGCTTTGGCCAACAACGCCGGCAAAGGAGTGCACGGCGTTGGTCTTTCGCACCGAATGCGAACCAATAAACGCGATCTTGCGTGCGGGCGTGGACATACGCCCGGCAACTTATCGCAGGCAACAAGGATCGATCGGTTTGGGCGCACGGGGGCGAGCAGGCTCGCTAAGCAGCGGGGACTTCTGTTCCGTCGGGCCGGTAGGTATGCCACCCACCGGCTTGGTCTCGGTGAACCGAGAACCCTTTCTGTTTCCAACGGTTATGTCTCCCACACAGTGGCGCCCCGTTGCCGGGGTTGGTTCTGCCTCGCCGGGAATGCTCAACCAGATGATCGGCTTCGCACTGCCGGGACGGGACGTGGCAGCCCACCCACACGCATTCGGTGAAGCCAAGCTTCACGGCATGACGGGCCAACCCGGTGAAGAACCTGGCCTCGCCAAGGTCGATGACGACACTCGACGAATCGATGAGCACCCGGCGTATTCGGGAGTTCAACGCCGAAGCAAATGCTTCATAGGGGTCGATCTGGACGCCGTCGATGGTGGCGCATCGGAAGAGCTCGGGGTCGATCGGCTCGATCTCGCCAGTAGCGACCCGCCGAGCCATCTCTTCGAAGGTCTTTTTCGACCACACGATGTTGTGCACGAAGTCGGGAGGCACGGCGCCATGAGGTGATGCTGCGGCGTCTCGGAACAGCTGCCATAGTGCGTCTGCGCGACGCTGCTGAACCGAACGAGGAAGGTCGGAATAGGTAGCGTCGTCGCCGAGCTCGGCTCGTGCCTTCTGCCAGTCGGCCAGAGTTTCGGCTTCGACGTATTTCTCGAAAATCTCGTGCATGGCCGTGCCTTGGAATGCCCCAAAGCCGCCAATGAGGCTCCACGACTTGTCGAAATCTTGTGTGAGCTTGGCGTCACGGCGCTCGTGGGTCCGTTCGGCAGCAGGCGATGGACCGTTGTCATCGATGAGGTTCATCCATTCGATGGCCTTGACGGCAAAGTCACTGAACGGCAGTTTCTTCGCCCGAGCGAGGAACCACGCTTGGTCGTCACGCATCTTGTGGCGGACTCGTGGGTTGGCGTGAATACGGCCGAGGACTCGCATCTGTTCGGTGCCGATATCTCCAGCACGGTAGGCGGCTGCAACCTCGGGCATCTCGTCCATGACCCTGCGGGCCTTCTCGCGGCCAGCTGCTTCGGCGCCCGAGAGCTTGGCGTAGTGCGCCACCATGGCCTTGGCGGACCCATGCCCGTCGGGCACATGAAAGCAGTTCTCGGCGATCTGCGACTGCAAGTCGACGACGATCACGTCCACCTGTCGCTTGAGGCTCTCAAACTCACGAATGCAGGTGATTGCGTCGCGTGCGTTCGCTGGCGTGACGCCGGTCGATGACAAGCGAAACAGCGACCGAGAGACGGCATCGACAGCGTCCGCCACCTCGCTCTGTTCAATCATCGATGCGGCTCGCAACTCCATAGATAGAACACTAGTTCGAGGGTGTGACACGCTCGAGAAGTTGAACAGCGAGGCGGCCATAGCCATCCGACAGGAACACCTCGCGTACTCTTGGCGAGGTGATTCACTCTTCGCGGGCGCACGAGATTCTCGCTGAGCTCGACGCCCTAGGAACCGAAGTGTTGACGATCGACGGTAGGCAGATCAGCGATCGACCGTCGTTCGTGGCAGAGCTCGAGCGGGCCCTGCCAAGCGACGATCCACTGCCGGATTCGCCGACGCTCGATGAGCTCGCCGAGTCCGTCGAGCGTCGCCTCGAAGCGGTGGGCGATGTAGCGCTGTATTGGAAGAACGCCGAGATCCTGCGCAATGTCAATCGTCAGGAGTTCGAGTTGCTCGACGATGTGCTGGTGTCGGTGCAGCGCCGGCTGGAAGCGCCCGAACCCGCGGGCGTGTGGCGGCAGGCGCCAATCGTCATATCGGTGGATGCTCGTGTTGTCGTTGAGTACACGAAGATGCCGCGATTCGAGCTCGGGTATCTCTTCAGCTTCCTGCCGTTCGGCGTTGTGACATTCACTGGAGCATTGCAGTGGGTGGGTTCAAGTGCGATCGTCGCTGGAATTGGCATCGGCCTTGCTGCGCTTCGTCAGCGACGTCGGCACGGCGAGACGACACCTTCAGGCCACCGTGTCCTGTCTGGAGTTGGCCCCAGGAGTGCAATGGTTGATGTGCTGTCCGGGGTGCCGCCTGATTCCAGTCAGGTGCATCGCAGCGATCCACTGAACATCGCGCTCGATGATGACGCCCTTCGGATGATCACAACAGATGGATCGATCGGACCTACCAAGGATGTCCTCGCCGAGATGTCGGACGGGGATGAGTTGCGGCCATGGGTCAGGCTTCTCGTTGTCAATAAGAAGGTGCACAGCTTCGCCGTTACGTCTCGTCACAACGACCTGCTCTTCGCCAATAGCACGGGAACGATCGATGTTCTTCCGACGGACTTCGTCGTTCCGAAACGAGACCCGCTTGGCCTACCCAAACACTGGAAGGTCGGCTGGGTCACAAGGCTTCGACTCCGGGCTTCACTGAAGCTTGCTCCTCGTCGCTATCGCGGCGAGCTCGTTGCCCTGTCGGGCTTTCGCGAGTCGAGCAACGCGTACGTGACAACCCGCTCGACCATGACCTTCGGAGGCAAGACCTCTAGGTCAACTCGACGAAGCGGACCCAAAGGGATTTTGTCGAACGTGCGCGATGAGCAACGACAGCTTGAGGTCGTTGCCGGAAGCGACCCGATCGTCCTGCAGATCCCAAAGCTTGACCCACGCTTCGTGTACCTGCTGTACGTCGAGCCTGCACGAAAGGATGGGAGGCCGGCAACGGTCGAGATCTCTCGAATATGGGCGAGCTAACCGCCCGGCCGCGTTATTCGTAGGTGCAGAGGTAGGCCGTTTCGGAGGCAACCTTCAGCTGGAACTTCTCGTTCGCCGCAACGGTGAATGATGTTCCGGCCGGATAGGCCTCGAAATCGTCCGAGCCAGGAAGCGACACGACGAGCTCGCCAGAAATCACCGTCATGACCTCGATCTGACTCGTTCCAAACTCATACTCACCCGGAGCCATCACGCCCACAGACGAGGCCAGCGGGTCACCCTGGAACCCGATCGACTTCACGTTGCCTTCGAAGTACTCATTTACATTCAGCATGCGTCTGTTCTATCGACGCGTGGTGAAAATGTGTGCACGTGACCACGGCTGGGGTGGCGAACTGCACAGTCTTTGGAACGACTCGCTCCTTGCGCGCTCACTAAGTCCCTCCAGCCGTTCCCAGTCATCTGGCTGCTTGTTCGTGCGCAGCGCCCCCGACCTCAGCTTCAATCGGGGTCGCTATTCGGCATGCGATCCGGGGCCGCGCAGTTTGCATCACAGCAAAGCTTGGCGTGATCGCACGGAACGATTAAGGATCGCCTCCTAACCGAACATGGAGTATGAAAATGCGGCGCTTTGGTTCTTTCATGAGAGCTTCCCTTGTCTTAGTGGTTCTCGGCGCATTGTTGCCAGTATCCACTGTTTCGGCCCAGGGCGGATCCGTAATTACCGTCCGCATGGCAGTGAAGACCGGGCGAGAGTCGGTGTCTCTCTTTGTCCAGGGCCAGAAAGTGGAGACATGGACGCCTCCAACGACGAACTGGGCGATGCAGGATTACACCTTTGTTCATCCAACAAAGGCCAACGGGGGAGACATCCGCCTGGTACTCGAATCGGGCGGAAGTGATCTTCAGATGAACGTCGATTGGGTGCAGGTTGACGATGTCAGGATGCAAACTGAAGACCCTCGTGTCGTCACAAAGGGCAGTTGGGTTAGTGGGAGTTCGCTCACTGCTAACTGCGACGAAGGCAGTCGCCGGGTTGAACACGTCGGTTGTGGCGGCGGCTGGATCCAGTATTTCGGCGATGCTGCGGGACCTGCGGCTCCGGCGCCTCAGGAGGGTTTTGCGTGCACCTATTTGGTGTCGGGTTCTGAGGTGACGATTTCTCGGACTGGTTCGGGTGCTGCGGATGTGCAGTCGTATGCGGCTAAGAGTGATGGTGGGGGTTCGTGGCTGGGTAAATTCCAGGGTTCTAACACCGTCATGACGGCTCAGCGTTCCAAGATTCAGTCGTTGGGTTCGATCTTTGCGATTTCGATTGATTCAAAGGGCAAGATTGCTGAGAAGTCGTCGTTTTGTACGCCGGCAGGTGGAGCGCCTCCTGCGGGACCTGTGGCTCCGGCGCCCACCGTTCCGAACGACGCTCCGGTCGTGCCCCAGAGTGAGGGAGACTTCGACCTAAGCAGCTTGTTGCTCGACGGTTCCAACGTGAATGCTGCGCTTTTTCCCGACTTCTCGGGACCTCGGGAGTACACAGGCAACTTGAAGAGTTTCGTGCGGACGAACGGAAAGCCCCGATGGACCGGGGCCAAGACCGACAAGCATCGATTCGATAGCAGTCCTGACCTTGATGGTTGGATAACAACCGCGGACCTGGTCTTCGATCTTGGTGGCGCAGTAATGACTGCTCGCGGAGGGACCCTTGACCCTTCGGACGTGATAGAGGCGCTGGGATTGGATCCCCTCTCCCAAATGCAGAAGCACTTTCCGAGGTGCGCCGACATTAGCGTTCAGAGCGAAACCAACGTCTTGTATCGAGCGACGGGGAACACGATTGACGTTGAAAGAATGGCCTTGGACTACCGATACCTTCCAAATACCGGTCTGGACATGGAAATTTTGAGTATCGATGCATCGGGTGCCACCGCATCGTTCGATGACGAAATGGTCTGGGCTCTCGATGCAGACCGAAATGCGATGACGAGGAGTGGCGAGCCGATCGTGTCATTCCGAGATGTCCAACCCGGGACACCCGTTGAGCTTGAGCTCGTACTCTTGTGGAGAAACCCGGATTCGCCCGGCGGTCAGGTGATCAACTCGCTCGGCCTCGATGATGAGAATGCGGTGTGCTTCTCGAGGCTCAAGTTCGAGCTGCTGGCTTCTTTAGGTAAGTGTGGATCTCATCCGGTAACACATTACAAAATTGGACATGATTTTAACTCTGAGATTTCGAGTGCGGACGATGTAGTCCTAGCGACTTGGAGCGCCGACGGCATGGCGGGCGACGACGTTCTGTGCGCATCGAGGGGCCAGGTCTACGGGGTTGGACTGAAGGGTGGGCCTGGCGACGACATCATCTACGGCACCGATTCTCAACGAAGCCGCGATGTCCTGCGCGGCGGTGATGACGACGACACCATCTACGGCTACGGCGGGGGCGACGAAATCTTCGGAGATGACGGTGAAGACAGGTTGTTCGGAGGCGACGGAGATGACCTTGTGGACGGCGGGCCGGGGAACGATGTCGTTTCAGGGAACAGCGGCGACGACACAGTTATTGGTGGTACTGGAATTGACCGCATCTTTGGGCAAGACGGAATTGACTCTCTGTATGCCGTAACAAAGTCGGCGATTGCGACCGATACCGTCGATGACGCACTTCTAGATGGTGGGGCCGACCAAGACTTCTGCTACGGCGGTGGCGCTACTTCGGTCTATCGAAACTGCCAGTACGACGACTTCGCCGATGCAATTTCGAACGGAAACCCACCAACATCGATATTCGACCTTCCATTTGACGCGTTTCCGGATCCCAAGCCCGATCCGTGGGCGACCGTCAACTCAATCTTCGAGTTGATGAGCCGGCCTGAATACACAGAGGAGCATGCGCAGATTCTTCGGCTGTACCACGCGTACTGGAATCGAGCCCCTGACTTAGTCGGAGCGAAGTACTGGTTGGGAATTTACGATCAGGGAAGTTCCGTAACGGAAATCTCGGAGCACTTCACAGCGAGCAAAGAGTTTCAGAACGTCTATTCAGGTAAGTCCGACACGGAATTCCTCAATCTTGTGTACCGGAACGTTCTAGAGCGAAACCCAGACGCGGAAGGAATGGAATACTGGCTTCGGAGCATGCGCAACGGTCTCTCGCAGGGCGCCGTCGTGTTCTGGATATCTCGGAATCCCGAGTTTATAGACCGATATTCCTACTGAGCGCCAGCTGCGAACGAACAAACCCCGCAACCGAAGTTGCGGGGTTTGATTTTCGGTGGGCGTTGAGGGACTTGAACCCCCGACCCTCTCGGTGTAAACGAGATGCTCTAGCCAACTGAGCTAAACGCCCGGGACCGATAAGGATAGCGGTGTTCGACGCAGGTGCGTCAGCATTCGGAGAACTTCAGTCCGGAGGACTGTCTGGCTCGATGCTCTTGGTCACCATAAGACGGGGCTGTTCGGGGCCGGCGCCGGTCAGCATTACCTCGCCCGACATGTCCGGGTTGGTCTCGGGGAACTCATCGGGGTGGAACCAGCCGAGCTCGAGAATCTCCGACGCCTGGGCGTGGAGCGCATCGGGATCTGCGCCTGGAGCAGGAGCTGCCCGGTAGATGAAATTGACCCGCTGCATCGACGTTTCAACGAGCACGATCGGGTCGGGTTCGACGACAACGTCGAGGCCGGTCTCTTCCTTCACCTCACGAATAACGGCCTCCTCTGGGCTTTCGCCAGCGTCCATAAGCCCGCCCGGCATGCCCCAGCGCCAGCGGTAGGCGGCCTTGACGAGCAGCACTCGTCCGTCCTCGCGCTCGATACGCGCCTGAGCTCCGAGCGTGTAGCTCGGGCTCGCTGCCCGCACGGCGCGCTGGCGGACGGGCTCGGGCAGGGCGCGGAACACCCGCATGACTGGTCGGGGAAGAGAGGGCATGGCTAGAGGGCAGCCAGCACAAGCACGACGACGCCGGCCACAATGGCCGCCAAGATTCCGGCGACAACGGCTGCTCGGATCGCTCGATTCTGTTCTTGCCGGTCGTCGAAGATCGGGAGAGCGACAACATCGCTGGTTTGCGCAAGGGTGAGCTGCGGTGCCGCCTTCTCGTTCTGCTCGCTCAGGCTCGGCGACAGTGTGCCGGCGGAGTACGTGAGCGCAGGTCTCTGCCGTGCGCTAGCTGGTTTTGCCGGAGGCTGTGGCCCCGATGCGGGCTCCGCGCCTGGCGCGGGCGTTGTGGCTGCTTCAGTCTCGGCGACCGGGCGCTGCGCCGGAACAGCTTCGTCGTCAGCATCGACGGCGTCCGCATCGAAGGTTTCTGTATGGGCCGTAGTCGTGTCGAGGTTGATCGACTTCGTTTCGCCCGGGGCGAACTCGGGCGCCTGCCACTGGCCATTGCCAGTCCGAACCCACCCGGGCAGGGGAGGAGAGGACTCCGGCCATACCTCAGGTGGCTTCCATGAACCATCAAGGTCCATCCACCACCCAGGCCCTCGGCGTAGATCGCTCGTCGACATTTTCGGTAACTCTGCTCCTTCACAGGCAGCTAGAAAAAACCTACTGAGGTCGCCCGAATTTGGAAAAACGAGAAACGGTTTTTATCCAGCTACTACGAAGTTGTCGGCAATTGCACCGTTCGGGTCAAGCAAAAAGGCCGTGTCTCCACCGTTGTTCCATACCGGTGGCTCGGGGTCGCACCAGAACACTTCCATCGGGTCACTTCCCAGGTCGTTGTTCCCGCATCCGGTGCGCAAGCGAACCTGGTCGCCGGGCCCGATTTCGATCGACGAGAACGTATGGCGGTGGCGAGTCGACTCGTCCCGGATCGCCCATTCGCTCAGGTCGACTGCGTTGTCACCAACGTTCTCGATGACGACATATTCGCCATTCGGGTTCTCGCGGTCATCGCCAGGTGCGTTCTCGAAGACTTCGACGATGACGAGCTGAGCATCGGTCGGGGTGCCGCACGCATCGCGAGCCCAGAGACCAACACCTGCGGCCGACGCCTTCTGTTCGGCTTCTTCAAACTCTCGATCAAACCCGTGGTCGCTTTGCGCCCTCGCAACGACGTGTCCTGTCTCGACGAGCGACAAGTTGACAAAGATGCCATCGGCGATAAGGAACCCGAGCTCGCGGCCGAAGTCGTCCCGTTCGGGCGGCCATGGCGATACGCGAACGTCTTCGCTGTTGAGCAGCCGTTCGAGCTCGGCCTTGGCCTCGCTACCAAAACACTCATCTTGTTCGGGAGCGTTGATGCCGAGCAGGCGAATTTCGAGGTCGCCCTCGGCACTGTCCGCACGAACGCTGTCGCCATCGCTGATTCGCGTGATGGTGATCGGAAGGCTGTCTCCCGGCGGTGAGATCGCAGCCGCCTGGCTGTCGCTGATCGGGGTCGAATCGCCATCGTTCGTGGCTTCGCTCGATGACTGCGAATCGGGTTCGTCAGCGGGCAAAACCGAATTGCTCGAACCGCTGGTGCACGCCGACAGCACGAGTGCTGTGATGCACAGCATCAGCCACGTGATCGGATGAGGTCCTGAGTAACGCTCAGACCCCAACTTTGGTGATTTCACAGGCTTCTCCGGTGTCTGACGTCACAAAAGCTGCACCCCATTTGGATGACGAGCTCGCGTACAATGATGCCAAGAAGCGACGCAAAGTCGTCGCTCGCTGTGAGTCTTTCCCCCAAGAAACACGGCTTTCGAAGAACCCCGCCGTTTCCCCCCTTCGGCGGGGTTTTTCATTTTTACCTTTTCGGGCTTGGCGTGACGCCTCGTGGCCACAACGGGCGACTAGGTTGATCGCTGTGCGTCTTGTCGTCAGATCTGCTTTCAGTGTCATGCAGCTCGCCATTGTTTTGGCTGTTGCCGGTGGCGCGCTCGCGTTCACCCTTGCATCGCTCGCCCCGTCGCTTTCCGACTTGTGGGGAGCGAAGACGACCGTGTCGACCGAGGTCGACCTTTCGATTCTCGAACAGACCACGACAATCTACGACGCCAACGGTCAGCTGATCGCCGAGCTCAAGGGCGAGATCGACCGTGAGTATGTCCCTCTCAACCAGATCGCACCTGAGGTCGTTTCGGCTGTTCTGTCCGTAGAAGACGACCGGTTCTACCTGCACAAGGGCGTCAACGTTGCAGCGATCACCCGTGCCGCAGTAACGAACGTGTCGGCGGGCGGCGTTGAACAGGGTGGTTCGACGATCACCCAGCAGCTCGTCAAGCTCGGTGTTCTGACGAGCGAGCAGACCCTCGACCGCAAGCTTCCTGAGGCTGCAATCGCAATGCGTCTCGAAGAGCAGATGACCAAGGACGAGATCCTCGAGCGTTACCTCAACGCGGTCTACTTCGGTGGCGGCGCCTACGGCGTGCAGGCCGCAGCCGAGCTGTACTTCAACAAGGACGCAGGCTCACTGAACTACGGCGAAGCGGCACTGCTCGCTGGCGTGATCTCCAACCCAAGCCTTTACGACCCCGTCTACCGTCCAACCAACGCACTCAACCGACGCAGCACCGCGCTTGGCCGACTGCAGGTTGAAGGGTTCATCGACGAGGAAGAGCGTCGCATCTGGGAACGCAGCGAACTTCCTCGTTACCGCCAGCTCGACACCACGCAGTTCCTCGACACCTACTTTGTCGAGGAAGTGAAGCGTCGCCTGCTCGACGACGAACGCCTTGGCGAGACCCGCGCCGACCGCATCAACAAGGTCTTCCAGGGCGGCCTTGAGGTGTACACCACGTTTGACCCTGTGGCTCAGGCCCTCGCCGAGAACGCTGTTGCCACCGAGTTCCCTCGCAACAACCTGAAGATCATCGCTGGTCTCGTGTCGGTTGAGCCTGGTAGCGGTGCCGTCCGGGCAATGATCGGTGGCCCAGGCTTCGACGAGTTCGAATTCAACGTGACCACCCAGAAGGGTCGCCCTACCGGTTCATCGTTTAAGCCGTTCGTGCTCGCCGCTGCGTTTGAAACCGCTGGCCTGCTCCCAACCGACAGCATCAACGCCAGTTCACCATGTGAGTTCGCTAACCCGGGCGGTATTCCGAACCCATACGAAGCAGGCGATTACAACGGCGGACGCCGAAGTGGTGCGCTCAGCATCGAAGACCACACCCTCCGCTCGACGAACTGCGGCTACCTCCGTCTGAGCCAGAACGTTGGCCTCAACAACGTGGTCGACACCGCCAAGGCGCTCGGCATCGAGTCCGAGATCCAGCCGGTTCTTGCGTTGCCGCTCGGCGTGTACGACGTCACCCCTCTCGAAATGGCCAACGCCTACGCCACCTTTGCCAACGACGGCATCCGAGTCGACCCGCACCTCATCACCCGCATCGACCAGGGCGGCAAGACAATCATCCAGCACGACCCCAAGCCGTTCCGTGCCGTGCGTCCACAGACCGCCCGCCTCGTCACCGACGTGCTCGAGAAGAACGTCAGCTGCCCGAAGGCCTGCACTGGCCGACGAGCTCAGGTTTCGGGCCACCGTGCGGCCGGCAAGACCGGAACCGGTCAGTCCAACTACGACGCCTGGTTCGTTGGCTACACCCCACAGCTCGCAACCGCCGTGTGGATCGGCGGCCAAGAAGGCCAGGTCGCCATGCGCTACGACCGCCGCGATCCCGACCAAATCCGGGCCGACTACGTGCAGGCGTTTGGTGAGTTTGCCGATGCCGGCGTCACCGGCGGTTCGCTGCCCGCAATCGTGTGGGGCCGGTTCATGAACGACTACATGGCTGGTCTCCCGGTCATCGACTTCATCGAGCCCGACCGGTCACGACGCCAACCCGTGCGCTTGAAGACCGACGCAGACCTTGAGGAACCTGAAGTGGTTCGCATCAGCCCATGTGGTGGTCAAAACGCTGAGGTCGATCAAGACGGCGACGGCGACGTCGACTGGTGCCGCAACCTCGGTGGCGTTGCCTACAACGGTTCGTGCCCGGCCTTGTTGGTGGCAGTCGACCGCGATGGCGACGGCCAGAAAGATCGATGCGTAGCTCGAATCCGTCCGGCCAATGCGATCGACCCGAACACGACAACGTCGAGCGTGGTCGATGGAGAAACCTCGTCGACAGTCGAGGGAGAAACAACGGTCGCTCCGACCGAGACAACCGAGCCAACCGATACGACTACTGACTCGACGGCCGCTCCCGAAACGACCGCTGCACCGGAAACAACAGCAGCTCCGGAGACCACGGCCGCACCCGAAACAACGGCCGCTCCAGAGACGACAGCCGCGCCGGAATCCACCAACGCGCCGTAGCTACTAACCAGCACTAGCCCAACCAGCTCGCTGTACCGGGCATTGCCTGACTAGGTTACGTGCACGCCTAACCGGGGGAACCATGTCGGAACTTGTGGCACTGCTGACCGTCCAACGCCACGACAACACGCTCGACCAGCTTCGCTTCAAACACGAGCATCTACCTGAGCGCGCCGCAATCGCCGAGATCGATGCCGAGCTCGCCACGCTCGACAAGGCCCGGGCCACTACGGAGGCGGCTCGAGACGAGCTCCGGACCAAGCAGCGCAGCATCGAAACCGACGCCTCCGATGTCGAGGCCAAGGCGGCCAGCCTTGAGGCCAAGCTCTACGACGGGTCGGTCACGAGCCCGAAGGAAGCAACTGCACTCGGCGACGAAATCACCGGACTCAAAGCTCGCCAAAGCGACTTTGAGACCCAGGCGATCGAGCTGCTGCTCGAGATCGAACCGCTCGACGAACAGCTCGTACAGGCCGAGGCGGCAAAGGGTGAACTTGAGGCTAAGCGCGGCGAACAGCAGAGCTCGCTCGACGCAAATGCGGCCGAGTTGGATGCCGAGATAGCGAAGCTCGAGGCCGAGCGGGAAACCGCTGCAGGCGACATCGACCCAGACAACCTCGAGCTCTACCGGAAGATGCGCATTACGTACGGCCCAGATGCGGTCGTCGAATTCGACCCAGCGCACAACGGCGGTTGCCCCGTGGCGATGTCGGCCGTCGAGCTCGACCGCTGGAAGCATCTGCCCGCCGGAACGCTCGAGCCGTGCGTTGACTGCGGCCGATTGGTCGCAAAGACCAGTTAGCGACATGTTTTTCTGGTTTATTGGCCTCGCGTTCGCGGGCGTGCTTATCGTCTTCTCCTCACCGGCCCTCGACTACCGGATGGTGATGCTCGGGGCTGTCCTGCCCGCCATCGAGGGATTTGCTGGCGGTCCGTGGGTGCTCCACACCCTGCTTGCCCCCGTCGTTGTGATGACCATCGTGATGCTGACCACGCAGAACCGCCGTCTTGTTCGCCGGCAGTGGCTCGGCCTCCCGATCGGCATGTTCATGCATCTGGTGCTCGACGGTTCGTGGGCGTCAGCAAAGGTGTTTTGGTGGCCGTTTCTCGGCGTGTCGGATGTGCTCGGCGGGTCGAGGGTCAATGAGTTCGAGCGCTCGGGGTTTGTCCTGATCGTCATGGAACTGATCGGTCTTGCCGTCCTGTGGCTCTTCGTCCAGCGACTAGACCTGTTGGGCGAGGGTAAGGAACTGTTTCGGACAAAGGGTCAGATCCTGCGAGACCGGATGTCGGACGAGTAACACGCTGACATGCCCGGCACAGCGCACATTGGCAGGGAGCAACGGGCACAGACAACGGGGGACATATGGGTGCACCAGACATTTCGCTAGCAGGGTGGTTTGAGCGACGCGTACGGCAGACGCCCGATCGGCCGGTCCTCACCTTCGAGGGGGCCACGTGGAGTTACGCGGACTTCCACGATCGCTGCGCCCGGGTTGCCGATGTCCTGCGTTCGGGCGGGGTGCAGCAGGGCGACCGCGTCGCGTACGTGGCGTTCAACCACCACACGTTCCTCGAGTGCATGTTTGCCTGCGCCCGGATCGGCGCCATCTTCGTGCCGCTGAACTTCCGCCTGACTGGCCCCGAGCTCGCGTTCATGCTCGACGACGCCGGTGTGTCGACGATGATTGCCGGGCCAGACCACCGACCGATCCTCGATGCCGTCCGCGCTGAGGTGCCGGTGCAGCGCTGGATCGGCGTCGAAGGCACGGCTGGGGCAGACGGAGCGATTTGGGAGGCGTACGACGAACTCGTCGCTGCCGCCTCGACGGTCGACGAGATCGCCACCATCGACCCTGACGACACCGCGCTCATCATGTACACCTCGGGTACGACCGGTCGCCCGAAGGGCGCCATGTTGACCCATGCGAATATCTGGTGGTGTAACACAGGCACGATGATGACCGGTGAGTACACCGACGCCGAAGTCACGCTGGTGATGGCACCGCTGTTCCATATCGGCGGCCTGAACGTGACCACGCTCGTGGTGATGCAGCGAGGCGGGCACGTGATCTTGCACCGCCACTTCGACCCGGAGGCTGCGCTCGAAGCAATCGAAGCGCATCGTGTGACGTCGGTGTTTGGCGTGCCAGCGATGTTCTTGTTCATGAGCCAGGCACCCGAGTTCGACACGGCCGACCTGACGTCGATCAACATCACGATCTGTGGAGGTGCCCCGGTGCCCGAGCCGTTGCAGAAGCGATACCGAGGCGTCGGCGTGCCGTTCCAACAGGGCTACGGCCTGACCGAGACCTCTCCGTCACTCACCGTGCTGGCAAAGGAGTTCGGCGAGCAGAAACTGGGCTCAGCGGGCCAGCCCGTCTTCTTCATGGACATGAAGCTCGTCGACGAGGAAGGAGCCACCGTCACTGAACCGTTCGTCAAGGGCGAGATCTGTGCGAAGGGCCCGAACATCATGAAGGGGTATTGGAACCGCCCCGAAGCCACCGCCGACGCCATCGACCCCAACGGCTGGTTCCACACCGGAGACGCAGGCTACGTCGATGAGGACGGCTTCTACTTCGTCGTCGATCGGGTGAAAGACATGGTCATCAGCGGCGGCGAGAACGTCTACCCCGCCGAGGTCGAAGAGATATTGCTTGCGCACCCCGCAATCGGCGAGGTGGCCGTGATCGGTACCCCGTCGGAGCGGTGGGGCGAGTCGGTGACCGCCGTGGTCGACCTCGTGCCCAACGCGACGCTGACGCTCGAGGAGCTGCGGGACTTCGCTGGTGGCTCACTCGCTCGCTACAAGCTGCCAACCCGTCTCGAAATCGTCGACGAGATCCCGCACAACGCGTCAGGCAAGATGCTCAAGCGCGAGCTTCGCTCGCAGTTCGAGTAGGACTCGCCCATGACGAACGCCGATGACCAGACGTTTCACGATGTGATTGAGGGCTACTGCGGTGCGTTGAGTTATGCCGCGGGCGACACTGTCGAGCTCCATGTGTCTACACACGCCGACACCTTCGATATCACCGTCGAGCGTTGGGGCGCCGAGCGCGAGCTCGTCTGGTCCGCGTCGGGACTGCCTGGCGTGTTCACCCCGCCGCCCGACGATGCCGACGCCAACGGTTGTGGCTGGCCCGTAAGCGCCAGCATCCCCGCCGAGAGTGGCTGGCGGTCGGGGTTCTATCTCGTGACGATGACCGCAAGGGGATCGGGGTCTGACCCCTGTCGCACGGTCGCCCACGCCGGGTTCGTCATCCGGCCAGCGGCTAGCGACGCAAAACGGTCGACGCTCTACGTGCTTCCGACAAACACCTGGAACGCCTACAACACCTGGGGCGGCAAGAGTCTGTACACCGGCGGCACGCAAGTCTCGTTCCACCGGCCGTTCGTTCGCGGCTTTCTCAGCCGTCCCGAAGTCGAGCGTGACGATCGCAAAGCCAGGCCAACACGCTTTGGCGAAACGCCCGATGCCGACGGGCTGATCTTTCAGGAGTACCGAACGACGAACGCCTATCCATCAGGCATTGGGTCGACCGGCTGGTTCACCCACGGCCGACGGTTCATCGAGTGGGCCGAAGGCGAGGGCTACGAGTTCGACTACGCGGTCTCGGCCGATCTCGATACACCCGGGATTCTCGATGACTATGAGAACGTGCTCCTCGTCGGTCACGACGAGTACTGGACCGAACCCGAGCGAACAGCGGTCGAGGCGCACGTCGAGAGCGGTGGCTCGTTGTCGTCGTTCTCGGGCAACACCATGTTCTGGCACGTGCGCATCGAACCTGCCACCCACGGGACAACGATGGTGTGCCACAAGTACGCCGGGAGAGCGGACGACCCGGCAAACGACGACCCGGACACGCTGGTGACGGGCATGTGGGCCGACCCGTCGGTCGGTCGGCCGGAGTGGACCTTGCTCGGCGCTGGCTCAGCGTTCGGGCTCTACCATCGGTTTGGCCAGGCCACGGCGCAGGGAGTCGGAGGCTTCATCGTCTACCGAGAAGACCACTGGCTGCTGGACTCGACCGGACTGCGCTATGGCGATGTTCTCGGGCGAGATGAGGGCGCAGTCGGCTACGAAACCGTTGGATGCCCGATCACCCTCGACGAGCTCCAGCTGCCGATTCCAAACGCCTTTGCGATCGAGGCCGGTGTGCCCGCGAATGCTGAGATCGTCGGCTGCGTGCCATCGAGCAACCTAGGCGTGGGCGAGTACCCGAAGTCGATCGCGGCGCTCAGTGACCAGGGCGACCTCGAGTTCATTGCCGAGCGCATCTTCGCAGACGACCCCGACGCACTTCGCAAAGCCCGATTCGGAAACGCCGTCATGTTGACGTGTCGGCCATTCGGCGACGCCGGAGGTGAGGTCGTCACGATCGGCACCACCGACTGGGTCTTCGCTCTCGCCAGCGATGCTGCGGCGCAGCAGGTAACCCGAAACGTGCTCGATCGGCTCGGCTAGCGGCCGAGCTCACGCTCGTTTCGAGTGAGAATCCACGATCGGGCCGATCGCACACGTGGCTCCACGGCATACGCGATCGCCAGCACCGCAAGAATGATCGCAGCCGTAGCAGCGGCATTCGACGGAACCCGTTCGAGGAGGTCGGTAGTTACTCTGCTGTCTGGCGATTGCCGCGCCGCCATTGGGGTTAACCAAGCGAATGCGGCGAACACAAGCCACTTGAAGCGGTGTAGTTCGAATCGGCTGGCTCGATAGCGCGACGGGTGAGGCGGGCCGACACTGAAGCAATCGGTGAGGCCCTCAAATGCGTGCTGCCACATCGGGAAGAACTCGGCGCTAGTGGAGGTCCGGACCTCAACCCGCTTTTGCGTCGGCACGTACTCCAGCGTCGTGCCTTCGATAGGGAAGTGGCGAACGCCTGGCACGTCGTAGAGCGGCCAGTCATCTTCCCGCATCACACTTCGTCGTATAGCTCGTTCCATTTCGTTCTTGGTGGCGACGTCGCCTTCAACCACAAACATCGTTTCGGGCGTGCGCGCCCACACGGTGTAGCTGCCCTGGGAGTGCAGGATCCATCGTTGGCGCCCATCGGTGGGAGCTGGAAGATCCGATCGCATACCTGGTGATCGTCCAGTTGCTGGGCCGTCTTAACCGAGTAGTCACGCGTAGGCTCAAGCGATGTCCGCACCGACCCGACGGGGGTTCGTCACCTCCGATGGCACCAACAGCGGTGCGTTCGGGCCGGCGGAATGGAGCCTGCTCACCGTCACGTCGTTGATCTGGGGTTCGTCGTTCTTGTGGATCAAGATCGGCCTCGATGTGCTGCACCCCGGCGCTTTGGCCTTTATCCGGGTTGCGCTCGGTGCCGCTGCGATCTCGTTGGTGAAGTCGGCAAGGACGCCAGTCGACCGTGGTGCCTATCCGGTGATTGCCGTGATCGGAATGAGCGGAACAATCGCACCAGCGTTGCTCTTTGCGTTCGCCGAGCAGTGGGTCGAGTCATCGGTTGCCGGGATGATCAACTCGATCGGGCCGCTCATCACGCTCGCCATGTCGATCTTCTTGTCTCGCAAGACGCCCGCAGCCATCCAGATGATGGGGCTTGCGATTGGCTTTGCGGGTGCGATCTTGCTCGCCATACCCAACGTGACCGGCAGCGAAGCCGAACCGCTCGGTGTGGCGCTCATCGTTCTCGCAGTGTGTTGCTACTCGATCTCGAGCAACCTCTTGCCGCCCATGGTCCAGGAGTACGGCGCAGCGCCGATCATGGCCCGTGCCATCGGGGTCAGCTCGCTGCTGATGCTTCCCTACGGCGCCTACGGGCTTGGTCGGTCGAGCTTCTCGTGGGAAGCAGTGGGCGCCATGATCGTGCTCGGTGTGTTCGGAACTGGCGTGGCCCGGGTGATGTTCGCTCAACTGCTCGGCCGCGCCGGAGCTCCGCGTGCTGGCCTCGTCGGCTACTTCGTGCCGGTGGTTGCTGTCATCTTGGGGGTGACGTTCCGTGGCGAGTCGGTGACCGCGCTTGAGCTCGCTGGCCTTGCCCTCATTTTGCTCGCCGCCTACTTCGTGAGTCGGGCCAAAGCGCCACTGCCAAAGCCGGGTGCTTAAGCCGCATCCCGAACTCGACGATGAAGAGGCGTGAAAGCGAATTCCTTTTTCTCATTGGTGCCATCAGGTCACGCAGCCGAGGACCATCTGCTCGCGTACGAGCAGCATCTGGCCGAACGAAACGGCACGCTCGACGTTGACTCTGGGTTCGAGATACGCGACGCACGTATGGACGACTTTGCGTCGCTTCCCGGCACGTTCGAACGCCCAGTTGATTCGGTCAAGATCAATCGCAGCTATGCCGGCGAGAACGTCACCGGGCTCACCGAAGAAGAGGTCGCGATCCTTGCGTTTGCCAAGATCAACGCCGGTGAGGCGTACGGGGTTGAAATCACCACACAGGCTCGGGCCAAGTTGCACGCCCGCGACGAACCCATATGCCGAGTCGAAAAGGTGCTCGGCCACGAGGAGACCTATCACACGCGCCTGCTCCTCGGAGTTACGCAGCACTTCGAGAACCTCGACCTCGAGGACGGTTGGAAACCGCCGCTTCCGCTCAAGGTGCTGATCTTCGCCTTGGCCAAGTCGCCACCAGCGATGTTTCACCCGATCTTGCTGGGTGCTGAAGTCTCTGGCGTCTTCCTGTTCAACTGGTTGCTCGAACGCACGCACCTGCTCTTCCCCAACAACCCAGAGATCCGGGAGTCGATGGAGCAGCGTCTGATCGAGATCCTCATCGACGAGGTTGGCCACATCGCGTTCAACCGCATCGCGGTAAGCGACACGGGCGTGAAGCTTGCCCGCCCACTCGCAAACCAGGTCACGAAGGCGCAAGATCAGATGAACCCCGAGGTGTTGGCGCTGGGCTTTACCGAAGACGAACGTCAAGGCATTGCCACGTTCGACTACGAGATGCTGCCCCAGGAAGTCCGCGACGCCGCGTTCTTTGTCTAGCGAAACTGCAACTCCAACAACTATCGAGAATTACAGTCGGCCAGCTTCGATAACCCGAGCCAGGAACTGTTTGGTTCGTTCTTCGGTGGGGTTGGTGAAGAGCTCGGCTGGGGGAGCGGTTTCGAGCACTTTGCCTTCGTGGAGGAACGCAACCCGGTTCGCCACGTCGCGAGCAAAGCCCATCTCGTGGGTCGCCAACACCATCGTCATGCCGCGGCTCGCAAGGTCGCGAATGACCCCGAGCACTTCGCCGACGAGCTCAGGGTCGAGTGCCGACGTCACTTCATCGAGCAACAGGATTTCTGGGTCGCCAATGAGCGCCCGTACGATGGCAGCGCGTTGGTTCTGCCCGCCCGAAATGCGGTTCGGGTAGTCCTGCGCTTTATCGGCAAGTCCGAAGCGATCGAGGAGCTCCATCGCCTTGGCTTCGGCTTCGGATCGATCCATGCCAAGTGCTCGCCGAGGGCCGAGGGTGACGTTGTCGAGCACGCTCATGTGCGGAAACAGGTTGTACGACTGAAACACGATGCCGATGCGGCGGCGCACGGCGTTGCCGTCGATACCTCGGGCCGTTATCGAGTCGCCGTCGAGGCGGATGTCGCCCTGGTCGATCGTGTCGAGCAGGTCGACGCAACGTAGCAACGTCGACTTGCCGCAGCCGCTCGGACCGATCAGGCAGACGACCTCGTGCTCGTCGATGGCGAGGTTGATGCCATTGAGGACGTGCTTGTCGCCAAAGGCCTTGTGCACATTGTCGAGCTCGAGCTTGCTGGCAACACCTGGCTTGCTGGTCATACTTGGGACTGCGATCGTTCGGCCCGGTCTCGGGCGATGTACCAATCAACAAAACGGGTCAGCGGAATGCTGATGGCCAAGAACAGCAATGTGGCCACGATGTATGACGTGTAGTTGAACGTTCGCGTCTTGTAGATCTCGGCTTCACGCACAGCATCGCGGATACCGAGGATCGACACGAGCGCCACATCCTTCTGGAGGCTCACAACCGTGTTCATCAACGCCGGCACCACGTTGCGAACTGCCTGCGGTAAGACGGCGAATCGCAACGACTGCCACTGGGTCAGGCCAAGCGCACGGGCCGACGACCGTTGGCTTTCTGGCACCGCGTCGATACCCGAGCGGTAGATCTCGGCGGTGTACGCCGCATAGCTGAGCGATAGCGCAGCGATGCCCCAGAACGCGGGGCTCGTCGGGAGGCCATTGATCTGTAGCGCAGGCACGCCGAAGCCCAGCACCACGATCAGGAGATAGAGCGGGATACCTCGGAACAAGTCGGTGTAGATCACCGCAAGCAACCGCAGCGGCATGAACGCCGGGCCCCGAAGGCTGCGCATGACCGCCACGATCATTGCCAACAGCGGGATGATCAACATTGCCCAAAAGAAGAGCTGAATGTTCAGCCAGAAGCCATCGATGACGTCGGGTGCACTCTCGGAGAAGTTCTCGGGGTTGAAGAACTGGTCTTTGACGTTCGGCCAGTTCGAGCTCCGGCTGATAAGCAGCGCGGCGCCACCAAAGAAGATGACGGTGGACGCGACAGCGATAATGCCGGTCTTCGCCCCTTCTTCAGCAAAGAAGGCCGAAGACGCGGAGACCCGGCGTTCGGCCGGATCTCCGCTGGTTTTCGTCTTCGGTTCGGTCACTCTTGGCTAGTTCGAGAGCGTTGGCACGGAGCCACCCTGGTTGAGCCACTGGTCTTCAAGCGACTCGATGGTGCCGTTGTCCTGAAGGGTTGCGAGTGCATCGTTCACGCACGGAACGAGCGGGCTGCCCTCTTCGAACAACATGCCAAGCTCCTCGGGCTCGCCAACGCGCGGCAGCACACCGATGATCGAAGCGTCGGTGATCTCTACTGCCGTGATGAAGTAGGCGGTTGGAAGGTCGAAGACGATGCCGTCAACCTGGCCAGCGTCGAACGCCGACTTGGCTGCTGCATTGTCGTCGTACACCTGGGCCTTCTCGTTCGGCTCGATGTTCGAGTCGATGTAGTCGAGGCTGGTCGTGCCGATGGCAGCGCCGAGGCGGAGCTCCTTCAAGCCGTCGATGCTTCCAGCGGTCGCTGCTGGGCTGTCGGAAGCGCCGATGATGGCCTGCTCGACCTGGTAGTAGCCGTTCGAGAAGTCGACGACTTCATCGCGTTCAGCGGTGATCGAGTACTGCTGGATGTTGAGGTCCCAGTCCTTGGCGCCAGGGGCGATCGCTTCGTCAAAGCCGGTGCGTACGAATTCGACTGTGTCGATGCCGAGCTCGTCAGCGAGGGCGAAGACGAGTGCGCCTTCGAAGCCGGTGCCGGTGCTTGGATCGTCGAAGTCGTCGTCGCCAGCGCCCATCCACGGTGGGAAGACGGTTTCGCCGGTCGCAACGGTGAGCGTGCCATCGGTCTTGGTGACGACCGAGTCGCACGATCCGGAGTCGCCGCTTGCGCTGTCGGTGCTGTCGCTGCCGCCGCATGCGACGGCCAACAAGGCGAGCGCAAGAAGTGGCAAGAAGAGTTTCTTGGTCATGGGGTTTCCCTCCTGAGGTGCTTGCCCTGACGGACAAGGGCACCAGCCTAGGTTGCGCTCCAGGCGCGTGTGGAGCGGAATGGTGTGCCGTCTACCGCAGCGACATCAATGGCCAAGGCCCTTCGAGGATCTGGCCTAGCTGGGTTGCATTTCCTCAAAGCGCTGCCGGGCAGCTTGCACGTCGGGGAGATGCTGTTCGGACCAGTCGCGAATCGCTGCGAGTGGCTCGGTCACACTTTGACCAAGCTCGGTCAGCGAATACTCGACCTGTGGCGGACGCATGTGGGCGAGAACTTCGCGGTGCACGAGACCGTCTTGTTCGAGGCGGCGAAGGGTTTGGGTAAGCATCTTTTGGGTGATGCCACCGATCGCGCGCCGGAGCTGGCCAAAGCGGAGAGGCCCATCTTCGAGTCTGCCGATGATCAGCGTCGCCCATTTCGACGCAACCAGATTCAGGATTTCCCGACATGGGCATTCGTCGGAGTACAGGTCGCCGATCGCCGGTTGCGGACTGCCGCTACTAATGGTTTCCATTGGGTACCTACCAGTCGTAAGGGTGCCTTATTGCCATCAGATACTAACTAGGTAGAGTCGACGAAAGCCACACACTTACGAGGAGACACGTCAACGCATGTCGGTAGACCAACTTGAATTAGCACGTGACCTGAAGCTTCCGTCGCGCGAGGAGATGCTCCATCGCGACCCTTCGGTGCAGCACTTCTGGGAGTCGAACAGGCAATTGCTTCATCTTGCTTGGGATCAGTGGAATACCAGCGAACGCAGCGATACATCGCCTCTTGACGATTCGCTCCTGGACGCTGATCTCAAGAAAGCGGTTGATCACGCGTGGGAGGATCCCTCCACCGAAGCCGCGGTCGGCGATCTTTGGGATGAGATTCTCCCGGGGGTATTTCACGCCCAGTTCTTCGACCCCGAACGTCTCTCTCTACTTCGCCAGTTTCTCGATGCGGCCGCTGACTCTCAGATCCCGCTGCGACCGCCGTATGGGATCGTGCTGAACCGGGGAGGAGCGATGCTCGATCGCCGTTCTCCCGGGTACCTAGCGGCTCCGGAATTCCAATCGCTCTACGAAACGCTGCTCGACCGCTACATGCGTCCAATCGCCCGACTCTTGCTTCCTGATGTCATCGGGTACGACACCCAGACGTTCGGGTTCTCAATCCGGTATCGGCCTGACACAGACACCTCGATTCGTCCTCACTCCGACGCTTCTGCAGTGACGTTAAACATCAATCTGAACCTGCCAGACGAAGAGTATTCCGGATCGGCTGTCCAGTTCATCGACCAGTCGACGGGCACGATCGCCGATCTCGAGTTCGCTCCAGGAACTGCGGTAATGCACCGCGGAAGTGTTCCGCATGTGGCTCACCCGATCACGAGCGGGTCGCGCTCGAACATGGTGTTGTGGCTGTACGGACCGAGCGGGCACGTGCGTCCACTGGGGCTTCCGTTCGGTGAGGTCGAACCAGAGCAACGGTGGGTAGTGCCGACCGACCCCAAAGACGACTTCGCCCCGTTCTAGATCCGACGTTCAGGAGAACAACTATGACCAAAACCATTCTCGTCACCGGCGCAACCGACGGCATTGGACTTGAGACGGCAGAACGGCTCGTCGCTCTTGGCCATCGCGTGCTGCTGCACGGCCGCAATCCCGCAAAGCTCGAGGCCGTCGAACAACGTCTGCGCTCCGGCTCTGCAACTGCCGCGATCGAGACCTACCGCGCTGACTTGTCTGTGCTGTCAGAGGTCGATGACCTTGCCTTATCGATCACGCAAGACCACAGTCACCTCGACGTGCTCATCAACAATGCTGGCGTTCTCAAGTCAGCGAACCCCGTGATGGGCAACGGGCACGACGTCCGATTCGTGGTGAACACCATTGCCCCGTACCGGCTCACACGCTTGCTCCTGGAGCTCTTCGATTCGAACGGTCGTGTCGTCAACCTCTCATCGGCCGCACAAGCATCGGTGGATCTCAACGCACTCGCCGGTGGGAAGGTCCTTGCCGACATGGACGCGTACGCGCAGAGCAAGCTCGCCATAACCATGTGGACTCGCCACCTCGCTGCAACGCTCGGTGACAGCGGACCAGCAGTTATTGCGGTGAACCCAGGTTCGCTTCTCGCCACCAAGATGGTCAAAGACGGCTTTGGCGTCAGCGGCAACGACATCGGTATCGGCGCCGACGTTTTGGTGCGTGCGGCGCTGTCCGACGAGTTCGCGTCAGCGTCCGGCGACTACTTCGATAACGACGCCGGCAGGTTTGCGTCACCGCACCCTGACGCGCTCGATGAGCAGATCACCGGTGCCGTTGTCCGACAGGTGCACGCACTTGCCGGCGGCGATGCCTAGCAGCTTGGTGGCACCACGCCAGCGAC
>CAKZVC010000058.1 GCA_937922235.1 uncultured Acidimicrobiales bacterium | reverse complement strand
CACGCCCCGCGAGTTCTCCGTCCTGGAAACGCTGATTCGTCGATCACCGCAGGTGGTGTCCAAAACCGAGTTGCTCGACTCGGTCTGGGGCATGGACTTCGAAGGAGATCCAAACATCATCGAGGTGTACGTCGGGTATGTTCGCCGCAAGATCGACCGTCCGTTCGGAACGGAAACGGTGAAGACCGTTCGTGGAGTTGGCTACCAGATTGCGGGCGATCGGTGACGAACTTGACGATACGCACTCGTCTGACAATCGGGATCGTCACGATCACTGCGTGCATATCTGCGTTAGGTGTGCTGTTTGGTATCAGCCTTCTTGAAGGTCAGATACGCGACGCCGCAATCGATGATCATGCCGAGCGATTCGTCAATAACGATGAGCTCTTCGGACTTGTTGAACTGTCCGGCGGTGAGATCGATCACGATGCGGGGTTCATTGAGCCACTCGAACTCGTCAACGATTTCGCCGTTGAGTTCGATCCAACCGAAGTCGAGACGCAGGACCTGCTTGGCTTCGTTCGCGAGTACGTCGAGTCATTGTCGGGTCTGGATGACGCGATCGATGTCTTTGGCTCGCCTACTGGCGAGTTGTATGTGTGGGTTGGCTTCCCACAGCTGCTAGCGATCGACGGATCTGATGCACGGTGGATTGATCTAGAGGAGCTAGGGAACACCCCGATCGTTCCGTGGGATGACTTGTTCGAACTGGACACGTTGTTGCGGTCGGGCGTGTTCGAAGAAGGCGCTCTCGAGGCCGATGCCGCCGAGCTGAAGCTTGAGTTCGGCGTGCGCGAGATCGAAGGCCAGCGGGTGGGTTTGATTGCCGAGGTCTCTGATGAGCTCGACGCTCTTGACGCAATTCGCGCAACGTTGAGGAGTGTCGTGATTGGGCTGACGGTCGTTGCTGGGCTCCTCACGTGGGTCATCTCTGGTCGAGCACTCCGTCCTGTGGCCGCACTTACTACGCAGGTTCGCGAGATCTCCTCGGGCACCTTGTCAGATCGAGTTCCTGAACCTTCGACAAACGACGAAGTTGGTGTCCTTGCACGAACGATGAACAGCATGCTCGGCCGCCTTGAGACGTCGGATCTTCGACGGCGTCAGTTCGTTTCGGACGCATCGCATGAGCTGCGAACGCCAGTGGCGGTGCTTCGAAGCGAAGCGGAGGTGGCCCACCGGGCGCCCGGGTCAACAACCATTGACCGGTTGGCTTCGGTGGTGCTCGGTGAGGCTCAGCGCCTCGAGGGCTTGGTCGAAGACCTGCTGTCGCTCGCACGTTCAGATGAGGCGAAGGTGCTCACCGCGACGGCGGCGATCGATGTCGACGAGATCGTCTTAGCCGAGGTTGCCCGGGCCCGATCGATCAGCATCGATCCAAGCGCGGTGTCTGCAGGGCGCGTGTTCGGCCACGGTGATGACATGCAACGTGTGGTGGCACATCTGCTCGACAATGCGTCACGTCATGGGGAGTCTCAAGTGGCTGTTGGCGTCCAGACGTCCGGACGAACGGTCACGTTGTGGGTCGACGATGACGGGCGTGGAGTCTGCGAAGGGGAGCGGGAACGGATCTTCGAACGGTTCATTCGGCTCGACGATGCTCGCACCCGAGACTCGGGCGGTGCTGGCCTTGGCTTGGCGGTGGTGCATTCGACCATCGAGCGGATGAATGGGTCAGTTCGCGTGGCTGACTCACCATTGGGAGGCGCTCGCTTTCAGATCGAGTTGCCAGCGGCATAGCGGTCTCGTGGTCAGACCGTAAGCAGTACCGCTCCAAGGCTCACCGCAGCAACGATGCCGCTCGCCATTGCTCCGAGAAGTAAAGGTGCCCCGCCGAGCTTGCGAAGTCGGTCGAGGCGAACGCCTGCACCGAGTCCGACGAGTGCAATAGCGAAGAGCCACTTCTCGATCGAAGCGACGGTGTCGATGAGGTTCTCGGGGACGAAGCCGGTGCTGCGTAGTGCCACAAAGACGAGGAAGCCAGCAACAAAGCTCGGGATTGGAGCCGGCCGAGTGCCCGGTTCGCTCGGGGACCTGCGGCTGCGGCTGATGCTTACGCCGGTGACGAGCGGGGCGAGCAACATGACGCGGGTGAGCTTCACGACAACGGCGCCGGCGAGTACGGCCGATCCGCGAGCCGAGCCTGCGGCAACGACCTGGGCGACATCGTGGATGCTGGCACCAGCCCAGACGACGTACTGCGCATCGGTCAGTGCGAACACGTCGCCGAGAACGGGGATCGAGAACATGGCGATCGTGCCCGCGAGAGTCACCAGGCCAATCGCCAATGCGACTTCTTCTTCGTCGGCATCGGAGCTGCTCTCCATTGCGGCGATCGCTGATGCGCCGCAGATCGAGTAGCCGGTAGCGATGAGAAGAGATAGCGGACCTGAGACACCGAGACGTCGACCGAGGGCTTGAGTGCCAAAGAACGTTGCGGTGACGGTGGCCATGATCGTCAGGATCACCGGAAGACCGAGGTTGCCGATCTGTCCGATCGACAAGCGCATACCGAGCGCGACCACGCCGATGCGGAGGACGTGCTTGCCTGCAAAGGCCAGACCTGGACGGAAGCGATCGATGTCGAGAGGCAGGTTGCCGAGGATCATCCCGGCGACGACGGCGATGGTGAGCGACGAGATGGGCGAGAGTGCGGCTAGTTCACGGGCACCAACGGCGAGCAGCACGGCGACCGCAAGGCCCGGCAGAAGCGATGCCTTTGCCACTTGAGTGGTGGGGGTGTCGACCGAAAGCGTCGACAGTTCGTTTGCCATACATCCATAGTCATAGAACTGACCTAGGAGCGGTAGAGAGCAATCGTCGCGCACGGCATAGATCGAACCTATGACTGAAGCGGCCGCGGTCACGCCACGAAAATCTCTGCCCCGTTTCAGACCTGACAGGTCGGTTTTCGGGCAGAAATCTCAGGAACGTGCGAGCCAGGAGGCTGCGGTGAGGGTGCCGGGGGCGATTTCGGTGAAACCGCCGTCACGAATCTGCGTCGTGCTCGCGGGGAGGAGCTCGGCCCACAGCGCAGACGTCGGCGTAAGGACCCGAACGGGCCGAGTGGCGGCGTTCCAATCAAACCGGTCGGTGCGTTCTAGTTGCTCCCAACATCGTTGGGCTGCGTGAGCGACTTGAGCCCCGCGCTTGCCCCAGCTCATCTCGACCGCTGGGTTAAGGAGAACGGTGAGCGTTGGTTCATCGACAGCGGCGAGCACGTCGACATGGTCGGGTTCGTCGAGCGGGCTCGACTGGATCTGCAGCTTTGACAGTTCGGGTGGAGCCTCATCAACGACGCCCGGGACGAAGATGCGCACCTCGGCCGAACCGTGCACAACGGTGAGGCCCGGGACGTCTTGGGCTCGCTGCCAAGCACTTGCCCGAGCTCGACGCATGATCTTGCGGATGCGGCTGCCGTTCCACGCCGCGACCTCGTCGTGCCACTCGCCGCCCGGGAGCGAACGATGATCGTCGAGCAACTGGATCACACCGAGGGCGGCCGCAGCGAAGATGTCAGGCAGTTCGGCCGGTTCAACCTTTTCGACTCGCGCTGCCATCTGGAGAGCGCGTGGACGTTCTTCGTAGTCAGGCACGACCAGAGTTTGCCCGGGGGACAGTCCACTTCGGTGGAACGAGGCGCTCGAGTGCGACGAGAAACATCAGCCCGACCATGATGCCGAGCGCGTTCGCGCTTATGTCTTCGGCTTCGAGTCGGCGGGTTGTGGTGAGCAGCTTCTGCATGAGCTCGATGGCGACCGACGCACCGAACACGCCAACCGCCAAGTCGCCAAGTGCGCGGCGACTTCGGAAGAGCAATCCGGTTGCCACCATCACGCTGCCCCATCCGATGAGATGAGCAACTTCATCGCGCTCCCACGGCACATCGCTTCGACTCACCAGGTCGGCATCGAGCGTTTCTTCGACGCCACGAACGACGACACGCGCCCCGTCTGCTGCATCGGCGACTGCAGAGAAGCCGCGCGATGTCAGACTGAACCACAGCACCACTAAGACGACGCCGGTCATCGCAAGAACGGCCAGGGTCGCAGCCAATCGACTTCGACGGAGAGGCTTTGTGTCGGACGACAACTCGTCAGTGGTTGGTCGAGGGGATTTCACTGGCATGAGCTCCAAGGTACTGGTGCACCTGATGCTGGCCCGTTCAGTCATAGGTCACAGGCCGCGGAAAATTCTCACGATTGATTGTCTACCTTTTGGGGACGAGGAGGCTTGTACCCCTGATGATCGACTTCGACACGTGGTACCGAAACGAGTATCCCCGAGTGGTCAACGCATTGACGTTGCTCACCGGTGATCGACAGGTTTCGGTCGACGCTGCGTCTGAAGCGTTCGTTCGCGCGCTTGCAAAGTGGGACCGTGTCTCGACGATGGATCGCCCTGGCGGTTGGTTGTACAAGGTGGCGTTGAACGATGCGCGGAAGCGCCTGCGGCGAGTGGCGAGAGATCGCACGACGGCCGCTGAACTCGACTGGAGCGCAGCGGTAGCCATGCCGGTCGAACCCGATCATCACTTGTGGAACGCCGTAGCGCAGCTACCCGACCGGACCCGATCCGTCGTGGTGCTTCGATACGTCGCCGACCTAACCGAGCCCGCAATCGCGACGGCCCTGGGCGTCAAGCGCGGAACCGTAGCAACCACGCTGCGCCGTGCGCATCAGACGCTCGCCGAACAGCTCGGGCCGAACTACTCCTCTGAAAGGCGTCTCTTCCATGCCGTCACCTGATCTTCTCGAATCCGCTGGTCAACGCGCTGCGTTTCGGCCGGTTCCCATCCCTCCATCTGTTGACGAGCTCACCGCTGAGGTCGACCGTCGTCGAACGAACCGTCGCCGTGCTATCGGCGGGGGCATCGCAGCACTTGCGCTTGTCGTTGGTCTCCCGCTGGGAGCATCGCTGATCGGTGGGGATCAGCCCGATGATGTCGTCACGTTCGCAGCTGACGGCGTCGCCGGCGATTCGATTGGCGAGGGTGCAGTTGCGGTTCAGCCCGCCGAGACCAGCACGTCGACTTCGACGACGACCACTCCGGAAGACTCGGACGCCGATGCCGACCTCGGCCCGTTCGCAGGTATTGATGAGGAGAACTTCGACCTGAGCCTGAACTTTGGTGACACGTCGTTCTCGATCGCAGTCATCACCGGAGGCGACGCCGCTGAGCGTGCCGCTGCTGCCGAGGCAGCAGCTGACTCCACCCGAACCGTCGATGACGAGACCGTGTGGCTCGATGAACAGGGAGACGAGACGACTGCGTCAGCGTTCTTCGACGGCGAAACCTTCGTGTCGGTCACCGGCCCAACCAGCGACATCGATCAGGTGCTCGACCTGGTGACCGAGCACGCTGACGGCCCGATGCAGTTCTTCGACCTCAAAGACTTCTCCGAGGACTTCGACATCCCCGAGGGTGTCTTCGACGACAACTTCGAGCTCGACCTCGACGGCGACGGGCTTCCCGAAGACTTCGACACGTTCTTCGACGGCGACGGGCTTCCCGAAGACTTCGACACGTTCTTCGACGGCCTCCCAGGAGTCGATGACGCCGCAATGGAGGATTTCCGTCAGGAGATGGAAGAGTTCTCGGAGTGCATGCAGGTCGAGCTCGATCGATCGGGTGACTCACTCACGATCGAGATCCCCGATTGCGATCTGCCCGGGCTTGAAGGTGTGATCACGCCAGGCCTCAATAAGTTCTTCGACGGTGAGGGCGTCGACAGCTTCTTCGATGACCGTCTTCTGGAGGACCTCTTCGACGAGGGCGAGTTGGACGATCTACTCGATGACGCTTTCGGCGATGCCGAAGACGCCCTCAAGGACGCCGAGGATGCATTGAAGGATGCCGAAGACGCCTTGGAAGACGCCAGTTAGTCACGCTGGCCGCGAGTGCGGCGAGGCATTGGTGTGTCACTCTTGAACCGTGGGCAGGTTGATGGTTCTGGTTGTGGCGATGGCCCTCGTGGCAGCCGCATGCACGTCATCACCTGAGAGCGCCGAGGCTGACTCGACGACAACCGCAGCACCGACGACGCTCACGACAACCACGGTCGCACCCACGACAACCCGCAAGCCTGCCGAAGCCCTGGGCGTCGTTCGAGTGATACGGCCGAACTGGGACTCGGCGCTGGTGTCGAGCTCGATCGTGATGGTGCTCCTCGAACAGGCCGGATATGAGGTCGAAGAGTTCGAGACTCGACGAGGCATCGCCCCCGACTATCTCTATGGCCGGCTCGCTCAAGGCGAGGCCGACCTGACGCTCGACATGTGGCCAAGCCACTTGGGCTGGATTGAAGGCGGAGGGCCACTTGGACCTGTCGGAGATTTGGTTACGGTGATCGATCGGCCGCATCAACCCGCGGGAGGCCTGCAGGGGTTTCTCGTTACGAAGTCGTGGGCCGACGAGAACAACATCACGCATCTGGGCCAGATCAACGAAGATCCGCGGTTGGCTGCGGCGATCGATAGCGACGGCGATGGTCTCGGAGAGATCTATGGATGTCCAGAGTCGTGGACGTGTGATGAGGTCACCGACGTCTATATACGCGTCAATGAATGGGACTCGCTGCAGCAAGAAATTCGCGGGTCGTACGACGTGATGTTCGACGAGTTCTTTGCTCGTCTCGAAGAAGGGCTGCCGGCGGTTGCCTACGTGTGGACGCCGACGAGTTATTTCGCTGACGCAGAAGTTGGCGAGAAGACGATGTGGCTTTCGGTAACCAACGAAGCGGCCCTACGTGTTGGCAACTATCCCGACGAACCTGGGCCACCCAGTTCGATCGTCCTCAACGATGATGGAACTCCGGGCTATACCGATGTACCAAGCACGTTGTGCACCCAGGGTCCCGATGGCTGTCAGCTCGGATGGGTTGGATCCGATGTCACCGCCGCGGCGAACACCGAATGGCTCGACGCGAATCCAACGGCGCACGCACTCCTCAACGCAGTTGAGCTCAACCATCTCGAAGTGTCTGAGCTCTTTGCCGAGCTAAAGAAGCGCGAGCTCGAGGACTGGGAAGACCAGATCGAGGTGTCGTGGGATATCGCCGAAGCGTGGGTCGCCGACAACCCCGATCGGGTCAATGCGTGGCTTGACGCGGCCCTGGCCAGCTAGTTCACGAGCTTCGAATGATGTGACGCGACTACTGTCGGCTCCAGGGGGAGACTCATGACAGCACAGGTTCCTAGCGGATTTTCGACCGAGCCCAACATGGCGGTTAGCACGGCAACACGAGTGCCGACCGGAGCTGAGTTCGCCGCGCTCGACAAACAAGCCGGAATGATGACCGTCAACAAGTGGCTGCTCAAGCCCCTTCGCACACTCATGCCCGCGATCGGCGATCGTCTCCTCGGCACGCCCGACTTGTCAGGCCTATGGACCACCGAGATCAACGATGTCGGCCACGGCATCTTGGCTATTCGGCCGCAAACCCAAACCGCTCGCGGCGCCGTCCTGCTGATCCACGGCGGCGGGTATGTGTTGGGACGGAAGGAAGATGTCCTTGCGAAGGCCGCGGCGTTCGCACGGGACCTCGGCGTCGCTGTCTTCTGTCCCGGCTATCGAGTTGCGCCCGACCACGCCTACCCGGCCGGGCTCGACGACTGCCACGCCGCATGGTCGTGGCTTCGAGACAACGCGAACGACTACGGCGTCGACCCGACCCGAATCGTTATCGGTGGCTACAGCGCTGGTGGCGGCATGGCCGCTTCGCTCGTGCAGCGAATCTCTGATGACGGCGGAATCCAACCGAGCGGACAGCTGCTCGTTTACCCGATGGCCGACGACCAAACCGCCGCGCAACGCGAGCTAGACAAGCCTCGACATCGCGTGTGGAGCAATGCAAACAATCTCTTCGGCTGGACGAGTTATCTCGGTGGGCCTCCCGGCACGAACGCCGGACCGTACGCAGTGCCGGCACGTCGAGAAGATCTTTCGGGGTTGCCTACGGCATGGGTCGGCGTTGGCACGTCCGATCTGTTCTTGGATGAGAGCCGGGAGTACGCCCGACGCATGCGCGAGGCCGGGGTGGAGGTCAGCTACGTCGAGATAGCAGGCGGCATCCACGGATTCGACAACGCCGAGGGCTCGTCCCTGGCCGACGCCTTCAACGCATCAGCGACCG
>CAKZVC010000057.1 GCA_937922235.1 uncultured Acidimicrobiales bacterium | reverse complement strand
TTGCGCCGTCGACCATCACCTTGCCGTCAACAACCGAGACCGAAATGGTGTCGCCGTTTACGGTTGGAACCTCGGTGCCGTCGGCTGCGATTGCGTCAGCGGCGAGAACCTTGGCGGGTACGACGTGGTAGGTGAGGATGCTGGCAAGATCGTCGGAAGCGAGGAGCTCTTCAGCGGTCAGGCCGAGGTCGGCAAGTGCCTGCTCGAATGCGGCGTTGGTTGGGGCGAATACCGTGAACGGGCCCTCACCGGAGAGGGTCTCGGCAAGATCAGCTTCAACAACAGCTGCGACGAGCGTGCTGAAGTCGTCGCTGGACATTGCGATGTCAACGACGGTTGCAGGAAGGTCGGCCATTGCCTCTTCTTCCATGGCGTCCTCTTCCATCGCATCTTCTTCCATCGCGTCTTCTTCCATCGCGTCGTCTTCCATGGCGTCCTCGCTATGAGGCCCAGGAAGGATGACTGAGTCGATGACGTGAACGACGCCGTTGCCGGCCTCGAGGTCAGCAGTCGTCACGGTTGCGCCGTCGATCATGACGTTGCCGTCAACAACGTTTACCTCGATGGTGTCGCCGTTTACGGTGGCGACCTCGGTGCCGTCCGCTGCGATTGCGTCAGCGGCCATGATCTTGCCGGGCACTACGTGGTAGGTGAGGATGCTGGCGAGATCGTCGGAAGCGAGGAGCTCTTCAGCGGTCAGGCCGAGGTCAGCGAGCGCCTGCTCGAATGCGGCGTTGGTTGGTGCGAAGACCGTGAATGGGCCATCACCGGAGAGGGTGTCCACAAGGTCAGCTTCAACAACAGCTGCGACGAGCGTGCTGAAGTCGTCGCTTGAGGTTGCGATGTCGACGACGGTTGCTGGAAGGTCGGCCATTGCCTCGTCTTCCATTGCCTCGTCTTCCATAGCGTCGTCCGCCATTGCGAGAGACTCTTCAGCCTGTGCCGGCTGGACTTGATCGATGGCTTCGGTTTCGGTGCCACAGGCCGCGGCGGTCATTCCGAGGGTGAGAAGAAGCGCAGCCATGCGCTTTGAGTTGATGTTCATTGGTATTTCCTTTTGGGGGGATTGATGGGGGGTGGAGGGGATTGCTGGTACTACGTGAGCCACCCTCGACCCGGATGCAGATTTCGGCTGTGACAGACGCACACCGCAAACCGGTCAAGATCTCATCGGAAGAGGCCGATACACCCGCAGCTCACCCTGTATGCGGCTGGTAGTCGGAGCTATAGAGTCGCTCCATGACCGACGCCGAACAACAGCCGTTTACCCTCCGAGCCGCCGCCGGACTGCCACCGCACTACGGCCCAATGAACGACGCAGTGCTTATCGTGATCGACGCTCAGATGGAGTACACCGAGCAAGGAGCACTCATGCTCCCGGGCCTCCAACCGGCGCTCGACAACATCACGGCTCTCCTTCTAAAGGGGCGCAAGGACGGCGCAGAAATCGTGCACATCGCGCACGAGGGATCCGAAGGCCGAGCCTTCGACCCGGCCAAGGGCGGCCAAATCATTGCCCAAGTCGCACCAGTCGAAGGCGAAACCGTCATCACCAAAGGCCTACCGAACGCGTTCGCCCACACCGAGCTCCAGAACCACCTCGCAGGCATCGGTCGGCCTCACCTCATCATCTGCGGGTTCATGACCCATATGTGCGTGAGCTCGACAGCACGGGCAGCCCTCGATCTTGGCTATGAGACGACGGTTGTGTCCGATGCGACCGCCACACGAACGCTCCCAGCAACCGTCGCTGGCGAGGCCGTTCCGGCTGAGGCTCTTCATGCGGCATCGCTCGCCGCTCTTGCCGACCGATTCAGCGCGATCAACACGACGGCGCAGGTTCTGAGCATCGGCTAAATCGCGCCGCCCGCAGGGGACACGGTTTCCAGATTTTTCCGGAAACCTATTGATTTCAACGGTCTCCTAAAGGCAGCTCTTCGAATGCCGAACACCTAACTATCGGAGAAGTTCCGTGGTGATGGCCGTTCGCGCCAGGAAGAAGATTACGAAGATGTCGCAACTCGAAGAGAGCCTAAAAGAAGCAATGTCGATCACGGGCGCCGTTGGCGTCGCGCTCGTCGACTACGGCTCGGGCATGACCCTCGGTACCGCCGGTGGTGGCAACGGTCTCGACCTTGAGGTCGCAGCTGCAGGAAACACCGAAGTGATCCGCGCCAAGATGTCCACCATGAACGCGCTCGGCCTCGCCGACCGCATCGAAGACGTGCTGATCACCCTTGGCGGCCAGTACCACCTCATCCGCTTGCTGGCGAAGCACGACGGCCTGTTCATGTACCTCGCTCTCAACCGCGAAACTGCAAACCTCGCCATGGCACGTCGCCAGCTGCAGACGATTGAAGAGGGCCTCGTCTTCTAGCGAAGGCACGACGCTTCGATGACCATGCAGTACGACTTCAAGGTGGTAGTCGCTGGACCCTTCGCGTCCGGAAAAACCACCATGATCACCGCATCTTCAGACGGGCCCCTCGTTGGCACCGAGGCACCAACCTCGGGCGACGAGGCGCTCGTCAAAGAGATGACGACGGTCGGCATGGAATACGGAACGCTGAAACACCAAACCGATGCGTTCACGGTTGAGCTGAACCTGTACGGCGTGCCCGGCCAGGAACGCTTCAGCTTCATGTGGGACATCGTGAGTGTCGGCATGGATGGGCTCTTCTTGCTCGTCGATGCTGACCGACCTGAAACCTGGGAGACGTCGGCCCGCATGGCCGCCCACTTCCAACGCAACAACAACCATCCGGTGGTTGTTGGAGTGAACCGAGCGCTCGACCGGCCCGACCTGGTCGAAGCAGTGAGGTCACAGGTGCCTGTCGAAGGTGCGACGTACGTCGGCTTCGACGTCACCGATCGAGAGCAAGCACAGAACGCCCTAATCGAGCTCCTCATCAACATCCTCGAAGTGGAAGTCGCTGCGGAACAAACCCAACGTGAGGCCGCATGAGCATTTTCTCCACTTCGGACCAGACCGCCTTCGATCAGGCCGAGAATGTTCTCGCCGACCTCTTTACGTCGATCCCGATGATCACCGGGTCGTTGTTGACCTCGGTCGATGGGCGCCCGATCGTCGCAGACCTCGACGAGGCACGACAGAAGCCCGTTGCTGCGGTCGTCGCCTCCTCGTTCGCTCTCGGAAGCAAGCTCGCCCAACTTGGGGGAGCCACAGACGCCGACGAGCTCGTGGTTCGCTCATCCAACGGCTACGTCGTTATCTACGCAGTGGGCCAGCAATGCGCTCTTGTTGTGTTGACGATGTCGAACATCAATCTCGGATTGCTTCACCTCAAGGCCCGGAACGCAATCGCCGTCTTGACGCCCCTCGAAAAGAGCTTGTTGGGAGGCCGACCGTCGTGACTGCACTGACCTACCAAGGCTCATTGTCAGGCGGCGGATTTGAAGTGTTGCTTCGCTATGCAGCGAAGCACGAGATGTATGCAATTTTGGAAATCACGAACGCGGCGAGAAACGGCAAGCTCGTTCTTGCCTCGGGCCGGGTCGTGCTCGAAGATGCCGACGACGTAAAGAGTCGTCGAATCGCGCAGCACAAGATGGTCGAGCTCATCAGGCACAACCATGGCAACGCTGGCAACTATGCGTGCACCCCATTGGTTGATATTTCGAAGGCCGACTCGTTGCCATCGATCGCCATTCCTGACTTGCTTCGTGCAGCGCTTGGCTCGGGTGTCGAACCAGCAGTTGTTGCTGCGCCTGCCGCTCTGGAGGCGCGAGCACCGTCACCACCTGCGGCCCCAATCGCTCGGACCCCAGCGGCTTCTTCGCCAGCGGCTCCCACACCAACGCAACCTGCGCCTGCACAACCTGCGCCTGCAGCTGCTGTGCCAACGCCTGCCCCTGCTCCTGCAACAGCGGCGCCTGCATCGACGCCCGCGCCGAATCCCGCAGCGGCCCCGGCTGCGCAACCTGCTTCGGCTGCAGTTCCAGCTCCGACCTCGTCACGGTTTGCTGCTCGTCCCCATATGGGCGGAGCCGCGCAACCGCTCGAGACGATTCAACCTCAGCGGGCATCACAGCTTCGTGAGCTCCTGCAAGAGTCTCGCGACTCGCTCGCCGAGGCGAGCCTCGACAGGACCACAGATTCTGCCGGCGCAACGGCCGTTGACGGTTCAGTCGTCGACTCGATTGCTGACTCCGCAGATGATGAATCGAGTCGAAGCGCCGCATTGCGCAGCATCATTCGTCGACTCGCGAGCTAACCATCACCAACGAGACGATGGCTCGCATCGAGCCGCCTAATCCTGCTCGTACAGCTCGGCTTCAGATACGGCGATCAGGCCTGCGTTGACGATGTTGCCGGTCGAAATGCCAGTGAGCTCGTGCAAGTCGGCAATGGTGCCCGACTCGCCGAATCGATCCACGCCAAGCGCGTACTGGCGGGTGCCGATCGCCGAACCCAACCACGCCAAGCTGTGGCTCGCTGCGTCGTGCACGCTCACGATGGGACGCCGCCGCTCATCGTGGGGGAGTAGCCGATGCAGATGGCTTGGTGAGCGCACAACCGAGGGCGATGCTGTGCTCGCTGCGAACCCGCTGCGCCAGCTCTGATACACCCGATCGGGGCTCGTCAGATGGATCACGGTTGCCTGCACCCCTTCATCATCGAGCTCTTCTGCGGCGGCAAGCGCCTCGGGTGCCATTGCTCCCGTAGTCACGATCGTTACGCCAGGTCGGCCGTCGTTCGGGCTGTCGAGCAACCGGTAGCCACCAGCGAGCACCATCGAACGAAGCGACGACTCGCCATGGCGCTCGAGCGCTGCGGCAAACGGTGCCTGGTCGATCGGTCGGGTCGAGAGGCGTAGGTAGGTGCTCGTGCCGTTGGGGGCTGCGAGTTGCTCAATGGCATCGCACAGCAGCCAATCGACCTCGGTGGCATACGCCGGTTCGGCGTAGGTGAGGTTCGGGAGTTCGGCCCCGACCGACGCGGTGATCGTCGACTGGTGCGCGCCGCCTTCTGGTGCGAGCGTGACACCGGCAGGGGTGCCGGTCACGATGAACCGCGCATCGTTGTAGATGCCATAGATCAGAGCGTCGAGTCCTCGAAGCACGAACGGGTCGTAGACGGTGCCGATCGGAATCAGATGATGGCCGTGATGGTCGTGGCTGAGGCCGAGCTGGCCAAGGAGCATGAACAGGTTCATCTCGCTAATGCCGAGCTCGATGTGTTGACCGGTCGGGCCTGGTTCCCACTTCAACAGCTGCGCCGAGCCGCCATGGTCGTCGGCTTGGGTGGGGGCATAGACGCCCTTCTTGTTAATGAAGCCGCCGAGGTTGGTCGAGATCGACACGTCGGGTGCAGTCGACACGATGTGCTCGCCAACGCCTTCGGTGTCGGCCAGGCTGGCCAAGATCCGACCGAAAGCCTCCTGGGTCGATGGCTTGCCGTTGGTGACTGGAGGGCGGGCCGCTGCAGGAACGGGAAGCTGCGGTCGTTCTTTGCGTTTCGCGTTGTTGATGTCGCCGCCAACCGACGCACAGAGCTTTCCGGCTGGCGAGCTCGGTTCGAACCGGTCCCATTCGTTGGTCTCGTCGAGCCCAACCGATGCCCGCAGCGCATCGATCTCGGCCGGAGACATGAGAGCGGCGTGGTTCATGGGGTCGCCCGCCATCGGAAGACCCTTGCCCTTCACCGTGTACGCAAAGACCACCGAGGGGCGATCGGGCTCGGCATCGCACGCCTTGTAGGTATCGAGCAAGACCGACATGTCGTGGCCGCCAAGGTCGGTGACGAGTGTCTTCAGCGGCCCATCAGCGAGCTCGCCAACGAGCTTCACCACCGATGCGTCAGCGCCAGCGAGGAACCGATTGCGCATCTCAGAACCTTCGAGCGCAAACAGCTCTTGGTAGGCCTCGTTCGACATGCTCGAGATGTGGGCTTCGAGTGCATCGCCGCCGTCCAAGGTGAACGCCTCTTGAAGGAGTCGTCCCCACTTGGCTTCTGCGACATGCCACCCAGCGTCAGCGAAAAAGCTCTTCAGTCGTTCGGCGGCGATCTCGGGAATCACCCGGTCGAGGCTCTGACGGTTTAGATCGACAACCATCGTGAAGTTGCCGAGGCCCTTCGTTGCCGGATCGGCAATGGCCTCCCACACGTTCCCTTCGTCGAGCTCGGCGTCGCCGACCAGCGCAACAAACCGAGCGTCAGGTCGCTCGCCGAAATGGCTATCGATGTATCGGCGGGTGAGGGCCGAGAACAGGGGAGCGACTGCGCCAAGACCAACAGAGCCGGTTGAGAAGTCGGCCACGTCGGGGTCTTTCGTTCTCGACGGATACGCCTGCAAGCCGCCGCGTTCGCGCAGGGTCGTGAGGTAACTGCGGTCGAGCTCGCCAGTCAGGTACTTGATGGCGTGGTACACAGGCGACGCGTGTGGTTTGACGGCCACCTTGTCTTCACCGGAGATGTGCCCGAACCAGAGCGCCGTCATGATCGTCGTCATCGACGCTGACGATGCTTGGTGTCCGCCGACCTTGATCTCACCGGCCGGTCGACGGTTCGCAGCGTCGACCATCCGGGCGGCTAGCCACAGCACCCGCCGTTCGATCGATCGGAGAACATCGAGATCTGGTGTTGTCAACGCGTTAGCCCCGTCCTTGAATGCGCACCGGCTTCACGAACACGGCAGTTCGTTCGTCCTCGGCCATCACCTTGTCATAGTCGTCCCAGTCATCATGGGTTCCTCCGGCAGCGACAAACACTTCACGTAACAGGGTCGCTACGTTCGCCGAGTCGAAGCCGTCGAAGGTGTCGTTCGGGCCAATCAGATCGACCGGGCCGTCGACCGAAGCCCAGTCCCATCCGACCCGAAACAGGATCGTGCATCGGTTCGTCTGACGAAGGCGCCCCAGCTTCCAACTTGGCCCGCGCAACACCGCAGCAATCACCCGCTCGCCCGTGACTGGGTGGTCCATCACGCCGGCGTTGACGACGGACGAGTGCACCGACTCGTCCTCGCGAGCAACGCTGATGGTGACCAGCCCGTGCTCGACTGTTGCTAACCGTTCAATGTCCGCAATCGAAGCCATCGCCCGAATGTAGTCCGGGCTCGCCGACGGTCGTGCAACGAGATAGCTTCCTCGGATGAGCGAAGCTGAGACCGAAGGAAAGACCGCCCACCCGATCGAGCTCTTCTTCGATCTTGTGTACGTGTTCGGGTTTACCCGAGTTGTGGGATTCATTGTCCACGATCACAATCTCACCAGCGCCCTCCAGGGAGCCTTGATCTTGGGCCTGCTGTGGTGGAGCTGGGGCACATGGACATGGTCGATGAATGCCGTCGACCTCTCCAACCGTGTTCGTCGAGTGCTGATCCTCATCGCAATGATCGCCATCTTCGTGATGGGATACTCGATCCCGACAGCGTTCGACGAAGGAGCGATGTGGCTCGCCGGAGGTTATGCCGTCTCGCGACTCCTCGCCGGCGTTGTCATGTGGTTTGGCACGCTCGATGATGCAGTCGAGCACGAGTCGATTCGCCGGTACCTTCCCGTCTCGCTCATTTCGCCCATCTTGGTCATCATCGGTGCCGCCGTCGGCGGGTCGGGCCTGGTGTGGATTTGGGTCGTTGCGTTGACGATCGAAGTTGCTGCTGCAATTTTGTCCGGCTCGAGCGAATGGCATGTCGATGCCGAGCACTTCGCTGAACGTCATGGCCTCATCATGATCATCGCTCTCGGCGAGGCGATCATTGCCGTGGGCGTGGCGCTCACCGCCGCCGCTGGCGATGACGTTGGTCCATCGGTCGAGGTCGTGTGGCGGCTTGGCGTCGGGATCATCGGCGTTGCCGCAATGTGGTGGGCATACTTCGACAAGCTCCAGGCATTTGGGAGCGGCGCCTTCACGAAGCCGACGCAATGACCACCGGAGCGATCGCTCGTGATCTGTACTCGCTGTCCCACTACCCGATGCTCGTCGGCATCGTGTTCTTCGCCGTCGCACTTGAAGAGGCCTTTCTTCATCCGGTTGACCCACTCACCGGCTTCACTCGTTGGATGCTCGGCGTGTCGATTGCGTTGTACTTCCTCTCCCAAGCCGTGGCGATGTACCGCGCTTACGGCACGATCATGCGCGAGCGAATCATTGGCGTCGTCATCGTCGTGGTCCTCTCCGCCACCTTGCCTATCAAGGCCGAGCTCGCCGTCTTGGTCGTGACGTTGGTGCTCATCGCCACCATGAGTGCCGAGTACTGGCGGTTTCGCGATGTGGTCCGCGAGAATCCCGACTTGCGGCGGTAACACCAAGAAACTTCACGCTCGTGTGAACGAATTGCTCCCTCCTGGCATCTACGTCAGCGAACCCCCCCAATGAGCGCGGAGCGAACAGTGCACAGTCACACCAACAACGAAACAACGAAATCCACGTATCACCAGTCACGTCCAGAGCTCTGACAGACAGCAAGCCAACAACCTGGTGGGAGCCTGTTATGAGAAGTCGTGTTCGTTCATTGTTCGCTGGGAAGCTCCTGCGCTTCGCCTGTGCATTGGGTGCCATCGTCAGCCTGAGTGCCTGCGGAAACATCGCCGAGAACCTCCTTGAGGAAGGCCTCGAAGAAGCCATCGAGCGAGACAGTGGCGAAGACATCGAGCTCGACTTCGACAGCGGTGACGGCCAGTTCAGCGTGACTGGTGCCGATGGCGAAGAGTTCTCGATCAACTTCGATGGTGAAGAGGGCGAGCTGACGATCGAGGGCAGCGATCCGAACAGTGATGAGGACTTCAACATCAACATCAGCGAGGAAGATGGCGATGTGCTGATCACTGGTGAGGGCCTTGACGATGGCGACGATGTGAACATCACGCTCACCGAAGACGACGGCGCCGTCACGGTTACCGGTCAAAACGAGAGCGGCGAGGTTCTCAACTTCACCAGCGGTGAGGAGATGCCAGACAACTGGCCGAGCGAGGTTCCGGTTCCAACCGGACAAGTTGTGTCTGCCAGCTCCTTCGACAGCGGTGAGAACCAGGTGTTGTCGCTCGTCGTCGAAGTCGACGATCCAATCAGAGCCCACGACGAGTACGTGAAGAAGCTGGAGAAGATCGGCTTCACCGTCGACGGCACGACGGCAACCAGCGACGGCGATAGCAAGATGACCTTCAGCGCAGTGAGCTCGCCATCGTGGAACGGACTCGTGCAAGGCGCAAGCGACAGCGGCCAGCTGGTCGTGTCGCTCGAGTCAGCTCCCGAGGAGTAACCCGCGGCGAGGGCCCACGATGGCCCATCGCGAAAACGAGAACAACCCCGGCCTTGGCCGGGGTTGTTAGCGCTTCGAGCAAGTGGAGCTGGAGGGAATTGAACCCTCGTCCGATGAAGGGTTGCAACCCGCGATACGACCATTCCCAATTCGCTGCTTAACAGCTGCGGCACCGTTGGGTCGGCTAGACCGAAGTCTGGCTGCCGGATCTTTCTCCGATGTCAGCGGTCTTTCTCGCCGTCAGTGGTCTTTCCCTACGGTCCTCCACTGCTTCTGTTGCCGGGCTGCAGTGAACTGGCCCCGCGTGACATTTCTGCTCGCAATGACTCTGTACCGTCTAACTAAAAGTTAGACAGCGAGAGCGAGATCGTCCTGATTGGCGTCTCTGTTGTTGCCCCGTTTTAGGAGTCTGAGCAACTCCGGTCGCACGATGAAACTTCCGACTCCAACGTCGAAACCGATCAGCCCCGTGTGCAAGAACACAGCAGTAGCTGCTGTGCGTTACGTGTCTCGTTTGTCAAGAAACTCCGGCTCTTGCGTGCCGAGCCTCTAACCGTAGCGCGCATATCTCGGTTGTGAACTCTCGCCCCCGTCTCGTGGGCCGCCTGAACGGCGAATAGTGTTGCAGCTGTGAGCATGCGACCCGACTCGCCAAAGGGACCTCAGCGTCCAGGTCCGCGCCAGCGGACGGCTCCGCCGACGTCGCAAACTCCTGCACGTCCCCGCACCGCACTCGCGCCAACCGTCGGACGTGAAGGTGCCCCAACGCCACCGCCGATTCAACCCGCCGGAAACCGTCGAACGGACGGCCTGATGTACTTCGGGCTGTTGTTCGCTCTCGGGCTTGTGGCGGTGCTCGGCGTGATGTTCAAGAACCAGGCCGAGACGATCGTTGCGGCCCCAGCAAGCACAACGGCAGCGCCGGTAACCACCACGGCGGCACCAACCACGACCGCCGCACCAACGACCACGCTCGCACCAACCACGACCACGTCAACGACAACAACGTCCACGACCACCACAACCACGACGACGATCCCGCTGTCAGAGCGCGAGCTCGCTCGAATCGATTCCGTCTCGGGCAACATCTCGCCCAAGTCGGTGACGGCGACGCCGAACGGTCTGTTCTTTGCCCAGAACATGATGTATCGACACTCGATCACGGTGTACGACGAGCAAGGGTCGCTGCTGAAGACCATCAACGACCGCGTTGATCTAGCCGAGTTCGGCATTGCCGATGGCGTCGTTGCTCGGGGAGCCCCCGTCGAGGCGGCATCAACCTCGACCGGCGACTACGTCTACGTCTCGAACTACGCGATGTACGGCCCCGGCTTCGGCCCAGAGCCCGGCGATAGCTGCCGCGACACCGGCTGGGACAACAGCTTTCTCTACCGAGTCGACACCGAATCGCTCGAGATCGACCAAGTCATCGAAGTCGGCGCCGTCCCCAAGTTCCTCGCCGTCACCCCGAACGATGAATTCGTGATCGTCAGCAACTGGTGCAGCTTCGATGTGAGCATCGTCGACACCCGCGCGGGACGCGAGATCGCACGCATCGACATCGGCCGCCACCCACGAGGCATCGCCATCAGCAGCGATTCATCAACCGCGTATGTCACCGAGATGGGTGGCACCCGAATCGCCGTCATCCCGCTCGACAAGATCGGTCGCCCCGAAAGCCGCGTGTTCCCGCCCGAGGCGCAGAGCGTTCGTTTGGGAGAGTGGAACCTCGACATTGAGGTCGAGTGGATCGAAGACGTCGGCCGAGGTCCGCGGAGCGTTGTGCTCAGCCCAGACGACAAGTTCCTGTACGCCACCCTCAACGGCGAAGGTCGGGTCATCAAGATCGACCTCGAGACCGGCGAGATCATCGAGAAGGTGCGCACCGGCGACGCACCACGTTCGATGGCGATCTCCGGCGATGGCGAAGCGCTCTACGTCGTCAACTACGTCTCGAACACCATGTCGAAGGTGCTCACCGCCGAGATGGAAGAAGTGCAAGAGTTACGCACTGCCGAGAAGCCGATCGGCATCACGGTCGATCCAAATACGTCAAATGTTTGGGTGAGTAACTATTCAGGCGTTCTACAGATCTTTGAAGATCAGTAAACGCACGAAATGCTTGCTAGAAACCATAAATGGCAGCACTTCTTCCGAACGTAGATCCTGACGGCCTTCTCGAATACTCGGTGGTCTACACCGACCGGGCCCTCAACCACATGTCCCAGTCGTTCCAAAGCGTGATGAACGACATCTCGTCGACACTTCGCCAGGTGTACAACGCCGATGCTGTGGCGATCGTGCCAGGGAGCGGCAGCTATGGCATGGAAGCCGTCGCCCGCCAGTTCGCCACTGACAAGGACGTCCTCGTCATCCGCAACGGCTGGTTCAGCTACCGATGGACGCAAATCTTCGAAGCCGGGAAGATCCCCGCGAGCGAGACCGTGCTCATGGCACGTCAGCTCGCCGACGAGACCCAAGGCCAGTTCGCACCGCCCCCCATCGACGAGGTCACTGCGAAGATCGCCGAGCTCAAGCCAGCGGTCGTCTTTGCCCCGCATGTCGAAACTTCGGCCGGCATGATCTTGCCCGATGAATATCTCGCCGCGGTCTCCGACGCTGTCCACGCAGTTGGCGGAATCTTCGTCCTCGACTGCATTGCCTCCGGCACCATCTGGGTCGATATGAAGGCGCTCGGCGTCGACGTGTTGTGCAGTGCGCCACAGAAGGGCTGGAGCGGCCCTCCGTGTGCTGGCCTTGTCATGATGAGCGCGAAAGCCGAAGCCCTGCTGGCCGAGACCCAGAGCTCAAGCTTCTCGTGCGACCTGGGCAAGTGGCGCAGCATCATGGCTGCCTACGAGAGCGGCGGTCACGCGTACCACGCGACTATGCCCACCGATGCGCTCACCCAGTTCCGCAACGTGATGGCCGAGACCGAGGCCTACGGCTTCGACCAGGTGAAGGACGACCAAGCCGAGCTCGGTCGGCGTGTGCGTGAGACCCTCGCCGCCCGAGGCATCGTCAGCGTCGCCGCCGACGGCTTTGGCGCCCCTGGCGTTGTCGTCAGCTTCACGTCCGATGGTGACGTGAAGAACGGTTCGAAGTTCGCTGCCGCCGGAATGCAGATCGCCGGCGGCGTCCCGCTGCAAGTCGGCGAACGGGACGACTTCAGCACGTTCCGCCTGGGCCTGTTCGGCCTCGACAAGCTCCAAAACATCGACCGCACTGTCGCCTCACTAGACGCCGCCCTCGACCAAGTCCTCGCCTAACCCATAGGTCAGACCTATAGGGAACCTGGTACCTTTCGCCCCAAAGGTGCCACGTTCCTTTCGCCCCAAAGGTGCCTGGTACCTGTCGCCTCAAAGGTGCCTGGTACCTGTCGGGTTAGCGGTTGTGGTGGGCTCGGTAGCGCTCGATGAGGGCGTTTGTTGAGCTGTCGTGTGTGAGCTCGGTGCTACTTGATTCGAGCTCGGGGATGATGGCCTTTGCCAGAATCTTGCCGAGCTCGACGCCCCACTGGTCGAAGCTGTTGACGCCCCAGATCACGCCTTGGGTGAACGTGCGGTGTTCGTAGAGCGACACCAGCTGCCCCAAGACGAATGGGGTGAGCCTTGGGGCCATCAGCATGGTGCTTGGACGGTTGCCCGGGAACGTTTTGTGACTGACGAGCGATTCGTCGACACCTTCGGCCCGGACTTCGTCGGCGGTCTTGCCCATGGCAAGCGCTTCGGCCTGCGCGAATAGGTTTGCGATCAGCGCATCGTGATGGTCGACGGCGGGGAAGTCAGGCTCGTAGAACCCAATGAAGTCGCACGGCACCGGAGTCGTGCCCTGATGGATCAGTTGGTAGAAGGCGTGCTGGCCGTTGGTGCCCGGCTCGCCCCACACGACCGCACCAGTGTCGTACGAAACGGCTTCGCCGTCGATGGTGGTCTGCTTGCCGTTGCTCTCCATGTCGAGCTGCTGCAGGTACGCCGGGAAGCGATCGAGCAGCTGGCAGTAGGGGAGGACGGCGTGGGTCGGCCAGTCGAAGAAGTTGCGGTAGAACACGCCGATAAGTCCGAGCATCGCCGGAAGGTTCTGCTCGATCGGGGCAGTCCGGAAGTGCGTGTCCATCGCATGGAAGCCAGACAGCATGTCCATGAAGTTGTCGGGGCCGACGGCCAGCATCAGCGACAGACCGATCGCGGCGTCCATGCTGTAGCGCCCGCCAACCCAGTCCCAGAATTCGAACATGTTGGCCGTATCGATACCAAAGGCAGCAACGCCCTCGGCGTTCGTCGATAACGCCACGAAGTGCTTTGCGATCGCCGACTCGTCGCCGCCCAACCCATCGAGCAACCAAGCCCGTGCGCTCTTGGCATTCGACAAGGTCTCGAGCGTCGTGAATGTCTTCGACGCAACGATGAACAGTGTGGTGGCCGGGTCGATGCCCGTGAGCGCCTGATGCAGATGGGTTCCATCGACATTCGAGACATAACGGCATTCGATCGACTCGTGGCGGAACGCTTCAAGCGCCCGATAGGCCATGAACGGGCCGAGGTCCGAGCCACCGATGCCGATGTTGACCACCGTGGTGATCCGTTGACCGGTGTGCCCAGTCCATGCTCCGGAGCGCACGTCGTTCGCGAAGCTCGCCATGTGCTCGAGCACCGCGTGCACATCAGCCACCGTGTCTTGCCCGTCAACGACCAGGGTGGCGTCAATGGGCAATCTCAGCGCGGTGTGGAGCACGGCGCGATCTTCGGTCGAGTTGATGTGCTCGCCCGAGTACATCGCGTCGATCTTCTCCGACAGGCCCGCAGCGTTTGCCAGTGCAACGAGGGCATCGACGGTCGATGCCTCGATCAGATGCTTCGACAGGTCGGCGTGTAGTCCGTCGACCTCGATGCTGAGATCGCGCGCCCGGCCCGGGTTGTCGGCAAACCGCTGGCGAAGCGTCTTGTTGAGCTGATCGTCAGCCTCGGCTCGTAGTGCGGTCCACTCGGCGGTGCTGTCGATCATGTGTGCTCCTAATACTCGTGACGATGGTTCGCCTTCGACATTGCTCGCTCGGCCTCACGGTTGGCGTCACGCTGGGCAATGTCCTGCCGACGATCGTATTCCTTCTTGCCCTTGGCAATGCCGATCTCTACCTTGGCTCTTCCGCCAATGAAGTAGATCGATAGCGCCACGATGGCCAAGCGCTCGCGCTGGATCTTCGCCTCGATGCGGTTGATCTCGGTGCGGTGCAACAACAACTTGCGATGGCGATCGGGAGCATGCCCGAACGACGACGATCCGGTCGAGGCATACGGCGAGATATTCAGCCCAAGCAGCCACATCTCGCCATCATCGATACGGCCATACGCCTCGCCCATCTGCACTTGCGACTCACGCAGCGATTTCACTTCCGAGCCGCGCAACACCATGCCGCACTCGTAGGTGTCCGAAATCGTGAAATCTCGGCGGGCGCGACGGTTCGAAGCAACGATCTTCTTCTCAAGCCCAGTGATGCCTGGTTTTTGCTTGCCGTTCTTGGCGCGCTTGTTTGCGTTCTTCGTAGCCACGCCTTGAGGCTAACGTGGGACGGTGGACGACCGTCCGATTGGCGTATTCGATAGTGGCTTCGGGGGACTCACCGTGGCCCGCGCCCTCATCGACCTCCTCCCGAACGAGCGCCTCATCTACGTAGGCGACACGGGCCGCTATCCCTACGGCAACAAGCCCCAGGACGACGTGCGGGCCTACAGTCACGAGATCACCAAGTGGCTGATCGACGAGCACAACGTCAAGTTGGTGGTCGTGGCCTGCAACACCGCATCGGCCGCAGCGCTCACCGAGCTCCAAGCCACCTACGACACGCCGATCGTTGGCGTGATCGACGCTGGTGTCGCTTCACTGCTGAAGGTCAGTGAGTCGAACCACGTCGGAGTCATCGGAACCGTGGGCACGATCGGTAGCGGCGCGTACCAATCTGCTGTCGCTGAAGCCGACGACAACGTCCGGCTGACCTGCGCCGCCTGCCCGGGGTTTGTCGAGTTCGTCGAACGGGGCGAGCTCAACAGCGACCAGGTTCGTGTGCTCGCCCAACGGCTGTTGTCTCCGATCGTCGACGCCAAGGTCGACTCGCTTCTGCTCGGCTGCACGCACTACCCGTTCTTGGCTCGAACGATCTCCGATGCTGTTGGCCGAGATGTGGTTCTGGTCTCGTCCGCCGACGAAACTGCCTTTCAGGTCCGGGCAATGTTGCTAGAAGATGGCACTATTCGGGAAGGCGAACCAGTGGCTCCGGTGTTCTTGTCATCGGGCGACGTCGAAGAGTTTGCCCGGATCGGACGAATGCTGTTGGGCCCCGAGCTCGACAACGTCGGCCCATGGAGCCCCGAATGACCAACAACCCGAACGGACTGAAGCTCACCGTTATTGGCTGCTCCGGCACCTACAGCTCGCCCGATTCTGCGTGCTCGGCCTACCTGGTGCAGACCGACTCCACTTCCGTGTTGCTCGATGCAGGGCCCGGTTCGAGCATCGAGCTGCAACGCCACATCGAGCTCGAGAACCTCGACGCCATCGTTGTGAGCCACGAACACCCCGATCACTGGACCGAACTGCCGTCGCTCTACCACGCCTACCGCTGGGGCCTCGAAGACTCACAGATCCCGGTGTACGGCACCGCCGGCACCCGGACGCTGCTCGACTCGGCGTGCGAGAGCGCCACGAACGGCACCTTCGACTGGACCACCATCGATGCCGCTTCGACACTCGTGATTGGCGACATGTCGTTTTCGTTCACGTTGACCGACCACCCGGTCGAGACGTTGGCCATTCGGGTCGAGTCTGGGGGAGCGTCGGTCGCGTACTCAGCCGACACCGGGCCGGGCTGGACGCCAGCAAGCTTCGGCATGCCCATCGACGTGCTGGTGTACGAGACCACCCTGCCGATCTCCTACGAAGACCGCGAGATCCCTCACGTTTCTGGCCGGGAAGCTGGCATTCGGGCAGAGGGGGCCGATGTTGGCAAACTCGTGCTGACACATATCCCGCCCGGCCACGATGCGAGCGAACGGATGGTCGCAAGTTCGGCTGAATTCTCCGGGCCGATCGAATTGGCCGAACCCGGGCGAACCTTCATGCCGTAACGCAGCGAGCTAGCGAAGAATCTCGCAGCTGATAAACGGGTCTGGTTGTGCACCCGCAACGAGCGAGCAGACATCTCGTGCTCCGGCGCCGCCGCGGACGCTGTCGTTGCCTTCGATGACGATGCTGTCGTTCTCGTTGCCGCCGTGGACGTCGTCGATGTTGGGGCCTCCAGAAATCGAGTCAGGCCCGCCGCCACCACGAATCCAATCACGACCCTCGTAGCCGATCAGGCGATCTCGGCCAGGACCACCCTGCATCCGGTCCCAGCGATCTGAGCCGTGGATCGTGTCATTTCCGGCTCCGCCGAACATACGGGCCCCTCGGCGGTCATCGCGGTCTTCTTCTGAGTCGCCATCGGCCGAGTAGATCGTGTCGTCGCCTTGGGCGCCGAAGATGACGTCGAACCCGCGGCCCCCGTACACGACGTCGTCGCCTTTGCCCGCACAGATGATGTCGTCGTCGCCGAGTCCGTAGATCTCGTCGTTGCCTTGCAATGCAACGATGACGTCTGAATCGTTGCTGCCTCGAATGACATCGTCGCCAGGCGTGCCAACGATCGTTGCTGGCTGTCCACCGCACGCGGGTGCGGCAATGTCGAGGTCGAACACGCGTGCTCGGCCTGACCAGAGCCCGTTGCTCGACGTCCGGGGTTCGCCGACGAGGACGCGGCTGCCGTCGGCGGAGAGACCGAGATCAGAACTGAAACGCTGGGCTGCGGCAATTCTGTTTCCAACGGCCTCGACCCACTCGGAATCGACCAGGTCGAACACCTTGACGCCTCCCGAAAAGTCCTGGTTGAGCCCTGAGGTCACTGCGACGATTCGATTGCCATCGGCGCTTACTCTGAGCCCGGTGCCGATCAACTCAAACCGCTCCTCGCCCTCGAGCGTTGCCCCGACCTGAACCCACGAACCGTCGACGAGGTCGAACGCCCGGATCGCGCCGAACTCGTCTTCGATACCGGCTTCGCCGAACGACGCAACGAAGATCCGGGAGCCATCACGGGTGATCTCGACCGTTCTACCGACATGTTCTTCGAGGTTCGTTCCGACGATCGGCTCGCCGACCTGTACCCATGTCCCGTCGACGAGATCGAACACCTGAGCGCGGCCACCATGGGTTTGGACGGAATTGTCTCCCCAAGCTCCAACGATGAGCCGGGAGCCGTCTGACGACACTGCAAATGATGTGCCGAGGCGGTCCTCATCTGAGCCCGTCAGCTGATTGCCAACCTTGACCCAGTTGTCACCGACAAGGTCGTACGCCTGCACGAACCCAGAGCGCAGCTCGCCAACTCCGCTCCATGGAGCGCTAATCACGAGGCGAGATCCGTCAGGTGTGAGTGCAAGGTACCGCCCAAACAAGTCATCCGATTCGGGCCCGGAAATGGTTGCTCCTACCTGGACCCAGTCGCCGTCGACCAAGTCGAAGATGTGGACCGCTCCGACATCTCGTTGTGCGTTTGATGACACCGCAATGCGGTCTCCCGTGGCATCCATAGCCACTCCAGCACCAAGGCCTTGGAGCCGTTCGGAGCCATAGAGCGACCGTCCTACGTCTTGCCACGTGCCATCGACGAGATCGAGAACGCGAACGCGGCCAACGAAGATCGGGCCATCATTGGCGCCGTCTGACGCACCCATGGCCCCCACGACGATTCGCGTGCCGGCATCGTTCATCGCAACCGAAGCGCCGAGTTGGTGCAGCCCTGCGACGCCGAACTGACCGCCCTCACCAACGAGTTCGTTGCCGACCTGGCGTGTCGCAGCATCGACGGGTTGGGCCGAAAAGAGAACCGTCGCGAGACAGGCCGCTACGACGAACGCAGCGAACAGTTGCAATTGATGACGTGATGTGGCCCGCACAGATACCTCCGGGTGACGGTATTCGTAGGGAGAACGCCGCTCTCGAAGTAAAGCAAACGGCGTGATTCAGCCAAAACTGAAGCCGTCATCAAACTGTCATGTTTCTTGGGAACTGGGTTCGGACTGCCGACGTAGAACTTGCATGGCTACAACAACGCAAACCCAAAAAATGAAATCCAAGGGCTCGGCGGTCCGACTACTCGCACTGCTGCTGTCCATCGTCCTTATCGCTACGGCGTGTGGTGCTGGTGAAGACTCGGCGGATACTGCAACCGAAGCTTCTGGTGACTCCGCAGCAGAGACCTCCGATGAAGGCTCGTTGGATCGTTCCTCCAGTGACGTAGAGACCTCAGACCAGGCAATGGAAGAGCCCGTAGAGGAAGCAATGGAAGAGGAGGCCATGGAAGAGGAGGCCATGGAAGAAGGCGACGACGCCATGGAAGACGACTCCGTCGCTCTCCGGGCCGCCGATGGCGACGAAGCAGCAGTGACTGCTGAGTCAGAAGCTCCGGCTGCTGCACGAGACACCTCCGAAGAGATCGAAGACGGCACCGGCCTGTTCGGCACCGTCGAAGAAGAAGAGCCCGAAGAGATACCGGAGCCAGCAGAAAGCGTCGACTCACGCTTCACCGACTACGGCATCCGTACCTTCGTTGAAACTCGTGACGACAACCTGTCGACCTTCTCGCTCGACGTCGACACCGGCAGCTACAACATCGGCCGTCGCTTCATCGACGAGCAGGGTGTACTGCCTCCACGTGAGTCGGTCCGAGTTGAGGAATACATCAACTCGTTCGACTACGACTACGACGTGCCACGCAACGGCCTCGACGTGATGGTCGACGGTGGCCCATCACCATTCGACGACGAAAACTGGCTCGTTCGTGTTGGTGTCCAGGCTGAAGTTGTCCAGGACAACGAGCGCAAGCCAGTCGCCCTTACCTTCGTGGTTGACACCTCTGGCTCGATGAACCGCACCGACCGCCTTGGTCTTGTCCGTGAGTCGCTTACGCTGCTCGTTGAAGAGCTCAACCGTGACGACACCGTCGCAATCGTGACCTACTCGGGAAGCTCCGACATCGTGCTCGAGCCAACCGCAGTCCGTAACCGTGACGAGATCCTCGACGCAATCGACGACCTCCGCACGGGTGGTTCGACCAACCTTCAGGCTGGCCTCGACACCGGCTACGACCTTGCTCGTGAGGCGTTCCGTGAAGACGGCGTCAACCGAGTCATCGTTGCCTCCGACGGCCTTGCGAACGCCGGCATCACCGATGTCGACCGTCTCGCCGAGCGCATCCGCCGTGACGCAGACGCCGGCATTGGCCTCGTGACCGTGGGCTATGGCCTCAACGGCTTCAACGACACCACCATGGAACAGCTGGCAGACCAGGGCGACGGCTTCTACTCCTACGTCGACACCATCGATGAAGCAGAGCGCCTCTTCAGCGAAGACCTCACCTCGACGCTCATCACCGCTGCGATCGACGCCAAGATCCAGGTCGAGTTCGACGAGAGCGTTGTCGACGAGTACCGCCTCATCGGCTACGAGAACCGTGGCGTCCGTGACCGTGACTTCCGCAACGACGACGTCGATGCTGGTGAGCTCGGTGCTGGACACCAGGCCACCGCTATCTATGAGATCCGTCTCGACCGCAGCGTCGGCATCGACGATCGGGTAGAGCTCGGCATCGTCAGCCTCCGCTGGGAAGACCCAGAGACCGGTGAGGTCGAGGAAATCGACGAGGACATCGACATGCGAGACATCGACGCTCGTTGGACCGACACCTCGGCCGACTTCCAGCAGGCAACGGTTGTTGCGTCCTTCGCTGAGATCCTTCGTGACAACCCCTACGCAGACAACGTCGACTTCGAAGCGCTCGCCGCTGAGGTCAACTCGTTGGCTCGTGACATCGACACCGACGAGTTCGACGAGTTCGCCGACCTGGTCGATGCCGCCGAGCGCATGCGCCGGTAACCGTCCCAATCACGCCGGCGGCTTGAGAGAGCCGCCGGCGTCAGTCCGTGTTGTAGCAACGAAGTGCCCCGCCCACGCTCCCTGGGCGGGGCACTCTCGCGTCCGACCACATTGGTGCCTGGCACCAAACACTGACCTGGTGCCTGGCACCAATCGTCAACTCAATCAGTCCGCCGCAGCGAAACGAAGACGCGAGTCGATCGATTGCGCGGCTTTACACCTGGCACCAAATCGCCATTTTGTACCAGGTACAAGCAGTCGAACCGTTGATTTCACTACGGTCTTTCGCAGGAGCCGATGTGAACCACGCCGCCGCTGTCGGAAGTTGGTGCCAGGCACGGTTGGGGCGTTTGGTGCCAGGCACTGTTGAAGTGGATTGGCGCTCCTCGGGCGGGGCACTCTCGCGTCGTGCTAGTAGATTCTCCGCTATGAGTCGCCCAGATGGTCGTGCAAACGACGAGCTCCGTCCGCTTTCATTCCAACGAGACTTCGTTGACACGTGTGCAGGTTCCGCACTTGTGTCGTTCGGTCGCACCCGTGTGCTGTGCACCGCGTCGGTGTCCGATGATGTTCCACGCTGGATGCGTGACACCGGAAAGGGCTGGGTAACCGCCGAATACTCGATGCTTCCCGGTTCGAGCCCCGACCGCATCCGCCGCCGCACCTCTGGCCGCAGCCAAGAGATCCAGCGCCTGATCGGACGCTCGCTTCGCGCGGTTGTCGACATGGGCGTGCTCGGCGAGCGTGAGATCACGATCGACTGCGACGTCCTTCAGGCCGATGGCGGCACCCGTACCGCGTCGATCACCGGCGGCTACGTAGCGCTCCACGACGCAATCACCCGGTTGATGATTGCGGGCGAGCTCGAGCAGAACCCGCTCACCACCGAGTGCGCAGCCATCTCGGTTGGCATCGTCGACGGCACCCCCGTCCTCGACCTTCCCTACATCGAAGACGCAAACGCCGAGGTCGACATGAACGTCATCATGGATGGCAACGGCAACTTCATCGAGATCCAGGGCACCGCCGAAGGCGCAGTGTTTGGACGCGATCGCCTGAACGACATGCTCGATCTTGCCGCAGGTGGCATCGCCACGATCACCGAAGCCCAAAAGGGCGTGCTCTCGACCCCACCGGCTGAACTGCCGCCGCGCTGAGACGAGCTACACATGAGTGACCAGCCAACGGTGGTAATGGCAAGTGCGAACCCGGACAAGGTGGCCGAGATCGCACTCCTGATGGCCGACGTGGCCGACATCCAGCCGCGCCCCGCCGACGTTCCCGACGTCGTCGAAGACGCTGACACGCTCGAAGGAAACGCTCGGCTCAAGGCCGTGGCGATCTGCGAGGCAACCGGTTTGCCAGCAATCGCTGACGACACTGGCCTCGAGATCGATCACCTCGACGGCGCCCCCGGCGTCTATACGGCTCGCTTTGCGGGTGAGAACGCCACGTATGCCGACAACGTCGCCAAGACCCTCGCAGTCTTGAAGGGTGTCCCGTTGGCGAATCGCACCGCTCGGTTCCGCACTGTTGCGTTGCTCGCGTATCCCGATGGATCTGAGATTGTTGCCCACGGCGTAGTCGAAGGGCACATCGCACTCGAACCTGCAGGCGACAGCGGTTTCGGTTACGACCCGATATTCGTCCCCGCCGATGGTCGCAATCAGACGTTTGCCGAGATGGCTGCGGCCACCAAACATGCGATTTCGCACCGCGGACGGGCGTTTCGAAGCCTGAAAGCGCAGCTTTCGTAGGTCGGTCGACCCAAAAACTGCGAAATCTCCAGTTTCTGTTCAAGGTTTAGGCCACACCCGCCGTAGCTATGAATGTCCGCCGGGGGAACCCGGAAGACACAACATGCGCTCATAGCTCAATTGGATAGAGCACCCGGTGCTTTCTGGGAAGGTTTGGGGTTCGACTCCCTGTGGGCGCGCAACACGACAACCAAGAAATCGGTCGCCTCCGGGCGACCGATTTCTGCTTTTCCGATCGGTCATGAGCAACAGTTGGCAGCCAACCATCACGCATCAACAGTCGACTATTCGGAGATAAAGCAGGGCTCGGTGAAGTCATGGCCACGCGCAACCGATCCGACGAAGTTCTCCTTGACGATCTCGAGGCCGGTCGAGCCTGGTGTGGTGATATTCGTCGTGAGCGTTGCATCAGCGAGAACGACGTCGTAAAGGTAGGTCGCCCGCACAACAGTGTCGTTGGGCGTTCCGTTCCAGGTCTGGTTCGGGGCCAGCCCCTCGAAATCGACCGTCACACCGTTCGCTGCCGCAAGAACGCCAGCACGGGTTAGGTCGCCGTTGTCGGCTGCACGTTCGAGCACCGCTTCGGCGAACATCGCCTCGGTCCAGCCAATGACGAACGAGTCGGCTTGGGCATAGTTTGCGAACGGTACCCGAGTCAGAATCTCGCGCTGCATATCTCGCATACCTCTCGACCGGTTTGCGCCCCACAACGCGTTGTACGTGCTGTGGAAGTAGAACGCGTCGAGTGCGGGGCCGACGGGAGTGTCGAGAAGTACCACGTTGTACGACGGCGAATTGCCGGACCAGAGTGCCGTGAGCCCTCCTGCGGCGGACCCGCCGAAGATCTGCGCTAGCTCTCCAGGAGAGGACGTGATCCACACGATGTCTGGTTGTTCGGCTACGAGAGTCGACACGATCGGGGTGAAGTCATCGCCCGCAATCGACGCCTCGAGGTCGAGGACCTCCAGGCCCAAGGTCTCGGCAGCGATGCGCGCACCTGCCGCCCCGTCTTGGCCGTACTCGCCAGGACGAGACACGATCGCCAACTTTGGCTTGTTGAGGCCGCTTAGCTCGACGAGCGCTTCGACCCCATTCATGGCTTCAAAGCAGTAGTTGGAGTGAAGCTCGAACACGTTCGATCCAAAATCGGTCGACCAACCCGAGTACCACGACAGCGGCACAGCAACCAGGTTGTCGTCCTGCAAGTCGCCGGCGATAGCTGCGGTGTGAGGCGACCCCGTGGAATGGCTGATCATCACGACGCCGTCGGCACTTTGCTCGGACAGCTCGGCGTAATTGTCGAGCTGGGTTGGGACGTCGTAGGCGCTGTCGAGGATGATGAGCTCGACCTCGCGGCCGTCGATACCACCGGTCTCGTTTACCCGCTCGAAGTAGGCTTGCTGCGCTTCGACTATCACGCTCGATAGGCCGGAAAACGGCCCGGAAAGGTCGACGGTCAGGCCGAGCCGAATCGTTTCCTCGGTCACTCCGAAGTCGGTTTCAGCAGTACGGATGTTGTCGGCGACGTTTGCGCAATCACGGACCATCTCGGCGTTCACGCACGTGTCGATTCCCGTGCCGCCTACCGCTCGATCGACGTGCAATCCGCCGTTGAGCGCGTCGTTTCCGTCGCCGCCCCGAAGCTTGTCGTCGCCGTTTCCGCCGCGCAGGCGGTCGTCGCCGTCGTCGCCGCTCAGTTCATCGAAACCGTCGCCACCGGTCAGCTGATCATCGCCATCTCCACCCGTCAGCTCATCGTGGCTTGTACCGCCAAACATGACATCGTTACCCGGACCTCCGCTAAGGACGTCCTTGCCCTTGCCGCCTGCGAGATAGTCAGCACCCTCTTCGCCGCGAAGTCGGTCGGAGCCATCGCCGCCAAGCAGCCGGTCGAAGCCGGTTCCGCCCACCACGAGATCGTCGCCTCGGCCGCCGGTCAGCACGTCTTGGTGCGCCCCGCCGTCGAGGAAGTCGGGTCCGGGGCCGCCGAAAAGTCTGTCGTTCCCGGTATCTCCGTAGAGCAGATCGCCGGCGAAACCGCCGCGAACGATGTCGGGCCCGGGGCCGCCTCGAAGCTCGTCGATTCCGTTCCCGCCCCAGAGAGTGTCAGCTCCGGCACCGCCGAGGATGATGTCGTCCCCGCCAAGTCCAAAGATGGTGTTCGGTCCGGCGCCACCGCAAATAAAGTCGGGCCCTTCGGTGCCTCGGATGACCCGATCGTTCGACTCGATCAGGTTGTAGCCAGCCGGGGCGCTGCACCCTTGTTGGGCTCCGGCTGGAGTCGACAGCGCAGACGCTAAGCCGAAGCTCAGCAGCGCAACGATCGTGAGTCGGCTAATGGTCTGGGTTGCCCGCATAGGCGAATAGTAGGACAGAGGGTCTGCCAACTCTGTGCATGCCGTCAACCGATCGCGCCGACGGCCCAGCTTTTGTGAAAAGCTACGAGCTCCAGCGTTTACCGAGGAACGCCTCGAACTCGGCCGGATCGATCGGCTTGGAGAACAGGTAGCCCTGCACGTGGTCGCACTTCAGCGCTGCGAGCTGCTCGAGCTGGTCTTCGGTTTCGACACCCTCGGCAACAACGGTGAGGTTGAGCCCGTGGGCAAGCGCAATGGTTGCTCGGGTGATGGCCGAATCGTTCTCGTCAGTTCCAAGACCGTTAACGAAGCTGCGGTCGACCTTCAAGAAGCTGATAGGGAAACGCTTGAGGTACGCAAGCGAAGAGAAGCCCGTGCCGAAGTCGTCGAGGCCGATGCGAATGCCGAGATCTCGCAGACGTTGTAGTGAGGCTTCGGTGGTTGGGTTGCCGTCGATGAGGGCGCTCTCGGTGAGCTCGATGGCGAGCTGCTCGGGAGCGAGTCCCGCGGTTTCGAGCTCGAGGCGGAGGTTCTCGACGTAGTTCGGGTCGGTCAGCTGGCGGGCCGACACGTTGACCGCAATCGACAACGGCTGCTGGCCTGGCACAGCCATGCGGGTCCACTCGGCGGTTTGGCGAACGGCCTTGATGAGCACCTGGTGCCCGAGGGTGGAGATAAGGCCCGAGTCTTCGGCGACATCGATGAACTCGCCCGGCATAACCAACGAGCCGTCCTCGTTGCGAATACGCACGAGGGCCTCGGAACCGGCAAGGCGCCCGTCGCCAGCGTTGAGCACTGGCTGGTAGTGAACGACAAGAGCATCACGTTCGATTGCGCTGCGGAGCTTGTTCTCAACTTCGAGGCGACGAACGGCCTTCTCGCGAAGATGATCGTCGAACACTACGGCGAGGTCGCGTCCCTTCTCCTTGGCCCGGCGAAGCGCAGTGTCGGCGTCGCGAAGCAAGTCGTCGGGGTGTTCCTGGCCCTCAGCGATCGCAATGCCGATCGATGTGGTGATGACAGCGGTCTGGTCGCCGATACGAATTGGTTGGGTCAGCGCCTTGCGCAAGCGGCGGGCGGCAACCACCGCGTCGCCGCGGCGGAGCATGTCGCTAATGACCACAGCGAATTCGTCGCCGCCGAGTCGGGCAACAACATCACCGGGACGAATGACCCCTTCGATGCGGGCCGCGACCTCGGTGAGCAAGTCGTCGCCAGCCTGATGGCCGAGTGACTCGTTGACGACGTTGAAGCGGTCAAGATCGAGGAACAGCAAGCCCACGAGCAGGCGGCGGTCGCGGGCACGGCGAAGCGAGTCGCCCATGCGCTGCACGAGAAGCGCCCGGTTTGGAAGGCCGGTGAGGTCGTCATGGAATGCTTGGGCTTCAAGCTGCTCAGTGGCCGCAACCCGGTCGGTCACATCCTTCGCGTTGAGCACGATGCCGCCAACCGCTGGGTTGTCGAGCATGTTGTTCGCCATCACCTCGAGGTTGCGATACGACCCGTCGCCGTGGGCAATTCGCAGATCGGCAGTGAACGGCCGAGGTTCCGGAGTGACGGCAGTGCCAACAACAGTGGCCGCCATCTCGTAGGCCGTGTCAAGGTCGTCGGGGTGGACGAGCTCGATGATGTCGACGCCGTCGAGGCTGCCCGGCGGGTGGGCGAGCACACGCTCAACCGCAGGCGAGGCGTACAGCACGGTGCCGTCGATGCGGATGACGACCAGAAGGTCGGCGGCGTTCTCAACCAGCGCATGCATCCGATTCTCGGACTCCGCGATCTGGGCTTGGGCTGCACGGAGCTCGCTGAGGTCGCGGGCCACCAACGAGATGGCTTCGTTCGCACCCGAGTCGTTCTGATGCGCAACCAGCATGGCCGATACTGGAATCGGGCGACCGTCAGCAGCGACGAGCGTGGTCTCGCCACGCCAGCTGCCTGAGATCCGAACGGCATTCATGGCCGTGGTCCCGAACTCGGGAATCGACGCGCCATCAACAAGCTGCTGGATGCGCAATGGCGTCGTTGTTGTGCCGAGAAGCTCGGACATGGTGTCGTTCAGCCAGACAACCGACTGGCCGTCAGGGCTGAGGATGCACACCAGATCCTTCGTGGCTTCAAGTACTCGGGACAGCTCTTCGGCTCGGCGAGCCGCGTCGATGTCGGCTGTAGTGTCGTCGAACGTCAGCAGCGACTCGCCCGGCTGAGCTAGGGGAGTGGTCGAGACATCGAGCCACCGATACTCGCCGCCGGTGGTGACAACACGCAGCCGGCCCCGGATGCCCTCGCCGCTTTGCGCTGCGGTGACGAGCGCATCGAGGAACTCGGTTCGTCCGTCTTCGTCGATGCGCGAAATCCAGCCTTCGCCAGCAGCATCGGTAAGGCTCTGGCCAGTGATTTCGGTCCAGCGGGCATTGAGCTCGGACATCGACGTGTTGTTGACCAGGCGGGCCATGCCCTGGGGGCTACGAGAGATCAGTTCGCGAATTTGGCGGTCCTGCTCGCCGGCCGCTGATGGTTCGACCATGGCCAGCACGACGTCACCGTTCGACGTCTCCTGCGGCCAGCATTGGAAATCGACGCCCCGGAGTGTGCCGTTGGAACGAATCTGGAATGCCCGGCGAACCTGCTGTCCCCCTCGGGCAGACCGGAACATGTCGTCCAGGAGAAGCGTCTCTCCAGGGTCAGCAAGGAGGTCGACCACGGCTTGGTCCGCGGCAGCGGTTCCGGTCAACCCGAGCACCGCAAGGCCTTGAGCATTCGCCGCCTGAATTCGGTGGTCCTCATTGATAACGACAAGCCCGAACGGGACCGTCGACAGGAGCGAAGCGACCGGATCGGACTGTTGAGTGTTGGGGTTCGGCGTAGTCATAGTGGGAGTGCGTGCGGACGGGGGGAATCGAACCCCCAAGCCCTTTCGGGCACCAGGACCTAAACCTGGCGCGTCTGCCAGTTCCGCCACGTCCGCGGATGGTCGAGAGACTACATCGGACTTCGCGCAGTAGCGAACATTCACACAGAAGCACCTCGCTGCCGATACAGGGAGGTAACCTCGATTCGCTGCGCAGATAGCTCACTCGAACCTTTTCGATTCGGAGGAAATATCTGCACTCTCACAGCGTTGGTTGGGCAACACGGCCACCCCAAACTCAGGAGAACAATGGGCATCGAACTTCCAGGCACTTCGTACGCGGCTTCGCTGACCGAAGATGTGTCGCGCATGGACATCTACAACCGGCTTCTGAAAGATCGCATCATCTTTCTTGGAACCGACGTGAACGATGAGATCGCGAACTACCTGAGCGCTCAAATGCTTCACCTCGAAAGCCAAGATCCTGAGAAGGACATCTGGCTCTACATCAACTCGCCCGGTGGCTCCGTCACCGCAGGCATGGCGATCTACGACACGATGCAATTCGTGAGCCCCGACGTCGGCACTCTCTGCATGGGCCTCGGCGCATCGATGGGTCAGTTCCTCCTCGGCGCTGGCGCCAAGGGCAAGCGCTACGCATTGCCGCACGCACGCGTGATGATGCACCAGCCGCTCGGCGGCGTCCGTGGTCAGGCCACCGACATTGCCATCCAGGCCGAACAAATGGGTCAGACCAAGCGCATGATGCAGGAGCTCATTGCCGAGCACACCGGTCAGAGCGTCGAGACCATCGAATCCGACTCCGACCGCGACCGCTGGTTCACCGCTGCCGAAGCCGTCGAGTACGGAATCATCGACAAGGTCATCACGTCACGCGGTGACATCTAATTCCTTAGCGGCCAGCGACTCCGTCGCGATTTTGGCCGCACGGAGTCAGATCTATGGTCCGCTCCGGGGCCGTTTATTCGGAAACCCGACCGGGCACGGATCAAAGGCTAGCAAGACATCCTCAATCAGCTGACCATCCGCTACGTCCCCGCCTAACCACCACAAGTAGAAACAGTGATCACCGACGTTTTCACACACCGTGAAACAGCTCCAAACGAACATAGTTACACTTGAGTTGATCGATCGACCACACTACAATTGCTAAGCGGTGGTAATTGCTCTGCGGCAGTGGATCGAAATTGTGCGTGAGAATGCGTTGGTGAGACTTGGCCATTCGGTGGTTGACAAAATTCGTTAGCCATAGTGCGCAGGCCTCGCTATGACTGCATCGCCAGGGTCGGGTTGGCTTACGAGACAAGAAGCAAGAACGCTGGCCTCATCGCTCGGCGTAGTTCAAAGCGTTTCGGATGCTATATACCTCATGACGACCGGTTGGGCGGACTACTTTGCTGCCTGCCTTGAAGCCGCCTGTGATCGACAACTGGTTGATCCAACCGAAGTAGTAGATCAGCTTCGAAGCGGGCCACATCTACGGCCTCTGGTGGCAGAGTGGATCGATAGGTGTTCGGATGCGGACCTTGAGATCGCCCGGATTGCAGCGACCTTTGGCCACGTGCCTGTCTCCTTTCTCGAATCGTTGGGAGGAGTTGGTGTCATTGCTCGCCTGGAACAGGCAGGTCTTCCGGTGGTTTCGTCTCAGACTGGGGTTTCCTTGCTCCCACCATTTGAGAAGTATCTTGCTCCGACGGAGAAGTTTGGTGACGGGGTAGCTCAGCGTCTAGGTGACCAGCTAGTTGCCAGTTGTGGGGCCCAACGAGCGTGTCAGATCCTTGTGCATGGCGGCTACACAAATATTGCTGCCGTCGTACTGAGCAAAATGGATCCACATGCGGTAGACGAGTCCAGTCAGGAGTCCCTTGCAGCAATCTTGACGACTATCCTCGATGTCGAGAAAGACGACGGGTCACTTGGACTTCTCCTTGCGCGAGTCCATCACAATCTGGGGAACATCGATATCCAACGAAATGTCTTGGATTCTGCGAGTCAAGCTGCCCGTGAACAACTGCGTCTCGATCTTGCCGTTGAGGCAGAAGCAGAGCTTTTGATGGTGGATCTGTCCCAGATAAGTCACGAGGATGCAAGGAAGCGGCTCGTCGGCATTGTGACCGAGGCCCGAGAGCACGCAACCGGTCATGCGCTAATTCGTATCCGTGAACTTCATGAAGCTCTCCTTGTTCACAGCTACGACCTGACGGCTATCTATCGCTCTGTTTCGCGAGTCGAAGCAGTGGCGAATCAATGGAAAACGGTTGGTGAGTCGTCACGGGCTGCAGCAACTCTGCGGATGTTGGCCTCGACAAGCCTTACCCATCTTGGCGAATACGCTCTTGGTGCTGAGCGGATGAGAGAAGCGTGCGAACTCGTCCCATCTTCGCCTCAGGCGCTCCTTCGATCGTTGAGCTTAAGGTGTCGGATGAGCGCTCTTGCAGGCGACATTGCCGACTACGAAGTCGCATCGGCCGCCGCCAAGGACCTCTGCGAAGCTTTCGGCTATTACTGGCTGGATGCGTACTTCGCGTGGTCATCGATGATCGCCGCCTCGCACTCGAGGAACTTGGCAGATGTGGATCACCACCTTAGGAAGGCACGTGGACTGCTCGACACATCGGGACTGATGGGTCTTCCAACCGGAGTCGTATTCTGGTCAGACGCAGCCCGTTCCCTCGCTAGCTGCGGAGAGTTGGCAAGAGCACGCCAGCTACTTGACGAAGTGAAAGACCGGCGTGCTGATGAGCCACTTGAGTATGCACTTGCAGATTTTGTCATAATGTGCCGGTCGTACCCGGAGCGGTGCTCGGAGTTCGCAGAGAGTCTTTTTGATGCGTGTGAAGTCCCAGTGGCTCGCCAATGGGCGGTTGACCTAGAACTCGCATTCGCTGCGGGGAGTAATTCAAAGTCTGCACGATTGCGGGACATTCGAAGCACTGCAGCGGAGTATGGGCTCCTTAAGTTGTGCGAGAGCCTAGAGAAGTCTCATTCTGACTTGGGCTCCCCAACAGTGTTTCTTCGACTGTTCGGCTCCTTCGAAATCGAAGTTGAGGAAGACAACGTACCGCTAACGAGCAAACGTGCGACCGAGCTTCTGTCGCTCCTCGCTGTCCATGGGAAGCCAGTCCACAACGAGGTTGTGGTTGATCACTTATGGCCGGATGCGCCACTTGATGTAGGCATGAAGCGTCTGCGCAACGTCGTGAAGCGAGCTCGCCTTGCAGTCGGGGATGAAGGAGTGGTGCGGTCGGCCGACGCTATTGGTCTTGGGCCTTTCATTCGGGTAGATCTACAACTCGCCGAATCACTTCTCCGAGAGTTCGAGTCCTCGCCTCAACAACGCATCGGGTCTCTTGTTGAGGCAGTCAAGTTGTACCGCTATCCACTGCTCGATGAATTGCTTTACTCCGATTGGGCAAGCGCTCTTCGTGTTCAAGTCGCAAATCGATTCATCCGAGCAACCCAAACGGCGCTGGAGAGTGGCTTCGTTACACCAACGACTCTCCTCAAACAAGTTGAATATCCCGAGCGCACCATCGACCCGGAGTTGATCGAATTCGTTACGGACTGGAGGGGCAGCTAGGTAGCGAGGGCTGACCACTACTTGTTCTCGATGATGGACTCTCTAATCAACCTGCGTCGCAACAAGCGAAGAATCCCCGCAGTTCGCAATTCGTTAGACCAACGGTCGGTCGACAAATCTTACGAACTGCGGGGACTTCGCTTAGGTACACGAGGGTTTGCACCTGAGAGCGCGTTAACCGTGCCAGGTCCCTGTAGCTATAATTGCAACGCCGCCCCAGGCACTAGTAAGTGCCGCGGTCGCCCCGACCGCTACGACTGCCACTGTTCGCTTCCATGTCTTCTTCATTTCTCGCCTTCCGTTGCTTTACGGAAGTGAGTGGAACAAGACGTCGTACCGCGCTTGCCCCAACCTCGACGGTACGCACAAGGTACGCAGGCCCGGTACAAAGACCCTATGAACAGCTTTGAAGGTTCGAGCGCAACCTTGGTAGACCAAACGGGGCCGTACACCCACGCTGCGGAACTCTTATCGTTCGCGATGAAGCAGGTCCCGGGTACGATTGAGCGTCCAAGGCTGCTTGATCTGCGTTGTGGAACAGGGCGGACTGCCCGCTTGTTTGCGCAGGCTGGCTGGGAAGTGGTGGGGGTGGACTGCTGCCCACAATTCGCCAACTCTTGGATTGACATATGCGAGCTCTACCCAGGATGCAAGTTCCTGGACGACGACGCATTCTCCGGACTCACTCCGTGGAGCCTCGGACAGTTCGACTTAGTCATCGCCCTCGACGACTCAGCTGTTGAATTTCTCGAATCTACGAGCCTTCTCGAAACGCTCGAATTCGCCAATCACTCCTTGCGCCGTGGTGGGCATTTCGTCTATCAGCTTGAGCGCAGCACTTCGTGGTCTGTGAGTGATCCACTAGCGACCTGTGTAGGCATGGGTTTTGAAGAGGCATGGCGAGCGTCACCGGTCGATCTTGGATGCCGAATTGACATGCGGCTTGAGCATTGCGCATCGCGCGACATCATTGTCGCTAAACGGTAGTTGCGTCGTCGGTGCGGCGGAGCTTCGCAGAATTCGGGCGACGGGTCCGGGGTATCCCAGCTGCAACTAGCACTTCTTTGGGAACACCAATTTCTCGCCACGTGGAGTAGGAGACTCCTTTACGATCAGCGTAGTTCTTTGCGACCGCTATGAACTGCTCCTCAATCTGCCCGTCTTCTTGAGGAGGGAGCTCCATGGCTTCGCGTTGAAGATTCTCCCGCTCCTGCAAAAGTGTAAGGCGGGCGATAGCCGTTGCATCGACAAGCTCACCTTCCACGCGCTCAAGGTCGCCGGCTATCTGCTCAGGGCTCCGAGAGCGTCCACTTGCTTCGACGTGCCGGAGGTACAGCTCGACGATCCTTGTCTCGCGCCGACCTCTAGCCATCGAATCCTTGTGTTCGTCGTTGAGCTGCTTTTTGGGAGCCATATTCTTACATCCTTGGCATTCTTAGTTGTGAGGTGTGGGTTGCAACCGACTGCCTTTAGGGGGAAATAGTCGGAGCGGAATCGCTAGTCTACTCGCGAGACGGTGTCGAAGTTGTACTACCCCGCATGTTACCTGACCCGAATCTTTCGGTCTACCCCAGAGAGATCTGTAGAAGCACCCTATGCAACCTGGGTGACGATTGGAATGTCAGACCGGCGTCACGAGTTGCAGGCGATGCTCTCCACAAGAGATTCAAACAGCGGCCCACTGCTCGGCGACGACCTTCGGAAGTCATTCGGGCCCCTTTTGAATAAATCGGCTAGCTGCCAACGGTTCGCACCTTGCTTCAGCACTCAAAGTCACCTGCGTCCCAGTGAGCCTTTCTCGACCTGAACCAGTGATGGGCTTGGAGGTCGATTAATCGAAGCTTCTATAAACCTGCAGCCGATTTTACAAGAGTCCCGATAGACAATGAATGCAATATAATATACGATTGTATGAAGATTGAAGGAAGGTTACGCTGGTAACCCAAAGTCATCTTGCAAACCTATCAAAAGGAAGAGTGGAACAATATGAGTCAAAAAGTTAAACAGAAGTTCGGTGCGCTTGCAGCGAGCTCTCTACTTGTCACGGGGGCCTTCGTGGTAGCACCAGCTCAGGCGGGAGCCTCGTGCCTCACGTACCGCACGTCGTCTTACACCGAGGATGCACGTTGGTCGACGGAGGATTGGCACGTATCGAAGGTTGTAGTGACGAACAACTGCGGTCGCCGGATGAACGTGACGGTTGACTGGGCTCGTGCCTCGGACGCAAGTGCGTCGGTCGGAAGTGGCCAGAAGCTGACAAGCACTCGCAAGGTCGGCGAGAATTGGCGTTGGAAGCCATATGTTCGTAGGGTCACCGGAAGCTAGGAGCGCTGAATCTTGCTTGACAATCACATCAGGGAGTCCGAGAACGACCAACAGCGACGCGTCCTATCGGGTTCCCTGATGTTGGTGATGGGACTTCTTTTATCATTTCCGGGTATTCCAGGTCCCGGAATTCTGGTCGCTATCGCAGGGCTCGATCGTATCTCACCTGGCAACCGCGTATCTTCCGCATTGCGCAGTTGGGTCCAAAGATTTCGAGAGTGGCCAGTACGGTACAAAGCGTTAATCATGGCCTTGTTAGTTGTCGGCGTCGGTGTCTATGGCTTCTTCATCGCCCGCCCGTGGATCACACAACTAACAACCTGAGAGTACTTGAGTCCTTCGAACTACAAGCGGCCCCGCTAGACAACCTGCTCGGTTGCCCACTGAGCTAGCACGTGTCGCCAACCGGTGCCTGGCGGGGCGATCTCGGAGTGTTCTACAGTGCATGACACCGCACGTGAGCGTGGGCATTTCCAGCGAGTGCGCAATACTCGCAGCGTGACGAGTGGGCCGAACGACGGCAACTGAACGAAGGCTTCGTCGGGTCTCGTCAACGCTCACTTCTCGCTCCCCTTTGATCCGATGAATTGTAGAGGAGTGTTGTTGCAGATCCCGCTTCTTCTTAATCGCTCAACGTGGTCACTATTGGTTGACATCCCCACCCAATCGATCGGCACAGTAGGCGTCACGTTCGGGAATCGTGCATGCTCCTCATCGGGGTCCCCAGAGAATTTCTTCAAGCGTCGAAGAATTCGTCGGAACCAACCAGGTCGAAACAGGACCTGGTGCGGGCTGCAACCGGGTGCTATCAAAAGAGTGGACTAGTTAGCTGGGTGCCCATTAGCTCGTCGCCCCTGGTGGGACTACGCGAAGGAAGTCTCCAATACGCGATATGAGGCTCGCTCTCTTACCCTGCAGTATCGCTTCCGAGCAGGAACAAATCCGGGGTGAAAGCTCGTGTGAAGCGAGACATCCACCCGACCACGGCCCACCAAATTGGCAGCGCAACTAGGACTACGAGGGTAACCCAAACTCCTAGGGCGTTGAGAAGTGACCCGGTAAAGAATGTGGTTCCGAAAGTGGCGATGATGGCAACCGATCGTAGAGCTTGGCTTTGCAGGACCTTTTCGCTAGATGTCAAGTCTGTTGGCCATCGGACTGAGATTGCAATGGCGATTGGAATTCCGACAAACGATCCGTAGATGAGTGCCCAGGCAACTTGTGGAAAAACGGCGAAGTCGCCGGTGATGGCTGCGCTGATACTGAAGCCGACGAAGAGCAGGATACCTAGCGGAAGCAGGCGAGTCAGGACTCGGCCTGCTACGTAGGCTCTCGTCGAGCCAAGAGATAGACCCGGGATGCCTAGCAACCCCGAAGTTCCTCCCAGCAGATTGCTGCAGCTACCGACGATGAGGGCGGCAACAGCCGACGAAATCACGAGGTGGAGTGGGATGGTGTCGCCTATGTTGCTGTCGAGGTGTATCAGGCTGATACCTAGAGCTGGTGAGACTCGCATCAGCTCAGGCCATTCGTCGGTTGCGTCCTTGAGTGCTTTGAGGGAATAAAGAAATACGGCTAAGAAAAGAGGGCGCGTTGCGAAATTCGGAGTTCGTATCGCCCCAGCGGCTGCTTCAACTCCGGGTGACCTGTTCTCCACCACGTGGGTGAGCTTCACGAGAAGCAAGATCTGGACAACAGCCAGAGCGACGAAGACTGTCGGTCGCGTCGCTCCGTTCTGTAAAACCGCTACCGACGCTGGCCAGAAAGGGGGGACTAGTTGAGTATTGTCGATAATCGACGCCTGTTGGCTGGTGGATGCGGCAAGAAAGGCCTCGGTTGCGATTGAAATTCCGACACCGACTGATCCAAGGACAAGGCCGAGGGCAGTTGCGAGGCGTCGATACAGACTTCGGTTGCTCCTTAAGCGCGAGACGACGACTCGAAAGAGACTTGCGTAGGTCGCTAGCGTCAGAGCGAACAATCCTGTCGCGAACAGGATCTGAGCGTTCGACGCTCCGAGTTCAATGTTAAATGTGTAGATCGCTGCCAATGTGACCAGGGCCATTGCACTGGTCCACTCGGCCAACATTCTGCTTGAAAAGTGAAGATCAGGACGGTTTGCGAGTTGCAGCACCACATCGACTTCGTGCACGAAGTCAGAGTCCCTTAGGAAAATTCTGATACCGGAGAAGACAGCCCAAAGCGTTCCAGCGAGAAGTAGAACGAGAAAAACAGCGCGATCATGGCCAAATGACGCGTCAAAGCGCTCGAACGTCACCTTGAAGACTCTGGTCAGGATGTATCCGACTACAAGCGCCACCGGGATTGACCAACGCGACGCACGGCGTAGAGCGACCAGGGCTTGCAGCCGAGCAAGTTTTACTAGCCGAACGGATCTCACGGCCGAGCGCCTGTGTTGAGAGCTCCTTTGGAAACTTCGACAACATGGTGGGCACTACTAACTACGTCTTTTCCATGACTTGCCACGACGATGCCCGTTCCGGTAGCTGCGAGCTGCGAAAGAAGATCGAGGAGAAACTCACGTGAGTTATCGTCGAGTCCGGCGAGCGGCTCATCGAGGATGAGGAACATCGGACGGTTGACGATCGCTGCTACAATCGCCACCTTTTGCTTTGTGCCACCGCTGAGATGCGCAATCTCGATATCTCGAAATGAATCCAGTCCGAATCCTTCGAAGAGCTCGTCGATCCAGACCCGCTCATCTCGCTGCTCATCGCGAAGTCGGACAACGGCGGAGATTAATTCTCGTGTCCTCAGACTCGATGGAAGCGAGTACTTCTGCGGCAAGTAGCCAATGTTGCCACGGGCGCGTTCAGCCGCTGAGCCACGGAACTGAAGTCCGTTGACCGACACGGTCCCTGAGGTCGGTCGAAGGACCCCAGAGGCAATCGCCAGAAGGGTTGATTTGCCAGATCCGTTAGCGCCGCGAAGAGCGAGAAAATCTGATGGCTCAACTTCGAAATGGACGTCCCGTAAGACGATTGCGCCGGAGTATGACTTCGAGACGCGGTCAAGCTTGAGGGAGTGGACCGTTGTCATCAACAGTCCACAGGCTCACTTGAGCCAAGTTGATCCTTCTCGTTTTTGAGTTTTGCCCGGACAAGGTTAACTCCGTAGATCAACAAATCGATAAATGCTTCAATCACTATTTTCTCCTTTGGTAGGTACTATCGTAGCGAGTCGGACAACTTTGTATTGACAATGCAGCCCAGTCATTCCCTCAAGACCTCTATTAAGGATCGGCGATTCACTGCCTCTTCTAAAGCCGGAGAAAGAACGACTGCGACACTGAACACTCCCAGGCCCCCTAGTCCAGTGTTCGCAACGGAGTGGGGAACGCTTCCGGATAGAAACTGATTTACTAGAAGAGTTGATCCGAGGCTGAGCAAAATAAGCACGACCGACAAGATCACGGTCAGGTAGACCATGCGGACAAGTATAAGATCGAGCCGCCTCCCCCCAGATGAGCGATAGACGGCGGTTTCTTTCGCTGTGAGTGAGGCCAGCGTTAGGCTGAAAATGATCCACACTCCGCTTGCAACAACGGGAGAGTATCGGCTTAGCCGGTCGCGAAGTCGTGCTGCAAAGTCTGCCTGTGCATCTGAGTCTGTAAGCAATGGCCTGACAAGGGGAGGCTCACCTTGATGGGCGAGGCGGTATTGTGCGGTGGCCTGTGCAAGATGGCGGTATCCAGGGTTGGCCTCGATCCAGCACTCGTCAGCGCGGCGGGTCGCATCAAGTTCGCCAATGAGGACCAACCATCCCTCCGCAACGTCGTTGCGATTGATCTCGCCGACTTCCAGGCCTTGCAGGTGTTCGATAGATCGTCCGTTTTGAAACTCTAGGTGGAGGCTCGACCCGTTGGCCAAAGAGAGACGCTGGCCCAGCTCGGGTCCAACGAGCCCGATGGTGTGTTCTGCCTCCAGATCGATTGAGCGTTGATCGGCGGACCATATGGAGAGCAGGCCGGAAGTGCCTTCCATAGCGACGACTGAGGTGCCGCCAAGGTTCTTCAACTTGGCGGGTTGGGCTGTTGTTGCAGCGGCAACGGTGAGGGTTGATGGCGACGCTCCAAGGTTGAGGCATTCCCCAACTGTGAAGGAGTTCGCCTCGCCGGTAGGGGCAGCGACGATGACATATTGACCGGCTGCGGTACGGAGCTCTTCGTCGCCAAGGATTTGGTGAACACTTGCGGCGTCGACAGACACCGAGGTGGCGCCAAGCACGAGCATAAAGGCGAAGATCACGGACACGTGAAGCGGTCGCGACCGAAGTCGTAGAAGTGACTCGCGAACAATCTCGGTGAACCTCATGACAGGACAAGATTTCCTACAACCTGACGGTCGGAAACCGAGAGGGTGTGTTCACAGATGGAGGTGGCTGCCTCGTCGTGGGTCGCAATGACGAGGGTGGCGCCGGGAACGAGCTTGAGTGCGTCGTGGAGTGCGTTCAAGATGTACTTTGTCGTCGAAGCATCGAGTTGGCCGGTTGGTTCATCGGCGAGCAGGAGGCGCGGTCTAGTAACAACGGCGCGTGCGATACACACACGCTGCGCTTGCCCTCCGGATAGTCGGCGGCATGCGGATCCGGCGAGCTCTCGGAGGCCGACTACTTCGAGCGCCTGATTCGCTATAGCGTTTGCCTCATTGAATCCACAGCCTCGAAGCCGGAGGGGCAGGGCAACGTTGTCTCGAGCAGATCGGAAGGGTAAGAGATTTGTGGTCTGTTGCACCCATCCAAGCTCCTGTTGAAGCTGTGTTCGTCGTCGGAGCGACCCCTGCGAGATATCAACTCCAATAACTGACAGGAGCCCAGACGTAGGGGCGACGAAGCCTCCAAGAAGTGCGAGGAGAGTCGATTTCCCCGATCCCGACGGGCCAATGATGGCGACAGACGACCCAGTGGGGATGTTGAGACTAAGGTTCTCAATGATTGGAGTCTCGGGGCTGTACGAGAACGAGAGATCTTCGGCGACAACCGCATCTTCTAGCATGTGGGCGGTTCCCCTTCTAGAAGCGGCGCGAGTGCGAACGAGATTTCTGTTCCCAGATCAGCGGCAATCAGGAAGTGCGCTGGGGCTTCATCGACGATGGACACCTGCACCCCGCTCCGGGAGTCGGTCAAGACGCATGTTGATCCTTGCCGATCAACGTAAATAGCCGCTTTCGGAATCCTGAATACCGATTGGGATTCGATGGCGACTACATTCACGCTCGGTTGGTCTTCACCTTCAGCTGGCGCAATTTGCGAGAGCTGGTCAGGTTCGAGCCCGTGCATGATTACCCATCCTTCGGCTTGATTGCTCGGGACTGCGAGAAGGCCCTCCAAGTCGCCCTCCGAGATCACCTGGTATGTCTCGTTCTTACTCAGTAGCTCCGAGGTAGCGTGGATCTCTGGAGCGATCTGTATCAGCTCGACAACTTTCGTTCCCCCAGACGGCCATGCGGCACCCTGTTCGACGAATACTTGATCGACAAGATGACCTTCGCTGCCGAGCCAGATCGTACGTTCGAGACGGAATATCCGACTATCGAGATCGAGCAGCTCATTGTTGAAGCTCCGAACCGCTTTCTCCGTCTTCCATCCAAAGACGCTGTCGACGTTCGCAGGTTCTAAGAAACCCAAGTCTTCGAGGAGGCGATTCAGATGGAGGACAGCTTGGCCCTTATCGCCTCGTCGAAGAGATGTCGGAATAGGTTCTTCGGAAGCAACCGCGACAATTGGTTCGCCATCGACGGTAAATGCTATTTCGCCACTTTCGAGAGTGGCCCCTTGTTTGATGACAACACTTGTGACGGTCCCCGCTATTGTTTCGCGTGGAGTGAACAAACTAAGGCGCGTCGGCTCGAGAGTCTCGAGGCCTATCGATCCCTCTACGAAGTACTGCTCCGCCGTCGCAGACTCGATCACTTGTTCGATAGTTGGGCTTAGGGCGGCGTCCTTGGTGGGGATTAGACGCCAAGAGGCGACGGAGGTGAAGAGCAGCGTTGCAACAGTGCCAAGGAGGCCAATAGCAAGGAATTTCATGAGCTCGGACTATACGCCCGCCACCTCCCAGCACTCCAGCATCTCGTCGTACTCGGCCGTCTCAACCACTGCGGAGGTGTCAGGATTGCCGGAGGGATTGTCGGGAATTGGATAACCCTTGCTACGAAGACACTGGTAGAAGAGCTCTTCTTCATTCTGGAGGTTGGCCACGCTGTCGACGGACGTCGAAACATACGTGAGTTCTACTGCCTCGAGGTACTCCGTGTAGCAGTCTTGTACTTCCTCTGGGACGTCACCGAGGATCCCAGCCACGACCGCGCCCTCCGAGTCGTCCAGGTCGAACTGGACGAATTCTCCGGTTACATCGAGCGTCCCAGAGTGCCCAACCTTTTCAGCACATGATTGCATCTGCGCGGCTGCAAGTTCGTACTCGTTTCGGGTAACACCACCGGCCATGAGGTCGCGCTGATAGTCGCTCGCCGACGTGAGAATTTGGTCAATTTCGTCTTGAATGGGTGAAAGGTCCGCTCCGCCTTCTGCGGTTGTGCTTTCGCTCGCACTTGTGCAACCAACAGCGAGAAGGCTCAGGACAGCGACGCCCATTATCCATAGGTGGGCATTTTTGAAATTCATGGTTCTAATTCCTTTTCAGTAGATGAGATTCGTTAAACAAGGAGGCCAATGCCCAAGAGAGTTCCGTAGCCAAGAAGTGACGGCAATGAGACGAGAGCGATTCGTATAGGCCGGGGCACGGTGTCTTCGCCGATCGCAAGCCACATAATTGCTGAAGACCAGAGTGGGGTGGGGTCGACTAGCACCCAGGGCGCCGTTGTGAACCCGGTGCCTAGGCCGAAGGCAGCCACGAGCCCCGTCATTAGACTGCGGACGACCATTGGAGTCGTTGAGAAACAAAACGCCGCACAAACCTCAGCCTTGTCAATCTCGAAACCGAACCTTTGGCTCGCCATTGCGGTGATTTCAGTGCCGATCACAACGAGAAAGACGAGAGACATCACCATGAACGGTGTGACCTGGAAAAGAGAGCTGAGGTAGATCCTTACCGGGTCCTGGCCGCCTCCTGGGAGAAGCACGTCACGTAGATGAAGTGCGCCAAACGATGTTGCCATCACGGTTAGCGTCCCGATGGCCAGAAGTAGTTGTCTCCAACTATAACTCTGCGCACGAACTCTCTGGTGAATGTCAACTGGCAACATCAAGATTCTTGGAATGTCAGAAATTGCTTGAAACACCAAGGGCCTCCACAGTTGCGCCGACAAGAAGTAGGACGATTGACAGCAAAGCGAGCCTGCCAAACTCTTTGACTACACCGATATTCATTTGTTCTCCCGTTTCGATGCCTTGGGAAAGCTCTCCAAGGGGTAGCAGTGCAGCCCTCAGCGCAATGACGAATGCGGCGAGCTCGAAGATTGCATGCGGGCCCGTGACGACGAGCATCCTTTCGAGTCCGAGCGTGTTCACGATCAGACTTGTCTCGATGCCAAGAAAGAGGAACAGGAGCATCGCGAACATCGAAGAAATCAAGCCTGCCGACAGGACCCCAACGAGGATTATTAGTAGGGAGGTGCCGTTCACTATCAAGATCGATTGGAAGGAACCAAAGGATCTTTCAATCCCGACGAAGGCGACGTCTCCGGGAGTCTGGCCGTCATATGCTCCTCCCGATAGCAACATGCCCCCAATGAAGGCTCCGACGGAAAGAGCAAGCGCGAAACGCGTGCCGAAATCCCAGCTCGGGCCATTGAAAATTGCGACTCCTCGCGGTATCGCTCGAATTTCGCGCTTGCTCATCATCACCGTGCCCCTACCAAGCCTGGATCTGCTTGCGGCCCCACCAGCGGATGTAGCCGTACGCCGCAAGAAGTGCACCTGCTAGGACAACTCCTACGCCTGATCCAATGATCGCAGCAAAGGCAGCGTACGAGCCGCCTTGGATCGCGTAGACCACCAAGTGTGAAGTGGCATAGGACGACCATTTGCCCATGCCGAAGTTTCGCTGAAGATCAGCGAAACTGAAGGCGTCAAGCCCTCCGCTGCTCAGCAGCTCAGATTGGGCAAACACGAGTGAGAGCAACATAGTCGCAGCCATGGCTGCGAGCACCAGTCTCATTCCATTTACACTATTCAAAGACTTTACCATTCAGGTAAACCTCCACTATTTGTATCAAGGCAGATCGACCGTCGACCGCCCTTAAGGAGGCAAGCTAAACCTAAGAGGGGATTCTGTCAACACTTAACGTGAGCTTCCATAAGCTCAAAGTACAGATAACGGCAGCACTGCTATCGATTTCGGTCCACTTATCCGAGTCAGTGATCAAGCCCGTCACTGACTGCATTCTGCCTCTCTCCACGTTTCTCATGACATTTCGGCCGAAACTAGCATCCCGCCCGGTTGCCCGCCAGGCGATTGAACTAGGCCGAATCTGCATCCGTTGGAAGGGTCAACTTTCAAACGAACGGAAGGTCTATGGAGAGTACTAAATCGATAGCAGGCGTATAAAGGGGTGTGCTAAAATCTTGACAGTCGTCTTGCTAAGTGGTACATCATTCGTATGAAAACAAAACAACGAACCATTTCATCCGCCCTATTTGCTGGCGCACTAGTTGCTACCGTGGCGGTGGTGGGCACTTCAGAAGTGGCTGGTGCCAACACGCAGTGCAGCAGTCCTAGGCATTCCCACTGGAGTCACCAAGACATGAGCACACCGAACGTGTGGCCGGGGCCGGCCGGTAAGTGGTTCGTCCAATCACGCGGCGAATGGTTGCCATTCATTGTCCATACTCATGAAACGAGACTCTGTCGATGAAAGGCGGACTTAGGGGGTTCTTGGTTGGTGCGGCACTGGTGCTCGCTAGCTGCGGTGGTCAAGAACCCACAAGTCAAGTAGCGGGATACAAGGAGTTTCTCTCCTCCGACGCTCAGACTCTTCGTGTGAGTCAGATTCAGTATCAAGCAGAGGTCGATAGCTGCATGAGGGGCAAGGGGTTTGAACTGGAGAGTCAAGCAGTTCCACCTGTCGAGTTCTTTGAACGATCGCTCGGGCTCTTTACCACCAGAACGCCAGAGTATCTCTTGACAATGACTGAAGAACAGGCAGCAACTACCGCGTTTGGAATAGCGCTTGCCCACGAAGGCGCCCTTGAAGGGGTTACTTTCGAGCCTTTTCCTCAACCCAATCTCGACGATGACCCAAGCGCCATCTCTAGGGAGGAAAGCGCCTACCGACTAGCCCTTTGGGGTGACGGCGTGAGCTCAGCGGATTCGTGTGTTTCCTCCTCTAGCGAAGGTGTGTCTCCAGTGGAGCCACCGGTAGATCAGGTGGAGATTGCCTTGGATCTGCTGTACGCCGATACCGAGTTTGGGGTGTTCGCAGAAAAATGGGAGTCGTGCGTAAGGCGCGAGGGCATCGACCTCGGAACGTTTCCAGCCGCCTTTGGTGCGATTCAGCTGGCACTTGATCAGGCTGCGGCGGACGAGCTGGGAACCGAGCCCGGTGAGACTTTTTCTTCAGGTGCGCTATCTGAAAACGACCTTGCCGGTCTCCGGGAGCTTGAGTTCCTTTATGCCGGAATTCATGCAGAATGCCTTAAGAACAGCGATTTCGAGACTGCCCTCTCTACATGGGAGGGCTCGCTTGTCCAGGCGCTCAACTCGGAACTATTTCACGAGCACGAGCACGAGCACGAGAATGATCATGGGCACGAGTAGGGAAAACCCGGAGGACGATTCCCTCCAACTCAGCTTGCAAGCCCACGGAGATGCACTTGAGAGGCTTTTGGCAAGCAGCACTGCGGCGTCCGACGATCCTGCGGAGCTACAACAACTAGAGAAGTCCGATCCGTCTGCAAACAACGTTCCGGAGCCGGAATCGAGTGCCGAAGCTCTGTTCGACGAGATCACAAGGCAATGGCGAGACCTTTGAGCAAAGTGTGTGCGGCGTTAAGTCTGACGGGGGAACTCATGACTTCGGATTTGGCTACAACGAAGCGGGCCCTGCTTAGAGAGGTCAATTCTGCAACAGTTCGCGATATCGCAAGCTGTGTATATTGGTATTGCGAGTGCGGCGACGCTCATTTGAACGAAAGGCATATGCGGATGAAGTTCCTTCGGTTTCCTCTTTTTTGGTCACTCCTGATCATGGTTGGAGCGTGTGGCTCAAGCACGAGCGATGTGGCCGTCGAAGTTGCAGAGGGGGGCAACGCCCCGTCGGAAGAGACGTCTGGTGCGCAGGAGGCTGCGGAGAATGGCGACGGTGAAGGTGCTGTCGATCCGTGGGAAGAGTACACCAGCCCCATTCAGGAGTTTCTGGGGATTGACCGCTCAAACTTTAATGACGAGGATTTTGAGGCCCAAATGGTCGAGTTTGAGCGCAAGGCTCAGGAGAGCATCACCATGTGTATGCGAGAACTGGGTTGGGAGTATCAGCCAACTAGCCAAGGTGCAGGATCGGTGGTCTTCGATGCTGTATTCGAAGATGGTGGTCTGGAGTATGGCAGTAAGCAATGGGTGGCCAAGTATGGCTTCGGCATTACCACTCAGGCGTTCTCTCAGGGTCAGGTGGGTCCCGATTTGGTTGGCTACGACGACTCTCAGGTCCAGATGATGGATGAAGCAATGGAGGACGATCCAAATCAGGCGTATGTAGAGGGTTTGTCTGAAAGTGAACAAGAGGCGTACTCCCAAGATCTCTTCGGTCAGGAGCCTGATTTTGATGACACGCTTACTGAGGAGGAACAAGACGAGTTTTGGCAGAACTACGAACCGACAGGGTGCCAGGGCGAGGCGTACAGCGCTGACGTTTTCGGTGGCCCTGAACAAGAGTTCTATGAAGCCTTTGGTGGTGATCTTGAGGAGATGTACGAGCGGGTCAGCGCTGATCCTCGAATTGTTGCTGAACAGCAGAAGCTCGTCGATTGTCTAGCAGGAAAGGGACAGAGCATTTCTGCCGATGAAGACCCATGGCAACAGTTCTACGAGATGTTCGAGGATGAGCTGGAGCCGTTGTTCCAAAGCGACTCGTTCGGCGATCCGTTCGAAGGTCGCGATCCAGAATCGATGACGGAGGAAGAGATCAACGACGTTCTCGCCGCAATGGACCCTTCTGGCCCGGAGCTCGACGCAGTTCAGCTCTCGACGCTCGCTGACCTTCAGCAGCGTGAGCTTGAGCTCGCTGCTGATGTCCTGGACTGTGAGCCTGAGTTCTTCTCCGGTGGAGGACAAGGCGAGTTGTTCTTCGAAGTGCTCGCTGAGTATGAACAAGAGTTTCTCGATGCGAACGCTGGAGCCCTTTCCGAGTTTGAGGGCAGCGGGTCCGAGTAGTTGATGTCGCGACGCATTGTTCTTGTCGCCGTTGCGGGAGTTGCCGTCTTGGCAGGTGTCGTTGGTTGGATGCTCGGTCGTCAGATTGAGTCCCCGGCCGAGGCTGCTGCACGGATTTCTCCGCCTCCGGCTTCTCTAATTTCGGTACCGGTTGAGCTGCGCGAGCTTTCTTCAGCCGTGGTAACGCGAGGCACGATCGAGTTTGATCAAACCACTGGGATTGAGGTGACTGGCTCCGAAGCTGGTTCGTCGATTATTACTCGTCTCACGAAAGCGGAGGGCGACGAACTCGTCGAAGGTGATGTTGCCATTGAGGTTGCGGGTAGGCCACTGTTTGTTCTTGAAGGTGAGCTGCCGGTCTTTCGTTCGCTAACGCCAGGTCTTGAAGGCCCTGATGTAGCTCAGCTTGAGGAGGCACTTGAGCGCCTTGGGCTCGACCCAGGGCCCGTTGACGGAATCTTCGGAGCTCGAACCGAGCAGGCCATCGAGCAGTTGTATCGAGATGCGGGCTATCGCCCGCCTGCTATTGATCGGGGCGACCAGGCTACGCTCGATGGGGCACGTGATCGGGTAAGCCAGGCGGAGAAGTCGCTGTCATCAGCGGAGGCGGAGTCGATTCCTGTTGGCCTTCCCCGCTCACAGCGCCTCGAACTTGATCGTTCTGTCGCACAGATCGAGGCAACGTTGGCCGGGCTTAGGGCTGATCGGTCGCAGGCGTTGGCTGAACTCGACCGAGCGCGTGTTGCTGCGGCAGAGGCTATGACTGGTGCTGAGCAACGATTCTCGACAGCCCGAATGCGTCATGAACAAGCAGTGCGTAAGCGCGTGCATCCAGACACTGGTGTGACGCCAACAGCGCAGGAGCTTGAGGTTCTTCGAGTGAAGCGTCGTGACGCAAAGCTATTTCTAGATGATGCACTGGCCAACGTGGAGTCAGCAACGGCTGAATACGATTCGGAAGCTCGGGTTTGGGCGCCTCTGATCTCTGACGCACTAGTTGATGTCGAGATCGCGAAGGCGCAGCGTTCTGAAGCCATCACGCAGGCGTCTGATACCGGCGGGCAGGACCTCGTTGGAGACCTCCGAGAAGAACTGACGAATGCTCGCGAGGACCTTGTCTTGCTGGAGCGCGACATCGGTACACGTCTACCTGCCTCGGAAGTGCTGTTTCTCCCCTCGTTACCGCGGCTGGTCCAGCGGATCAACGTCAAGGTGGGCGACTTTCCGCAAGGCTCAGTCATGGATGTGACGGGGTCAGAGATTGCAATCGTTTCGGGAGTGTCGGCGGCTGACCGGGCGTTGCTCGAACTGGGCCAGGCCGGGACGCTTGACGATCCGAACGAAGGCATCTCTATTGAGGCCGAGATCGATTTCATTGCGGACAACCCAGGCGGTCCGAATCTCTCGAGCGATAGATTTCGCGTTCGACTCATACCAACCGGCGACGTCCCCGACGAAGTGTTCAGTCAGAATCTGCGCTTGCGCATCCCGATTTCTTCAACGGGCGGCGAAGTCCTTGCTGTGCCGCTTGCCGCTCTTTCGGCAGCAGCCGATGGCTCGTCGAGAGTCGAAAAGCTGATCGATCCCGAAACCACCGAACTCATCGAGGTTCGAGTTGGCTTGGCATCAGCTGGCTTCGTCGAAGTCGAGGCGCTTGTTGGGCAGCTCGATACCGGTGATCGAGTGATTGTCGGACGTGATCAACCAGATGAAGAAAGTGTGCCCCCGTCACAAGACTCTGAGGACGAATCGAGTGACGAGGGATCTGACAGCGAAACCGACGAGGGCTGACGTGTCGGTTGTTGTCCGGCTAGACCGTGTTGAGCGGACGTTCCCTGGAACACCGCCGGTGCAGGCACTGAAGGAATCGAATCTCACGATTGACGAGAACGACTATGTCGCGATCGTAGGTGCGTCAGGCTCGGGCAAGTCGACGCTGCTGCATCTGCTTGGGTTGCTTGATCGTCCGACAGGAGGCACCTACTGGCTTGATGGTGTTGACACCGCAACACTCGACGACAACGGCCGCGCCGGCATGCGCGCTGAACGAATCGGCTTTGTATTTCAGGCGTTCCATTTGCTCGGTCACCGGACCGCTGTTGAGAATGTCATGCTTGCTGAGATCCACCGGCGAGGCGGGTCGGTGGACCGGCGAAAGCGCGCTGAAGCTGCATTGACACGCGTGGGCCTCGGGCACCGGCTGAACGCCTATCCAACGACGCTCTCGGGTGGCGAGCGTCAACGCGTTGCGGTGGCGAGGTCGCTGATTGGCGAGCCGTCGCTTCTGCTTGCTGATGAGCCGACCGGTAACCTTGATTCGAAGACATCGGAATCGATTCTTGAACTCTTCGATTCGCTTCACAACAGTGGGCTAACTCTCGCGGTAATTACCCACGACGACGATGTGTCCGAACGCGCGCAGCGCCGTGTTCGTATTCATGACGGAATGCTGACGCCACTGGGTGAAGGTGTAGTCCGATGATCTCAATTCCCAAACAGTCATCACCGCCACAAGCTTTGGCGAAACCCCGGCCGGTTTTCTCCGTCCGCGATCTTTTGAATGAAGCAAGTGCAGCGCTGACGGCACGCCCAGCCCGCACGCTGCTCACGGCACTTGGTACTGTCCTCGGTGTCGCAGCGTTAGTGGCCACACTCGGACTAGCAAAGACAGCTGGCGGGCAGATCGTCGGGAGGTTCAATGAGCTCGAGGCCACCCGAGTGGAGGTAAAGCTCGACGACGGCGGTTTCTTCGGACAACAGGAAAGCCGCCCGAACCCGCTGCCGTTCGACGCTGGTGACCGACTCAGCTACCTCAACGGAGTCAAGGTCGCCGGAACGAAGACGCCATTAGAACTCGATGGTGCGTTGGCACGATCGGTGCCAGTGGTCGACCCGCTCGGCCAGACCGAGTTTCAGATCCCGATGGTCTCGGCGAGCCCCGGCTTATTCGACGCTGTCCGTGGTTCGCTTGAAACGGGACGCTGGTTTGATGATGGCCACAACGAACGCAGCGATGCTGTTGCGGTTCTTGGCCCGGCTGCCGCAGCCCGTTTGAACATCAACCGAGTGGATGCTCAACCGGCGATCTTCGTCGGGGAGCACACACTTGCTGTCGTTGGCATCCTTCGTGAAGTTGAGCGTGAGCCTGATCTGCTTTCGGCCATCATCGTCCCCGATGGTTGGGCCCGAGCGAACCTGCAACTTGCAGCTCCCGCCGAAGTGCACATCGATGTCGATGTCGGAGCTGCCCAACTCATTGGCTCCCAAGCCGCTCTCGCACTTGCCCCAAACAGCCCCGAGCTGCTGCGCGTTGCCGTGCCACTGTCAGCAGGTTCGGTTCGGCGAAGCGTCGAGACCGACGTCAATGCCCTGTTCCTGGTTCTTGGAGGAATCTCACTTCTTGTTGGCGCAATCGGCATTGCGAACGTGACGCTCGTTTCGGTGCTCGAGCGCACTGGCGAGATCGGCTTGCGGCGGGCTCTTGGCGCAACGCGCCGACATATAGCGACCCAGTTCATGTTCGAGTCGGCGGTACTCGGCGCTCTCGCCGGGCTCATTGGGGCGAGTCTTGGTGTTCTTGTGATCGTGGGCGTATCGGCCAATCGCCAATGGACCCCAATTCTCGATGAATGGATTCCACTCGCTGCCCCGTTCGCTGGTGCAATTGTTGGGCTTATTGCCGGTCTCTACCCAGCATTGAAAGCTGCGAGTATCGAACCGATCGCCGCTCTTCGATCCTAGTCGAACGATGTGTGGATGCGTAGGTTGCGAACGCTTGCCCCATGTTCGGTTCGAGGTGCGCACCTGGGTCGATAAGCAGAACATGCCTGAATTGAGATCGCCGAATGTGTTCTCCGAAATGTGGTCGATCGGTACGTGCTGCAGACGTCTTAGTAGATGGCCGATTGGCCGTACAACTACCGCGCTGCTTCGGCGAGGGAGCGGAGCTCGGCTACGCCTTCGGCGAGGGTGGGGTAGCGGAACAGTGCGCTGCCTGAGATGAGGACGTTGGCGCCGGCGCTGGCTGCGCCCGCGATGGTGTCCTTGCTGATGCCGCCGTCGACCTCGAGGTCGATGTCGTGGCCGCTGGCGTCGAGCATTGCCCGGCATGCCGCGATCTTCGGTTCCATCGTCTTGATGTACTTCTGGCCACCGAAGCCGGGGTTCACCGTCATGATCAGCACCATCTCGACCAGGTCGAGGACATGCTCGATCTCGCTGAGCGGTGTGGACGGGTTCAGCGCAACAGCGGCGTTGCCGCCGAGCTCGGCCACGTTCGCCAACGTCCGGTGCAAATGCTTCGACGTTTCAGCATGAACGATCAACAGATCACACCCAGCGTCGATGTACTGCTTCGCCATGAGATCCGGGTCGGCAACCATCAGATGGGCCTCGAACCGGACGTCGGTGTGTGGCCGGCAAGCAGCGATGACATCAGGACCGAACGTCAGGTTCGGCACAAAGTTGCCGTCCATAACATCCCACTGAATTCGGTCGACTCCGGCATCGCCGAGACGTCGACATTCCTCTCCCAAATTGGAGAAGTCAGCGGGAAGAACAGAGGGCACGATTTCGATCGGACGTGACATTCCACGGACCCTAGAGCGTCGGTGGCCCGAGTCCCGTATCCTGCGACGATGACGAAGCCATCGAAACAGTCCGAACCGATCGAACTTGCTCTCGAACGGCCAGCCAACGGTGGCTCAGCAGTAGGTCACGGTGACGACGGCCGTGTGGTGTTCTGCGACGGTGGCTTGGCTGGCGAGACCGTCCGGGTGCAGCTCACCACGCAGAAGAAATCGTTTGCACGTGGCCATGTCATCGAGGTCCTCGACCCAGCTCCAGGCCGGCGTGAACCTGCATGCCCAACCCATCACAGTGGCTGCGGCGGATGCGATCTCGCCCACGCCACGGCCGAAACCCAGCGCCAGATCAAAGAGCACGTCGTGCGTGACGCGATGGTCCGCATCGGGCGCATGGATGCTGACGTCGTTGACGCTGCGCTCGCAGTCGGCTCGGCGGTCAGGCACACCGAGATCCCCGACCGCTACCGCACGACGGTTCGGCTCAAGATCGACGGACTTCGCGCTGGCTACCGGCGTCGCTCGAGCCACGACACGATCGTCCCCGACACGTGCCTGGTCGTGCACCCGCAGCTCGAGAACCTGATCACCAACGTCCGGTTCACGTCCGGGGCAGGCAACGAAGCGGTCATCCGCATCAGCGATCTGACCAAGGACGCGTTCGTTATGGTCAACGGCGACCCTGCGGCCGTCGATGCCTCGATGGTCGAGCCGGTCGGCGCCCTCAGCATCATTGCGAAAGACAATGGAGCGAAGACCCACATGACCGAGCACGCTGGCGGACGAGACTGGCAGGTGTCCGCAAGCTCGTTCTTTCAGGCCGGGCCACAGGTGGCGTCGGCGCTTGTCGACGCGGTCACCTTCGCCGCTGGCGACCTCACCGATCGAGACCTCGTCGACGCGTACGCAGGCATCGGCTTGTTCGCTGGCACGGTCGGCGCAACCGCTCGTTCGGTCGTTGCGGTCGAACAGTCGATGAGCTCGACCGCTGACGCCCGCGTCAACCTCGAACACCTCGACGACGCCGCTGTCGTCACCGAGGCTGTCGACGACTGGCTGGCCTTCCCGGCGAACACCGTCATTGCAGATCCGGCCCGGGCAGGGCTCGGGCGCGGCGGTGTCGATGCCCTCATGGGGTGCAGCGCCGACCGCTTTGTTCTCGTATCGTGCGACACCGGCTCGCTCGGCCGAGACGTACAACTCCTGGCCGCCGAGGGCTACGCAATCGAATCCGTGCAGGTCATCGATGCCTTCCACGACACCAGCCACGCAGAGGTAGTCGTCGCTCTCCAGCGATAGTCCCTTGCTCTTCGTGGGCTCATTGACCTATCGAGGCCACACCATTGGTGGCTTTACCCTCTGGATAGGTCCAAGAGTCGCGGAAACGGAGGGCGAGTGCGGTTACATGTCGAGTATCCCGATCGCTCTCGATCGGTCGTCGTCTCCATCGATGGCGAACACGCAACGGCCCGCGACCTCGCAGGTGAGCTGCAGTTCGACCCTGCTACTGCACTGACCGTCGACGGTGTCGTGCACCTCCCCGACACTCCGCTGAGCGACATCGCCTTCTCCGAAGGGTCGCGGATTGCCTCGCTTGGGTCCACGTCGAATCTGCGGTCGGGAATTGGGAAGACCTGGGCTGGCGTCACCGGCGGACCCGGCGCTGGGTCAGTACGCAACATCGACAGCGTTGGCTACCTCGGCGTTGGTCGCAGTGAGCAGAACGAGCTCGCCATCGACAACCCAAATGTGTCCACCGCGCACGCCATCATCGAACGTCTTCCGGAGAACAGGTTCGTCGTTGACGACCTCGACTCGCTCAACGGCACATGGGTCGGCGACAAATCGATTTCGAAGCCAACGAATGTCGACGTCGACGTGCCAATCCGTGTTGGTTCATCGACACTTACGATTCGCGAGGTCGACACGACCGATCAGCCTCTCGGTGTCGGGGCTGATCATGCTGACGATCGTGGCAAGGTGCTGCTCAATCGTCCTCCTCGCACGCCACTACCACCCGAGCTCGACCCGATCGTCCTGCCGAACCGGCCAGCGGAACGAACGGCTCCGATCCTGACCATGGTGTCATTGATCGTGCCGATCGTGTTCGGGGCAGTGATGGTGCTCGTTCTTGGCTCGTGGTACTACGCAATATTCGCGCTGCTGTCGCCAGTCATGGCGATCGGCAACTGGCTGTCAGGGAGGCGGCGGGTCAAGCGCGAGAGCGAAGGCGATGTGCGCACCCACCGTGAATCGATGGCCACCCTCAAACGACAGCTGGCGCATGCAGCTACGTACGAGCGGGAACGGCGCGCCGCAATTGGGCCTGATCTGCTCGAGGTCCGCCGACGGATCGAGCTTCCTTCTACACGACTGTGGGAGCGGCGCCTTCTCGACGGCGACGCACTGAACGTCCGAGTCGGAGTTGGCAAGATCAGCTTCAACCCTCCAACGAAGGCTGACAGCGATGCTGTTGCCATGGACGTTGAGGCAATGCTCGATGAGCACCGTTCGCTCACAAATGTCGAACTCATCGCCGACCTTCGAGAAGGCCCGCTTGCGGTCGTTGGTGAACAAGAGCTTCGGGACGGCGCAGCACGGGCGCTAACACTTCAGCTCGCCACGCACCACGGCCCGGCCGACTTTCGCATAGCGGTCCTTACGTCTGACGCACGCGTCGACGAGTGGTCTTGGGCGCATTGGCTGCCGCACGCCCGCACCGCCACTGAGGCAAGCATGATCCTCGCCGGCGACGCAGCCTCATCGTTCGTCTCCGGGATTCTTGACCAACTCGAGTCCAACCGCTTTCACGAAGCGTTCGCTCCCGGGTGGCTCTTCATCATCGACGACCTCGAACTGCTTCACCGGCGATCCAGCCCTGTGCGTCGCCTGCTTGAGCGCCCGGATAGCAACGTGTTCGGCATCGTGCTCGCGAACACCATCGACCAGCTGCCTGCTTCAACCGCATCGGTTGCGAGTATCTCTTCGATCGACGGCGGTCTTGCACTCACGTTCCCTCGGGAACCGGGTCGAAACGAATCAGGAATTCTCGATATCGCCCCGATGAGTGTTGCCGGGGACCTCGCACGTCAGCTCGCACGGTTCGAAGACCCCGAGCTTCCCATGCCCGGAGGCGACGTCCCGCGGATCGTCCGGGCCGAGGACTTGTTGGGCCCGCTGAGCCCCGACGTCATCGAACGTCGATGGATCCTGAGCACACGCACAGACAAGCTTCAGACCTCGATCGGGATCGGCGAGCAAGGCTCGATGCTCATCGACATGGTGAGCGATGGCCCGCACGCGCTCGTGGCGGGTACGACGGGTTCGGGTAAGTCCGAACTCCTGCGGACATTTATCGTTGGTCTCGCGGCCAACTACGACCCCGCCGACTTGGTCTTCGTGCTGATCGACTACAAAGGCGGTTCGGCGTTCGATGCCTGTGCGCGGTTGCCCCATGTTGTTGGCATGGTTACTGACCTTGACGACCATCTCGCTGAACGGGCGTTGTTGTCGCTCGAAGCCGAGCTCCACCACCGCGAAGCGGTATTGCGTTCGGTCGCTGCGAAGGACATTGCCGACTACCGTCAGGCCGGTTCGCCCGAGGGAGCGCTTCCTCGGCTCGTCGTGCTGATCGACGAGTTCGCAACGCTTCGCACCGAGCTGCCCGACTTCGTGTCGGCGCTGATCGGAATCGCTCAGCGCGGACGAAGCCTTGGCGTGCACCTCGTCCTTGCGACCCAGCGCCCCGCAGGCGCAGTCGACGCAAACATTCGGGCCAACACCAACCTTCGCATCGCCCTTCGCATGCAAGACCCTGCCGATTCGATCGACGTGATCGACAAGCCAACAGCGGCCGAGCTCTCACGTTCCACCCCAGGACGTGCCTATGTGCGAACCGGCGAAGGCGAACTTGCCGTCGTGCAGTCGGGGTTCCTCTCCGGACCCGCTGGTGCCGACCTTCCTCCCGTGCGCATTGCCGAAGTCCCGATCGGCACTGGGCAAGGACCCGAGTTCCCACAAGTCGAGGCAAGCGACGATACGACCGAGCTCGAGCTCATCGTCGAGACGATCCTCAACACCCCAACTCGGGGAGGAGAGCCACGCCGTCCGTGGTTGCCAGCACTTCCAGACACTGCTGATGCGTCGGCGGTTGTTGATGTTGAACTCGATCAGGCTGTTACCGCTGATGAAGCCCGGGCGTTCGGTCGGCTCCGTGTCGCACTCGGCGATGACCCAGCGCACCAACGTCGTGTGATGCGCACGTGGGCGCCTCACGAAGGTGGAATGATCGTCGTTGGAGCGTTGGGGAGCGGCGTCAGCACCTCGGTCCGAAGCCTCATCGCTGGCCTTGGAAACCTCACGTCGTCGAGGTCGGTGTGGGTGTTCCCTGTTGATCACGCCGCCGGTGGCCTCACCGGAATTGATGCCTACCCCCACGTCTCTCCGGTGATCGCCGCGAACGACGAGGCTCGTCACGCTCGACTCTTCTCGCTGCTGAGCGAAGCACTCGACGGTCGCCGTCAGCTTCCCCGAGACCTCGTCGAGGCGCTACCGCTGATGGTTGTCGCTATCGACGGAATGGCGTCGTTCGTCGAAACCAACGACTTGGCTGTTGGTTCACCGAATGGCGATCTGTGGGAACGAATCGTGCGCGACGGCCCCGCTGTCGGCATCGTGACGATTATCGGCGCAGCTCGCCGCGGCGATGTTCCACGGAACACATGGACGGTAGCGACCGAGCGAATCATGCTCGAACAGTCAGACCCAACGGCCTTTGCCGATATCGGTGTCCGCCCGGCAGCCGTGCCGAACTTCGTGCCCGGACGGGCAATGTGGGGGAGCGATGCGATGGTCGTGCAGATGGTCATGTGGGAAGACAGCATCGACCCCGCTGACTGTGTGCAGATCGAGGAGCTTCCCGACATCACACCGCTCGATTCCAACATCGAACGGTCGGTGCTCGCCGACTCGCCTACCTCGATCTCGCCGAACCTTCTGATTCCGGTCGGCATTGACGACGCAACCCGTCGTGTTACTCAACTGACCGTTCGCGCTGGCGAACATGCGTCCATTTGCGGCCCGTCGGGAAGTGGCCGAACCAGCGCGCTGACGCTCATCGCACAAGAACTTCGCGCTGACCATCCCGACCTTGTGCTCGTCGGCGTCGCTCCAGGGCCGATCGCCGAACTGTTCTCCGCTGGCGTATTCGACGCGCACGGGGCCATAGACGGTCTCAGCCGAGTGCTTACCACCGCTCAAGAGGACTCGCGTCGCTGGATCCTCATCGTCGATGACGCCGAACGCATCGACGTGGAAGACGGCCCCCTCGTCGACCTTGCGAAGAACGCCCCGCCGAATGTCACGATTATCGCGGCCATGCGATCGTCGGTAGCTCGCCAGGCGTACGGCCACTGGACCCGCTTCGTGCGGGCATCCGGAACTGGAATCTTGCTCCAAGCGGACACCAGCACGGACGGCGACCTACTTGGCGTCCGCCTGCCACGAGGCGAACGACTGCCAGACCTCCCAGGCCGCGGCTACCTCGTTGGAGCCGGCGAAGCTCACGTAATCCAACTCGCACGGTAAAGCGGTATTTCGACGGCGACGTTTGGGGCGTAAGCAACACGCTCGGGGTTAGTGAGCGAAGCGAACGGCGGGAAGCCCGTCAGGGTTGAGCCGTCACTGCGCTGCGTCGATCACATCGATCAACTTGCGCATATCCGATACGTCGCGCGGCCCAGCCCAATACTTTTCACCGTTCAGCAACACGTTGATGGTGGTAGTCGAGCTCTTGAGCACGCGAAGGCTCACCTGGTCGAGTGGAAGTGCAGGCTGCTCGCTGCCCAGCACGGGTTTTCCTCCATTGAGTCGAGAGTTTCTGAAGACGAGAAGATCTCCATTGGACACAATCGCTGTCACTGACTGACGCCGCGCAAGCACGGCACATCCCGCAAGAAGCAATAGCACCAGCACGACGATGGAATTGCCAATGAGCATGCCAACCAGGAGGAACGGCAGGCCAGTGATCACTTCCAGGCCCGGTTCCGGACCGGTCGCCAGAACACAGGCCGCGTCGATCTGACCATCGGACAGCGAATCTTGTAGCTGACGTCTTCGATCCGCTGCACTCACTGGCAAACAACACTCTTCAGCGCAGAAACAGCTACAAGCCGGTGGGTGCTCATCAATTCCACCGTAGCTGTCGACGTCGATACGGGGGTCAGACCCCGTTCTCGCTTGTTGATTTTTCATGGGTGAGGCACTGTTCGTGCACTTTCGTGAGTTTTTGTTCCCTTCGAGTTGACATGAATCACAGTGAAGTGCACAATGGACAACGAAACGATACGAAATGTATCGAACGACTTTAGGAGAGTCTCATGAGTGCATTTATTGGTGGCAACCTTGACGCAATCGCCGAGAGCGCAGGCCGGATGGATCAGTCGGCAGCCTTGGCCGTCACGACTGGCGAACAGACAAAATCGGCAGCCGAAACCCTTCAAGGCGCAATCGAACAGGCCATGGGGGAGCTCGTCAGCAAGTTCAACGGCATCGCCGACGAGATGCGACAAGACATCAACACCACCCACACCCAGCTGATGAACACCGACTGGAAGGGCAGCTCACGAGACAACGCAGTGGCAATCAAGGAACAGCTGCAGACCCAGGTCAACACCGTGCTCAACAACGCAACGACCACCCTCGACAACGAGAAGCGGGCATTCAACGACCGGGCAACCGCCATCGTCGAGAGCGTGAACAGCGAGTTCAAGACCGTCATGAACAACGTCGACGCCGAGTACAAGAACCTCGCAAACGCATCCCGTCAAACCCGTGAGAACCTTCTCGCCGCTGACGCCACGATCAAGATGGGCTAGCCCAACCCCTCCGGGTGACGCCCGATCTCGGCGGACCAATCGCGTTGGTTGCCGCCACGCACACAAGACCGTCTTGGCCCACCCGCCAAGGCGGTCTTGTTGGGTTATTGGGACATGACGGCGAGAACTGGGCAATGGTCGCTGGGGGAGAGGTCGGGCTCGCGCCACTTGCGCATGGGTCGACACGACGTGAAGTCGCCCGCTACTTCAGGTCCGGCAAGTACCAGGTCGAGGCGATACCCCTTGCCCTTGCCGAATTGGCCTGCCGAATACGCATACCAACTGAAGCCCGGCTCATCGGGGTGAAGGGTTCGGGCAACGTCAACAAACCCGTCGTCGAGAATTTTCGCCACTGCGGCCCGCTCGGGATCGCTGACCAAGTTCCGGTTGCGCTTCTTGATCGGGTCATACACATCGATCGGAGCCGGACACACGTTGAAGTCGCCGGCGACAACCAGCCGTGGGTAATCCTCGAGTTCCAAGGCCAGCTCGACTCGAAAGAGCTCAAACCACGCCAGCTTGACATCCCACTCGGGTTCACGAACCTGCTTGCCGTTCGGTGCATAGACCGTCATGACACGTAGATCGTCGATATCGGCCGCGAGAATGCGCGGCTCGTCAAAGGGCGGACCGTGGTTGCCCCCGAACCCCTTCGTCACGTTCTCGAGCCCGATCCGGCTGGCGATAGCGATGCCTCCACGCGGCCCCGACCCATGGGTGACGACCTCATACCCGCGCTCGTTGAACGCTGCACTTGGAAACCGGGCGTCGGCGCACTTTGTCTCTTGCAGGCAAAGAACGTCGGGTTCCTCGGCATCGACAAAGTTGAGAACCAGATCCAAACGGCTTCGGATCGAGTTCACATTCCACGTAACGAGTCTCACCGGTCTACTATCGGCCCATGACTTCCCCGGAGCCAACCGAGCCGGCCCCAGTTTCAGACGTGCTTCGCACGATCGCCGATCTCTCTAGCCCTCTCGAGCGATCGGCGGTGCTTGGCCAAGTCGGTCGGGTGGCAGCCGAATCGATTGGTGCTGAACTCGGGTTCCTCGGTCTCTTCGATGGCCCAGACCAGCTTCAGCTCACCAACGTTCACGGTGGGGCAACGAACGCGCTCGAGACCATTCGGGTCGAGCGAGGCCGAGGCCTTGGTGGGAAAGTGCTCACGCTTGGCGAGCCAGCATGGGTCGATGACTACACCAACGCTGACACGATCACCCACGAATACGACACCGAGATCGCCGAAGAAGGGCTGCGTGGCGTTCTGTGCTTGCCGCTCGTCGTGAGCGACTCGTTGCTCGGCGTTGCGTACGTCAGTGACCGAATCCCTACGACCTACTCCGATGTGATGGTCGATCGGGTGATGACCGCGGTGGAGTCCGCCAAGATCGCACTTCACATGGCCGACCGGTCAAAAGAGCTCACCGAAGCTGCGGTTGAGGTGGAGCGTCAGCGAACGGTCGAAGTTCTCGACGCTTCGGTACGTACGCACCTCGAGTCGATCCTCGCAACTGCGCAGTCGATCGCCCGAGACCCTGAAAGTCCAGCGGCGCTCGTGGCGCAGGCGAACTCGATCATCTCGACAGCCGGTATGGCGTCGTCGTTGTTTGACGACTCAGCGAACGGGCTGCTCGCGGCGTCGGTGCCTTCGCCGCGAAGCATCGAACATCGGAGCAAGCAGTACGGCCTGACGCCACGGGAGCTCGAGGTCATCCAGGCCGCATCCCGCGGTCTGTCGAACCCCGAAATTGGCGAAGAGCTGTTCCTCGCCCGGGGAACCGTGAAGGCCTATATGCAAGATGCACTCGCAAAACTTCAGGCCCGAAATCGTGTCGAAGCGGTGATGATCGCGTCGCGTGCGGGGCTTCTCGACGAGATCTAGCGAATTCGCCACATTTGGCTGCCTTGTGCGGCGACCCCTGCCAGTCGGCAGTTCATGGACGCAATGTCCGAACGGATTGTCACGCATGTCACACAGCGTGCTACCTTGCCCCTCACTGGTATCTCAGGTCGGAGAACCGGTACATGCAAGAGGGGGATTACTGGATGGCAGTTGTTGAGGACCGCGTTTCACCAGCACCAACCGCAAGCGGAGCTACGACCGTTGCATCGCTTGCCCGAGACTGGGCCCGCCGAGATCCGGGGCACATTGCGTTCCGCGAGAAGGACTACGGCATCTGGCAGGAATACACCTGGGGCGACGCATGGGAGCTGATCGAGCTCTCCGCACATGCCCTTCTTGAGCTAGGCGTCGAGGTCGGTGACCGAGTCACGATTCACGCCGAAGACCGACCCGAATGGGTCATTGTCGACCTCGCTACTGTCGCAATCCGTGCCACGACCGTTGGCATGTACCCAACGAACCCTGCCGCCGAAGTTGAATACACCCTCAACGACTCCGGCGCAGTCGTTCACGTCGTCGAAGACCAAGAGCAAGTCGACAAGGTCTTCGATTGCGACCCCGAGCTGATCACCTCCATCCGCAACCTCGTCTACCTCGAGCCCCGCGGCTTCAGCGACTACACCGACGAGCGCCTCATCTTCTGGGAGAACTTCCTCGAGATGGGCCGCAAGCACCGCGAGCAGAACCCCGGTGCTGTCGACGACCGGATGGCGGCCGCAACGGACGACGACATCATGACGTTTGTCTACACATCGGGAACGACCGGCCCACCCAAGGGCGCAATGCTCAGCAATCGCAACTCGATGTTCGCGATCTCGAAGATCATCAACGAGTCGAAGGCCATGCCCGACGGCAAGGCCCCGAACAAGAACGATCAGATCCTCACCTACCTGCCGTTGTGCCACGTTGCCGAGCGCATCTTCTCCACCTGGACGATGCTCGCTGGCGGCCCAACGCTGAACTTCGCGGAGTCGATCGAAACCGTTGCGATGAACCTTCGCGAGATTCAGCCAACGCTGTTCTTCGCGGTTCCACGCATCTGGGAACGACTGCACGCTGGCGTGCTCATTCGTGGCAGTGACGCCACTTTCTTCAAGAAGGCGTGGCTGAACATGGCCATGGGCGCCGCTGACCGCATTGGCAAGGCCAAGGTGGCCAATGGCGGAAGCCACACGACATCGAGCCGAATCCAGCACGCCATCTTCTATCCGCTGGTCTTCCGTGCGTTGCAAGAACGGGTCGGCCTGCGTCATTGCCGCCGAGCCGCGTCGGGCGCGGCTCCCATTGCGCCCGAGGTGCTCCAGTTCTTCATGGGCATTGGCATCGAAGTATTCGAGCTCTACGGCATGACCGAAAACTCTGCTGTAGCGACGGTGAACTACCCGGGTCGAGTCAAGCTCGGCACGGTTGGCGAGCCTTACGACGACATCGGCCTTCGCATCCACGAAGAAACTGGCGAGATCCAGACGAAGCACGAAGGTAACTTTGCGGGCTACTGGCAGAAGCCAGAGAAGACCGCCGAAACCTTCACCGAAGACGGTTGGCTCAAGACCGGCGACGTTGGCGAGTGGGTTGACGGCACGCACGTCAAGATCGTCGACCGCATGAAGGACATCATCATCACGTCGGGCGGAAAGAACATCTCGCCTTCCGAGATCGAGAACACCTTGAAAGCGTCTCCGTTCATCAAGGAAGCGATGGTCATCGGTGACGGCCGCAAGTACCTCACCGCACTCATCGCCATCGAGCTCGACGTCGTGGGTGACTGGGCGTTGCGCCGCAACATCCCGTACACGACCTATCGAGACCTCACCGAAAAGGAAGAGGTCATCGAGCTCGTGCAGAAGACGGTCGACGACACGAACAGCAAGTTTGCTCGGGTCGAGGGACTAAAGAAGTTCCGCCTGATTCCCAAGGAACTCGACCATGAAGACGGCGAGCTCACCGCAACCCAGAAGCTCAAGAGGTCCGCAATGATGGAGCTGTTCGGCGATCTCGTGGAGTCGATGTACTAATGCTCCACATTCTTGCTCAATCCAGCGATGCTGGATTCGTTGCCACGCTCTTAAACACGATCGTGAAGGGCCTTGCGGTCGGTGGCGTCTACGCCATCATCGCCCTCGGCTTCGTCATCATCTTCAAAGCGACCCAGGTGGTGAACTTCGCCCAGGGCGCACTCGCTGCTGCCGGTGGCTTGTTCTTGTCGTTCTTGGTGTTCGACCAAGTCAGCGGTGCCGCTCCACGCGGGCAAACGCCGTTTACCTGGTGGCAGGCTCCCTTTGCTGGCGGAGGACTCCCGGACAATGCCGAACAGTGGGCCTCGATCCTGCTCGTTGCCTTCGTCACGGGCTTGGTCGTCGTGCTGCTCGCCGGTCGAGACGTGTCGGGCTGGGCGCTCGGAGTTGGGCTGCTTGCGTTCCTTGTGTGCCGCTGGCTTGCCACTCGTCAGGGCTTTACGTGGCTCGACTCTCCGCTGCTCAGCCTGATCGTTGCGCTTGCCGTTGGCTTTGGGTTCGGATTCGCCGCAAAGGGGTGGCGTCCATCGCCGCTGCTGTTCGCTGGCATGGCTGGCATGATCGTGTTCCAGCTGATTGTTCGGGTTATCGATTCGACCTGGATCGACTGGCTCGGCAACCTCGCGATCGCACTGATCTTCGGCGCACTATTCGGCATGTTCCTCGAGCGCATAGCGATCCGCCCAATGGTCGGCGAACCGCTGTTCTCGATGGCGGTCATCACCCTCGGGCTCGAGATCGTCATCCGCCAGTTCGCGTCCGACTCGGTCCGAATTCTGGCCCGCCCAACCTTGGCCCCGTGGCAGCAGGACCTCTCCGTTGAAGGGTCCGACGGCGGTTTCCAGTTCCTCGGCCTCTTCTACAACTGGGCTTGGATAGCGATTCTTGTGGCCGCTGGCCTGTCGTTCCTAGCGGTGAACCTCTTCTACCGTTCGAAGCTGGGTGTGGCGATGCGAGCAGTGTCGTTCGACCAGGAAGCGGCGATGGCCCAGGGCATTAACGTCGGCCAGGTCTTCGCCATTGCCTGGGCATTCGGTACAGCGCTCGCGGTTCTCGGTGGTGTGTTTGCGACGCAGCCGCCGATCTCTCAGGAGGGTGCGGTCAGCAGCCTCACGGCGCTCGTTGCGTTCCGTGCGTTGCCCGCAGTCATCCTCGGCGGTCTCGACTCGGTAAAGGGAGCGCTGATCGGTGGCCTCCTTATTGGTTTGGCCGAGATCTTTGCCGGACAGTACCTGTCGCCATGGCAGTCGACGCTCGGCGCCGGCTACTCCCAGATCGTCCCCTACATCGTGATGTTGGGTGTGTTGCTCATCCGACCGTTCGGACTGTACGGAACCCCAGAAGTTAGGAGGGTCTGATCATGCGAGGAAGGCCAAAACTCTTTACGTCGTATGCAGCAGATGCAGCGATCTTTCCGACCACGTTGCAGAAGGGACTCGTTGCCCTTGGCATCTTGATTCTGTTCCTGATGCCGTTCGATATTCCCGGTATTTCCGGGCCGGTTCCTCGGGCATTCCCGGAGAGCTGGCCGATCGTCGGCGACCGATTCACCATTCTCGGGCAAATCCCGATCATCAAGGACGGCTTGCCGTTCATCCGCTTCCTCGGCGATGGCAACTGGATCCGTCCAATGACCGAAGTGTTCATCTTTGGCATTGCAGCACTCGGGCTCAACCTGCTCGCCGGTGTTGCTGGCCAGGTGTCGCTTGGACACGCCTTCTTCATGGGCGCCGGTGCATGCACCGCTGCAGTCATGGGAGGCGAGCCTGGCGGCCGCTTCTGGGGATGGGGACTTCCGATCTGGATCTGGCTTCCCGCTGCGGGCATCGTGGCCGCACTCGTCGGCATCATCGTGTCGCCAACTGCGGTGAAACTTCGAGGCTTGTACTTAGGCATCGTGACGTTGGGGTTGGTGTTCATCGGTATTCACCTCAGTCGTGTGTTCCCGCAGATTGCCGGCGATACCGAGTCAGGGCGTCGTTACCCCGAGTTCGACGTCAAGCTGTGGAAGGAAGAGTCGCCCTTGATCAACGTGTCATCGGAAGACTCGGTGACCGGTTGGTTTGGGCTCAACGTCTTTGAGGTCAAGACCGAGCAGAAGGTGTATCTCTTCTGCTTGATCGCCGTCATCCTGATGACGTGGCTTGCGAAGAACATCTCTCGCACCCGAACTGGCCGTGCGCTTCAGGCAATCCGCGACCGCGACATCGCCGCAGAGGTCATGGGCGTAAACGAAGCCAAGTACAAGCGCACAGCGTTCGCACTTTCCAGCTTCTACGCCGGCATCGCCGGAGCGCTCTACGCCATGTTCCTCGGCAAAGCAGCAGGTGCTGAGTTCAGTCTGTTCCTGTCGGTCGAGTTCATCGCGATCTTGCTCATCGGCGGCGCTGGAACCATCTCGGGAACGCTCCTCGGAACGTTCTTCGTGGTGATTCTTCCCGAAGCGGTCAAGAAGGTCACCGAGTGGCTCGAAGACCAAGAGGGCGGAATCACTGGAGCCATCGGCGACGTGTTGTTGACCGAAGGCCCGGGCGACTTTGGCCCTGTATCCACCGCTTCGGTAAGTCCGGGGTGGGCATTAGGGGTGTTCGACTGGAACGTCGTCATCTACGGCGCGCTCATCGTCGTCTTCTTGATCTTTGAACCGCTTGGACTGTTCGGAATTTGGATGAAGATTCGCAATTACTGGAAGGGTTGGCCATTCACCTACTAGGTCTGGGCAACCCATGAAATCGAGGGGTGACGTCACAACCGAGGCGTCATCCACAACACTGATCTTCTGAGACCAAACGTCTTAGAGAGAAAAATAAGATCCCAGGAGGGGAACCATGAAACGAATGCGATGGCTGGCACTGCTTGCCATATTCAGCCTGTTTGCAGTGGCATGTAGCGCCGCAGAAGACGCAGTTGATTCTGCGGGTGACGCGGCATCTGAAGCTGCTGACGCCGCTGGCGAAGCTGTAGAAGAAGTTGCTGAAGAAGCCGAAGAAGCCGTGGAAGAAGCCATGGAAGAAGGCGAAGAGGCCATGGAAGAAGAAGCCATGGAAGAGCCTGCTGAGCTCGCCACCGACTACGGCGTCACCGAAGACTCGATCCGTGTTGGCCTTTCCGCCGACCTTTCCGGTCCGTTCTCTGGTCTGACCTCGGTCATTGTGGCAGCTCAGGAAGCGTACTTCGACCGTGTCAACGAGAACGGTGGCATCGCCGGACGTCAGATCGAGCTCGTAACGCTCGACAACGCGTACGACGTACCAACGCAGCTTGATAACTACGCTGAGCTTTCCGAGGAGAGCGAAGAGGGCGTCATCATGATCAGCCAGTCAACTGGTTCGCCTCACACGTCAGCAATCGCTGGCGACCTTCAGGACGACGATCTGTTGGCATTGCCACTGTCGTGGTACTCCGGTTGGGCAACCGAGTTTGGTTCGAACGTATTCGAGCTCTACACCAACTACTGCTTTGAGGGCATGAACGCAGTTGAGTTCCTCGTCAAGCAGAGCGGTGTTGCTAGCCCGAAGCTCGCCATCGTGTCTCGCCCAGGCGAGTACGGCCAGGACGGCGCTGCAGGTGCACGTATCGCCGCTGAGCAGCTCGGTCTCGAGATCGTTGATCTCGAAGCATCGATCGCTGGCGACGACTTCACCTCGATCGTGTCGACCCTCGTGTCTGAGCAGCCTGACATCGTGTTCATCACGTCGTCTCCAGGTGAGCTCGCACAGATCCTTGGTGGCGCAGCGCAGGGTGGCCTTCAGGCACTCTGGTCTGGTAGCTCTCCGTCCTACAACGTTGCCCTGCTCGACACTCCAGTCGGCGCAGCACTCGACGCGTTCTACTTCCACAGCTCCTACACGGCGCTTTGGGGAGCGAACGAGTCTCCAGGTATGCAGGACATGGTCTCGGAGATCACCTCACGTATCCCGACCGGCAACTACGCCCAGGCTGACTCCTACGTAATTGGTTGGACCGAAGCAATGTTCACCGAAGCTGTGCTTCGTCTTGCTGCTGAAAAGGGCGACATGACCCGCCAGGGCGTACTCGCCGCAGCGAACGAGGTCCAGGTTGACTTCCAGGGTCTCGCACCAGATCAGACCTGGAGTGGTAACCCGAACGACTTCGCTGTTCGTGCGACCTACCTGTACGACGTGGTGCTCGCTGATGCGACCGTAACCACGCCAATCACCGAGCCTGGCTCGTCTGGCCTCAAGCTCGTTGCAGAGAACTTCGTTGGAGACGTAGCCGCTGGCTTCGAATTCACCGAAGCCTGCTTCGTGTCCGAGGGCTAAT
>CAKZVC010000056.1 GCA_937922235.1 uncultured Acidimicrobiales bacterium | reverse complement strand
CGTCATCATGTCGGCAAGGGCACCGACCTCTCCAAACTCACCCCAAACGATCTACGCCACATCGAATCACGTATCAACACCATCCCCAGGCGCATCTTCAACTGGGAAACAGCCCAAGCCAAATACGATGAACACGTCGCAATGACCGACTGAACCCACCCAGACCCCTAGAACGCGTGTTTGTGGGGCTTGACCCGACGGAGGGCTCGTCTTGGGGCGGCGAACATGAGCAGTACGGCGAAGAGCTCGAGACGGCCGACGAGCATCAGGAATGCGAGGACCAATCGAGCAGGTGTTGGGAAGGCGTCGAGGAAGGTGGCGGTCGGGCCAGCTTGTCCGTAGGCGGGGCCCATGTTGCCGAGCGAACCAATGACGCCGGCGATCGTCGACTCGGTATCACCACCGAGCCACGTCACGACCAGGAAGCCACCGACGACGAGAGCGGCGTAGGCCATCATGAACAACGAGACCTGGTGCACGACGCGCTCGGGCACAACGTCTCGTCCGAGCTTTACCGGTACGACTGCCCGAGGCTGGCGAGCAACGGCGAGGGTGCGATGGCTGATCGCGGCGAGGACACGAGACCGGATGACTTTGGTGCCGCCAGCTGTCGAGCCCGACATGCCACCCACAACCATCAGTAAGAGCATGATCGCCAGCGGGGTCGACGACCAAAGGACGAAGTCGCCAGCGGTGCCGCCTCCTTGAGCGTTGCCGAATCCGGTGCTCGACAACAGACTGGCGACGTTGAACGACGCAGCTCGGAGCGCACCGCCGAATCCGCCGTCGACCTCGCTCCCTGATGCGAGGATCAACGTGATGGCAGCGGTGCAGATGACGTAGATCGCAATGTAGGCCCGGAACTCATGATCGTCTTGATACACCTTGCGGCTCTTGGTGAGGAACAGCCAGTGAAGCGCCCAGTTCGAACCGCCGAACAGCATGGCGATCTGCGCCACGATTTCGATCGGGAGCGAATCGAACTCACCAAGTGAGTTGCCATAGGTGCTGAAGCCACCGGTTGCTGCGGTCGTCAGCGAGTGCGTGATGCCGTCCCAGAGGCTCATACCCGCAGCCGTGAAGGCAACCGCCATGGCGACCGTGCCGCCGACGTAGAGCTTCCACAAAATCTTTGCGGTGTCAGCAGCGCGTGGGGCGAGACGGTCAGAGGTTGGGCCGGGTGCTTCGGCACCCATGAATCCGAGGGCTTTCGATCCGAGTGTCGGGAGCACGGTGATGACGAGCTGCACGAAGCCCATGCCGCCGTACCACTGGGTGAGTTGGCGGTAGAAGAGAATGCCCTTTCCGACGTGTGGATCGGGGTCGTCGAGCGATGGCAGCGTCGTAAGCACCGTGGAACCGGTGCACGTGTACCCCGACACCGACTCGAAGATCGCGTCCGCGATCTCCACCCAGCGTCCAACGCCTTCACGTTCGAAGGTGCGGGCCAGGATGAACGGCAGCGCGCCGAGCACGGATACGAGCATCCAGCTCCACGCGACCGACGCAAAGATCGTGCGGATCGCAAGGTCGCCGAGGCGGGTGCCCTGCCACATTGCTCCGCCAACCACGGCGAAGATCAGCGTGCAAAGAACGAGGACCCAACCGGCGTCTCCCCCGCCAACGAACTCAACAACTGCACTCACCGCAAGGCCCGGTGCGATCGTGAGCAGCGCCAATCCGCAAATATGGGTCACGGTGGCCGGGATACGTCGCGATGGGGTCGAAAACCCGTCTTTCCGTGTCTCGGAGCGGCGTTCGAGCTTCATGACGCCCCGATTGCGCGGTGCGGTTTCATGCGGGCCAGCCAGCGTCCAAGTCCACCAACTGTCAAAAGCACCGGATAGATCGACAACCTGCCTAGCAGCATGCCGAATGCGGCGATGATCTCGGTCCAGCCCGATGGATCGACGAACGACGTCACTTCCGATCCGTCAACGAAGTAGCCAACGTTGGACACGGCATTGAGCGCAAACGACAGCGTGGCCATGATGTCAAAATCGCGTGAGCCGAGCAGCACGGCTACGGCAGCGAGGGTGAACGCGTGCATCCACAGGTAGCCGTACGTGAGTGATAACGAGTCTTCTTTCACGGCCACACCGTCGACTCGAATAATGCTCTGCCGATGAGGGCTAAGAAGTTGTTCGAGGCTTCGGCGAACCTCGAGGGCAATTCGGGCGACGCGAGCCTGTCGGAAGCCGCTTCCGACCGAGCCACTCATGGCGCCGATGCCGCCAGCGACAAGCAGGGTTGATTGGACGAGTTGAGAACTTGCTGCCCAGTTCGACGAACGCAATCCGGTAGTCGACAGCGCTGAGGAGATCGCGACGGCCGACTCGGACGCGCTGTGTCCGCCGTTGCTAAAGAACACAACGCAGAACCCTGCAGTAAGCAAGGCCGCATAGAGGCGTAGCTCGGTTGATCGCCACACCGACGACACCTTGCCCCTGATCGCCCACCAGACCACGAGCAGGTTGCCGCCGGCTGCGACCATGCCTGCTGAAGCAATCCAGTTGATCGCCTCACTATCGAAGTGTCCGATGGAGTCGGCATGGTTGGCCATCCCGCCCGTCGAGGCTGTTGATAGCGCATAGGTGATGCCGTCGAACACGCTCATACCTGCAAGGAGATACCCGCACGCAAGCGAGATGGTCAGGAGGAGATAGAGGCCCAAGATGTTGCGGACCGCAACGCCGACCGACGTGACAAGTTTGCGTCGTCCGCGAATCCTGCGTTCGGGGAGAAGCTCGGCGCCGGCTACTGCTGCGGGCAGGATTCCCATGCTGACGAGCAGCACGCCAAGACCGGTAGCCCAGGGCATGATCACCCGAAGGAAACGAAGCGAGTGGCTGAGCGATTCGGGGTCGGCGACCGTGGTGAACCCGGTTGTGGTCGATGCGCTGACGGCCTCGAACACCGCATCAAGAGGCGAGTCAAGCTCTCCCGAAAGCCAGAATGCAGTGACGGCGACAAGGTTCATCGCAACCCAGCTGGTCACGAACATGGCCATTGCCGCAGCACGGGTGATCGGCGGGTGTTTCTGTGCCCGGCTGATCGCAAAGCCGATCAAGATCGAGGTGAACCCCAAAATGAGCTCGGCTGCACGGGTGTCGGAGAAGTTGTCGCCGTCGGCGAGCAGCCCAACTGCTGCCGACATGGTGACGCACGTTCCGCCGACTCCGAGCCCGATTCCGATGGGCAGCGGCAGGACGTCGGTTGTGCCCGACGAACGCTGCGGGTCTCGTGTTTCGGTGGCCACTAGTCCAGGATGCGAGACACGGTGTCGACCAGCTCGGGCTCGGCAATCACGATGACGTGGTCGCCTTTACGCAAGGTCGTTCGGCCACGGGCGATCTGTGCTCGGCCGTCGCGAACAATGGCGGCGATGAGCACGTCGCGAGGCAACTTGAGATCGGAGATGAGCATGCCATCGGCGTGCGCTCCACTGTGGAGCTCGAATTCGAGGAGCTCGACCTCGCCTTGAAGGAAGGTGGCGACCTGGGCAACGTCACCGCGAACGAAACGGAGCACCCCGTTCGCCGTTGCGGTGCGTGGGGACAACGCTGCGTCGACGCCGACTTGGTCGAGTAGCGAGAGAAAGTTCAGGCGGTGAACCACGGCGATTGTCTCGGGCACGCCAGCGGCCTTTGCGTAGACCGACGCAAGGACGTTTGCGTCGTCCTCGCCGGTGAGGGCGGCAACGAGCTCGATTCGAGGTAGGTCGGCTTCGTCGAGCACATCGGAGTCAGTGATGTCGCCGTTCAG
>CAKZVC010000055.1 GCA_937922235.1 uncultured Acidimicrobiales bacterium | reverse complement strand
ATCGCGTCGACCCCGAACCAACCCGTTAGGCTCTACGCCGAGCGCGAACGTCACCTAACTCGTTGGCACCCGTCACAATTCTCTAGGAGCACAGCCGTAGTGGCCGCAGACCGAATGACCCCATTGCAAGAGTCCGAGACTCGCCGAAAGGCAGCCGAGGACGCGAAGAAGAACAAGAACACCGTTGTTCGCACCGACGAAGAGAAGGCTACGCGCAAAGAGCGAGTCGAAAAAGCGAAGGACGCACTCAAGCGTTCGGCAAACACAAAAGGCGACCACGTACCTCCAGCACGCTTGGCGCTGAAGGAGTTTCTTCGCAATCTCAACGAGCCAAAGCAGCCCGACGATGCTCGCTTCGAAGCGATGGTCGAAGCACCGTTCAAGGCTCCGCCGAAAAAGAAGAACAACCGCTACTAGCAACCTGGGTCAAGCGGCGGCCAGGGGCGCTATTCGGCAGACGGATTGCACGTGCTCGACGTCGTTCACATCAATGCCGGAGACGGCTTCGCCCGATCACGCATCGGCGGCACACCGGTCACTTCTAAGGTGGCAGGCTGGGCGGTGGGCGGCGCGACCGATTTGGTCATGTGCGCCGACCTGTTGTTCATGATGTGGGTGCATCGACTCGGCCTCGAACACGCCAAGCAGTTTCTGCTCACCGGCCGAGCCATCAACGCTGCAACGGCCTTGCGCATCGGACTGGTAAGCGAGGTTCATCCCACTGAGTAACAGCCAAACGTGTGGGGCTTGCGCAGACGGGCTAGATCACAGTCTGCAACAACGATCAGTTAGCCAACGTGGAGCACGGCTTTTGCTCCGCGGCCCTCTAAGTCAGCCGAGGCGGCAGGTAGACCGGGGGCTGGGCCGCGTCGTTGGCGTTCAGGACGTACCGGCCGCCGGACCGAAATCTAATTTGTATTCGGAGGCCGTTGTCGGCGTCCTCTTCAAGGACTTCGCAGGTTCCAAGACCTCGTCCCTTACCGGGCACGAACACCCGTCTCCCGTCGTAGAGATCACGTGGATCCAGCCTGTCGTTCTCGTCAACAATGACGATCGACGGAGGTAGGGCTCCGGGGACCGCATGTTCCACTTGACCATCCTCGTCCGTCTCGGCTTTGATGTGGTTACGTACGGACCTCCGAAACTCTCGTTTCAGACGATCTCGCGATTCGGAGTCGAGCCCGTCATCATCGAGGCTGTAGCGCAAAACCGAATGGTTCTTCAGGTGGAACGGCAGCTGGTCCGACACCCTCGAACCGTCAGGATCGAGCCGCGCGAACAGAAAGACCGGTTTGCCGAGGCCGTGCGCAAGGCCGACTTCGTATAGCACGTCCGAGCGTAAGTCGGTCAAGTCGGCGACGACGACGTCCGCACCTCGCGTCTCGGCAGCGATGCGATCCGCAGCGGATCCAGACCTGACCTTGTCATCCCAATAGGACAGCTTCAGCGGAAGCGAAGGGGTGTCGGTTCCGCCCTTTAGGGAAGCACACAGCCAATCGAAGAGCGACCTGCTGCTATCGGTGGTAGGCCCGAAGAAGATGCCCTCGAGTTGCGGATTTCCATCGTCGGACGTCATGTCGAAGGACTTTCACTCATGTTCGGCGGTGGGTATGTTGGCCATTCAGTTCGAAGATTCCAGACTCTAACACGGCCGGTCCATGGCGAAAAGAGTGTCAAGAACCGGCATTCACCGTCTACACCAAGAGGCGAAAATCTCATCGGATCAACGGGTTGAGTCGTCTTCAGTCGCCATCACCGGCCATCGTCAGTCGAGCGTCTTCGAGAGACTGCGCTGAAACAAGGTCGGCAGTTTGGTCGTCGTACACAACTATCAAACCTCCGCTTGAAAACGGGGCGAGTGACGTGATGTTTCGGCGGCCCACTTGAGCCGTGCCTATCGATTCTCCCTGCAGAGTCAAGAACGCCAGATTTCCGTCCAGACCGGCTTGGGAGACGACGATCATGTCGTCGACCACCGCAATTGCCGGATGGATTGCTCCGGGCAGCCGCCGCCGGTGTCCGTCGCCGCCGCTGCCATCGAGAATAGTCACCCCGTCACCGACCATCGAAGAGATCACAAAGCCACCCGGAGAAGTGGCGATGTCGCGAGGTCCGGGCAGAACCCGGTGGGTCGCCAAGATGCGTCCGCTCCGAACATCGAGTTCGACGACGGCGTCGAGATTCGCCAGCGTAACCAAGACCAGATGGTCTCCCAGATACGAGAGCCCCCACGGGGCGCCTTCGAGTATCGAACGGGTCAGCAGCTGACCAGTACGTTTGTCGCGAACCTCTACGGCGTCTGCCATGGGCTGGCTGAGCACCAGGAAACCATCAGTGACCACCACCTGCTCGTTCCACTCCCCGGTGTTCACCGACCAGACGGGCGAACCCCCGGTTCGCCTGGTGGAGGTGAGCCCGCCGTCCACGTCGGCAGTATAGAAATGGTCGCTGTCGGCAGCCATCCGCGCGGCGTTCGGCGCATCGGCCCGGTCGGCCACCACGTCACCGTTCGCGGTCAACTCCAACGCCCAAACCTCATCAAGTCCGGCGAGGGCAACGGATCCGTCGGAAAGCGCACGTGCTGATCCCGGCGCCACCCCGTACGCAAAGGTGTTCGCTTCGACTTCGGGGATGTCGGACCACTGTTCGAGTACGGCCACGCAACCTCCAAGAATGGAGGAACCCAAAAGCATCACAACACCGCCCTGCAAATACCATGGCAGTCTCGGTTGCTTCGTTTTGCCAGGCGCGTTGGCCCATTCGCGGGCAGGCCCGGGAACGACCAAGGTCTCCGAGGCGGCAGGCGGGCTCGGCGAGCTCGTGGACGGGTTGGATCGAATGGCCGCGGGAAAGTTTTCCGCGATCGCCGAATCATACGAGGACCGATCTCGCGACGTGCTGACCTGCACGATCTCGATCTCGCCATCAACCCGACAACGGAATGCAACGGCGGACCGTTGATGCGGCACCTGTATTTCCCGCGGTGAGCCTGCGAGAATCGACGCTGCGAGCGCAAGTCGCCGCGAACACTCTTCGTCATCGACAGGGGGGACGACAAATACTACTTTGTGGAGGAGTCCGAAGTCGCGGAGAGCCTGGATCTCAAGCAACAGGCCTTCGGATCGGCCGGCTATGACGACGACGACGTCGCTGGCTCGAGCATGTGCAACCACCTTGTCAAGCCAGCCCGATCCACTCAGCCGAATGCGCGTCGCCCCCAATGAACGAGACGGCTTGGCCGGTTCGTCGACAGCCGAGACGGAGCCGTAGCGGGCAACGAGATCGACCAGCTGCTCCTCGAACCGGCGCCAACGGCTCTGTGACAATCGACGAAACACGGAGTCGGACAGCGAACGGCCAGCCTGGAGTCGAAGACGGTCGTCGGTGAAGGACCGCAGCAGAAGCACCCGCCCAGGCCGATCGGTCCGAGGTCGTCGTGTTACTATCCGGTTGACCCGGACCGGCAAGGTGGACGCCGCCAAGATCAGCAGACCCGTCATCACGAGTGAGTTTCGCACACGCTCGACGACATCGGGGGAGGTGTTGGAAAGCCCGAACAGTCGCACGGCCGAAGCCGTCTCGACGACCCAGAGCCCAAGCGCAGCAATCAGCAGCCCAGCGGCCCCCGCCACGACGCCGCCGGTGACCGAGTATCGCTCGTGGCCTGACCCACCCCTGCCCGAACGGGCGATTACCGCACGTCGAGCGAGTTCAGCCACGGCGAACAATGCCGCACCGAGGAGAGCAGAGGACAGTTGGCGGGTAGGTGCCATCAAAACGATCACCAGGATCGACGCGACGACGCAGGTCAAGGCCGCTGACTCAATCTGGTCCTGACGGCGAGTGGTACGGGCCCGGTGACTGACGTCGGAGATGGCACCTGACGTAAAGTCGTGCCGTCGGGAGGTCAGCCGACGCAGTCGAAGCCACAGGCTTCGATCGCGAACGAACGAGAGCAGCGTTCCGAGTGCAGCCAATCCAAACGCCATCGGCAGCGCCTCAGCGACCATACGAGCCCGCATCGGATCGAGATCCACAAACTCGAGGGCTATCGTCTCCCTGGATTCGACAAGGTCGTATTGCCTTTCGAACAGGGAGAAGAACTGAGCGCGTGCAGCTTTGCTGTCAGCCTCCTGGACAGCCAGGCGCAGCTTGATCAGAACCGGCCCTTTGACCGCGTCGCCCTCGTACTCCACCCAGCCCGGCCCGTAGTCGAGGACGTCTTCAGCGTAGTGCAGATCGAAGCCGAGGTCTTCCTGCAGGTCATAGCCGGGGTCGATCGCGGCCTCCGAGTAGGTGTGACTACCGTTCAGCAGCAGTCGAATTGCGAGATCGCCGGAGAAGTCGGGCCGATACGCGAGCATCTGATACTCGTCCTCGACGAGTTCGCCATAGATGTCCCGCAGGAGGCTCGCTTCGCTCAATTGCCAGCTGCGGAACTGGTCGGGTTCAGTCAGAACATCATCGATGACCCACCCGTCCATATCGAAAGGGTGCAGGATCTCAGACTCTCGTAGAGGGATCGGCGTCGTACGCGCTTCGGCCGTGGTGACTGAGGAGAGAAACTCGAACGTGAAATAGCTGGCGGCGATCACGAACGGCACCGATAGGAGAGCGAGTCGAGCCCGATCACCGAATGTCCCAAACTGGATTCGCCTGACCTTACCCAACCACCCGACGGACACCGGCCAGCGCTGCCGATCATCTACCGACGAGGCGCGTGGTCGGCCTCCTGGCGGTGGCGGCGAACCAAAGAGCGTGGCCCAGTCGGAGGCGGGCGGCGGAGGTGGCAACTGAATCGGCTGTGAGTCCGCCGTGGGCGGAGGCGGAAGCGGCGATTGTGACGAGTTCCCCACTCGGAACCCGGCTGAGTCCTCCTTGCTTGCGTGCCTCGTGAGGGACGGAAGAGCAAGGAGACCCTCCAACTCAACATCCAGTACATCCTCCGACAGCTTTCGCAGCACGTCGGATGCCGTACACCCGGATGTGGCCGTGATCATCGTTCGTGCATCGCTGTCGGGCACGGCCACGAGGCAGATGGCGAGTAGCGGAAGCGGTAAGAGCGAAAGGTTGTAGATCGCCACGACCTCGTCCGCAGTTCGGAGGGCATCGATCACCGCATCCGTCAGGCGGAGGCCCTTCCACTGCACGGGCTGGACGGCTTCCCGAGAACTTCCATGCCAATCTCGTAGACGATCAGGACCACCGGTGTGGAGATGCAGGTACTGCCAGTCGGCGTTGGCATCGATCTCCATGATGGCGAGAAGGAAATCGGCAGTTGTGACAACACCGTCTTGATGTGTCGACAACAAATAGTCGACAACGCGTACCCCTGCACCACCGAGCCGAATCCGAAAATTGGTCATGAACCGAAGCCGCCGACCACGATGCGTTCCCTCCCGTTGGTGGCAAGTAAATAGTACCTTAGCGATTGCCGAAGGATCACTGGGAAAGCGATCCACCTCTTAGGGAGCCCCGTCGGCGCATCCTTCACCCATACCGCGGTTCCACTCCGGCCACACGAGCAAAGGGCGACGACCACTACAAGCCATCGAGGTTCCGGATCATCAATAGGTGCTCACAAGCGCGACAGCGGCGGCACTTGCCGTCAGCGTCCAGGCGAGGGCTGCTCGGATTCGAACCGCTCCGCTTGAGGATCGTCGTAGACCAAGGCGTCCCCGCCGATTCCAGCGCAACGCCAGCAGGATCAGGCTTGGAACGTTAAGCACACCGAACAGAAACGCAGGAAAGAAGCCGCGGTAACTTCGCGAGAGCCTACGAAGAATCCCAATGACTCGGCGGCGAAGCAGTAGAGACTGACCCCATGACCGTGGCATACAGCAACCAGCCGCGAAATTGCCTGGCCCAAGCTGAACCGGTTACGTCGATTGCCTGGCTCGATTCGCCGTGGGAGCGGCCCGCTCATGATCGAACGAAGGCGCTTATGACTCGAACTGCTCGAACCACAAGTACGGCAGCAACAAGGCTGACGCGGCGCCCAGACCGCGCGCTGCACCAGATTCGATGCTGGCAAGGAATTGGCCTGCTGGAGGATGGCCACATTCAATGCGTTTTAGAAGTGCCGGGGCGAGGGGCGTCAGGGTAGTGCGTCATCAAACGCACCACAGGGGCCGCTGTGGCCCTGGCAAGTTTGATCCGTCGTAAAGGGTGACCGGCTGACAAGCCCTCAATCCGATGATCGGGCTTTGAACCGCCATGTCGATGGTCGTCGAATCGCTGGTGCCCCCGATGTGGCGCAATGCCTGACATCGTCCGGAAGAAATCAGTGGTAGCTACGAGTGAGACTGATCTCGTTCGCGAGCAGAAGCGCCTAGGCGGTTGGCAAGTCTTCGGAGCGACCGTAGACGATCGCGAATTCAGCCATAGTTAGGTCGAGGTCGAATCCTGCTGGTCTTGCAAGAACTTGGACCTCGACGTTGCTTCCCTTCGGCGATCACTGCGAGCCGTTTGATCAACCAGCATGTGGCGACGGAGTCGGTCGCGACCATGGTGACGGATCTTCGAGGATTCGGATGATGTTTGCGGGCAGGCTTGCTCCAGCTGTGGTCGGTTCGGGACGGCCGCGGTCGTCGATCGAAAGAAAGCAACTGCGGATGTGAGCAGCGTTGCCGTGCCTGGAACTCAAGGCTTAACGCCCCTGACCTAGATCAGTTTGAGACCTGCTCGGTTTCGTTCACGATCGACGCTAACGACCTCGACTGCGAGCATGTCGCCGATGGCGAATATCTCGTGGAGGTCAGCGGCATCACGGTTCTCAGGATCAACACCCTCGATCGCCGAGCGGTGCACGAGACCTTCGAAGTCTCCTTCGATTGCTACGAACAAGCCGAAGGCGACGATCGAGGCGATCTCGCCGGGGTACGTTTCGCCCACCTCAAAGCCTTGAGGAATCTCAGGCCGGACGCCGGTTCGGGGCCGCAATTCGCCACCGAAGTTACGGGCTGCCGCAGTCCCAGTCAGGTCGGGCTTTGCCTGGTCGTTGGAGACGTCGTTCATTTCACTCTTCGGTTCATATCCCCCTCACGTTACCGCTCAAGGCGACCCGGAAGCACACAGCAAGATGATGATCGCTGCCTCCGCAAGGGCGAAGTCTTCCGCCGCCGTGAGAACAACAACCGCCACTAGTAACCTGAACCGCAGCCCAAATTAGACGGGGACGGTCGGGCCCTTGTCGGACCCGACCGCCACTACCTCTAGAGCTCGGGCCCCTAGTTTCTTGGCCCGTAGTTGAGCCGCGGAGCGCCTCGCTCCAATGCCCCAAGGTCGGGCGCACCCGAAGCCGAGTCATTGATCGTCGGCAACCGAACGCCGGAATTCACTGCTGGCGACGAGCTCGCCAGGCGAAGATCCTTGGTCCCGTATTGGCCCGCCGCGTTGGCGGGGTATGAGACCGTTGTGGCAAACGAGTTCAGGCCAACCTGGACCGAGTTGCTTTCGGTTGTTCGGGAGCGCAT
>CAKZVC010000054.1 GCA_937922235.1 uncultured Acidimicrobiales bacterium | reverse complement strand
GACAAAACGCACCAGTGGCGCCCGGTTTCCCGGGCGCCACTGGCGATCTTTCCCCCTCCAACTCCCCGAAGGGAGCGGCTTCTCTCTGCCGCTAGGCGGCGAGCTCGTCATCCTCACGGCGACGTGCGGTGTAGACCATCGACGCACCGAGTACGACGAAGGCGCCACCGAGCGCACCGAAGAGCTCAGAGCTCACACCAGTAACGGCGAGCTGTGGGTTCGCCGGCGGCGTCAGCACGCCGTTGATCACGTGGATCACGCCATTGCTTCCACCGAGGTCGACGCTTGTGATCTCGATGCCATTTACGGCACCGTCGGCAACCGTGAGCTCAAGACCGGTCGACGTGACCAGCGTGGCTCCATCAGCGAGGTCTTCTGCGGTGTACGTGCCCGGAACCACGTGGTACCCGAGGATCGACGCTGCGAGTGCGGGATCTGCCGAAACCTGGTTCACCAGGTCTGGGTTCTCGGTAACCGCAGCCGTTGCGCCTGCATCACTCGGCAAGAAGACCGTGACTGGCCCTTCGCTTTCGAGTGCTGCAGCGAGGCCGAGTGGGCCAAGCAAGCCGTAGACCGTTGGTGAGGTTGCCTGAGCAACCGCAGCCAGGTTCTGGACTTCCTCTTCTTCCTCAGCCGGAGCTTCGGTCGTCGTGGTGGTCGTCGTCTCTGCCTCAGTTGTGGTGGTCTCGGCTTCGGTCGTTGCCGGAGCTTCGGTTTCGGCTGGGGCTTCGGTTGTGGCCGGAGCTTCCGTCGCCGCAGGAGCTTCGGTCGTGGCCGCCGCGGTTCCGGCGCCGTCACCGTCGTCGTTATCCCCACCGCACTGGCTGAGGAGCAGGCCGAGCAGAAGCACACCAAGCAGGAGGGCGAGAAGCCACCACCACTTGCGCAAACAACCCATAAGGCCAGCTTCGTCGTCATCGCCACCGTCGTAGTCGACGTCGTTTCGGATGGTGCCACCAACCGCTGCGGTTCCGGCAGCGCCAGCTGCGACCGCCTTGCCGCCGATGTTCCCAGCAGCGCCCTTGGCCCCGCTAAGCGCACCGCTAGCAGCGCCCGTTGCTTTGCCACCGACGCTTCCGACGGCTCCGGTGGCTTTGCCACCGAGATCTCCGACCTTGCCGGTTACGTCTCCGACTCCACCGGTGACCTTGCCACCGAGATCGCCGATCTTTCCACCGACGTCTCCGATCTTGCCTGCGGCGTCACCACCAAGGTCGCCGAGCTTGCCGCCCGCTGCGGCAGCCAATCCAGCAGCTCCAGCAACGCCTGCAGCACCAGCTGCCGCGGCCTTCCCAGAAATACCGCCAGCATCAGCGTCGGGCATGTCGACGTCGGGGGCGCTGACATCGACCTTCGGTGCACTTACGTCAGGAGTGCCGACACCCGGAACGTCTACGTCCGGCGTATCGACACCGGAAACACTGACATCGGGTGCGTTCACGTCGGGAACGCTGACATCGGGTGCGTTCACGTCAGGAATACTGATGTCACCAGTTAGATCGCCCGCGTTAGGCAGCTTGCCGCCTGCGGCTGCGGCCAATCCAGCAGCACCGGCGAGTCCGGCCGCACCAGCTGCCGCGGCCTTGCCAGAAATACCACCGCCATCAACGTCACCTGCTATTCCAACAACCTTGGTATCGACGTCGGCCTGACCTGCAGATCCAGCCAACGAAGCTGCACCAGAGCTAAGCGCGACAACCGAAGATCGGTTCGCCGACACCTGTGCAACTGTGCAGCCGTGGCCGGAACCACCTGGCTCGTAGTCAGCAGCGTTCCCGTCCTTGGAGTGACGAGGCGCCATCGTAAACCCGGCAGCTTCTGCAGCCGATGGCGAATCGAACCACACTTCAGCGACCGTGGCACCGTAATTCTGTGAATCAGGCCGGTGGTACAACATCGAATCGACGTTGCCCTTGATTGGGTAGCACGCGGGCATCTCTCGGGCATCCTCGAGTGGGGCATGAGAACCTGCGCCATACGGGTGGGCGGAGGACACTCCAGCGCCAGACGCGACCATGCCAGCAACTGCGGTAGTCGCTACGCCCGCGGCTCCAGCGACGGTTGCTGAGCCCGATGCGATCATCGTCGCTGCACCATCGACAGAGGCACGCTCGGCGTTTACCTGTGCAACGCTGCATGGGTGGCCGGAGCCACCTGGTTCGTAGTCTTCGTTTCGGCCGCCCTCGGAGTGGCCGCCCGCTAGTGAGAAGCCTGCGGCTTCAGCAGCTGACGGCGAGTCAAACCACACCTCGGCAATTGTTTGTCCGTAGCCCTGTGAATCAGGTCGGTGGTACTTCTTTGAGTTCCCGTTTCCCTTAATGGGGTAACAGGCAGGCATCTCACGCTTGTCCGCCAATGGAGCGTGGGAACCAGGCCCATACGGATGCTTTTCCATATCGATAGCCATTGTGAATTCCCTTCAGTTAAAACCAGGCCGATCCTTATCGGGTCCCTGGTTTTTCGCAATTTCTTAGGAAGATTCTTGTTCGGACGGCCCTCTCGCGCGCGGATGGGGTCTCTACACTGGCGATATGCGTCGTCTTGACTCACTCCTGCTCGCCGGTGTCGGCGTGCTCGTGGTGCACCAAGTTGCGTATACCGTTTCGGCCATTTTCGGCATCGAGAATTCTGTAGCTCATGGGCACCTCGCCGTTGCTTGGTTCGGCGGTTCGCTGGCCCTTCTCGGAGTGTTGGCACGCAGCGTTACCAAGAGCCTGAAGCGCCGCCAGCACGACCCGGGCAACGTCACCCATCTTGCCCTGGCCATTTCGGCTGGCTACTTCGCCATGGAACAACTCGAGCGCCTGGCCGACGGCTATGGCGTCGCCGAGCTCTTCGGCGAACCCGTCTTCTGGCTCGGCCTTGCCGTTGCCCCACTCGTTGCGCTCGCGTTGCACTGGTCCGTTCGCACGGTTGCCGAGATCGCCACCTTCTTCCTCAACACGCCAACCATCACCTGGGGTGCAGCGTCACTCCAGCCAGTGCCCGTTCGCGTTGCTCCGTCGCCCGTGCCAGCACAGTTGGCTACCGTTGTTTCCCGTCGAGGTCCACCAGTTCGATAGCTGCTCCCAAGAAACGCACCTATCTCACAAACTGAAAGTGGAAAACAATGACTACTCCCCTGCGCCTCCTCGGCGCTCTCTTTGCCGTTGCGCTAGTCGCCACGGCGTGCGGTGGAAGCACCGCGACATCGACTGCATCTGAAGATGCGATGTCCGACGACGCCATGTCCGACGAAGCGATGTCCGACGACGCCATGTCGGGCGACGACCATGGTGATGAGCAGGGCGACTCCCATGGCGATGGCCACGGCGCCAAGACGCTCGACGTCAACCCTGACGCCCCAATCCCAGCGGTCGACATTGCACTCACCGAAACCGACACCCCTGGGCTGTTCGATATTGCGGTGACCCTCACCAACTTCACCATCACCCCCGATGCTGTTGATGGCGATCCAGTCGACAACGAAGGCCATATGCACCTCCTTATCGACGGCGAAAAGATCGAACGCTTCATGGACCTCAACCACCAGGTGATGGTTCCTGAGGGTGAACACCTCGTCGAAGTTGAGATCAACGCCAACAACCACGCCGCGTACGCCATCGACGGTGTACCGATTCGGGCCGGCCAAACCGTCTCTGGCCACGGCGAAGCATTGGCGATCGATGACGACACGCACGGAGGCGAACACGGTGACGATGAGGGCAATGACGAGGGCCACGGTCATCACGGCCCGGCAAGCTCGGGCATCGAAGACGGCCTCACCGCGGCAGACGCTGCGGTATCTCGAATCGCAACACTCGCTGACGGAAACGTCGAGCTCGATGGTGACGAACGCATCGAAGCCTCGGTCGGCGATGTCGTCATGGTGATGGTGAACAGCGATGTAGCCGAACAGGCGCATCTGCACGGCTACGACGTGCTCATCGATGTCGAACCAGGAACGACCGCGATGTTCCTGTTCACGGCGGACACGCCTGGCAAGTTCGAAATCGAGTTCGAACAGTCCGGCACGTTCATTGCCGAACTTGTTGTCTCGTAAGACAGAATCACTCACATGATGCAGTTCTTATTGGCTCACGGTGTTGGGTCGCGGGGCACCTTGCCGTTGCCGTTCTGGCAGTTCGCATGGGCCGCGATCGCAGCCCTCGTGTTGTCGTTCGCTGGTTTGGGCGCACTCTGGACCGAACCCAAACTCACGAGTACTGAAGCAACCGGCCGGGCCGTTTCGGGCACGGCCGGCGTGCTTCGGGTTGGCGAGATCGTGTTTCGTATCATCGGCATGGCGATCTTCTTACTCACGATCGGCGCCGGACTCTTCGGCACCGACGTCGGTGGCGAGAAGATCAACCTCGCACCTGTGTCGATCTACGTGGCGCTCTGGGTCGCCATCCCCGTGGCCTCTGCGATCTTCGGTGACGTGTGGAAGGCGCTGAACCCGTTCGAGACGATCGGCTTACTCTTCCCCGAGCACAACAATGCTCGTCCAGCGCCGGAACATCGATGGGTCGGTGTTGCCGTGTTGTTCGGGTTCCTCTTCCTTGAACTCGCGCATCCGAGCGGCGACTCGCCCCGCATCCTCGGCTACGGCATGGTGGTCTACTCGATCATCATGATCGGCGGCATGGCTGCGTATGGGCGCAGATGGCTCGACCGGGCCGACGGGTTCGCGATCCTCTTTTCGCTTATTGCGGCGATCGCTTCGGTGACTCGCAATGACGAAGGGGCGCTCGTTCTTCGACGGCCTCTCTCGGGCTTGAGCATGGTCAATGTTCTTCCAGGAACCGCGATGGTGATCCTGACCGTTCTCGGTGGAACGTCGTTCGACGGCTTCTCCGAGAGCCCGATCTACACCGACATCATCGGCCGTCCACGGGGTTGGGCAGCCACGCTTCCCAACACCATCGGCCTGGTGCTCATGATCGCCATCGCCGCGATCCTGTACTGGATTGGCGCCCAAGCCACGAGCAAGGTTACGGGCCAGGACCACGCGGAGACCGCCGACCTGTTCGCCCCCTCGCTCATCCCGATCGTGTGGGCCTATGCGGTGGCCCACTATGCCCAGCTCTTGGTCGACCAAATGCAGAGCTTCTGGTTTCGGCTTTCGAATCCGTTCGGCAGCTTCGATGCCAGTGGCAACCCAACGACCGATTGGTTTGGCGCAGCAACTGGCGAGGTCGATCTCAACCTGATCAACCCCGACACGGTGGCGTGGATCCAAGCGGTGTCGATCGTTGTTGGCCACATCCTTGCGGTGCTGTACGCCCACGACCTGGCGGTCAGCAAATACTCGCACCGCGAGGCCGCTCGAAGCCAACAAACGATGTTGTTCGTCATGGTGCTGTATTCGGTTGCGGGCCTCTGGCTACTGTTCGCAGGATGATGTCCTTCTCTCGACATTCAACTCGAGCGATCGCGCTGGTCTTGGTCTGGAGCATGCTCGCTATGGGGTGCGGCGTGTTCGGGAATGCTGCTGCAGCGGTGTGCCACGAAGACCTCGATCAACAAAGCGTTGCTCGGAGGTGGAACGAGCAGCTCCTCGACGCGATTCGCCGAGACACCCCAGCACCTACTGTCCATGCTCGAAACCTGTACCACCTGTCCGCGGCAATGTGGGATGCATGGGCGATGTACGAGTCAGTGGGAACTCAGCTGTTCGCCGACAGTCGCACCGATAACGATCCGGTTGCTCAAGAGGTGACGATCAGTTACGCCGCCCACACGTTGCTGACCTCGCGCTACCGCAACGCTGTCGGCGGAGCCGAATCGACGGCGTCGTTCGATGCCGAGCTCGAACGCCAGTGTCTCGATATTCCCAACGAAGAGAGCGCTGACGATCTTGGCGATCCCGCGCAACGTGGCATCGAGCTTGCGAACGCGATCATCGACCAGACCCTCGATGACGGTTCGTTCGAACTCAACGGCTATCTCGACATCCAATATCCAGGGTCAAACCCGACGCTCTTCGTCCCTGAGCCTGGCGTAGGTCTGCTCCAAGACCCCGACCGCTGGCAGCCGCTCCGGCTTGAAGAGTCGATCAGCCAAAACGACCAAGTGCAGGTCAACGCACTGCAGTTCTTCATTGGACCGCACTGGGGTTCAGTTACGCCATTTTCCCTCGAGGAAAGCAACGGCCTACCGATCGACCCAGGTGGCCCACCCAAGTTTGCTGATGACCCAGAGGCATACCGAAACGCAGCGGTAGATGTGCTGCGCTATCAGCTCGAGCTCGACACTTCCTCCGATCAGCGCCGCGACTACGGGCCAGCATCGATTGGCAACAATCCCGTCGGCACCAACGAGGGTGAGGGGTTCGACATCAACCCCGTCACCGGCGAACCGTACGAGGCAAACGAGCTCTCGACGTTCGACTTCGGCCGAGTAGTCGCGGAGTTTTGGGCCGATGGCCCGAGCTCGGAAACTCCACCCGGCCACTGGAACACCGTGGCGAACGAGGTCAACGATCACCCCGACCTCGAGCGCAAGCTCGCCGGAGCGGGCGAGACCGTCGACCGTCTCGAATGGGACATCAAGGTGTACCTGGCGTTGAACGGTGCCATGCACGATGCCGCAATCGCTGCATGGGGCGCCAAGCGCGTCTACGACTCGGCCCGACCGATCACGCTTGTGCGTTACCTCGCTGGGCTCGGCCAATCGACCGATCCCGACCTCCCCCGCTACGACCCGAACGGTTTGCCGCTCATCGACGGGATGATCGAGCTCGTTACCGAATCATCGTCCGCCGACCGCCATGCTGGCCTCGCTGCGGACACGATCGCCGTTCGCGGATGGGCTGGCCACGCCGACCTTCACGACAACCGCGACCGCATCGACTGGATCGACGGAGAGACGTGGGTTCCGTACCAACTCGATACGTTCGTGACCCCGTCGTTTCCCGGCTATGTGTCCGGGCACAGCGCGTTTAGCCGCGCTGGTGCCGAGGTCCTGAGCGCCATCACCGGATCGATGTACTTTCCCGGCGGACTCGGCGAATGGACCGCCGAGCCCGGGTGGCTGCGCTTCGACGAGGGACCGTCCGAACCAGTGACCCTGCAATGGGCGACCTATTTCGACGCTGCCGACCAAGCAGGTGAATCACGAATTTGGGGCGGCATCCATATCGCCGCCGATGACTTCGATGGCCGGGAAGTCGGCCAAATCGTTGGACGTTCGGCCACCGAACGGGCCTTCGAACTCTTCGGGAGTTGACCGTCGGCTAGACCGATCGGCCAGCGGTAGTCGATGCTGCCTTCGTGAGCGTCGCGGTCTTTGGCGACACGATTTTGTCGAGCAGATGCGCCTCGACCGTCGTTGGTTCGTAGAGGGCCGGGGTGGTCTCCGACACGAACTCGGGCAGCGGAGCAACGTCGACGTCGAGGTTCGGGTAGTGGAAGAACGCAACCGAACGGCGATGCGAGGCCGCACCAGCTGCCATCGGAACAACACGATGCAAGGTCGATGGCCACACATTGTTTGTCATCATGGCCAAGACATCGCCAACGTTCATCAGTACGCCGTCCGCTGAAGGCATCACGTCGACCCATTCGCCAGAGGGACCGATGATCTGCAGGCCACGCACCGGGTCGGCATCAAGCAGCGTGAACGTCGTGTAGTCGGAGTGAGCTCCCATCCGTTGCTGGCCCTCGACAACGGCTTCCGTGCCGTCGGGCTCCGGGCGGTAATTGATGTTCGCCAACATGTCTGGGCCTTGGCCGGAACGTCTAACGAGCCAATCAACTCCAAGCAGATCGGACAGCATCTGATCGAGCCGGGCCGAAAGCGCAGCAAAGTCAGCAAACGCTGCGGTCACTACATCAGAAAATTCGGGGACGAAGGCGTCGGGCCATGGCGTGCGTTGTAGGAGTCGGTGGCTGTCACCAACAGGGTCGGGAGCCGAGTTAAAGCTCTCGAACAAGTCCGGCGGGGATTCCTCACCCAAGCTGTAGCTCAGCGCCTCGCTCCCTCGAGCTCGATAGCCGCGGTTCGCCGCTGGGTCTTCGTGCACAAAGCCGACCTTGACCGAGTGATCGAGTGCAAAGAAGGCATCGCAGACGCTACGGAGTTCGGTGCGCAGGTCGGGGTCGAGACCATGGCCCACAAGCTCGACGAACCCGGTCGAGGTCAGTGCAGTTTCAAGCGACCGTCCGGCATCATCGCGTCGGAGGTCGACCGTCGCAACGACGGGTGTGTGCGGGTCCTCGGGCATAGCGAGATCGTACGAGACTTTCGGTGTACAACGCATAAGTCGCGGGCGCACGTGCCGTTCGACCATTCCTAGCGTGTCGAGCGGTACACACCGAAAGCCTGCAGTTCGGCGTACCCTAAAGAGTTCGCCTTTTGGAAAGTTCCACTGTGACCACATACGATTCTTCACCGTCGAGCCCTGACGGATTTCGGTCCCTTGGACTTCGTGACGAGATTCTCGAGTCGCTCGATGCGCTCGGCTTCACCGATCCGACCCCAATTCAGCGCGAGGCAATCCCCCTGCTCTTGAGCGGTGTCGACATGCTCGGCCAAGCGGCAACGGGCACCGGAAAGACGGCTGCGTTCTCGTTGCCTCTACTACACAACATCGACCCGGGGAGCCCCGCCGTCCCGTCGGTTCTGGTGCTGACGCCTACTCGCGAGCTCGCGGTTCAGGTCAGCGACGCTATTGCCTCCTACGGCAAGAAGCAGAAGGTCAAGGTCGCACCGGTCTACGGTGGCCAGCCGATCGGCCGCCAGCTCGATCAGCTTCGGCGCGGCGTACATGTCGTCGTTGCTACCCCTGGCCGTGCGATCGATCACCTCAAACGCGGCTCCCTCGATCTTGATGGCATCCAGACTGTCGTGCTCGATGAAGCCGACGAGATGCTCGATATGGGCTTCACCGAAGACATCGAACTCATCTTGTCGAACACCCCACCGAGCCGACAGACCGTCATGTTCTCGGCCACGATGCCACCCCGCATCAAGTCGATCGCCGATCGTCATCAGAACGACCCGGTCATCGTCAAGATCAGCAAGGATGACGCAGCTGCGGCCAGCAAGCTGATCGAACAGCGCGTGTATGTCGTTGCCCGCAACCACAAGCCCGCCACGCTCGGCCGCGTTCTTGAGTTTGAACAGCCAACGTCGGCCATCGTGTTCTGCAAGACCCGAACCGACGTTGACGAGCTCACGGTTGCAATGAACGGTCGAGGCGTGCGCGCTGAGGCGTTGCACGGTGGCATGGACCAGGCCCAGCGCGACCGCGTCATGGCCCGTCTTCGTGATGGCACTGCTGAACTTCTGATCGCCACCGACGTTGCCGCCCGTGGCCTCGACGTCGACACGCTCACCCACGTCATCAACTACGACATCCCAACCCAACCCGAGAGCTACGTACATCGCATTGGCCGTGTTGGTCGTGCCGGACGAGCTGGTGTGGCCATCACGCTTGCCACGCCCCGTCAGCGCCGCCAGCTCGACAACATCGAGCGCCTCACCAAGAAGAAGATCACGATCGCGACCGTTCCGACGCTTGAGGACCTCGCTGCACAGCGTCGTACCGCCATGGTCGAATCGGTACGTGAGATGCTCGCCGGCGACGACCTCGACGATCTCCAACATGTGCTTCACGAGCTCAAGGGCGAAGCCACCGAACGAGACATTGCGCTCGCCGCGCTAGCACTTGCCCAGCAGTCACAGGGTTCGATTGCGGACTCAAGCCACATCCCCGACGCATCCGAGCACTTCAACAGCTCGGGCAAGGGCGACCGTGGGCGAGACCGCAACCGCGATCGCAGCCGTGGACGCAACGACCGCGGCGATCGTGGGGACCGCGGCGATCGAGGGCACAACGGCAAGAACGGCTCGTCGAAGCCTCGCCAGGTCGACCCGAACACGGGGTTCGTGTACATCGGCGTTGGTGCCCGTGGCGGAGTTCGCCCGGGCGACCTCGTCGGCGCGATTGCCAACGAGACCGGAATCTCTGGCCGCGACATCGGACCAATCCGTATCGCCGACCACTATTCGGTTGTTGGCGTCCCCGATGGTTCGGTTGAAGACGTCATCTCGGCGATCAAGAAGTCGACTGTCAAGGGCAAGAAGGCCAAGGCCCGCCGCTTCGTCGAGAAGTAACCCAACGGCGCTTCGGTTCTCCGGCGCTACGGCTCTAGCTATCCATCAGCGATGGCCCAATCGGTCCGCGGTACGCAACCGGTGTCTCAGGCAGCGCAAACCCGTTTGCCGCAATCGCTTCGCTGTACCATTCGGCGCTCTTCTTTGGACGGCGTTCGAGCGTGTCGTAGTCGACTTCGACAATGCCGAACGTTGGGCCGTAGCCCCACGCCCATTCGAAGTTGTCGAGCATCGACCACACCAGGTATCCCTCCATGGGAACGCCGTCTTCGATTGCTCCGTGCACCTGATGCAGGTGATCACGGACATAGGCAATGCGGTCATCGTCGATGATTTGGCCTGAATCTGCACGGATCTCGTCGGGCATCGGGCAGCCGTTCTCGGTGATCATCATTGCGGGCGGTGCATATTCGCGATGGATCCACCGCAACAGGCGGCCGAGGCTTGGTGGGTGAACTTCCCACCCCATGGTGTTCTGGATGACGTCCGGACCGTTCGGAACTGCTCCGTCGGTACTGATGATTTGACGGAAGTAGTAGTTGATCCCGAGCAGATCGATGGGCTGGCTGATCAGCTCCATGTCGCCGTCGTGAACTTCGTTGTAGTCCCAGCCGTAGTGCTCGGCGGTCTCGGCCGGGTAGCCACGTCCGTGGAGCGGGTCGATGTACCAACGGTTGTCAGTGTCGTGGATGACCTGCGTCGCCGCATGATCACCGGGAGCATCTGACGCGGGTTCGGACGGTGTGAAGTTGAGGACGATCGCGAGCCGCGAGTCAGGTGCGATCGAACGGATTCGTTCACCCGCGAGGCCATGGCCCAACATCAAGTGATGCGAGGCCGAGAGGCCCTCGGCGCGAGAGGTATGTCCAGGCGCCATCTCGCCAGTGACGTAGCCAAGGTTGGCGACGACATACGGTTCGTTCAGCGTGGTCCAGGTATCAACCCGGTCGCCGAGGCGTTCGAGCACAGCTTCGGTGTAGTCGGCAAACGCGTACGCAGTTTCACGGTTGGTCCAGCCGCCCTTCTCCTCGAGGACGTTCGGCAGGTCCCAGTGGTAGAGCGTGGGAAACGGCCGGATGCCAGCGTTCAAAAGCTCGTCGATCAACCGGTCGTAGAAGTCGAGCCCCGCATGGTTGGTTGGCCCGACCCCGTCCGGCACGACTCGCGTCCATGCGATCGAAAAGCGGTACGCGTCGAAGCCTAGCTTCGACATCAGGGCGACATCGTCTTTGTACAGACGCACGTGATCGCAGGCCACGTCACCGTTTGAGGCGTCCTTGATTACGCCTTCCTTCCGGGTGAACACATCCCAGTTCGAAGGAGACTTACCGTCGAGCGTTGGCGAACCTTCGATCTGAAACGACGAGGTCGCCGATCCCCACACGAATCCCTCAGGGAATTCGATGAAAGCGCTTCCAGTATCTGACATTCATGTACCTCTCGATTGCGTGACTGCACGGCTCGGCGAAAACCGGGGGTAGTGAACCGGCAGAAAGCTCGGCGAACCGCTTACGAACGGATCGGCTCGAGCGTCCATTCGAGACGATACTTGCCTGGACCTACGCGATGGCGAATTGCAGTGTCGGGTCCGCACGCACCAGTGCCGATTCCGCGCACCTCACAGTCGAGGTGCACTTCAACCACATCGCTGCGGACCAGCTCGGCGAGTGTCGTCGCCGTTGTCAGGTCGACATCACGGTGGTTGCGGGCGCTGAACGAGATCGGCGTGGTCGCCGTGATCCGGAAGCCGTTGCCGTCGTCCCTTGTCAGCTCGATCCATGACGTCTCGCCATGTGCTCCGTGCTCTTGGGGAACCACGAACGGGTGATACTGGCTGGCAACGGTCGACGTGTGCACTGCGAGGCGTGATGCCGAACGGCGGTCGGGATAGTTCTCATCTGGGCCTAGGCCGAGCCAGCGAAGGTTCGTGAACGAACCTGGCAAATCAAAAACCACGCCGACTCGCGGGATGTCTTCCAACTCGTCCGGAATGACGATCGTGTCGACCCGGCGCACTCCCCCGCCGGGCAGCTCGGCCTCCTCCACCTCATGGGCTGGGACCAATGACGAAGTGGCGGATGAGGGACTGTCCCTAATCCGCCACTCGAGATGCTCGTCGGCGAGCCCCCAGGCCAGCCATCGCGGGCGCACGCCGCTGACCTCGCTCATCCACCCCTGAGCAACGCCATCGTTGTCGGTTGGGGCCCGCCACACAGTCGGCTGCACGGCCGGCAATGGCTCGGCCACACCAGACGCAGCCGGTGTAGGCCCTGCATGGCCACCAGTGTTCGTGAGCACGTGTTGATCGTGCGCAACGACGTGCCCGGCAGTTGCCCACGACGTATTAGCCGCGAGTGACGCACGGATCGTGAGCGCCCGAAGCGCACCAGTCGCCGGTGATGGCGGACCATCGACGGTCACCTGCTCGCCGGGAGCGATCGGCGGAACATCGAGCTCGACAGGGTCCCCGTCCGCTAGGCCGTCGACCTCGACGGTGGCGGTGAAACGAAGATCGGACGTGTCGATATGGGATCGACGGTTGGTGATCGTGATCCGACCCGAACCATCGACGGCCATCGCCACCGGTCGGGCAAGAAACGCGAGCTCGGCCAATCCGGGGTGGGGCACAAGGTCGGGGTCGACCAAGCCGTTGATGCAGAAGTTTGCGTCGTTGGGTTCGTCTCCGTAGTGACCTCCGTAGGCGAACCACTCGGCGCCGTCGTCGGCCACTTCGCGCAACCCTTGGTCACGCCAGTCCCAAACGAAGCCGCCTCCCAGTGCCGGTTCATTCCAGAACGCCTCCCAGTAGTCGACCAACCCGCCATTCGAGTTCCCCATCGCGTGGCTGTACTCACACAACACCAGCGGCCGATCGTCGCCATCGGTGCGGTCTGCCCATTGGGCCCACTCGGTGATCTGTTCAACCGATGCGTACATCGGGCAGATGACATCGGAGATCATCCGGTCGATCGGCGTTGGCGACGTTTCGCGTTCCTCTTTGCGACCAACCCCTCGGTCACCAAAGTTCGGATTGAACCCGGCCTCGTACTGCACAAAGCGGGTCGGATCGATCGAGCGGATCCACCCCGCAGCGGCTGAATGGACAGCGGCGACGCCTGACTCATTGCCAAGCGACCAGCCAATGATGCACGCATGCGACCGGTCGCGCAGCACCATCCTTCGAATGCGATCGGTGACCGCGAGGTCGAACATGCCGTTGTGCAACAGCGAGTCATGTCGAGCGTGCGACTCAACGTTTGCTTCGTCGACGACGTAAAGACCGAGCTCGTCACACAGGTCCAGCAGAACAGGGTCGTTGGGGTAGTGAGCGGTTCGAACCGCGTTGATGTTGTGTTGTTTCATCAGCACGAGCTCGGCCCTGATGTCGGCTTCGATGAGGGTCTTGCCGGTGTCGGGGTGATGGTCGTGGCGGTTGACGCCGTTGATCATCACCGGAGCACCGTTGACGAGAAGCTCCCGCGTACCGATCTCCACTCGCCGGAAGCCGACGGAGCGGTGCACCGTCGAGACCACATCACCATCGGGCGAACGAAGTGAAATCGAAAGCTGGTACAGCTGAGGTGATTCGGCGCTCCACGGCGACACGTCGAGCTCGGCAACCGAGAAGGCGGCGACCGAGCCAGTGAACGTGTACGCCTCGACCAACGCCATGATCCCTTCCGCTGGCGGCGACGTAGGAACTGGCGAATTCTGCGATACCTGTGGCTCGTCCATCGAGATCACAACTGACCATCCGTCTTCCACGGCCTCGGTCGAACCAATGCTGACCGACACGTCGAGCGTTCCGGCGCCTGTGCGAGCGTCGTAGTCGGCCGAGACGACGACGTCGTCGAGCCACGCAGCGTCTGTCGAATACAACTGGACGGGCCGGTGAAGCCCACCGTGGTACCAGTGGTCCTGGTCCTCAATCCACGTGGCATCTGACCAGCGTGAGACCAGTACGGCGAGCTCGTTGTGTCCGTCGACCACGTGAGGCGTGAGATCGAACGATGACCCTAGCCTGCTGTCTTTCGCCATGCCGATGAAGTTGCCGTTGCACCACACCACAAGCATCGACTCGAAGCCGCCAAAGTCGATCACGACCCGTTCGCCTACTGGGCGAGCAAAGGTGCGTCGATACAGGCCTGTCGGGTTGTGAGCGGGAACGTGCGGGGGTTCGCCGCTGAACGGCATCACGATGTTGGTGTAGTGGGGCAGGTCTCCAACACCCTGGCGGGTCCATACGCCCGGAACCGATATGTCGGGCCAGGCCTCTGTTGGTCCGGTCTGCCAACCCTCAGGTGCAACGTCAGGAGATTCGATCAACGTGAACTTCCACGTTCCGTCGAGAGACGTTGTGTGGCCGTAGTCGCGAGGCTGCATCCCGGTCATCGGGAGTCTGCCGATCGAGGTGAGCTCAGGAGAGAAGAATGACGACGGGGATGGTGCGGTCATGGATGTAGTCAACCACCACCCGGCAACCAACGTTGGACCCGGGATAGGTGGTTTGGTCAGGCGGGGGCGACCGAGGCTCCGGCCGACGGATCGACCGCCCAAATATCGGGCCGAACACCGTGTCGGGATTCCCATACCTCGGCAACCGCGTCTGCCACCGCATCCGCCCGATCGGCATGAACAAGCGCAACGGCACTTCCCGCGAAGCCTCCGCCGGTCATCCGGGCGCCAAAGCACGCTTCGTGGCTGCGAGCGATCGCTGACATCTCGTCGAGCGCTGGCGACGACACCTCGTAGTCGACCGACAAGCTGCGGTGACTTTCATTCATTGCATCGCCCACACGCTCGAGGTCGTCAGCAGCGAGGGCGGCAACGGTCTCGAGCACGCGTGCGTTCTCGGTCACCACATGATGCGCTCGGGCTTTGTCGACGCGCTCTTCTGGCGTACCTTCTGGCAGCTTGGCCACATCGCTCATCGTCGCGTCGCGAAGCTTCGGCACACCTATTGCGGCTGCTGCTCGTTCGCATGCCTGACGTCGAAGGTCGTATTCGCTGTCGGCCAACTCTCGTCGAGTCATCGTGTCGAGGATAAGCACCCTGCTCGCAGCAGGTAGCGAAACGGGCGTGGTCTCGAGGGTCCGGCAGTCGATCTGGACGACTGCACCGTCGACGCCGGTGGCCGAGATCAGCTGATCCATGATGCCGCTTTGAATGCCGATGATTTCGTTCTCGACTCGTTGCCCGATCCTTGCGATGTAGACCGGGTCGGGCTCGACGCCGGCGAGCCCGCACAGGCCAAACCCGGTCGCAACTTCTAGCGCAGCTGATGAGGACAAGCTCGCACCAACAGGAATGTTGGTGTCGATCTTTGCGGAGAAACCTTGGACGGTAAGCCCGTCGACGGCGAGAAAGCGAGCGACACCAGCGATGTACTGAGCCCACGACTTCACACTCGTCGGATCAGCTCCCAGATGAAACGATGTCGAATCAAAGCCGACCGAATCAAGCTCGACCATGTCGTCATCGCTGCGCTCGAACGCAATCGTCGTCGCGAACGGCAACGCCATCGGCAAAACGAACCCGTCGTTGTAGTCGGTGTGCTCGCCAATAAGGTTCACTCGCCCAGGGGCACGAGCCACCACGCGTTTCGGTCCGGTCGCCGCATCAGTTCCCATGACAGCAGTATGGCGCGAAACGTCCTACTCTGTGCCATGGAGCGGTCAACTATGACCAAAATCGAACAAATCAACACGGAATTCGAGGAATCATGGCCACAATCTCGTTCATTGGCGCCGGCAGCACAGTGTTTGCAAAGAACCTCATGGGCGACATTTTGTCGCAACCGGAACTCGCTGACTCGACGTTGCGGCTTCACGACATCGATGAAGAACGCCTGCACACGAGCGAAATCGTGGCGAACAAGGTCGCTGAAGCACTCGGCGTCTCACCAACGATCGAAACCAGCCTCAGCCAAGACGAATCAATCGATGGGGCCGACCACGTAATCACCATGTTCCAGGTTGGCGGCTACGAACCAGCCACCGTCATCGACTTTGAGATCCCCAAGAAGTTCGGCCTTGACCAGACGATCGCCGACACCCTCGGTATCGGTGGGATCATGCGGGCGCTGCGAACCATCCCCGTGCTCAACGGGCTGGCTGCGAATATGGAGCAGCGGTGCGCCGACGCAACCTTGCTCCAGTACGTCAATCCCATGGCCATGAACATGATGGCGTTGCAGCGCACATCGTCGATTCAGTCCGTTGGACTGTGCCACAGCGTCCAGGGCACCGCCGAGCAGCTCGCTGGCGATATCGGCGTCCCTGTCGATGAGCTCGCCTACCGCTCGGCGGGCATCAACCACATGGCATTCTTCTTGGAGTTTGGCCAACGTACCCCCGACGGCATCGTCGATCTCTACCCCAGACTGCGCGAGTTCTCCGCGAAGGGCGACATTCCTGACCGTGGGCACGCCGAACGCAGCGACGGCGGCACCGTCGGCCTCAGCGACGCGGTTCGCTACGAGATGATGGACCGACTTGGCTACTTCGTTACTGAGTCGAGTGAGCACTTCTCGGAATACGTGCCATGGTTCATCAAGGAAGGGCGCGAGGATCTTCTCGTCGACTTTGGCATTCCGATCGATGAATACCCTCGCCGGTGCGAGGTACAGATCGGGGCGTGGGAGCACCTCCGGGCCCAGCTGATCGATCCAACGGCGAGCATCGATGTCATCCCGAGCGTCGAGTACGGGGCCAGCATCATCCACAGCATCGAGACCGGCACACCGCGGGTCATCTACGGCAACGTGGCCAACGACGGGTTGATCGACAACCTCCCCGAGACTGCCTGTGTCGAGGTGCCGTGCTTGGTTGACGAAAACGGCATTCAACCAACCAAGATCGGCAAACTTCCGCCACAGTTGGCGGCGCTCATGCAGACGAACATCAACGTGCAGGAGCTGACGGTCGAGGCATCGTTGACCGGTAACAAGGAGCACGTGTATCACGCGGCAATGCTCGATCCGCACACCAGCGCGGAACTTGATCTAGAACAGATCTGGACCATGGTCGACGAACTCTTCGTCGCCCACGGGGACATGATTCCGGCGATGGATTAGCCACAAGCCGGACAGTTCTGCGAGAGTGATGTTCGAGTTTGCGTGATCTTTCGAACAGGAACGACCACGACAGCACATTTTAGAAGGGGGATTGGATGGCAGCACCGGTAGCTAGTGCGCCGAGGGGGAAGAAGCTCAATCTGTACGGAGGGTGGAAAGCCGCGTGGCCGTTCCTCCTTCCGAGCTTCATTGGGTTCATGCTCTTCTTCTTCATTCCGACGTTGCGAGGTATCTACCTCAGCTTCACGGATTGGAACCTGCTTGCAAACCGCGGGGATTTCGTCGGTGTCGAGAATTATGAGCGCCTGGTCGATGACCCGCTCTTCTGGAACGCCGTGCGCGTCTCGGCCTGGTATGTGTTCTTGAACATCCTGTCGCAGACAGCGTTTGCGATCTTGATTGCCGTGGCGATGGACCGCCTCACCAAGTCATCGATCATTCGCTCGATCATCATGCTTCCCTACCTCATCCCGAACGTGGTCGTGGCGCTGATCTTCTTGTGGCTCTTGAACTCAAACCTCGGCATCATTGCTGACCTGTTCTCGTGGTTCGGTATCGAATCGAACTACTTCGCTGGTCCAAACGCTGTCATCCCGACGATCGCTGGCGTGAACACGTGGCGCCACATGGGCTACACGGCGCTACTGATCTTCGCCGGCCTTCAGACCATTCCAAAGAGCCTGTACGAAGCGGGTGCGCTCGACGGTGCGAGCGAATGGCAGATGATGAAGCGGATCACCATTCCGCTCCTTCGCCCAGTACTTGCGTTGGTGTTGGTCATCACGATGATCGGCTCCTTCCAGGTCTTCGATACCGTCCAGGTCGCAACCGGTGGTTTCGGCGGCCGCCCCGGCGGCCCAGGCGATGCCAGTCGAGTCATCTACGTCTACATCTACGAGTTGGCCTTTGTGCGCAATGAAGCTGGACGGTCCTCTGCGATTGCTGTGGTCTTGTTGTTGACATTGATGGTCATCACGTTCTTCCAGTTGAAACTCCTCCGGGCAAACGAAAGTGACTTGGCATGAGCAGCGCACTTGAAGGAATGGCTGGCGGGGCAACTCGTTCGGTCAAGGCCCGCATGGGTCGCGGTGCGGCATGGGCATTGCTCGCACTCCTCGTCATCGTGACGATCTTCCCGTTCTATTGGACGCTCCGCACCGGCTTGGTTTCGAATGCTTCACTGTTCGAGGGCAACCAAGGCAAGGGCGTCATTGAACGGGTACTTCCCGACGACCCAACAGCGGTCAACTTTCGCCGTGTGCTCGGCCAGGCGACTGAAGCAGAAATTCTTGAGGCAACTGGCCGAACCAACTCGGCCTCGTTCAACTACCTGACTGCACTGAAGAACAGCGTGATTATCGCTGGAGCGATCGCCGTTGGACAGACGGTGTTCAGTGCGTTGGCTGCATACGCGTTCTCCCGGCTGCAGTTCAAGGGACGAGATGCGCTGTTCTTCCTGTACTTGACGGGCATGATGATCCCGCCGATCTTTGTGCTGGTGCCGAACCTGTTCTTGATCTTGGGTGATTTCTGGTTCTTCGATTTCACTGGAGAATCGTTGAATTGGATTCCGGGGTACGAGTCTGACGGGCTGTTCCTCCTTGGAACGTTGCCTGGCGTCATCGCGCCGTTCTTCTTCATGACACCGTTCGCGGTGTTCTTCCTGCGTCAGTTCTTCTTGGGCATCAACCGATCATTGGAAGAAGCGGCACTAATCGATGGTGCGAGCCACTTCCGGATCTTCCGGTCGGTGATCTTGCCGATCGCTCGTCCGCAAATGATTACGCTTGGCATTCTCACCTACATCACGGCGTGGAACGAGTTCCTGTGGCCGTTGGTGACCGTGGGACGGTTCCCAGAGAAGCAGCCACTTACCGTTGCACTCGGTGTGTTCACGACGCAGCAGCCAGGCACCCAGCCCGATTGGTCGGGTCTGATGTCGGGCACCCTGCTCGCGGCATTGCCGGTGATCATTATCTTCATGATCTTCGGAAAGCGTCTGGTGGACAGCATCCAGTTCAGCGGCATCAAGTAACACCGCTGTCCACCCGTGGACCAGCATCCAGTTCAGCGGCATCAAGTAGCACCGCTGTCCACCCGTGGACCAGCATCCAGTTCAGCGGCATCAAATAGATTTCTGCCCCAAACCGACCTGTCAGGTCTGAAAAGGGGCAGAGATCTTGCTGTGCTGCCGCGGCACGCGGCTAGCCGACGGGTTGGGCGGCGCCGGCAACAACAACATCGCGCACTTCGGCTTGGAGTACAGCGAGGCCATCAGCAGGAATCTGCGAGTCGGTCATCACAACGTCCGCGGTAGAAAGCGGTGCAATGGTCGACAGGCCAACGGTGCCCCACTTGGTGTGATCAGCGAGCACGATCACCGACTCGCTCGCGGACACGAAGCTCCGCAGCGTCTGAGCTTCAAGCAGGTTGGGTGAGGTGAAGCCGGTCGTTTCCGTCATGCCGTGGACGCCCATGAACAGCTGATCGAGATGCAGCGACGACAGCGCAACTTCGGCCATTGGGCCAACGAGCGCGCGTGACGGTGTCGGTGTACCGCCCGTAACCAGAATTGTCAGATCGCTTCGGCGCGATTGATGGAGCACCTCAGCAACGGCCATGGAGTTAGTGACCACGAGAAGGTCTTCGACATTTAGTTCGCTCGCAAGGAGCGCTGTTGTTGTTCCGGCGGTGATGCCGATCGCCGAGCCTGGCTTGATCGAGCGAGCTGCATGTTCGACGATCGCGGTCTTTTCGGCGTATTGACGTCGAGCCTTGGCAGCAAAGCCAGGTTCGTCGGCGCTTGCTGTGTCACGGGCATCTGGCGCAGCTGCTGCTCCACCGTGGACGCGAACAAGCTGGCCTGCGTCGGCGAGCGTGTCGATATCTCGACGGATTGTCATCGGTGACACACCGAGTACTGCGACGAGCTCGCGAACGCGCACTCCGCCGTGTCGCTCAACTTCTCGAAGAATTAGTTCGTGGCGCCGCGCAGCTAGCAATCGCACGCCAGCTCCGCTATTTGGGCGTTTATCTACCATTAACTATCGAGTTCTACCCGAATTTGTGCGATTACGCAATGTGAGAGCGAAAAAGGAGTGAAACGAACACGAAAAAGGGACCGAACCCGACCGCTTTTGCACGCAGATGTTGTTTAAGATTGTCAAATCTGTACAGCCGCGAAATCCTTCGCGGGCAGACAATCTCCTCGGAGGGGAACATGATGAAGAATTGGCGCAGTTTGCTTGCGCTGCTTTTGGCGTTTGGCCTTGTGGCCGCCGCTTGTGGCAGTGACGACCCCGCAGAAACCACCGCATCAGAGACCAGCGAAGAAGCTGGCGAAGAAGCGATGGAAGAAGGCGAAGAGGCCATGGAAGAAGAAGCCATGGAAGAGGGCGAAGAGGCCATGGAAGAAGAGGGCGAGAGCCACTCTGGCGACGCCGTTGTCCTCGACTACTGGCTCTGGGACGGAAACCAGCAGCCGTTCTACGAAGAGTGTGCAGCAAACTTCACCGCAGCGAACCCTGGCATCGAAGTTGTTGTCAGCCAGTTCGGTTGGGGTGACTACTGGGACGGCCTCACGGCAGCATTCGCTACCCGTACCGCACCAGACGTGTTCACCGATCACCTTGCTCGCTACCCAGAGTTCGTTGAGTCGGGCGTTCTCGTTCCTCTTAACTCCTACGTAGACGCAGACGGCTTCGACGTGAACAACTACTTCCCAGGTCTCGCTGAGCTCTGGACCTCTCCTGACGGCGAGCGCTACGGCCTTCCAAAGGACTGGGACACCATCGCAGTTGTCATCAACGATGACATGAAGGCAGCAGCTGGCGATCCTGACGTTTCGGCTCTTACCTGGAACCCACAGGACGGCGGCACCTTCGGTGAGGTTGTTCAGGCAATGACCGTTGACGCAAACGGCGTTCGTGGCAACGAAGACGGCTTCGACGCATCGACCATGGGCGAAGAGGGCGCAGTCTACGGCTTCGGTCTTGAAGGCAACTTCGGCGCATTCGGTCAGACCACGTTCTCGGCATTCGCTGCGTCGAACGGTTGGACCGCAGTTGACGGCGTTTGGGCTGACGAGGCGAACTACGCCGACCCAGCTCTCGCTGAGACCATCCAGTGGTTCGCTGACTGGATCGACGCTGGCTACATCACGCCTCTCGCAGACGTGCAGGAGCTTGGTGGAACCACGATGTTCCAGACCGGCCGTGCAGCAATGCAGACCAACGGTTCGTGGATGATCTCGACCCTCTCCGGCGACGGCACCGAGGTTCCAGTGAGCTACGCGCCAACCCCAATTGGTCCATCGGGCCAGCGTGCATCGATGTTCAACGGTCTTGCTGACTCGATCACTGCATCGGCAGAGGATCCAGACGCAGCGTGGAAGTGGGTCAGCTACATGGCCTCCGCTGAGTGCCAGGAGCTTGTTGGTGGCGGCGCAGTTGTCTTCCCAGCAATCCCAAGCGCTACCAAGATTGCTCAGGAAGCTCACGCAGCAAACGGTGTTGACGTTTCGGCGTTCACCACCCACGTTGACGACGGAACCACGTTCCTCTTCCCAATCACCGACTCGGCTTCGGCAATCGAAGCACTTGTGGGCCCAGCTATGGAGTCGATCCTCCGTGGCGACGCCGCAGCAGCTGATGTCCTTCCAGGCATCGCCGAGCAGGTCAACGCGGAACTCGCTAACTAGTACGGCTTTGCCGTATGTAGCGTTGTAAACGTTATGACAACGGGGCTCGCATCAGTGTTCGCACTGGTGCGGGCCCCGTTTCGTTTTTGTCTGTGCCTCGCTGCAGCTGCTGTGCTCGCAACCGCATGTAGCTCGAATGCCTCGACGACTGTTCAGGCTGAGTTCGATAGCGTTGCGCACCGCTCCCCTACCCAGTGCGGCGATGGCTTTGTGCCGCACGATCTCGACCACATCACGTCGGGCCCGGGAAACACTGCGTCGACCTTCGACGGCACGGGCGCAGGCGTTGGCATTGCCGATCTCGACGATGACGGCGATCTCGACATCGTCCTCGCCAACCTCTCGGAGTCTTCCTCGGTGCTCGAAAACACTGGCGATCTCACCTTTGAGCGACACGAACTCGAACGCGGAAGGTTCCGTGGCGTTTCCCTCGTCGATGCGTCTGGCGACGGATTCACCGACATCGTGCTGACAACCGGAATCGGTCCACCGGTCATGTTCGAGAACCGCGGAACCGGCGACCTTGGTGCATTTACCCGCAACCGACTCGAGGGCATTCGGGCCGCGACCTATTCAATGGCCTGGACCGACATCAGCGGCGATGGCGACCTCGACGTCGTTACGGGTTCGTATAACGCCGAGCTCACCCTGCTTCGCAACTCGCCGATCCTTGGCGAGGACACCGGCGTCGTGCTGCACGAGCGCACCCCGGACGGCTTTGACGTCACCCGGCTAAGCGATACGGCCCAGGCCCTTGCGCTCATCGCTACCGATATCGACGGCGACGCTATCCCCGACGTCCTCGTCGGTAACGACCTCGCCACCCCAGACATGACTTGGGTTCAAACCTCTACTGGCCTCGAAGAGCGCACCTTGTTCGCCTCGAGCTCGTATTCGACGATGTCATTCGACGCTGCCGACATCGACAACGACGGCCGGAACGAGTTGTTCTCGACCGACATGAAGCCAGCCCAACCCGACGACCGCTATCGCGAGGTCGACGAGGATATGGCCGCGGCCCCAGTGGTCGACGACATCCAGATGCCCGAGAACGTGCTGAACGACTTCGGCGACGACGGCTTCTCGAACATGGCATTCGGCGAACCTGTCTCGACCACCGGATGGAGTTGGTCCGGGCTCTTTGGCGACCTCGACAACGATGGGTTTCAAGATCTCTACGTGACGAACGGCATGCGCAGCGATCAGCTTTTCGACTTCCTCCCCGAGGCGCGCCTTATCGAAGAGAACCAAGCCTTCCGAAACACAGGTGGCACCGCATTAACGCCTGCCCCCGGCTGGGGGCTCGCCGCAACCGAGGGCGGCCGCGGCATGGCCCAAGCTGATCTCGACGGCGACGGCGACCTCGACATCGTCATCAACAACCTCGACACTCCGGCTCGCCTCTACGAAAACCAGCTGTGCGGCTCGTCGATCACGGTCCAACTTGAGTGGACGGGTACACAGAACCCAACGGCGCTTGGAGCAACCATCTCGGCCACTGCCGAAGGAACCACATGGACCAGGGAGATCACCTCGTCTCGCGGCTACCTTTCTTCAGGGCCTCCAATCGCCCACATCGGCACCGGCGACGCTGACACCGTGGATATCACGGTGACTTGGCCCAACGGCGACACGTCAACCCTCGACACCATGGCAACCAACTCGCACCTCACCATCACGCACACGCCCTAGAGGCGCGGCGTTTCACTGGAGAATCAATGACCTTTAGCGCGATTACGACCGCCCACCGACAGCTGGTGGTCGACACCAAGACCGGTGTGCCCGAACTGCTGTGGTTTGGGCGCCCCCTGAGCGGCGACCTCGACGCCCTCGACCTGCTCGGCGAGCGGTCGATCGCAAACGCCTCGCTCGACGCTGAGGGCCCAGCGACACTGCTGCCTGTGGAGAGCGATGGTTGGCTGGGCCAGCCCGGCATCGAGGGACGACGCGCTGATGGTTCTGCGTGGTCTCCGCGATGGTCGCTCGTCGATTGCGAAACGACCGATTCGACCATCGTGACGACTGGACACGACGCCATTGCTGGCCTGACCGTCATCACGACGATCACGCTTGAACCCGAGGGCGTCGGAACCATTCAGGTCGAGCTGCGAAACGACGGCACCAACGACTACGTCTTGAACCGGATGGCTGTCACGATTCCCGTAGCTCCAGAGGTCACCGAGCTCCAGGTCCCCGAGGGCCGTTGGGTGCACGAATATCACGAGGTTCGCCTGCCATGGCGTGTTGGTGCGATCGAGATCGCGAACCGTCGAGGTCGCACATCGCACGACAAGCCGCCGTGGGTCTTTGCTGGGCAGGCCGCATTCACAAACCAGACGGGTCGCGTATGGGGTGCTCACCTTGGTTGGTCGGGCAACGCTGCAGTCCGAGCGGAGATCCTTACCGATGGGCGCAGGGTCTTGCAGCTTGGCGAAGTACTTCTTGGTGACGAGCTCCGGATCGAACCCGGCGGGTCCTACCAGTCCCCTGTTGTCTACTTGGGCTGGAGCGACGAAGGCATGAACGGTGTCAGCCGCTCGTTTCATCGCTACCTTCGGGCCCGCCCACAGCACCCATCACCATCGAAGCCCCGCCCGATCCACATGAACACCTGGGAGGCGGTCTACTTCAACCACGACCTCGACACGCTGAAGGCACTCGCCGATCGGGCAGCCGAAGTTGGTGCCGAACGCTACGTGCTTGACGACGGGTGGTTTGGCGGTCGTCGAAACGACCAGGCTGGCCTTGGCGACTGGTGGGTCTCCCCCGATGTGTGGCCGAACGGCCTCGAACCCCTGATCGAACATGTCACTGGCCTCGGCATGGAGTTCGGCATCTGGGTCGAGCCCGAGATGGTGAACCCAGATTCTGAGCTCTACCGCAACCACCCAGACTGGGCGCTCGGCGTGCCTGGCTACGACAAGATCACCGGCCGCTATCAGCTCGTGCTCGACCTCACGAAGGACGAAGTCTGGGACTATCTGTTCGAGCACCTCGATCGGTTGCTCGCTGACCACGACGTCAGCTACGTCAAGTGGGACATGAATCGAGACCTCACCCAGCCGGCCTCGGGCGAACGCGCCGCCGCTCACGGTCAGACCCTCGCGGTGTATCGCCTCATCGACGCACTTCGCGAAAACCACCCGGGCGTCGACATCGAAAGCTGCTCGTCAGGTGGTGCGCGTGCCGACTACGGCATTCTCGAACGTACCGATCGCGTCTGGACGAGCGACAGCAACGACGCCATGGAGCGCCAGCGCATCCAGAGTGGCTTCCTCCGGTTCTTCCCACCGGAGGTCATGGGTGCCCACGTTGGGCCGAACAAGTCACACACTTCTGGTCGACGCCACAGCCTGGGCTTCCGCTCGACGTCCGCGTTCTTCGGCCACATGGGTATCGAATGGAACTTGCTCGACGCTACCGACGAGGAACGGGCCCAGCTCGCCGATGTGCTCACGTTGCACAAGAAGTTCCGGCCGATGTTGCACACCGGAACGGTGTGGCATGTCGATGCTGCCGACCCTGGGCTCCACATCATGGGCGTGGTTGCGTCCGACCAGAGCGAGGCTCTCTATTCGGTTGCTCAGTTGGCGGTTGCTCGAAACGCCACGCCGGAACGCATGCAGTTCCCGGGCCTCGATCGGAGCTCCACATACGACGTCGAGCTCATCACGTTGGCCGATACCGCGTTGGGATTGGCCATGCACCAACCGAAGTGGACCAAGAGCGGAGCGCAGAACATCCCTGCTGATGTGCTGTCCGCCTATGGAATCCAGCTTCCAGCAATGGACCCCGAGTCAGCCATTTTGATTCATCTCACCCGGAGATAGCCGTGTGAAAGTGTGCCGTTTTCGTTGATTATGTTGGCCAAAGTGGACGTCAAGGTCCCAATTGCGGTAAAAATGTCACAACTCGAAGGGGACAAAAGCACATGGCACAGGTAAAGCTCGAGAACATCAACAAGATCTACCCAAATGGGTTCCAGGCAACCCACGATCTTTCGATCGATATTGCTGATGGGGAGTTTCTGGTTCTTGTAGGTCCGTCTGGCTGCGGGAAGTCAACCGCTCTCCGCATGGTCGCTGGGCTCGAGGAGATCTCGTCGGGCACGCTGTCGATTGGCGACCGGGTCGTCAACGACGTTGAGCCCAAGGATCGCGACATCGCCATGGTGTTCCAGAACTACGCGCTGTACCCACACATGAGCGTTGCCGACAACATCGGCTTCGCCCTCAAGTTGGCCAAGCTTCCAAAGGCCGAGATCAAAGAGCGAGTCTCCAAGGCCGCCGAAATCCTCGACCTCACCGAGCAGCTCGACCGCAAGCCTGGCCAGCTCTCGGGTGGTCAGCGCCAGCGTGTTGCTATGGGGCGCGCCATCGTTCGTCAGCCAAAGGCCTTCCTTATGGACGAGCCGCTGTCGAACCTCGATGCGAAGCTTCGTGTTGCGATGCGTGCTGAAATTGCCTCCCTCCAGCGTGACCTGGGTGTCACCACCCTCTACGTCACCCACGATCAGGTCGAAGCAATGACCATGGGCGATCGAGTCGCCGTACTCAACAAGGGCTACCTGATGCAGGTTGACTCGCCGCAAGATCTCTACGACACGCCTGCCAACGTCTTCGTTGCGGGCTTCATTGGCTCTCCTTCGATGAACCTTATGGAAGGCACGCTTCGCGGAACTGCCGAGAACCCAACGGTGTCGTTCGGCAGTGTGACCGTCTCGATTCCATCTGCTGCTGGTTCGGCACTTGCCGACTACATCGACAAGAACGTCGTCGTCGGTCTTCGCCCTGAAGACATGGAAGATGCAGCAACCCTCGATGGCGACGCTCCCGACCGCACGTTTACCACCGAAGCTCGTCTCGTTGAGTCACTTGGTTCGGAGATCATCGTGCACTTCGGTCTTGACGCCGAGCCGTACGTCGTCGCTGATGCCATCGACGATGAGGCCGAGAAGGGCCTGAGCAACGACGACGAGACCGCAACGTTCGTCGCTCGTGTTAGCCCACGTTCCAGTGTCGTCAATGGCGCCTCGATCGATCTCGTCATCGACTCGGGCCGCTTCCACTTCTTCGACATGGCCACCGGCGAAGCCATTCGCTAAAGATTTCTGCCCGATTTCAGACCTGACAGGTCGGTTTTGGGGCAGAGAAACTAGGACGGCACGTACGGGCTTGATGTGTTCGCGATCGGCGACTCTGTGGTGATGGTGCGGTAGCGGCCGGCAAGTGCTCCGACAACGCCCGTCACGACGAGCATCCAGAACGACCAGATCAAGATCGCTGCCTCAACCTCTGCGTCCGCGTAGAACTTCGCGGCGAGAAACAGCGCGATCGACATGTTCCGCACAGCGGTGACGGTCACCAGCGCTCGAACCGGGCTGTCTGGTTGGCTACGACCAAGCAACGGAGCGAGCACAACGAGGAGACCACCGGCCAGCGCGGCGTGAATGGCAAGCGATGTTTCGGTTAGCACCTCTCCTCGCAGCACGATGAGCGCCACGACAATTCCCACCAGCAGGACGTTGGCGATGAGCCCGAGCATGCCAGACGCTCGGGACGCCTGTTCGGGGAACTTCGCAGCCACAGCAATGGCGACGATGAGTGGGACGATCTGAAAGACGAGCAAGCTCGTGAACATCGACACGATGACACCATCATCAGCTTGCGAGTCCGAGCCTATGAGCAGCTGAACCGTCAGCGGCGTCGAGACCAGCCCGAGCACGCCCAAGAGCACCATTAGGCCGGTGGCCAGCCCAAGGTCCGACTGTGAGAGCCGCGAGAGCACTGGCCCGATCGGGCCTGCCGGCGATGCCGCAAGAAGGATCAGTCCCGTCGTCATCCCGGCTGACAGGCCACTGTTGGAAGCGATCGCCCAAACCGCAACCGGCACGATCACGAGGTTGAGCACCACCGCTCCGGCCACGAACCGCGAGCGACGAAGGCCATCAAGAACCTGGCCGATCTGGAGCTCAAGACCGATCGACAGCATCATCACCACAACAAGCACTTGGAGCGCAATGGCGATCATGAGTGACTCCCAACAAGTCCGAAGTTCTCAAGAGCATCGAAGCCTGGTTGGCAAGCCTCGGCCAGGTCTTCCCGTTGCTTCGATGGAAGTTCGAGCCAACGGGGCGGTTCGTTGCGTACCAGCGCTGCCGAGCCACGTACCCATGCTTCGGGGACCGAGCACCCCATGAAGGCTCCAAGCTGTTCGACGACAGGAGACGGGTTCGATACCAGGTCTTCATAGCGAATGGTCAGTAGCGAATCTGCAGGAACCGCCTTGAGCGCAGCAAGGCCGGCAACGATCTCGCCCGACCAGTAGTGACCGCACAGCGAAGGTGGAAGGTCGAAGCGATCGAAGGCGTCCTTCGTGAAGCGCTCGGGGAGGGTGTCAGCGAGCTCGTCCGACAAGTCGGCTTCGTCGGTCCGGTCGTTTGACTCGAACGGGTCAACGCCGAGCTGTTCAGCCTGAAGCCCACACAGGATTGCCATGCGAAAGCCGATGTGACGGCTCATCGACAGTGCCGTATCACGCCCATCTCGCACAAGGTGTATGAACGCAGCGTCGGGGAACGTCGCCTGGAGCCGCTCGACAACACGAAGCGACCCGCCCGAACGTTCGACCCACTGTCGCTTGCCGTACCGACCTGCCAGGAACCCGAACAGCCGTGTGTACTGGGTGCCGATCGGAGCTGATGCCCACGTGGGAACTTCGGCGGCGAGAACGTCGAACAAGCGGTCTGGGTCAGTGTCGATGTGGGCGAGCATGGCCTGCTGAATCGGCGGCAACTCAAGCGGCTCAAATCGCCCGCGACGCCACGGGTAGAGCACCTCGGGCATCTGCAGATCGTGGGCCAGCAGCAGGGTCTGACGAGGCTGCGGGCTGGACAACGTGTTCCAGAAGTCCAGCCCGCTCACCAAGCCCTGGGGAAAGGCCCGGTCGATTCGAATGCCGAGGTCGGTCATAAACGAGAACACCTCGGACACGCTCAGAAGATCGTCGTGTAGGCGAATAATCTCCGACAGCAGCGTGCTGCCGCACCGACCGGTCCCGACGATAATCACGGGTCGAGGAGTCATCGGACCGCAGCAACCGTGCGCTTGGAGCCTTCCAAGCGGTGGAGAAAACAATTGCAGAACGCATGAAGCTCAGCGCCCTCTAGGTCACGGCCCGATTGCGCATGCTCGCCAAGCACTGCAGTCACCGACGATCGATCGAATCGCTTTGGGTTGATGATGTAGGAGCTGTAGAAGTCGATGCGCTGCTGCAACTTCAGGTCGACCTCGGTCATGTGCTCTCGCGAGCCGACGAACTGCGGCGCTCGAAGGCCCGAGAGGACAAAGGCCGCGTTGACCGCATCGGCAATCTTTGGCGGCGTTGGGTTCGTGAGGTGGTAGTAGTCCGGATCAGCGTTCGCATTGCTGAGACCAACCGCATCGCGAACGACTAGGTCGACGGGGACGAAGTCGATCAGCCCGTCGGTGTCAACCTCGATCGAAACCGACAGCGTCTTCGATAGGCCTATTTGCGTTCGTTCGAGGGCGTTGCGGAACTTCGTGAGATTTCGGATGAACCCGTACAGCCCGTCAGTGCTGGTGGTGTAGTGCGTTTGTGAGTGACCAATGACGACGCTGGGACGCATGATGCGTGCGGCTAGTCCGCTGTCGAGCACCTGCTGTTCGGCCATGATCTTGGACCGCTCGTAGCAGTTGTTGACGTAGGCCATGTCTGGCGCCTCGGCAATGATGTCTCCTTGGCGAGAACCAACGACATACGCCGTGCTGATCATGTTGAACATCGCACATCGGGTCTCCCGGGCGAATTGAACAACGTTCGCTGTCCCCCGGACGTTGGTCCGTTCGATCTGTTCACGATGACGATCCTGGTACTGCAGCGACGCAGCACAATGCCAGAACTCGGCACCTCGCATGGCGTGGGTGTCAAAGGCGCTGACGCCGCAGTTTCCGGTCTCAATGTCGCCAGCGATCGCGACGACTCGTGTCGCCACCTCATGGCGGAGTGAGTCGGGAAGCGCATACCCCTCGATCAGCTCATCGAGCGTTTCGGTCAACCGTTGCGCCGGGCTTCGATCACCCTTCGGACGAACGAGCGCAACAATGTCACCGCTGGTCCGTTGGAGCAGTTCGAGGATAAGGGCAGAGCCAACGAACCCCGTGCCGCCCGTGACGACATGAGTTCGTTTCGGGTTGACGTTGGTGGAACCGAGCATGAGACCCTCCTAGGTCGTGCTGCCTTAGTGGCAGTCACGAACCCAGAGAGCCCGACCTCACGCCTGATACAAATCCACAGCGCGATGACCTGGAGGGTCTGACCCCGAAAGCCGCGCGATGACCAGGAGGGTCTGACCCCGAAAGCCGCGGAACTGCGGACTTCGTCGCTCAGTTGGCGTGGAGGGCGTCGTTTAGGCCGTTCCAGTTGGCGCCGTTGGGTACGGCTTCTACTGCGCCGGAAAGCGAGTTCCGACGGAACAACAGGCCGTTGATGCCCGAGAGATCCCGTCCAGCGCGTACTTCGCCGTCTGGCAACGTCACCTTGGTTCCGGCGGTGAGGTAGAGACCAGCTTCGACAACGCAGTCGTTGCCGAGCGAGATGCCCAGGCCCGAGTTCGCTCCGAGCAGGCATCGCTCTCCGAGCGAGATGGTCTCTTGGCCGCCACCCGAAAGGGTGCCCATAATCGATGCGCCGCCACCAACGTCAGACCCATCACCGACGACAACGCCTGCCGAGATGCGTCCTTCGACCATCGATGAGCCAGTCGTTCCGGCGTTGAAGTTCACGAAACCCTCGTGCATGACCGTGGTGCCTTCGGCGAGGTGAGCGCCGAGACGCACCCGGTTCGCGTTCGCGATGCGGACGCCGGACGGCACGACGTAGTCGAGCATGCGAGGAAACTTGTCGAGCCCGTTGACGCCCACGTGCACGCCTGCGTCAGCAACCGCGGCCTTAAGCGAATCGACCTTGTCGGGCAGCACCGGCCCGGCACTTGTCCATGCCACGTTCGTGAGCACACCGAAGATCCCGGTGAGGTTGATGCCGTGAGGCGCGACTTCACGACGGCTAAGCAGATGCAAGCGAAGGTACGCATCGGAAACGTCAGCTGGAGCTGCATGGTTGTCGATCGTGATCTCGAACGACTCACCGCGAATGAGGCCGGCGGCTTCAGCAGCGCACGCCCGCTTTGGTTCGGCGCCAATGGGATACCAGCTATCGAGCACGGTGCCAGATTCGGCGTCGATCCAACGGTGGCCAGCTGCAGTCGTCATGAACATGTCTCCAAGAGGAACATTCGAAGAATCCTCGGTGTTGAGGAACACGTTGGAATCTATCGGGCAGCTACGGTGCATCACATGCCCAGCACGCCCGTGCAACACCCCAATCCTCCGGCGAAAGGCCAACCACATGTCTGAGATCACCGATGCAGAACTTCGTGAACGTCTCACCCCTGAGCAGTACGCGGTAACCCAACAGGCGGGCACCGAGCGCGCCTTCACCGGCGAATACTGGGACACCAAAACCGCAGGCACCTACCACTGCCGTGTATGTGATGAACCGCTGTTTAGCAGCGAGACCAAGTACGACTCTGGCTCCGGTTGGCCAAGCTTCACCCTGCCCCTTTCTGAAGCAGCTGTCGCTGAGAAGAGTGACGCATCGTTGGGCATGGTTCGAACCGAATCGCTGTGCGCAAAGTGCGGTGCGCACCTCGGCCATGTCTTCCCTGACGGCCCGGGTGCAAACGGACTGCGCTACTGCATGAACTCGGCCTCGCTTCGCCTCGAAGAAGCTGAAGAAGGCAGTTCAGCCGACGCTGAGTAGCCGCCTCTACACCGACGGTGCCCAGACCCAAGAAGTGGGGTCTTAAGGTCCTACAGGTGCCCTGCACGAGCACCGATACTTGATCTATGGTCTCGACCATGAAGTTCGTTGGAGCCACGGTAGATGAGCTCCTCAAGCACGGAGAAAGCCTCCAGGCGGACAGCGACGTCGTCGCTGCAGCAGAGGCGTTCCTCGAGTCGCTCCACCCAATTGGTGACGCCTTCGACATGCCGTGGAAGTTCAACGACTCGCTCGAAGTGCTCGAGAATTATCTCCCAGACGATCTTCGTGAGCGTCTCGCAAAGCCAGGCAGCTGCAAACCCGAGAATCACCTTGAAGCCAGTGTGGTATCTCTCGCGCTCGAAGCTGGGATTCGACTTGCACCACTAACCAAGGCCGACATGGTCCGGTTGCAGCACATTGCCCAGCACGCAACCGAGTGCGAAGCCTGGGGCCGTCAGAGCCCGTACCCGTGGGACACGGTCGTCAACGCCGAACTCGACGGTTTCGACTTCTTCGCTCTCTGCGCCCGGACCTGACAAACTCGCCCTATGGCAATTATCCCAAAGGGCATGTGGTTCGAAGCGTTCGAGGTCGGCATGGTCGTTCCCCACGCATTGACCCGCACTATCACCGAGTCTGACAACGTCCAGTTTTCGACAACGACGCTGAACCCCGCTCCCCTGCACATCGATGCGGACTACGCGTCTACGACCAGCTTTGGTCAGCCGCTCGTGAACTCCCTGCTGACCCTCGGCATCGTCGTTGGCATCTCCGTCCACGAGCTCACACACGGCACGACAGTCGCCAACCTTGGGTTCGATTCCGTAACGTTTCCCGCTCCGCTCTTTCACGGCGACACGATTCATGTCGAGTCCGAGATTCTGGCCACCCGCGAGTCGAAGTCAAAGCCCGACCGGGGCATCGTGACGATCGAGCATCGGGCGTTCAATCAGCACGATGTGCTCGTCTGCAGCGCGGTTCGCAACGCGCTGATGATGAAAGCTCCGACGAGCTAAGACCCCGCAGCCTCAGCTCGCGCTATCAGGCGCTTACGCAGCGCGTTAAGCACCGTGATCGTCGTGTAGTTGCGGGTCCGGCGACGGTCGGTCTTGTACCGGAGCAGGTGGCTTTCGACCTCGCCGTCTACGCACGTCGCGATCCACACCGTTCCCGGTGGAATGCCCTCCCAGCCGTCGGGGCCAGCAACTCCCGTGGTTGCAACAGAAACATCAGCGCCAAGCGCCTCGCACGCACCGAGCGCCATCGCCTCGACCATCTCTTCGCTTACTGAGGGGCCCTCAGGAGCTCCGAGCAACGCAGTCTTCACATCGGTGGCGTACGTGATTACTCCGCCCCGGAACGCCTTACTCGAGCCTGGAGTGGCTGTAAGACGCTGAGCGATGAGTCCGCCGGTGAGCGACTCGGCGGTGCCGATCGTCAACCCTTGCTCGGCGCACAGGTCGAGCACAACCGATTCCATGGTTTGGTCGTCCAAGCCGAAGACGATCGGGCCGATGATCGAACGAACCCGGGCCTCCTCATCATCGAGCAACGCCGCGACCGCTGCCTCGTCCGCTCCCTTTGCCGTGATACGAACTTTGAGCCCTTCCATGCCGCTCGCCAGGAACGCGAGTGTCACCCCGCCGTCGGTGGTGTCGGCAGTATCGAGGCGCTCGATCTCGTCTGCGAGCTGCTCAGCCAAGCCGGACTCGGACGTGCCCCACGTACGGAGCGTGCGCGACCGGATGATCGCGGTGCTGCCGGAACGACGGACGACATCGTCGATGATGAAACCATTCATCATCTCTTGCATCTCCCACGGCACACCGGGCACCGCGTAGATGACCTTCGTGGTGCCGTCGTACTCGAACTCGGCAACGATGCCAGGAGCCGTTCCTGGCTGCACGGGGATCGGAGCTGCGCCAACAGGGATTCGAGCCTGCAGCTTGTTGTTCTCGGGCATCTCGCGGCCCGAGAGGCCCCACATCGCTTGGATCTTCTCGACGAGCGCATCGTCGGTGACAAGCTCGACGCCCATGACCTGGGCAATGGCGTCGCGGGTGATGTCGTCTTGGGTGGGGCCCAGACCGCCGGTGCACACAACTGCGTCGCTTCGGCTCAGCGCAAGCTCGATCACCGAAACCATGCGCTCGAGGTTGTCGCCCACCTTCGTCTGGAAGAACGAGTCGATGCCGACAGCTGCCAGCTCCTGGCCAATCCAGGACGAGTTCGTGTCGTTGATCTGCCCGAGCAACAGCTCAGACCCAACGGCGACAACTTCACAGCGCATTTACTCGGTCACTTTCTCAGGGGATACGGCTTCATTGATGTTGCCGCTTAGTCGGGTCGCCGCCGATCCGTCGAGGAGGTAGCGAAGCCCGGAGTACAAGGTGAACGCTACGGCAAACCACAGCCCAGCTTGGACAATGAAGTCGGCGTTCTCGAACGGTGGGAACAGCGCCAGCTGGAGGGCCACGCCTTGGAAGATCGACTTGTACTTGCCGAGTTTGCGGGCAGGCACTGCCCGATTCTTCTTGACCCAGTAGCTGCGGAAGCCAGTAATGACGACCTCACGGATGAAGATGAGCGCTACCGGGATCCAGTGATAGCGAGACACCGCAACGAGGCAGAACATTGCGCCGAGTACAACGATCTTGTCGGCGAGCGGGTCGAGGAAGGCGCCGGTGCGGCTGATCATGTTGTAGGTGCGAGCAAGCCAACCGTCGAGCAGGTCAGTGGCGGCAAAGATCCAGCCGAGGATGAACGCCCACCACGATGCTCCGCCAGATTCCTCGTTGGCCAAGATGAGTGCGAACGGAATTGGCGACGCCGCAATTCGGGCAGCGGTGATCATGTTGGCCGGGTTCGACACGAAGTGGCTGATGTGGTGACGAGCGCCTGGGCTTGGGTTGGCCCCGTTGTTCGTCATGACGCGTCCTCAGCGGATGCGCCCTCGGCGACGAGATCCGGGCCGATTGCGCTCGCGATCTCGACCGAGTGGAATTCACCCACGGCCAAGTCGGTGGGCACCTGCACGATGCCATCGATCTCGGGAGCCTCACGATGGGTGCGTCCAATGCCCGGCTCGTCGACGAGCACGTTGACCGTCTCGCCGATCAGCATGTCGCGGCGGTAGGCCGTGATGCTGTCCTGCATTTCGGTGAGTTCACGGAGACGCTCGGTCATGAGCTCGGGAGCGACCTCGCCATCGAGGTCGGCGGCGTACGTGCCGTCTTCCTTCGAGTACGCAAAGAACCCACACCAATCGAGCTGAGCTTGTTCGACGAAATCGAGAAGCGCATCGTGGTCCTCTTCGGTCTCGCCCGGGTAGCCAACAATGAAGTTCGACCGGAATGACGCCTCGGGCTCGAGGGAACGAATGCGTTCGATGCGCTCCAGGAATCGTTCGCCATCACCCCAACGACGCATGCGACGCATCAGCGGACGACTCACATGCTGGAGCGACAAGTCGAAATACGGCACACCGGTCTGCAGGATGGCTTCGATGAGCTCCTCGGTCAGATCCGATGGGTACAAGTAGAGCAAGCGAACTCGTTCGACGAGCTCGCGAACCTCACCGATAAGTGGGACGATACTTCGGGTGCCTTGCCCCTGATCGCGCCCAAAAGCAGCGAGGTCCTGAGCCACGAGGACGATCTCCTGGGCGTCGAGCTGGCGGACCTCGTCGAGAATCGACTCGTGGGTGCGCGAGCGTTGTGGTCCCCTGAAGGTCGGGATGGCGCAGAACCCACAATTGCGGTCGCAGCCCTCGGCCACCTTGACGTACGCCCATGGGCGAGACGACGCCGGCCGGGGCAAGTTCAGCAGATCGAACGATGGCAGCGGTTTCTCGGGCTTCTTGCCAAGGGTGACCGGCACACCAAAGCCGGCCACGCTATGAACTTCGGGGAGCGCCTCGGCAAGCTCATCGCCATAACGCTCGGCCATACAGCCGGTAACGACCACCCGAGCATCGTCGGCCCGGTCGCTCAGTTCGAGCACGGTGTTGATCGACTCTTGGCGTGCATCTTCAATGAAGGCGCACGTGTTCACGACAACCAGATCGGCGTCCTCGGGGCTGTCAGCTCGCACCATTCCGTCGGCGGTCAGCGTGCCGACGAGCTTGTCGGAATCGACTTCGTTCTTGGGGCACCCAAGAGTCTCGATCCAATACTGTCCGGCCACCTCGCAAGACTACCGCCTTCGCCCGGCCTTGAGCCGAACGGCGAGGTTGCTACGCCAGCGATTCAATGGCGCTTCGGATCGATTCGCCAATGCCTGTATCGGAAATTACGAGGATCGCCGTGGCGTAGGCCGTGAGCAGGACCGCGGCCTCGGGTTTACTCACCCGCCTGCGCATGACCATGAACACCCAGGCGAGCGTTGCGATCATGACCATGATGACGATGCCGTAGCTTCGCATCAGCTCGTCGTCGATCGTGCCTGCGCCGAGCAGAGCAATCGCGCCACCAACGGCGAGGCTGTTGAAGACGTTCGATCCCAGCAGGTTGCCCAAGATGAGCTCGGTTTCGCCCTTCTTGGCAGCGGCAACGGCCGTGACGAGCTCAGGAAGCGACGTACCGATGGCCACCAGCGTGAAGCCCACGAAGCCTCCCGACAAGCCGAAACGGTCGGCGATCCCGAGCGCACCCCACACCATGAGCTGGGCGCCGAGCATGGTGCCGAGAAGTCCACCGACAGTCTCAAGGACGCTCTTGCCGAGCGGCTGGTTCTCGTCGAAGTCGAGATCCTCGACAGCGTCTTCGTGTCCACCGAGCACGATCCACGCGAGGACTGCCACGAGCACCAACAACATGACAACGCCCTCCCACGGGCGGAATCCGTCGATGGTAAAGAAGGCGAAGAGCGCTGCTGCGGCGAGACTCACCGGTGCTTCGCGCGCCAGCACCGACTTGGTAACCAACAGCGGCACGACGAGCGCTGCTGCGCCGAGCACGAGCGACAGGTTGGCTACGTTCGAGCCAACAATGTTGCCAACACCTAGGTCGACGTCACCATTGATCGCAGCGAGGCTCGACACCAACAGTTCGGGTGCGCTGGTGCCGAAGCCCACGATGACTGCGCCGACAACGAGCGGCGACATCTTGAGCGAGCCGGCAATCGCAACCGCCCCATCGACGAAGACATCAGCGGCCTTGGTGAGCAAGAACAGGCCAATAGCGACTTCGATAAGCGCGACGACAAGCGAGGGGTTGGAGAGAAATTCCACCGATGGATTCTGCCAGGGCTAGGAGCGTTGTGCCCTACTCTGCGGTGCCATTTCGCAGTGCCATGAGCTGCTCAGGAGTAAGCAGGACTTCGCGTGCCTTGGAGCCTTCGCTCGGGCCCACGATGCCCTTCTGCTCGAGCTCGTCCATAATGCGACCAGCACGAGAGAAACCAACTCGAAGCTTGCGTTGCAACATCGACGTCGAACCAAGCCCGGACGACACAACGAGCTCCATGGCCTGCCAGAGCAAGTCGTCGGTGTCATCGTCGGCTGGGCGGTCGGCGGTGATCATGTCAGAGCCCGGAGTCGGCGCTGCGGGCATGCCTGGCATTCCCGTGAGGTCAGGGGCAGATGCTACGGGAGGAAGCGCTGCACCACCTTCGGGGGCGGCTGGCATCTCGATTGGCGATGCGCCGAGGTCGGCGCCGCCGAGCACCTCTGATTCGTTCGTTGACACTTCGTCGTAACTCTGCTGACGCCAATGATCGACGATCTTCTTGACCTCGGACTCCTCCACCCAGGCACCCTGCAGACGCAGCGGCGTCGAACTGGTTGGGTCTTGGAAGAGCATGTCGCCCTTACCGACCAAGCGCTCGGCGCCCGGCGAACCGAGGATGACTCGGCTGTCCTGCATGCTCGATACGGCATACGCGATTCGAGCGGGAACGTTCGCCTTGATCAGACCGGTAATAACGTCGACCGATGGCCGCTGGGTAGCGATCACCATGTGGATCCCAACAGCTCGAGCCTTCTGTCCGATGCGGACGATCGAATCTTCGACGTCGCGGGCAGCGACCATCATGAGGTCAGCGAGCTCGTCAACGACCACAAGGATGTATGGCAAGCGCTTTAATTCGCGAGGCTCGCCGTCGGGGCCCAGCTGACCCTTCTTGGCTTTGACCTTGCCCTGGTCGAACGCGGCGTTGTAGCCACCGATGTCACGGAAACGGCACTCTTCGAGGAGCTCGTAGCGGCGTTCCATCTCACGCACCGCCCATGCAAGGGCGTTCGCGGCCTTCTTTGGATCGGTCACCGGCTGGGTGAGCAGGTGTGGGATGCGCTCGTACTGCGTCATCTCAACGCGCTTTGGATCGATGAGGATCATGCGCACATCGTCTGGAGTGTTGCGCATCAGTAGCGAGGTGATAATCGAGTTGATGCCCGATGACTTGCCGGCACCGGTGGCTCCTGCGACGAGCGTATGTGGCATCTTCGAGAGGTCGGCGAGCAGCGACTTGCCGTTGATGTCGCGGCCGATCGCAACCTCCATTGGGCCCTTCGCAGCGGTGGCTTCCGATGAGCCGAGAATGTCGCCAACGGCAATGATCTGGCGGTTGTCGTTCGGTACTTCAACGCCGATCGCCTGCTTGCCCGGGATCGGGGCGATGATGCGCACGTCGGGCGACGCCATGGCGTAGGCGATGTCGTCGCTGAGGTTCTTGACCTTGGACACCTTGACACCCAGGCCGAGCTCGAGCTCGAACCGAGTGACCGTTGGGCCGACGACCATGTTGATCAGGCGGGTCTCCACACCATGTTCAGCAAGTGCTCGTTCAAGGGTGCGGCCTCGGGCAATGACGGCGTCTTGATCGACGTCTTGGGAGTTCGACCGGCTGAGCAGCGCCATCGATGGCAGCGTCCACGTGCGGTCGCCTTGGGTGGTGACGGCGAGCTCGGTTTCGAGCTGCTGTGGCGCGGGTGCAACGGTAGGGACAACAACGGTGGGAGCCGGTGGTTCGACTGCATCGTCTTGATCGAAGATCGCTGCCTTGTCGGCCGTGCTGTCTTCTGCGGCGGCTGGCTCAGGTTCTGGGTCTTCACGCGGGACAGGGATCTCGATCGTTGCATCGCGTGCCGATCCGGATTCGTCGATGAATGCATCGTCATGGCGAACGCCACCGATGTGCACGGATGGGCCATCATCGGCCGGGTCGGTGAGATCGATCTCGTCATGTTCGAGGTCGCGGTCGATCACGAAGAGCGAGCGAGTGCCATTCGCTGCTGCGCCTGCCAGTGGACGAGCGCCGTTGGCGACTGCCGCGAGAAGGCCCTGCAAGGACGTTCCGGTCATGACGATCAGGCCGCCTATGCCGACCGACAACAAGATGAGCAACGCTCCCCAGAACGACGCAATGGCAAGCAGGGGCCCGCCAATGAGCAGACCAAGCACACCACCCGCACCGGAGAACGCTTCGACGGTGCTTCCCCATGCGGGGCTGTCACCTGCGAGGTGAACGAGGCCGGTCATCGAGAAGATCGCAGCGATGCCACCAACGATGAAGTGCGGGGGAAGCGCGTGTGGTTCCCCACCCCGACGGATAACGGCCAATCCGGCGCCGATGATGGCAAAAGGAGCAAGGTAGCGGAACACGCCCATGAGCCAGCCAAAGCCGTCGTCGAAGGCCTGTCCTAGCAATCCAGACGTGCCGCTGTAGATGCCGAGCGCGGAAAGCACGCCCATGACGATCAGAAAGAGGCCAAAGAGGTCTGCGCCGCGGCCGTCGAGCGCTTCACCGAACGTCTGACCCAGGGTTGGCCGGGTGTTCTTCTTTGCGGTGCTCTTTCGAGTGGTGGTTTTCTTCCTCGCCGGAGCTTTGCGCGTTGATTTTGCAGTGGTTTTGCGGGTTCGGCTCGCCGGCGCCCGACCACGACTTGATTTCGCCCGTTGCGAGGCTGAGCGCGAGCGAGTTCCAGAAGACTTCGATGTTGTTGCCACAGTGCTTGCAACACTAGTTGAGGACACCGACAGAGTGCGGTCATTTCGCGCTCCACGCGCGCACCCTCGCGCGGTCCGCACATAACGGGGCCTGTCCCCTTTACACACCTAAAGGGGCCTGTCCCCATAAAGACAGATGGCTGGACGTTAGTTCGGGGGTTCGTAGGCCCGGAGGACGGGAACGATGATCGGGCGGCGGCGGGTTGCGGCAGCCACGTAGCTGCCGACGGACCGGCGAGCAGCCTTTTCGCAAGCCTTCACGTCGCCACCCTTTGCTAGGGCAGTTTCGATAGCTTGCTTGGCTTCGGTGGCAGCACCAGCTTCGAGGTCGAATCGTTCGGTGTGTGACGCCCAGCCGCGAGACTCGATGATCGGGCCAAACACGATGTCGCCTTCCGACAGATCAACCTCGGCGATGATCGACACAAATCCGGCCTGTCCCATGAGGAGGCGTTCGTTCAGAATGCCATCGGTGATTGGCTCGGCGGTGCCATCCATGTAGATGTAGTCGCCGGACACCTGTCCGTTCTTGCTGATGCCCTCGTCGGTGAGCAGCAGCTGATCGCCGTCTGTTGCGACCAGAACGTTGTCGGGTGACATTCCGCGGCGCACCGCTAGTGCGGCGTGGCCAACGAGGTGTTCGTACTCGCCGTGAACGGGCACGAAGAGCTCCGGGTTCGCAACGGCATGGAGCGCCAGAAGTTCTTGCTGCTTGCCATGACCAGTCGTGTGTACATCGACCTGACCAGAATGAACGATCGTTGCGCCCTGACGAGCAAGCCCACTTCGCACTCGTCCGACCGCAGCTTCATTGCCGGGAATCGGATGCGAGCTGAAGATCACGGTGTCGCGTGGACCGATCGTGATCCAGCGGCTGTCGTTTGCCGCCATCAGCGTCAGCGCCGAGCGAGGTTCGCCCTGGCTTCCCGTCGAGATGATGCACGTCTTGAGCGGATCGATGTCGTCAGCGTCGTCAATGTCGACAATACGGTTGTCGGGGATCTTGAGTAGACCCAGGTCTCGAGCGAGAGCGACGTTGCGCTTCATCGATCGACCGAGCGTCACGATCGTGCGGTCCTGCTCGAGCGCTACTTCAGCAATCTGTTGGACGCGATGGATGTGACTGGCGAACGCTCCCACGATGATCCGCTGGTTCCGGTGCTCGTGGAACAAGCTTCGTAGCACTCCCCCAACCTCGGACTCCGACGTCGACTGCCCCGGGCTGTTGGCGTTGGTTGAGTCGGCGAGCAGCAGGCGAATGCCCGGGTTGCCCGACAGCGCCCCGATTCGGGCAAGGTCGGTGACGCGACCGTCAACTGGCGTGTGATCGAGCTTGAAATCGCTCGAATGCAAAATGACGCCCTGCGGCGTGGTGAATGCGGTGATCAGCCCCGACGGCGTCGAGTGAGTAACTGGCAGAAACTCGCACTCGAACGGACCGATCTTGCGAGTATCCCCGTCGTTGACAACGATCAGATTGCCGCGGCTCTGCAGGTTGCGCTCTTGGAGCTTGTGCCGCACGAGCCCCAAGGTGAACGGGGTTCCGTAGAAGTCGATCTCAAGACTTGGGATTGCTTGAAGCAGGTACGTCAGCCCGCCGATGTGGTCTTCGTGGGCGTGGGTAACAATGCAGCCGTCGATCTTGTCGGCGTTGTCGACGAGGTACGTAAAGTCCGGGATAATCGACTCAACACCTGGCTGAGTTTCGTCCGCGAACATCTGCCCACAGTCGAGGATGACCATGCGGCCATCGGATTCGAGGACGGCGCAGTTGCGGCCAATGTCACCTAGTCCGCCGAGGAAGGTGATCTGTACTGGTGAGGCCATTAGAAACCGGAGCGTCCCAGGTTCGACAGCACCTTGCGGCAGAGATCTTCAAGCCCTGCGGGCTCTGGCCCCATCGGCAGGCGACATTCACCACCGGGCTGACCGAGCAGGCGCATCATCGTCTTCGACGGAATCGGGTTCGGGCGTGAATCGCCGGTCTCGATGTCCCACGAGGCGAGGAGCTTCTGGTTCATCTCCATGGCCTCGACAACATTGCCGGCGTGGAACGCTTGCACCATCTGGCTGGTCTCGATGCCAGCCCAGTGCGTTGCAACGCCGACGACGCCTACAGCGCCAACTGACAGCAACGGCAGCGTCAGGCTGTCGTCGCCCGAGTACACATCGAAGTCATCCGGGGTGTTTGCGATGACGATGGCGGTTTCGCCAGGGTCGCCTGCAGCATCCTTGAGCGCCACGATGTTGGGCTCTTGGGCGAGGGCGATGAGGTTCTCGGTGTTGATCTTGCGACCGGTGCGTCCGGGAATGTCGTAGAGCATGATCGGCAAGTCGGTCGACTGCGCAACCGCACGGAAGTGTGCGAGCAACCCGTCCTGAGATGGCCGGTTGTAATAGGGCGTGACCGACAAGATGCCAGCTGCACCCGTTTCGGTAGCGCGCTCGGTCAGTTCGATTGCGGCGCGGGTGTCGTTGCTGCCGGTTCCGGCAACGACGGGCACGTCGACGGCGTCGACCACCGCGGCGATGAGCTCGATCTGCTCATCGTGCGTGAGCGTAGGACTCTCACCGGTGGTTCCAGCGATAACCAGGCCATCGTTGCCGTTCGCTACGAGCCACTTGGCGAGCTTCTTTGCACCTTCAACGTCGAGTGAGCCGTCCTCGAGGAACGGGCTGATCATTGCTGTAAGTACATGTCCAAAACGTGCCATGTGTTGAGCGTAACGCGCCGTGCCACAGCTGGGCGCCACGGGTGGGGGCCTAAATCGGTACGTCGCCGCGCGACTGATCGCCCCGTGCGATCCTCCGGAGAAGCAGGAGGTAGCCCACGGCGCCGATCGTGGCGAAGGTGAACCACTGAAACGCGTAGCTCCGGTGTGGCCCCTCCCCCAGATCGGGCAACGGCACGGTCGACGGGATTTCCTGAGTGCGTTGAGGTTCCTGGCCCGTCAGCGCCAGATAGAACGACGGATCGAGCGCAGTGTCGAGGCCAAGGATCTCACCGGCGAGAACCGGGTCGGGCCGCGTCAACTGACTCTTGTCAGCGCTCGCCCGAGCGCTATCGAACCCCGTGCGCAACAAGCCTTCGATCACCACAGGAGCGTCGGTGACGTCTGCATCACTTCTCGGCTGGGACCCGTCGGCTTCGAGAACGATGCCTCGGTTGACGAAACCGCGGTTCACGAGCAAGTCGCCATCGTTGGTAATGAAGTTGGTCCAGATCCAGAACCCTGCGGCGCCATCGTTGCTGCGGTTTGCGATGAGAATCTCGGTGGTTGGGTCGAATCGGCCCTCGACCTGAACCCGTCGGAATTCCAACGTGTCGATCTCGACATCACGAACGTCGTCGAGCAACACCGCCGTGTTCATCCGCGACGCGGCGATGGCGTTCTGGTCTTGACGCCAGTTCAAACGGTTGATCTGCCAGAACCCTGCGGCAATAAACAGCCCGATCAGCGTCAGCGCAAAGAGATGGGAGAGCACCCATCGTGGAGTCGTAAACACGGACTATGGCAGCAGCTGATCGAATTCGAGCTCGTCGCGCATCGCCAAACCGTCGAGCATCGTTGCGATCGGTGCCGAGTCTCGGCGGGCGACCGCTTCGATGTTGCCCGGCCGACAGCTCGCAAGACGGAAGCCATAGAGCTGAAGGCTTCGTTGGGCGTCGAGCTCGGCATTTGAGCAGATCGTGTAGATCCGGCGACACGTGGGGCCCGCATATGTCTTCGCAGCGTCGATCAGCAAGCGAATAACGCCGTCGTCAAACGGTCGGGCAGCGACGACCACAACTTCGAGCTCTTCGCGGTGACGGGCGAGCGTGAGCAAGGCGATTGGCTGGCCGTTGCGTTCGGCGACCAAACCGGGAAGCACGGCGACATCAACGGCCTTGCCTCGGCGAACTCGGTGGCGTCCTCCCGTTGCTTCGAGCAACTCGAGTGCCCATCGAAAGTCCTCGCTGGAGTACGGACGTATCGATGGCTGCACTGCTTCGAAATCGACACGTGGCGCGTCAATAGTGACCATTCCGCAAAGATACCTCAATCCCGATGAACGAGCGTCGCCGTTCGGACAAAAGGACGTAAGAGATTTGGTGCGAGATCCAGCGATAGGTACTCGCCGCAGCACCCACCCTTGCCCTCGCCGAACCTACGCGTGCAGCGATTCTCAGTCAGCTCTCAGAATCGACCCGTCATGGTGTCTGGTATGAGCGCAACTCTCCACCACCGATCGTCAGATGATTCCCGCGAGCCACTTCCGTTGGAATCCCACGGTCACTCGGACAGCGTTGAGCCGTCGACGTCGAGCTCGGCCCCCGCAGCGCGAGCGACGTCGCGGTTGGTCGGCGTCGACCTCGCTCGAGGCCTGGCCCTGATCGGCATGATGACTGTCCAAGTGTCGATCTTTGACAACGACGGAGAGCCGGGCGGTGTCGCTGGTTGGCTACTGGCCGCACCATCGGGTCGGGCATCGGTGCTGTTCTTTGTGCTCTCGGGACTGTCGCTGTCGGTCATTGCTGCGCGCGGATCGCGCTCGGCTGAGCCGGCAGTTCTTCGTCGCCGGGGTGTGGTGTTGATGATCGGAGGGCTTCTGCTCTCCGCGATTGCGTGGTCAGCGTCGATCCTTGAGCATTACGGACTCATGTTCGTTCTGGCCCCGTGGTTCCTCAAGCGGTCCAACCGCGAACTAGTAATGCTCTCGTTGCTCGGGCTTGTGGGCGGCCCAATTGCGCTGATGTTCACCAACCCTGTTTCTGAGGCAGTTGGTGAGCTCGGGTCTGGCGCCGGGAGCGCCGCTGCTGGCGCACTGTGGAGCATCCTGGTTACGGGCAACTATCCGATGATCCTGTGGTTCGGCTTCTTCTCGCTCGGACTGATTCTCGGCCGTCTCGACCTGCGTTCGACGAGCACAGCCGGAGCGATCGCAATCGTTGGTGCACTTGGTGTCGCTGGAGTGCTTGGCACGACGGCATTGCTCGATAGCCAAGGGATCACGTCCCCAGACTCGTTCGACGAGCAGTTCGCAGTGAGCGCCGATGACTCGACGGATGAGTTTCTTTCGGAGGAAGAGCTCTTGGCGAAGTTCCCCAAGCTGTCGGAGGAGAATGGGGCGTTCGTCGACGATGCTGATGGAGATGACTGGTTCGAGAACGGCGAGTGGAACGACAAGGCCTTCGAGCTGCCAGATCGTGAGTGGGCTGATCTTCGCTCAACGACTTCGCACTCAGGGCAGATTGGCTGGGCAGTGCAGTCGACGTTCCTTGCCATGACGGTCCTTGGACTTGCGCTTCTGACCCCTGCCGCGCTCGCCCGGGTACTGAAGCCGCTTGCCTCCCTCGGCTCTATCTCGCTCACCGCCTATCTGTTCCACACCGTGCTCGTCACCGACGTGTGGTCACGAATTACTGGCCACGCCGACTTCACTGACTCCCCATCGATGGGCGTCAACGGACAAATACTCACGCTGCTGAGCCTTCAGGCAGCCCTTGTAACGATGGCAGTGATCATTGTGCGGGAATGGAAGACCGGTCCGTTCGAACGCGGTCTAAAGCAGCTCACCTAGCGTTAGGCACCGGGCGGCGGCGGCTCTTGGTTTGAGGCTGAGCGCAACCGTCGCTTCTTTTGCTTGGAGCGCTTCCTTGCTGCTTCCTGCTGCGACCACTGGGCTCGGCTCGCACCGATCTGACCTGCGCTTGATGCGGCCGAGGCTTCGATAGCTGTACCGACGCGGAAGTAGTCCTCATTGCCAGGGTTCTCGGCCCGGGTCACGTGCAGGCTCGCTCCGAGCGCAACGACGGCCACGGCAGCGATGAGCAACGCTGCCGTCGCAGTTGCCACGGCGGGAAGTTTCGGCAGCAACGTGATGAGGAACACCACTGCGGTGAGTACCGCAGTCACCGAAGCGATTCCGCCAGCAGCCAGAACATCGTTGCGGCTCGCGAGCGGCTCCGAATACGACTCGCGCCGCCCGTTCCGCGTTCGTTCGAGGAGAAACGACACAAGCCACGAGCCCATGCCGAACGCGCCGAGCACAGGCACCGACGCCCAACCGGTCCCGAAGGCAGTACCTGCCCCAAGGACCGTAAGGATCCCCGGCAACGAGATCACGATCGCGTTGCGAGAATTGAGGGCCATGCCGGCAAAGCCGATCGCGACAAGCGCGACAAGCCCGGAGCCAAACCCACCCGCCAAGATCAGCCCGCTCATGACGCTTTGGATAGCAAGAGCAATGGCACCCGTCGTGAGTGGAATGCGCTTCCACCATCGGTGGTCTCGCGGAGCTGTCGATGCTGTTCGTTGCAGCCGCTTCATCGTCGGCCTACCCGTTGTGCGCCGTACACGATGCGCAAGTTCCGAATGGCTGGCTCGATTGGGGTGTTCGTGTCCCACGGGACGACAATGAAGCCGTCTTCGCGCAACGATCGGCGATTCACGTCTCGCGACAGTCGATCGAGCCGGATCGCTTGGTCGACGACCGACCCCGCAGGCACATCGACGACGCCATCACCAGCGCTGAGCGGCTCAAGGATGCTGAGCTGGTGCCCCGCAGCACGCAAGCTGTTGAGGTCCTTCATCACCCGTCGATCTCGCAGCGTGGACACGACGAGAATCACCGAGTCGCTATCGACGAGCTTGTTGAGGTCGGGCCGACCCCAGGTCTTTTGCCAGCGCGTCGCATCGATAAGTGCGTCGCTGATCCGATACCGCTGACGTTCACCGAGCTGCGGCGGAATCCACGCAACATCCGCCCCAAGAAGCAAAGCCCCCACCCGGTCGTGGAGCCCGAGGTGCGCGCTCACCAAAGATTCAACTGCACGAACGACGCCGGGGTGCAGATTCGTCCCAAAGGCTGAATACATGTCGGCAACGATGACCACTGTGGCCGAACGATCGGGGTGACGCACCGTGACCCACGGTTGGCCCCGCCGGTTGGTGATGCGCCAGTTGATCGACTTCAACGGGTCACCCGGCCGATATTCGCGGACGTCGGCGAGCTCCATACCCTGGCCGCGCTGCTCGCTTCGATGGCTGCCAACGTTGTTTCGATAGCGGCCCGGCTCGATCGTGTCACGCAGGGGTTCCACCGGAAGCGCGGCACGAATATCGCCCTTCACCGAGAACTGATATGACCGTCCGAACAGGCCGAATCGGTCTTGGGCCCGGATGAAGAGCTTCTGCGGCTGAATGAGACCCCAACGATCTACTCGCGCGATGAACGGCACCTGGACCGTCGTCCCCGGAGCAACTTCGACGGTAACTCGAGGGGCCGACACCAGGACCAGCTTTGGGCCGGGGTCGAGCTCGACCGAGCACTGTTCAATGCCCACTTGGCTCGTGATCGATGCGACGATCGTGATCTCGTCGCCCTCGACCACCCGAGCATGCTCGGTGTCGAGTGACACAAAGAAGGTGTCTGGGGAATGGTTGAGGACTCCCAACACCAGCGATACCAGGTGCGGAATGGCGAACGCCGCCACGGCCGGCTGCGACGTAGCGACGGCGGTTGCAAGCGCCACAAGCGAAACGGCAGTCATTGCAACGGCCATTGGGCTGATGCCCGAGTTCGACGACATCGTCGATGCCACGTTCACCAGCGGATGGTTGAACCTGGTAGCGATCGGACCATCGGGAGCAAACTTCGTGGTGTCGGTGCGTGGCGCGAGCTCGATCGCCGAGCCGGTAGGAGCGGACAACTCGCCGGCATCGCTACCAGCGTCGTCGTACGCGTCCATACCGAGTTCGGCCTCGAGTGGTTCTGCCATTGGTTCCAGCGTCCGATCAGGTAACGATCGTTGGCGCAGCCGCCTTCGGCTTCACACTCGGCGGCGTAGCAATCGACGTGACACATGCAGTGACCACCTCGGCGGTCGAACGGCCGCGAAGCCACTCGTCCGGAGTGAGCATCACGCGATGCGACAGCACCGGGATCGCCATTTCGACCACATCGTCAGGAATCACGTAGTTGCGTCCCATGATCGCGGCGTGCGCACGTGCGGCCTTCATCAAGCCAAGCGAACCACGAGGGCTCGCACCCGCTTGTAGCTGAGCACTCTCGCGCGTCGCTTGGACAATCTGGACGATGTAGTCGGCAACGGTCTCATCGAGGTATACCTCTTCGACCGCTGCTTGCATCGACACGATCGTGCTCGCATCGACGATCGTGCGCAGTTCGATGGCCTCTTGCTTACGAGCAGCACGACGCATCACGATTTCGAGTTCGGCTGACTTGCTCGGATACCCCACGCTTGCACGAAGGAGGAACCGGTCGAGCTGCGCTTCGGGCAGCGGATAGGTACCACCCGACTCGATCGGGTTCTGTGTGGCGATAACGAGGAACGGCCGGGGCAACGGATGCGAGGTCCCGTCGACGGTGACCTGACGTTCTTCCATTGCCTCGAGAACCGCCGCCTGGGTCTTTGGCGGTGCCCGGTTGATCTCGTCACCTAAGACGAGGTTTGCGAAGATTGGTCCGGGCTGGAACGTGCCGGTCGAGGTGGTCGGGTCGAGCACGGTCGAGCCGGTGATATCGCCGGGCACGAGGTCAGGGGTGAACTGCACTCGTGAGAATTGCATGGTCGTCACCTGGGCAAACGACCGAGCAATCAGCGTCTTGGCCAACCCCGGGAGATCTTCGAACAGCACATGACCGTCAGCGAGGATGCCGGTGAGCAGTAGCCGCAGGACCTCCCGTTTGCCGACGACGGCCCGTTCGAGTTCGTCGAGGATCGTGTTCGACAGTGTTTGGATGTCATTGCTCATCGAGCGTCTTCTCCTGCAAGTGTTTCTAGGACTCTGATGTAGTTCTCGAGATATCGACGGTCGTACCGTCCGGGGGCATCGGGGTACACGACGGTGCGGCCGCACCAGGTGCGATATTCAAATGGTGGGCGGCGAGCGTTGGCGCCGAAGGGGCTGAGCTCCTCGTGAACCTCGTCGAGCCGGCTGAGCAAGCCAGACCAGGCTTCAGGGCTCGCCTCGGCTCCTTCGATTCGAAACGAGATGGTACGGACGTCGGTGGTCAGCCCCGATCCGCGGAACGGTTCGACCGATGTCCACGTTCCGAGCTCGTACTTGTCGGCCTGGATCGAGCGCAGTTGATATGCGGTCACTCCGGTAGCCAGTGCCAGGGCGATCGCGGCGAAGGTCATGATCACCTCGCTCATCGCAGCTCCTCTTCGATCTCGATCGGTCGGCCAGCATCGCTGCCGAGCACCGACACCGTGTCTGGTGGGGCTGGTGGCGTATCGGACAAGATGAACGCCTCTTGCTCCCAGGTGGCCTGCACATCTTCGAGCCTGCGGATCATGTCGCCGCGCATCTCCGCATCGACCGGCATGTCGCTGTAGCGAGCTCGTTCGAACAGTCCGGTGATCTCGAACATCGTTGGACGAAGATCTTCGTGGTCGCCGAAGACGCGGGTGATGTAGGACTTGGAGGTCTCGTTACGTCGTCGAGCTAGGTGCATTCGACCAAAGCCTGTCTCGAGCAGCGAGAAGCCGGTCTGGATCGAGAGGCGCGGATCGTTGATGTCACGGACACGATCGAGCAGGTCTTGAGCAACTGCTGCCCGTTCCTCTGCGACCTCTTTGGTGATGGGTTGGGAGAGAGCCAGCGGAGCGTCGACCGGCACGTCGTCCTCATCCTCTTCGTCATCAACTTCCTCACGCCGATATCTGGAGGTCCCCTTGCCGCCAGCAAGGTCGATCAAGGCTTGCACGAGCGTCACGAATACCATCAACGCCGCAATCGCCACAAGAACGACGAGCACTACCACGGCAAGCACGCTAAGGACCGCACCTACTCGACTTTCTCCTTGGGATGCACGATTCGGAGCTGGAGCTTCGATGTAGTTGACCGAATAGGTCATGTCCGCATCGCCAACGCTCTCGAACTGCATGACTCCCCGACCGTCAGTCTCAATCCCGACGAAGTCTGTTGGCGCTTCGGTGCTTGCCTCAACACCGATGAGCTCATGGTTCGTCGGCGAATCGCGACGGACTCCTTGGATCACCGGCAGCGACCGGCCCGCCCGGTCTTGTCCACCCGGCGTCAACGTGTAGTTGCGTTGGTTGGTTCCAGCGTTTCGGCCGCACCGGTTTACGCAGATGAGCACCGCAGTGTCTTGCGCCCCACCGGTTTCGACCGGGTTCACGAGACAGTCGGTGTCGGCGTAGCACGTAATCCGCACACGGACAGATTCGATTACGGCCTCCTCCGTTTGATTTGGCGAGGGAGTTGGTGCGTCCTGTGGAATCTCAACCGGCTCGACGGTCTCGATCGGCGCGGTGGTTTCCACCGGCGGTGGGGCTGGTCGGGCCGTCATCGCCACGGTCGACACGAGCGCGGCGATGCCGATAAACCCCGCCGTGAGTTTGCGGCGAGTAAGTCCGGGTTGCCGTGATTCCCGAGCGCCGTTCATCTCATCGGCTCGCGAACCGAATCTGGACATCCCCTACCAATCGGCGCAACCGGGTCCCCGCTCAAGCGAAATCCTCTATTCCGTCGCGAACAGCAGCGGGTCGAGGCCAAGGGTGACTCCCGGCCGGTCCGAGACATGCCGGGTTGCGAGGAGCACCCCTGGCATAAACGAGTTGCGGTGGATGCTGTCGTGACGAATCGTGAGCGTTTCGCCCGTCGTTCCAAAGATCACTTCTTGATGGGCCACCATCCCGTGCATGCGAACGCCGTGCACGCCCACTCCCCCGACCTTGCCGCCTCGAGCACCCGGGACGACTTCTTGTTCGGTGGGATCACTATCCCACTCCGAGCCGCTCGCTGCTTTGGCCGCTTCGATTCGAGTGGCGGTCATCATCGCAGTTCCCGACGGAGCATCGCGCTTTGCGTTGTGGTGGTATTCGACAACTTCGGCAGTCTCGAAGAAGGGCGCGGCGAGTTCGGCCATACGCATCATCATGACGGCGCCGATGGCGAAGTTCGGAGCGATCAGCGCGTTGCTTGACGTGAAGCCAGCAACGAACCCTGCATGGTCTTCGTCGCTGAAGCCGGTAGTGCCAACAACTGCGTGCACGCCATTTGCAGCACACCAATGAAGTACGACACGGCTGACATCGAGATGCGTGAAATCGATAACGACGTCGATGTCATCAGCAGAGAGTTCGTCGACCGATCCAACGACAGCTATCCCGGAAGTCGTCGACGAGGTGAGCTCGGCCACGTCGGCGAGCATCTCGCCTTCAGAGGACGGATCAACCCCAGCAACGAGTTGTAGGTCGTCGGCGGCGTCGACGGCCCGACAGACCTCGCCACCCATGCGTCCGCCTGCTCCCGTTACTCCCACTCGAATCATATGCACATACTAATTCGCCGCAGGAGTACACCGGTGCCGCCCGGGTGAACCCCCTAGTCGAGGGGCCCTCGCTGGATGACGTAGATGAACGTTTCACCAACGAATTGGTGGCGGGAGCTCACCTGACGGTTGATGGCACTTCGCAGCCAATCGAGGGGATCGCGGCGGTCAAGCACTACTGGCCGAACATCGCCCGCCGTTGTAGAGAAGCCGCGGCGGTGCCACCGGGTGCGACGGACCGCTCGCTTGATCGAACGTAGCGGGTTCCCGAATGTCGGTCGGACCGGTTCGGTTGTCAACGCCTCGGCGAGCAACAGACCATGGCGGGAGGCAAGCTCGGCGATCCCACTTGGGAACGCATAGGCGATGTGGTCGACGTTCTCCCACACGTCACCGCGCTGACCAGCTCGGACGCGGGCGGGGGCATACGGGTTGGGTGTGGTCACGATGAGTTCGCCATCGGCCGTGAGTGCCTGCGCTGCGGTGGCGAAGAGCATGTCGAGGTTCGCCACGTGTTCGATCAGTTCGCCAGCGACGATGACTTGGAATAGTCCGCGGGACGCGATTGGACCCAACCCGCTTGCTAGATCGTGAGCGATTGCGTCGTAGCCACGCGACTGCATCGTCTCGACGGCTTCACCGAGCACGTCAACGCCGAGACAGCGGTCGGCAACCTCAGCGAGTCGCCGATGCAGCCACGACGTGCTGACCATTCGCGCCTCATCGTGAGCGACACAGCCGACGTCGAGCACACTTCGACCAGCGGCACGAGCACAGATGAAGTCAATGCGGTCTGCCGTTGGCGGACGCCATGCGGCAGACAGAACCTTCGCTCGCTGCGCGACAACCGCCGGGTCGTTGGGATTGAGCGCAAGGGCGCTCCACTGGGCGCTCTGACGTGGCTCGGCGCCAGGCAGGATGATCTCGGTCGTGTAGGCCATACGACCTAATCGGCGGCAGGCTCGAAACCCTTAGCCGAAGAACTCTCAGGTCAGGCCGTGCTCGTGTCGTTACCCACTGGATGGCGAAGAAATTGGTAACACTTGGACTCGGCGCCCTTCTCGGGCCACTGCTCGCAGTTGGCCCACTGACTGCTCAAGAAGCAGCGCCCAAGTGCGGCGGCCTCGACGCAACCATCGTCGTGACCCCGCAGACCGAACAGCCAGTAAACGAGTCCGGCACATGGCTTCTCGAAGGAACGGAAGGCGACGATGTCATCCACGTCACCATGGAGCCCGACCCACAACGCGGAACTAGCCACATCATTCACGGCCTTGGCGGCGACGACACCATCTGTACGTTCGCAACCGACGTGCCGGGTTGGGGCGTGTTTGTCGAAGGGGGTGATGGCAACGACACCATCTTCGTTGGTGGCAGTTCTACCTCCCACTTTCGCACGAACACCGCCGACGGGGGTCCCGGTGACGATGTGCTCCATGGAGGACCTCTCGGCGATCTGCTGATCGGCGGAGACGGTAACGATGAGCTCTTCGCATACCAAGGCCACGATGTACTCGGCGGAGAAGCCGGCGATGATGTCCTACGCGGCGGTAGAGACTTCGATCTGATGTCCGGCGGCCCAGGTGACGACACGGCATACGGTGGCCCCGGCGACGATCAGATCTATGGCAGAACCGGCAGAGACACTCTCTTTGGAGGCGCAGGCAATGACGTGCTGTTGTCCAACGACGACTTCGTCGGCTTTGGCGCAAGCGATTTCGAGACCTTCGATCTAGACCAGCTTCCACCCGGGCCGATCGGCATCGGCAGCACGAGGAGCTTTAGCGACGACACCGGTGGATCCCGCCTCTTTGGGGGCACTGGCACCGACCTACTCGTCGGTTCGAACCGCTGGGACCGGATGCAGGGAGGCCCCGGCGATGACTTCATGCTCGGCATGGAAGGTCGGGACTGGATGCGTGGAGGTCCGGGCAACGACGTGATCCTCGGTGGGCTCGGAAGTGACGACCTCAACGGCAACCTTGGAGCCGACGAACTCGTTGTCGATGGCTTGGACCTTGGTCGCGGCGGGTTCGGCATCGATACGTGCCTCAGCACCAACGCGGCCGTGAGTCTTCGGTCGTGCGAGAACGTCGCAGCGCCAGATGGTGAATGGGCCGATCTTCTCGGACGAATCAATGCGGCACGTTTTGATATCCGGACAGCAGTGCAACAATCCCTCCGCTCAGTCGGGACCTGCATGACCGCGGATCCAACCTTGGAACGGCCGTTGCGTACGGTCTCGTGCGACATACCTCACGACTACGAGGTGTACCGCCAGGTGCTCCCACCAGCGAATGTCGTGAGCTACAACGAGTCTGCACTCATCTCCTATGCCGAGGATGTATGTAGCCGGTCCCTCGACGCATACCTCCCTGCCGATGCCCCTGAGAGCATTCGCTATGCACCGGTGATCCCCACTCGCGAACAATGGAGCGGAGTCTTCACTGAAGGAGCCGACCGCCTGATCACCTGTGTGCTCTTCGATAGCGAGGGTGGCCAGCTCGTTGGTCGTGCCGGCTAGGCAATCGCTCTCCCGGGCCGAAGCGACTACACAGTTGAGGGGACAGGAGTCCGATAGACACGAGATGGCGAAGAAACTGGCACTACTCGGACTCGGCGCGCTCCTCGGACCACTACTCGCTGTAAGCCCGCTCACTGCTCAAGAAGCAGCGCCCAAGTGCGGCGGCCTCGACGCAACCATCGTCGTGAATCCGCAGACCGAGCAGCCAGTGAACGAGTCCGGCACATGGCTTCTCGAAGGAACGGAGGGCGACGATGTCATCCACATCACCTTCGACCCCGACTGGACCACCTCGTTCAACATCATCAGCGGGGCTGGCAACGACACGATCTGTACCTTCGCGTCCGAGAGCTCCGGGCTCTGGGTTGACGCTGGCGAGGGTAACGACACGATCTTCATTGGTGGAAGCTCGCTTGAGCATTGGCGATTCAACCAGGCCTTCGGCGGTCCAGGCGATGACGTGCTGCATGGAGGCCCGTTTGGCGACCTCCTTATCGGCGGCGAAGGCAACGACGAGCTGTTCTCGTATCAGGGCGAGGACATGCTGGAGGGCCATGCTGGAAACGATGTCCTCAGCGGAGGTAAGGGTCTCGACTTCCTCTTCGGAGGCAATGGCGACGACACTGCCTACGGCGGCCCGGGGCTCGACTTCGTCTACGGCGGTCTCGGCCGCGACACGTTGTTTGGCGGTGCAGGCTCAGACCTTCTCTTCTCCAAAGACGACTTCATTGGGTTTGGCTCGAAGCTCTCGGAGCAAGGTTTCGAGCTAAACACGCCACCTGGTCCCGTCGGCATCGCGAGCACCTCGAGCTACAGCGAAGACACGGCAGGTTCTCGCATGTTCGGTGGTGAGGGTGCCGACCTCCTCATCGGATCGAACCGCTGGGACCGTATGCAGGGCGGCCCCGGCGATGACTTCATGCTCGGCATGGAAGGCCGGGACTGGATGCGTGGCGGCCCGGGCAACGACACGATCCTTGGCGGCCTCGGGGTCGACGACCTCAACGGCAACCTTGGAGCCGACCAACTTCTGGTCGATGGGCGAGACATCGGGCGCGGCGGCTTCGGTAACGACACGTGCGTCAGCACGAACGGTTCAGTTCGCCTCGCTTCATGCGAAGCGCTCGATATCCCGGGCCCCGAATGGGACGACCTGCTTGTGCCTTTTGAGCGGCTCGTCTCGCGCTGATTCGCTAGCCGAGGCATCGAGGGCCAGGAGTTACGCGCCCGGCCGTGCTAGCTAGGCACTCATACGCTCAAGTGCGGTTTCAGGCCCTACCAACGAAGTAACCGATGGTGCGCCGTATACATCAACGATTGCCGAGTTGACGTCGTCGACGGTGACTGCTGAAAGGCGTTCGAGGAAGTCGTCGATTGGCAGGATGCGCCCGCGTAAGGCTTCGCTCGTTGCAATGCGGCTCATTCGAGATCCCGAGTCTTCGAGGCCGAGCACGATCGAGCCTTCCAGGCCAGTTCGAGCGAGGTCGAGCTCACGCTGGGACACGCCGCTCGAGACGAGCGTGTCGATCTCGGTCGTGAGCGCCTCGAGCAGCTCACTCCCCCGCTGAGCCGACGTGGCGGCGTAGATCGTGGCCGAGCCGGTGTCGCAGTAGCCCGAGGTCTGAGAGAACACGGTGTAGGCCAGCGCTTGTTCTTCGCGGATGCTCTGGAACAGTCGTGACGAGGGCGAGCCGCCGAGCACCTGGTTGGCAATGGCGAGGGCATAGCGACGAGGGTCGTCGTGGCCGAGGCTTCGCCACCCAACCGCAACGTGCACTTGCTCGACCGGAAGCGCTGTAGCGATCCGTCCGGGCTCTAGCGGCGCCGGCGCTGCACGCTCCGGACGCTCGTCCGTCGTGAGGTCGCCAAAATGCTTGTCGACAAGCTCGACGAGCTCATCATGGTCGACATCTCCCGCTGCAGCGAACACCGTGTTGGCCGGGCCGTACCAACGGCCGTGGAAGTCGGCGATGTCGGCAGAGTTCATCGCGTCGATCGTGTCGGTCTCGCCCAGGACCTCACGCCCGAGCGGATGGTCGGCAAAGAGGCTTTCGTAGAGCGCG
>CAKZVC010000053.1 GCA_937922235.1 uncultured Acidimicrobiales bacterium | reverse complement strand
CAGTCCGAGTGCGTCGGAAAGCCGTTGATCTTCCAAGTTGACGGTGCGACCTCGACGCGATTTGAACCGCTTCGTGCCACCCGCTTCGTTGTCAGAGGAATCGTCGGATTCGCGGAGGTCATCGAGCTCGGCCAGTCTGTCGGCAGCTGGCGCAGCGGTTGCTGCCGGAGCCGGGTCTGGCTCGGAAGGGATGTGCAGAAGCTGCCCGTTACAGCGAACACAAAAAGACGCGTCAGGCTCGTTGTGTGACCCACACAAGTAGCATTCGAAGTCAGATGACGCAGCCATGGCCTAGATCCATCGGCCAGCATCATCAACATGTGAGCATCGCGGCTCACTTCACCTATTCGCTTTCCACGAGCAGTTACGCGTCGGGTTTTGAGGCTTGGATTCGAGCCCGCTGCTCGGCGCGCCACTGGTTAGCAACCGCCCGCGCCTCTTGCTCAAGCGGGATGTCAAGGTACGCCTGGCGATGGCTCTTCGTCCGTCGCAGATTCCGGAAATACGCTCCGAAATAGGCAGCAAAGAACCGGGGCGCACCCATCTCGGCGAACTGACGCACGTGGACAAGTTCGTGAGCAAGTAGCGATGACCCCGCATGCTCGATGTGGTCGCCGCGGAGGAACACGAACCGGCCAACAGTCATACCGTCGGCGGCGGGTGGGAGCAGGTTCGTACGGATCAACCGGACGCGACTGAGCAGCCCATCGGCAATGTGGTGAAAGGCTTGGAGTTCGTCCTCGGCGAGATTGCGTCGGCGTGGGGGAGCGGTCGACCTGGTCTTGCGCATGGTTTCCGTTCGGCAGAAGAGTTGGTGCCCTGAAGGCTAGTGACTTGGCAAATGAACCAGAAATTGTTGGTTTTCGGGGAGCTTCACGACCCCGTGACCGGAAGTAAACCACACAGATGTACTTTGCGCAGGCGCATTGGTAGAGTTCGGATATGTCACGGCTGTGTGCAAAACCCACGTGTTCTGACGTGGCGGAGCGTTGGTTCGACGTCAACGCAGCCCATTGTCAGGTTGTTGAGCGTCGCGAAGCGACCGCATCGTCTATTGCGCTCTGCGGATCTCACGCGGCTCGCTTTTCTGCCCCCGATGGGTGGGAGTGGGTCGGCCTTGACCCGAACGAGCAGATCGCACCGGTTGAGGCGGTCGACGCCGCCCCGAGCACCGACGAGGTCGAACTGCATGAAGAGGCTCCTGGCGTAGCCGCGAGTAACGACGCTGCTCAAGACCAGTCCGAACCGGCACCGCGGCGCATGCACACCCGAGATGCACCCTGGTTCCTCGCCAACGCGAACGACGATGCGCCTGTCGAACAGAGCGCATCGCACGACAGTGCCAACTACGACGACGCCCCCGACGTTCCATCGGCAGGATCCCTGCTCCACCGGGCGTTCCATGGCCCCGATCGCGAAGTCGATTCGGCCCGGGCCCGCGAAGCAGATCGCGATCAGAGCGGACGGCGCGAACCGCGAACGCAACGTACGGCGACAGCCGATGGCGACGACGACGGAGATGTAGCGACGGTCCGTGACCTCGCCAGCCGTCGGAACGCCCGGCCCCCTGCAACGAGCTATGACGTGGAACTTCCGTTTCCGCCGCTCGATGCAGAACCCCACGTTGCTGTGTCGTAACCGAGCGAACGACAGTGATCCGCCGACGGCAGGTCTCGCACGACGAGGCATCTGTCCAACTTCCTGATGCCGCGCCATCTGCCGGACCGCCACGCCGCAAGCGCAAGGCTCGGGGCGTTGATCGGTTCCGTACCGGGCTCTCGCTCGGCATTTTTGGCGGGCTCGCGGCAGTAGTGCTGTTTGCGTTACCTGTGTCCGAATCGATTCGAACGACCACCGTCGACTTTCTGATCCCTGGCGATCAAAGCGGAGACGACGCGCTCGACGATCCGGTGGTCGGGCCCTTCGCTGCCCCTGCCGACAAGACGGCCGAGCCAACCATCGAATTCGATACGTCAGTGTTTGTTGATCCGCGCATGGTCAACATGTCACCCCCGCAAAACATCGATGGCCTACTGACCTTCCGAGGATCACCGACTCGATCGTTCTACGGGCGCGGTCCAGTGCCCGAAACTCCCGAGGTTGTCTGGCGATATCCCAAGGAAGGCGGCTTGTGTCGCTCCTCCTCGGTCGGAGGGCAAGTCCGCGGCTGGTGTGGAACCGGTTGGACCGGTCAGCCAACGCTCTTCCGTCTCGATGGGCGATTGTGGTCCATCTTTGGCGCACTTGACGGTGCGGTGCACTTTCTCGATGCCGAGACGGGCGAGCCACTCCTTGAGAAGTTCCAAACGAACGACATCATCAAGGGCTCGGTGACGGTCGACCCCGACGGATTCCCGCTCGTCTACTCCGGTTCTCGCGACAACTTCTACCGGGTGATCTCCTTCGACCAAGGCGAACCGGTCGAACTATGGAAGCTCGATGCCGAATCGGTGGGTCCTCGCAAGTGGAACAACGACTGGGACGGTGCTGGCCTCGTCCTCGACGACTGGCTCTTTATCGGTGGCGAGAACAGCCGTATCCACATTGTGAAACTCAATCGCTCCTGGACGGACGAGGGCTTTGTCAGCGTCGACCCCGAGCTGGTCTTTGACGCACCCGGCTGGGACGACGAGCTGCTCCGTGCTGTTGGCGACAACGTCTCGATCGAGAACTCCGTCGCGATCAGTGGCGACACGCTGTACTTTGCGAACTCGGGCGGTCTCGTACAGGGTTGGGATCTCGCTGGCCTTCGCACCGGCGAAGACCCGACACGAGTATTCCGCTATTGGGTCGGTGACGATGTCGATGCGTCGATCGTGGTGGACGAGGACGGCATGCTCTACGTCGCCGCTGAATTTGAGCGAGGCAACGCAAGGTCGAGGGAGCTCGGCCAACTGATCAAGCTCGACCCGACGAAGGAAGACGAAGAGGCTCTGGTGTGGTCAGTGCAGGAAAACCAAGGCCTCAACACGGGCATTTGGGGAACGCCGGCGTTGCACGACGGCGCGGTCATCTTCGCAAGCCAGGGCGGCATGTTCCGGGCCGTCGATCGCACGACCGGCGCCGATCTGTGGTCGATCGACGACTTGCGCTTTCATCTTTGGCAGTCACCAGTGGTGGTCGATGACGTGCTCATCATGGGCGACTGTTTCGGAACGCTCCGCGGCTACGACGTCACCGACGTTCGAGTGCAGCCTCCGGAACTTTGGGCGTTGCGACTCGACGATGCCTGTATCGAGTCAACACCGGCGGTGTGGGATGGCACGATCGTGGTCGGCACCCGAAGCGGCGGCGTCTACGGCATCCGCGACTAACGAACGCAGGTTCGGTACCAGACGGGGCCGGAGGCGGTGTCTTCCACCGTGATGCCTTGGGCAGCGAGCTCATCGCGGATGCGATCGGCTTCGCCGAAGTCTTTGTTGGCCTTCGCTTCGGTGCGGGCTGCGACCATGGCATCGATATCGCCGGCAGCGTCGTCGTCAGCCGCCTCGTCCAGGCCCACCTGGAGGCCGAACACATTTGCCAGCTCGATGGCCGTGAGGGCAAGTGCGTGAGCCTGGTCGGCTTCATCGCCACCATCGAGGGCTCCGTTTGCGCGTCGAACGGTTTCGAAGACAACGGCCATTGCTTCGGGCGTGCCAAAGTCGTGGTCCATTGCCTCACGGAATCGTTCGATGGCGTCGTCGACACGAGCGGTGCTGGTCATGTCGAGGCCACCATTGGCGGCCTTGCGGGCCATTGCATCGAGACGCTTTACACCCTCGTGGGCTTGCGCCATCGAGTCGTCGTCGAGTTCGAGCGTCTTGCGATAGTGCGTCTGTAGAAGCAACAGGCGAAGGCCGCGTGCGTTCAGCGGGTTCTCGTCGAGCATCGACTGAATCGTCTGGAAGTTGTTGAGAGATTTCGACATCTTCTCGCCGCCAGTGTTCAACATGCCGTTGTGCAGCCAGTAGCGAGCAAACTCGCGTCCCGCGGCGATGGCCTCGGCACGCTCGTTTGTGTGGTGTGGGAAGACGAGGTCGTTGCCTCCGCCATGAAGATCGAAGCCATCGCCCAGAATGTCGAGGCTCATCGCAGCGCACTCGATGTGCCAACCAGGGCGGCCCGGGCCCCACGGGGAATCCCATGTCGGTTCACCTGGCTTGGCTGCCTTCCAGAGTGCGAAGTCGAGCGGGTCTTCCTTGTTGTCGTCGACCTCAACTCGAGCACCGGCCCCTTCGGCGAGCTCATCGGGGGTTCGATGTACGAGCGCGCCGTAGCCCTCGACGGAGCGCACCCGCAGGTAGACGCCGGAGTCGTTGGCGTAGGCCGAACCGTTGTCGACAAGGGTGTGGATCATCGCGACCATCTCGTCGATGTACTCGGTGGCATGGGGCCGATCGAGCGGGCGCAGAATGTTCAGCGCGTCCATGGCTTCGTCGTAGACCGCTTTCCATTCTGCGGCGACCTCACCCTCGGTGCGCCCTTCCTCAAGGGCGCGGTTGATGATCTTGTCGTCGATGTCGGTGACGTTCGCTACGTGGTGGACGTGGAGCCCGTTCCACTCCAAGTAGCGACGCATGATGTCGTACGTCATTGCCTGGCGGGCATGCCCGAGGTGCGGATGGCTGTAGACCGTCGGGCCACACGCGTACAGCGAAACTTCGCCTTCTTTGCGGGGAACGAAATCGACAAGGGTGTCTTGGAGCGTGTCGTAAATCTTCATGACCGAATCTTTGGTAGTTACGAAGTGAAGGCGAGTCCGACGAGCTCGGCGGCAGTGCGCAGGCCAGCTCCGGACTCGGCGTTGTCGCCGGTGCCGTCAAGAATTGCACGAGCGAGGGTATCGAGGGCTTCGCGAGCCGTTGGTGCGTCGAGGTCGTTGTCGAGCGCCGAACGAACCGCGGCGAGGGTTGCGTCAGGGTCGGGGCCGGTGCCCTTTCCAATGGCCTCGACAATGCGGTTGTAGCGCTCTTGTCCGTCGTCGATGTCGCCGTCGAACCACTCCCAATCATCGCGGTAGTGGTGGCCCATCAGCGCAAGACGAACTGCCTGCGGGTCGTACTTCTTGACGAGCTCACTGACGAACACGAGGTTGCCGAGCGACTTCGACATCTTGGTGCCCTGGTAGGCAACCATGCCGCAGTGCATCCAGTGGCGGGCGAACGTCTGGCCGTAGCCGAGCTCAGACTGCACTCGCTCGCACTCGTGATGCGGGAAGATCAGGTCAGATCCGCCGCCGTGAAGATCGAGCGGTTCTCCGAACTCGGCCCAGCTCATGGCACTGCACTCAATATGCCAACCAGGGCGTCCGGGGCCGAAGGGGGAGTCCCATGTTGGTTCGTCGTCTGCCGATGGCTGCCAGAGGATGAAGTCGAGCGGGTTGCGCTGACGAAGGTCGGTGGGGGTTCCACCGCGTTCAGCAGCAAGGGCAAGCATGGTGTCTTCGGCGTAGCCGGAGAGGCGCCCGAACTCTGGTGCCGTAGCGACGTCGAACCAGGTGATGCCGTCCTTTGTGTAGGTGTGGCCGGCATCCTGGAGGCGCTGCACGAGATCGATGATCGGCTCGATCGATTCGGTGGCTCGTGGCTCGGCGATTGGAGGGCGAGTGTTGAGCGCGGTCATATCGCCGTGGAATCGCTTCATCTCGGTAGCCGCAAGCTCAAGAAAGTCGATGCCAAGCTCTCGTGCCTTCGGCAAGATCGAGTCGTCGACGTCGGTGACGTTGCGCACCATCTGCACCTCATGACCGAGGTCTTCCAATCGACGGATCAGAAGGTCGTAGGTCAGGTAGGTGTTGGCGTGGCCGAGGTGGGTTGAGTCGTACGGCGTGATTCCGCAGATGTACATGCGGACAACCGGTCCAGGCTCAAACGGGACGACCATTGACTGCGACGTATCGAAGATTTGGAGCACCTCGAAAGGGTACCCGCTAAACGTCTCTGTCTTCGTTGTGGCTATGGGCGTGAAACCACGCAGCTGGCGGTGCCGTCGTCGGTGAATTCAAACTCGCCCAGCGTGGGTTTGTCTGGCGTGTTCTGGCTGAAGTCGGGGACTCCGGAGATGATGACATCGATGTCGTCGGCGTCAGCGCCTTGGTCGACCATTTGCTGGCGATAGGCGTCCTCGAGAGCGCTAGCGGTCTGGTCGTACGCCGCCTCCATGCATGCACTTCCTCCGATGACCGTTTGGGCGAAGGCGAAGGCTGCTGGTGTGAGCTCGTCGTCCTCGTTAGTCCAGGGGAAGATCTCGACGACCTGGTTGAGGAAGCCCCGGTCCGTGGTAACCGAGTCCATGGTCTTGGTGGCATCAACCCGAGGTCGGACGAATTCGATGGCGTCTGCGTCGATGATGACTCCGAAGGTTCCGTCTGCGCGTTCGATGACCTCAACGCCGTCGGCGGCAACGCACGTATCGACGTCACCCACTGCCCGCATCCGGATGGTGTCGGTGCTGACGGTTGCGCCGCCGACGGTGGTGCGTTGGGTGCCGACGATCGGGACTTCGGCTTCGATTCGAGCTCGACAGTCGAGTGCGATCGGGGTGATGTCGATGATTCGAGCGGGGCCGGTCTCTTCCACGTCGATTGCGACAGACGATTCTTGCTCGACCACGTCTTCCCATGGCCAATTGATGTCGAGCAACCCGAAGGAGATCAACGAGAAGATCAGGATCCACGCCAGGATGAAAATGCCGATAACCGTGGCAAGAGCAACCCAGACGTTCTTCATCTCGTCAGCTTACGACGCGCAGGGTGCCGCTGTTCCGGTGTCGCCGAACACATGGGGTCAGACCCCGGGAGTAGCCGGCACAATCGGGAGGCTTAATCGTTGAGAAAACAACCGATTTCGACTTCGGCACGCACAGACAGGCAGTCGTGTGATGCCATGTGACCCGCTTCACAAGAGATTTCCGCGACTTTCTTTGTTACCGGTGCGTCACTTATATGTCTGACACCGGGCCGGTACCCGCCACCAGCCCGGTGTTGGATCTAAATCGCTGAATCTGTCTCCGGACAGATTCGACGCAGGGCCATCAATCCCCCCGGTGGCCCGAGCACTTAGCCTCGAATTGGTATCCCGCCACCGATTCGGGGCTAAGCCATTTTTGGGGCTTCGGTTAGTCCAGACAGGCACGTGTTGCCGGCGCTCGTGCTAGAGGATGCCGTCGAGCAGGTCCTGCAGGGTTGTGAGCTGGGCTGGGGTGGGTGTTCCAGCGATCTGGGATGACGATGGATCGTTCATCGTCCAATAGGCGAAGGCCTCGGCAAAGTCTCCAGCACCGCTCTGGAAGTCGCTGGCGTACGCATCGGGCCACCACTGGGCGTCGATGCCGCGAGCGTCCTTCCAGTCATCGCGCTCGTCGTCGCCAAAGTAGGTGACGTCGATCGCGTGGCCAAGTTCGTGGGCGAGGATGCCAGCGAGCGACTGAGGCGTGTCGTCGTCACGAACGAACATCTCAATGGTCTTGTCATACGGATAGGTCAGCCCGCGGAAACCGTTGTCTGGCCCGCGGTACACGATCGTCCAACCAGGCAAGACTTCTTCCCAGTCGAAGGGAAGTAGTGCTTCGGCCTGAGCCCCAACCGTTGCCGGAGTAGCGACGGTCTGGGCCACCGCTGCTGGGGCGGTCCCTTCAGCAATCGTTGGACGCGGTGCCGACTCGAGAAGGGGTGCCGCCGGTGTTGAGGCAACGTCTGGGTTTGTCGGTTCGGTAGATGCGTCTGTAGGTGAGTTGACCGCTGAGCGAGGAATGATCAGTCCTGCAGCGGTTCGCGGGAGGTTGTCTCCAGGATCGGGCTCGGGCTCGGTCGATGGGGTAGTCGCAGCATTGGTGTCTGACGAGACCAACACAAGCGTGCCGATCGATACCGCGCCCACAAGCGCACCTGCGGTTGGAACCCACAGACGACGTCGGAACCAGGAGACGAGGCCGTTGACGGTTTCGTGCTCGTCCGCCATGGCCCGAAGGAGCTGTTCTTCGATGAGCTCTTCGCGTTCGGCAAGCGACGCAGCCAGGATGGCGATGTCTTCGTCGCGCAGCGGCACCTGGGTGCCCGGATTGTTGTTGCGCAGAACGTAGACGAGCGAGAGGTAGCGCTCGAGAACATGATCGTGTGCGGCCGAGTCGAGGCGAACGGCCCGACCAGCGGCCGACATCGTGCTGTCGGTGAGGTCGATGGTGAGCTCGGCTCGCTGAGGAACGATCGGGCCGCAGTCGATCTCGTACAAGCTGGTCACCTCGGAGATCAGCGAGTCGCTAAGCGTGCGATGGCCCGACTCCAGGTCGCTGAGTTCGCCTACGGTGAAACTGCTGCGCGCAGCGAAGTCTTCGAGGTCGGCCCCTTGGCGGAGGCGTGCCTCGGCGAGGAGCTGCCCGAGGCGGTTCGCTGGAACTACAGAAGTTGTGCCGGTACCCACAAGCACAAGGGTCGGCGATAGGCGTCAAAACCGTGAGGGTCGTTCGACCTGTTTTGGGCGTGAAGCCCTTGATTATGCGTGGCTGATCGCGTCGAGCACGTTGAGTCGAGATGCCCAGATCGCCGGCAGGAGCGCAGCGAACAAACCAAGCACCGACGAGATCAGCACCATCGCGATGATCGAGATCCACGGAATCGCTACCTGATTGATAATTCCGTCGGGAATCGCCGACAGCATCAGCGCACCAAGGCCAATGCCAAGGACCGCTCCGAGGATCGCCCCGACGCCGCAGATAATGCCGCCTTCCCACAAGACGGTGGTGAAGATCTGCTTGCGGGTTGATCCAACTGCTCGCAACAGGCCGATCTCGCGGACTCGCTCGAAGACGCTGAGGGCGACCGTAGCGAGGATGCCCACGAGCGATACGAGAATCGTGAGGGTGAGCAAGATGGTGATGATGCGGAGGATGAAGTTGATCTGATCGCTGAACGACTGACGGAATTCAGCCGACGACTGGAAAGCCAGGTTCGGGTACTCGGCGCCGACCTCAATGAACGCGTCGTCTGCTGCTTCGACGCTGACGCCATCAGCCCGCTTGGTCGCAATCCAATCTGACGTGCGCTGCGGCGACAGGTCGTTGAACCGGTCGAGTGTCACGAGAACGCCGCTTGCCACTTGGGGTTCTTCAAAGATCGCAATGATGTCGAGGTCGGTCGTCGATCCATCGGAGAGGTACACGGTGATCGTGTCGCCCAGACCTACGCCGAGGTCTTCGACGATGTTTGTGCGCAGAGCGGTCTGGTCGTTTGTCATTGCGGTGAGGTCGCCCTCGATAACCGACAGGTTGAACAGGCCCTCAATCTGGCTGTAATCGAACGCGGCAAGGTCAGCTCGATAGCCGACATCTCGAGGCGATTCGATGGCGTCTTCAGGGATCGACGAATTGTCTTCGATAGGAATCAGTGGCTCGTTGACGAGCTCGACTCCCCAGTACTTCACCGGAGTGACGTTGCCGAACGCAGGGTTGGCGTTGATCTTCTCGACGACCTCATCGGGGATATCTGCCTGATCGCTGGTGACGAGGTAGTCGCCCTGCACCGAGGTGTTGAGGATCCGGTCGAACTCAGCAGTAAACGACTCGCCCAACACGAATGCCATCGATACCGCGGTCAGGCCGATCATGAGGGTTGATGCGATCGTGCCGGTCCGTCGAGGGTTGCGAGCAGCGTTGTCCTTGGCCAAGCGGCCCGGCGTGTTGAAGATGAGCTCGAGTGGCTTGCCGAGTGTCTTGCTTAGCGGCCCGGCGATCAGTGGTGTGAGCAGCGCAATGCCAACGAACGTGACGGCCGCTCCGAAGCCGAGAGGGACAAGCACGCCGGTGACCGAGTCGGCGCCGCCGAAGAGGCCCAGCGACATCAAGCCAATACCGAGCGCGGCGACGATCAGCCCGAGAACATAGCGAGCGATCGACTTCTCTTTCTTCTCGCTGCTCCCGGTGATTGCCGAGATCGGCGACGTCCGCGATGCGGTGATTGCTGGGAACGTGGCTGCAAGCATCGTCACGCCAATGCCGACGCCAAACGCCACGAGAATGGTGAGCGGCTTGATGACGATGCCGAACGACGGGATGCCCAAGCCAGCGGCGTTCAACACGGCACGGATAAGCAGTGCAATGATCGCCCCACCGATGATTCCCAGGATCGATGCGAGGAGTCCGATGAAGAATGACTCGGCCATGACCGAGCGGAGTACCTGGCCGGGCGTTGAGCCGATGGCGCGAAGCAAGCCGAGCTCTCGGGTTCGCTGGCCAACGGTGATCGCAAAGATGATCACGATGATGAAGATCGATACGAACAACGACAGCAAGGCGAAGCCGAGCAAGATGCCGCCGATGATGTCGAGCGCCTGGTTGAAGCCAGCTGACGCGTCGGCGATGAGCTCTTCCTGGTTTTGGACCTCGACTCGAGCGAAGTTCGGGTCGGTGTTGAGCGCCCCGTTGACCGACGCGATGAGCTCGGGCACGGGCACGCTGCCATCGGCCGCGATCGAGATCGCGTCGTAGCGATCGCCGAGCAGCAGGTAGTCCTGCAGGGTCTCGCGAGTCATCGACATGAAGGTTGGGCCTTCGACGAATCCGTCGAAGGTGAACGTGCCGACAAGCTGCCCGTTCTGACGGCCCGACGGCGTGATGAAGTCGTAGCTGTCGCCGATGACAAAGCCGTGTTCGGCCGCGCTTTCTGGATCGACCGCCCATTCGCCCGGACCGGCCGGGGCCTGGCCCTCCACGATGGACAGCGCACTTGTTACGCCATCGGTGTAGCCGAATGCGATCTGCGGTGGACCCTGCAAGGTGATGGTGGTGCCATCGGCCTTGATTGGTTGGATCAGGTTCTCCTGGCCTTCACCGGTGATCTCGAGCACGGCGTCGGCAATTCCGTCGACATCGTCGAGCGCTCGCAGGTCGGCTTCGGTGATGGGGTCGGTCGAGGGGTCGATTGCGGAGACACCGACGTCGATGCCCGCAACGACTTCTTCAGCAAGGTTGCCAAAGACGTCCTTCAGGCCATCGCGGAGAATGAACGACGACGACACGAACCCAACGCCGATGACGATCAGCAGGGTCGTAAGCAACAGGCGCACCTTGCCGGCCGCCAAGTTTCGGAGTGCGAGTTTGAACACGGCTCAGCCGTTCGACGCAGCGCGAAGCGATTCGAGGATGAGGTCGGTGGTGGGCTCAATGAGCTCGCTGACGATCTTGCCGTCGGCGAGGAACAGCACCCGGTCGGCGTACGCCGCTGCGACCGGATCGTGAGTGACCATGACGATCGTTTGACCGAACTCGTCCACCGCTCGGCGCATGAAGCTGAGGATCTCGGCGCCGGTCTGACTATCGAGGTTGCCGGTTGGCTCGTCAGCGAAGATCACATCGGGCCGCGAGGCCAAGGCGCGGGCGACGGCCACACGCTGTTGCTGACCGCCGGAAAGCTCGTTCGGCTTGTGGCTGAGCCGGTCGGCAAGGCCCACTGCCGTGACGACCTCGTTGAGCAGGTCTTGGTCGGGCGAGTTCTTGCCCAGATCGAGAGGGAGGGTGATGTTCTCGATTGCGGTGAGCGTGGGGATCAGGTTGAACGCCTGAAACACGAAACCGATCTTGGTGCGACGAAGCAGCGTGAGATCCTTCTCGCTGAGCTGCCCCAAGTTCGTCTCGCCGACCATGACATGGCCGCTTGTCAGCCGGTCGAGGCCGGCCAAACAGTGCATCAGCGTCGACTTGCCTGAACCCGAGGGCCCCATGATCGCAGTGAACTGGCCCTTGTGGAACGACACGGTCACATCGTCGAGCGCACGCACTTCGGTGTCGCCTGATCCGTAGATCTTTGACGCTTGTACGGTTCCCGCCGCAGCCAACTGCTGGTCCATGTGTCTCTCCTGGCTTCCGTGTATCTCTCCATCATTGCCGGTTTTGGACCTGGCGTCCGATCGATCGCAGAGAACGTCGTCACGTCATCGACAGCACCCTCGACAGCGATATGGTCAGAGCGTGTTCAACTGGGCGTTCGATCTCTTTCACACAATCGAATCAACAATCCTCGATCTATCGATGAACGCTTGGTTTCTGGCGTTGCTCTTCGTGATTGCGTTGCTCGACTCGATCGTGCCGATCGTTCCCTCCGAGTTCAGCGTGATCGCTGGAGGCGTTTCGGCGGGAGCGGGCACGCTGATCGACGGTCAGCCGGTCTTGTCAATCGTGCTCGTGATCATCCTTGGAGCGCTCGGAGCCTACGTAGGTGATTCCCTCGCCTATTGGATTGGGCAGCGCAGCGACAAGGCGCTCAAAAACTTGTTCTTCCGCGGCGAGAAGGGGTCGGAGCGACTGTTTGCGACCGGCGAGCAAATCCGCAAGCGTGGCGGCATGTTGCTGATTACGGCCCGGTTCATTCCTGGCGGACGTACGGCGATGACGTTCTCGTGCGGTCTCACCGGGCAGCCATTTCTCACCTGGTTCACGCGTTGGGACTTGCTCGCCACCACGCTGTGGGCGAGCTACGCCGGGCTGCTCGGCTACTTCTTCGCCAGCACGATCGAAAACCCGAGCACGGCGCTGTGGTTGGCGTTCGGCTTTGCGCTGTCCGTCACGCTCGGTATTGAAGTGATTCGGTGGGGGCTTGGACGGTTGCGGGGCTCGTCCGAAGCCGAACCAGCGGAGGCGTAACTTGTCCGTGCTATCCAGCGGGCTGCCATCGACACGAGATGTCATGCTTCATCGGCTCGACTCGGGCTCGACACCGGGCAACCGCACCGACGACCATCGCGTCGTCCTTGCGGTCGAGGGTGGAGGTATGCGAGGAGCGGTGTCGTCGGGGATGCTCCTCGCCCTCGAGCAGCTCGGTCTTCGCAACAGTTTCGACGTCGTCGTGGGGACCTCGGCTGGTGCGATCGCCGGAGCGTTCTTTGTAACCGGTCAGGGCACGTCCGGGTCGGTGCTCTACTACACGGTCTTGAACAGCGAGCGCTTCGTGAACCGACGCCGGTTGCTGCGAGAGGGTTCGATCATGGACCTCGACTATCTGATCGACGAGGCACTCGATCGCCACGGATTCAGCTGGAACGCACTCGTTGAGAGCGACATCCCTTTGCACGCAACCGTGACGCCAGCCGACCCCGAGAATCCGAAGCACCTTTTTGAAGTCGGCACGGACGAAGCTCATGCTCGACGTGTACTCGCGGCAACCGCATGTCTTCCGGTGATCGCCGGCCCGTCTCGATTTGTCGACGACAACGAGTACATCGACGGTGGCATGACCGAGGCTGTTCCGTGGGTGTCGGCGCTTTCCTTTGATGCCACCCACGTGCTGGTAATCCGTAGCCGAGGTTTCAATAAGGACGCTGAACCAGAGCCGCTGAATCGATTCGAGCGGGTGACGGTTCCTCGGATGGTTCGGCGTATGCATGGCGAGCATGTGGCTGATGTGGTCAACCTTTCGGCCATGCGGTTTTGGAACACGACCGAGTCGTTGCGCGCCGTGCTCGAAGGGAAGGCCACGCCCGTTGGGACCCGTGGCCGTCCGGTCGAAATCGATGCGGTGATCCCGCCTCCAGAAACCGACCTGCCCGACCGGCTCGAGGTGGACACGCACGTGTTGATGGACGCGCTAACCGCGGGAGCGCAGGCGATGATCGACTACCTCGATCTCGAGGGCTTCGCTGTTGAACAACGTGTTGTCGTGACCCATCCGCGAGCGCCCGTTGGTCGAGTCCGCACGACGGCGCTATCGCCAATCGTCAGCAATCGACGTGCGACGTCTCGCTGAGAGCATCGTCGGCTATTCGACGCACTGTTGATGCGGTGACGAAGTCAAGACGCTCGTTCGATGCGGCATCGATGGCGATGCGCCCGCCGGGTGCGAAGGCACAGCGTAGGTTGACAACACGAAGCCGGCCGCCGGTTCTCGCGTCGATGAAGCTGCGAGGGCGGTTCGTGTCGATCGCGAAGATCGTCGCACTTCCATCTTCGTAGCGAACAACCGCGTCGTGGGTTCCGTCAGCGTCGACGTCCTGCCAGCGAAGGTCGCCCGGTGCGTCGATGATCTCGACGTCTAGTCCGAGCGCTGAGCACACCGCAACCCAGTGCATCGATCGGTCACCGTCGACTTCGGTGGTGATCGTGCGAGCGACTTGGCCGTCATGTTTCGGGGCACCCAGGCCGCACACCTCGGGGCCCGATGGCGTGGGAAGGGCAGCATCGATCGAGCGCCATGCCAGGTCGAGGACTGCAGCGCCCGACGCGACCCGGCTGCCGACCGAATAGCGCACACCGTCTTCGACCCAGGTGATGAACGGATTGTTGCACCCAGCCCCACACGACGAATCGGACAGCACTCCGCTGAGACCGTTGGGCAGGGGCACGGGGGTGCCAGCTGGAAGCTGCGGTACGCGCTGTTGGCTCCGTCGGGCGGTGAACGTCGAGACACGGTCATCGGCCAGGTCAAGGTGAATCGTGTAGCCGTCGTCGTCGAGCAACCCGATCGTCGAGGTCCATGGTTCCGTCGCATCGTCAAGAACTGCTGGCAAGCGCACCGGAATGGTCAACGTCTCGCCCAGCTCGCCGGCGATGGTGGCGAATGCCGGGTCGAGCTCAGGGAGTATCGGGCGTGGTCGTGGCGGCGCTTCGGTTTCGGGCGGCGATTCCGGGTCGGTGACTTGAGGTGTTGTCGTTGGAACCCCAGACGCATTGGTCGAGACGATGTCGAGCACTTCGACCAGGGGGAGCGTTAGGTTCGATTCGCCCGATTCTGTTGTCTGGGCGTCCGTTGTCTGTGCGAGGGCATCGGGCAGGTCCTGTTGGCTGTTACCTGCAGCCGAATGGCGCATCGTGACGGCGATGAAGAACGAGGCGAAGAAGACCCCGAAGATGATCGACAGGGCACCGAGCAGGCGAAGGAAGACAGCTCGGGCACGCATGTGGCCCACGCTAACGACGGCAGCAAAAACTGACTGTAGGGACCACCCCCGAAAGATTTGTGCAGAAAAAGGTACCTGTGGGGTATCAAATCCTTCACAAAAACGGAGTCTCGGCCCTTCGGGAGATCAGAACGGTTGTGGCTGCTGCCGCGAGCACCGTGAGGATGACGAGCGCCGTGCTCATTCCGGTCGCTCGGGCGACGGTGGTGAGGATGATTGGCATGGTCATCCCTGGATAGGCGAGGAGATAGAAGGTCGAGTTGATCGCCCCTCGTGACTCGTCATCGGCGATCTCACCGAGATACGCGAGCGCCCCGCCAGTGAGCAGCCCTGACGCTCCGCCCAGGAGAAACGCCGCGGGCATGACGAGCTGCCAAATGTCGGTGGCAAACGAGATGGCACCGAGTGCGTAGCCGAGCGTTCCGGCGGCCATGCCGAGATGCAGCGTTCGGCCAGGGCCGATGCGAGGAAGGATCGGACGAGCAATGAGGGCTGCCCACGCGGTGATCAGCCCGGACACCGCCGCGACGACGATAGGGGAGCCGTCGATGGCGTCGCTGATGATCACAGGAAACAAGGCGAACGACGTCGAGGGGAAGCCGAACACCCAAATCGATGCGGGAGCGATCACCCGGCGAAAGAAGCGTTGTCCCTCTTTCGGAACGCCGAGCTGGAGTCGAATCGGCTTCGGTGTCTTGCTTGCGGTCTCCGGAAGCATCCACATGAGCGGAACGATGGCGGCCGTGGCGACAGCGTGAAGCAGAAACGGGCCGACGAGCGGGGAGGCATCGACTTGCTCGAAGAGCGCAGAGACGGGCGGACCCAGGCCAAAGCCCAAGAACGACAAGATGGTCGAGACAACCGCGGCGCGTTGCTCACGTCCGGGGCCGAGCAGCTCTTGCATCCACGCCGCGCCGATCGACAGGACGGCTCCGCTGGCTGCGCCGAGGAAAAACCGGCCGACGAGGAGGAAGCCAAAGCTGTCACGGCCAAGGATCATGATCAGCGAACCGAGGGCGGAGGCGACGACGAATGGAATCGCGATCGTGCGACGACCGAACCGGTCGGACAGTTGGCCAGCGAACGGCAAGACTCCGAGGATGCCGATGACGTAGACGGTGAAGATGGCCATGGTCGCCGAGTCGCCGAGCCCGAGCCGTTCTCGGTACGACACCAGCAGCGGCGTCGACACGTTCGTTCCGTAGGCAACGAGAAAGACGCCGAGGCCGAGGATCTGTGGAGCTCGGCGCGTCATTTCTCCCACCGGCGCCGCTGCCGGGCGAAGGCCCAAGCAGCGAACACGACAAGGCCGACAACACCAGCGACCGCCAGTGCGAGTTCACCGAAGTCAGCCATACAAGCGCCCCCGACAGGATTCGAACCTGTGCACACGGTTTAGGAAACCGATGCTCTATCCCCTGAGCTACGGGGGCCCGGCAGACCAGGGTACTCAACCAAACCTGGTGTTGGGCTCTAGTGTTTCTGGCGTGACCAACCCATCGGCGACCGACGCTCAGCTCCAGATCGTGGAGAGCGAGCTCGAACGCGCGCTCATGGGAACGACCAAGTGGAACGAGAAGCGGATTCCCGTGCTGCGCGGCACCTTCCAACGGCTGCTGTCACGGGTCGAGATCCCAACGAGCTCGAACTCGACGAAGCCGATTCTCGAGATCGGATCGGACGGCCAGCTCGCCAGCGCAAAGGTGCTGTGCGGCCTCAGTGGGCTCGAAGTCGTTGCCTCGAACCTTGTAGTCAAGGGCATGGAGAGCCGGGTTGGTGACTATCCCATCACGGTGAAGCAGAACGACATCGGGGCGCTCGACTTTCCTGACGACAGCTTCTCGATGGTGTACGGCCGAGCTGTGCTCGAGCACATCAGCGACATGGATGATTTCCTCCTCGAGTGCGATCGGGTGCTGGAGACGGGCGGCGTTCTGTACCTCGATGGCGGCCCGCTGTTTCATAGCCCCCGTGGCCATCACATGGCGGTCAAAGGGCCCTCGGGCACTCACTACGGCTTCAGCGGCATGCCCGACCTATTGCCGAACTGGTGTCAGCTCGACTCAAACGAGGACGAGTTGTTCGAGCACCTGACCACGGCGAAGGACATCGGCGAGGCCGACGCCCGCGTGATTGCCGAGTACGTCTTCAACTCTCCCGAGCAGAACCGCATGTCGGCCACCATGGTGAAAGAGACATTCGCTCGCAGCCCGTTCGCTCATCTCGATCACGAGCCGACGTTCATGAAGAAGGCCGTGCCGCCGCCGCATCTTGTTGAGCAGTACGGCGAGTACGACCTGACCTGCAACGGCCTGGCGTTCTTTGGCACCAGTGGCCCACAGCCCGAGGTCACCTCAGCGCCTGACGAATCGCCTGGGGCCGCTTCACCAGCTCGCCCGCTGTGGCGCCGGGCCGCAAGCAAGGCAAAGCGCACCCTCATTCGGTAGCGAACGGCGCCGATACGGGTCTCGTGCGCCATACAACTTTCGTGATCTCGTCGAGCTGTGCTGTAGTGGACCAATGACGGGAGCCGCTTTCTTCGACCTCGACCGCACGCTTTTGCCGCACGCGTCGGGGTCTATCTATAGCAAGTACCTCGAAGCCGAGGGCTTGACGACCGGCGCCACGAAGGTGCCCGGCGCTCACCTCATGGTCAGCATCTACGACCTGCTCGGCGAGACCCGCATCAACATGCAGATCGCTCAGCTGGCGGTGAAGGCCGCAAACGGCTGGTCGGTCGAGGCCACCAAGCGTGCCGCGAAGGCCGCTGTGCCCGACCTGCTCGACGCCATCCCCGGCTACGCCAAGCTGCTGCTCGAAGACCTCCGCGCCGAAGGCCTGAAACTGGTGATCGCAAGCACGAGCCCGGTCGTGCTGATGCAGCCGCTGGCCGACGCCCTCGGGTTCGACGACGTCATCGGCACCGAGTGGGCTCACGACGGCGAGAACTTCATCGGCCAGACCGACGGCGAGTTCGTCTGGGGGCCAAAGAAGCGCGACGCCATCGTTGCGTGGGCCGAGGCGAACAACATTTCGCTCGCCGAAAGTCATAGCTACTCCGACAGTTACTTCGACTGCCCGATGCTCGACGTCGTCGGTACCGCAGTGGCCGTGAACCCCGATGCCCGCCTTGCCGCAGTTGCCGCGTTGCAGGGTTGGGAGATCCGCAACTTCGACGCCCCTCCGGGTGTGCTCAAGTTTCTCGGCCGCGAGATGCAGGACTGGATGCGTCCGTTCCAGCGGGCCGAATTCGCCCCGATGGCCAACTGGTCGCTGTCAGGTCTCGAGAACCTTCCCGAAACCGGGGGAGCGATCCTGGCGTTCAACCATCGCAGCTACTTCGACGTCACCGCCATGAGTCTCGTGATTGGTCGCTCGGGTCGGCCGTGTCGATTCCTCGGCAAGGCCGAAATGTTCGAGAACCCGGTGCTCGGGCCGATCGCCCGTATGGCTGGCGGAATTCGCGTCGACCGCGGCACCGGTTCATCCGAGCCGCTCAGCAAGGCCATCGAAGCTCTCACCGCTGGCGAGATGGTGGCAATCGCGCCACAGGGAACGATCCCTCGTGGCGAAGCGTTCTTCGAACCCGAGCTCGTTGGTCGCCCCGGTGCAGCTCAGCTTGCCAAGGATACCAAGGTGCCCGTCATTCCTGTTGGGTTGTGGGGCACTGAACGGGTCTGGCCACGAAACAAGAAGGCGCCTTCGCTCGACATGCGTAACCGCCCCGATGTGATGGTCCGGGTTGGTGAGCCAGTCGATCTTAAATATCGGAGCGTCGCCGCCGACACCAAGCGGATCATGGCGGCCATCTCCGCACTGCTTCCCGACGAAGCCAACACCAAGCGCACGCCAACACCCGAAGAGCTCGCCAAGACGTACCCGGCTGGCTACAAGGTGGGCGAAGCTGCACCCGGGCACCCGGCTTCGACGAAGGGTTTGTCGAAATGAGCGACCGCGAGATTCGCCAAGCCACTCGAATGACCGAGACCGAAGCCTTGATGTGGGCCGCCGAGTCTGATCCGTGGCTGTCGTCAGGCATGGGGTCGGTGTTCGTCCTCGATGAAGCACCCGACTTCGACCGCTTCATGGAGAGCATGGCGCGTGCATCGCATTCGCTATTGCGGTTGCGTGAGAAGGTCGACGACAGTGGCGGCATTGCGCCGCCCCGCTGGGTCATCGACGACGACTTCGACATCCGCGAGCATGTTCGCCACGTGAAGCTGCCCGGCAAGGGTGGCGTGCGTGAGCTGCTCGATCTCACCGCGCAGGTCTTTCAAGATCCGTTCGATGTGCACCGTCCGCTCTGGCAGTTCGTAGCGGTTGAAGGTCCGGCTCGAAAGACCAAGGGTTCGATTCGTGGTGGCATCATCATGAAGCTTCACCACTCGGTGAGTGACGGCATCGGCGCACTGCGCCTGGCTGAGATGTATCTCGACTTCGAGCGCAACCCCGCTCCTGTTGCAGCCGCCGAGATCGCTCCGATCCCGAAGACCGAGGGTCAACCCGACGGACCACTCGAGACGGTGCTGTCCGAGGTCGACTACGTCCTTCGTCAGCAGCTCGAGATCGCCCGACGCGCCGCAGCCGAAGTGTCGCTGTGGGGCGCAGACAAGCAACGCATCAAAGACACGATGTCGACGGTCGGCGGAATGTTGAAATCAGTCGCGAAGTCGTTCGATGGCGGTTACGCCGAAAACACCGGCTCGCCGCTCTGGCGTCAACGCTCGCGCCATCGTCACCTTGAAGTCTTCGATGTGCCCCTCGACGATCTGCGAGCGGCGAGCAAGAAGCTCGGCGGGTCCATCAACGACGTGTTCGTTGCGGGCACCGCCATTGCCGCATCGCGGTACCACGAAGAACGAGACTCACCCGTCGAAGCCTTCAACCTCAGCTTCATCGTCAGCACCCGCAAGGACGAGGCTGCGGGCGGCAACTCGTTCGCTCCGGTTCCGTTCAGCGTCACCGGACGCCCACTCGAACCGGTCGACATGTTCGAAGCGGTCAAGGCAGCCATGGCCGAGAAGCGTGATGAGCTCGACGATTCGTCGGGCGATGTGATGGAGCTCGCCGCTGGCCTGGCCACGATGCTGCCCGACTCGATGATCTCCAAGGCCGGCCGAGCTCGCGCCGAGAAGCACGACTGGGCTACCTCGAACCTTCGCGGAGCGCCGATTCCGATCTTCGTTGCCGGCGGCCAGATCACCCACATGTATCCGGTCGGCCCACTCGGAGGCACGGCGTTCAACGTGACCGCCATGTCCTACAACGGCAACCTGCACTTCGGCGTCTACATCGACCCCAAAGCCGTCGACAATCCCGAAGCCCTCCGCAACCACCTAGCCAACGCCTACAACGACCTCTGCGCCTGAGAAGCCACAAATTTGAACCGGAAGGTACGCCTGGCGTACCTAATGGTTCAAATTTGGTGATAGCTGTGACGGATGTTGCAAAGTAAACTACGCAAAACACCTTGACCACTTCGCAATGCGTAGTAAAGTACGCATATACGAACTGGTGCTCTCACATCGAGGCACCCACACCCGGGGCAGTGGCTCCGAATCTTCAAGGAGAAATCACATGGCAGTCCTCGAGCAGGTAACCGACCAGATCACCGACGCAACCGACAAGTTCTTCGATGCAGCTGAAAGCGCCAACGAGCGTGCACACGGCGCAACCAAGAACCTCGTTGCTCGCATCGAAAAGGGTGACATCCCATTCGCCGACCGTGTCGCCAAGATCGACGTTCCTTTCGCTGACCGTCTTCCAGAGGTCAAGATCCCTGAGGTCAAGCTTCCTCTCGTCGACAAGCTCCCAGAGCCTCAGGAAGCAGTAGACGCATACTTCGGCTTCTGGTCGAAGGGCATCGAAGCCAACCGTGCATTCAGCGAGAAGGTCATGAACCGCATCTCTGACGCACCAGCCGTCATCGAGGTCCCTTCGAAGAAGGCTCCAGCCAAGAAGGCAACCGCCAAGAAGACAGCAACGAAGAAGACCACGGCAAAGAAGACCACCGCCAAGAAGTAATCGAAGCCCCGCCACCGCCGACTAGGAGAAGAACTATGAGCGATTCAGACGAACGCACACACCTAGTTGGCCTTGGCGCCTTCATCCGCTCGCAACGTCGCTTGGCGCAGCTCTCGCAACGAGAGCTCGCCAAGCTGACGAAGCTGAGCGACCCCTACGTAAGCCAGCTTGAGCGCGGCCTGCACGAACCTTCGGTTCGAGTGTTGCGCTCGCTGGGAAATGCGCTGAACATTCCAGCAGAGACGCTCTTGTCGTATGTTGGCTTGAACAGCAGCGACGACACCGAGGTCGATACCGCCGGTGCGATCCGTCAAGATCCGAAGCTGTCCGACGCACAGAAGGCAGCGATGCTCGAGATCTATAAGGGGTTCACCGACCCAGATGCCTAAGTCCTCAAAGACCTCTCCGCCAAAGATCGGCCTTGTGCTGGGAGGCGGCGGCATTGCCGGTTTTGCGTACCTCACCACCGCGCTCACCGTTCTTCAACAGATCACTGGCTGGGACCCACGCGACGCTGACGTCATTGTTGGCACGTCCGCGGGTTCGAACATCGGCGGTTTCTTGCGTGGCGGCACCCCCATCGGCGAGTCGCTCGACGACATCATGACGCTCCCGGCCAACCCTCGGTCGATGGAGCGTCTTCGCGTGCTCAGCGGCCGTGAAGCCGATCGCACTGTCCGCCTCTTTCCGACATCGGTGAAGATGGCCGCTCGAGAAGTGGCCCGCGGGCCGTTTATGCGTCCGTCGCGCCTCGTGTCGGGGTTGCTGCCCAACGGCAACATTCGCACCGACACCATCGGCGACCGAATGATTGAGCTGCACGGCACCGAGTGGCCCGACAAGGAACTCCTCATCTCCACGGTTCGCCTCCACGACAGCGAACGCATCGTGTTCGGGCTCGACCGATCTGACGTCGATGTTGGCACGGCCGTCGAAGCAAGCTCGGCGATCCCGGGATACTTCAAGCCCGTCACAATCGACGGCTTCCGCTACGTCGACGGTGGCACGCATTCGCCGACCAGCGCCGACCTCTTACTCGAACGTGATCTCGACCTCATCGTTGTCGCCGCGCCGATGTCGGTCGACAACGTCGTCACCGGATGGATGACCACCAACGGTGCCCTCCGGCTGTATTGGCGCAATCAGATCCATCGAGAAGTCGAAGAACTCCGTCAGGCCGGTCACGAGGTGCTCTTGCTCGAACCGTCGATCGAAGAAGCTCGTTCGATGGGCCCGACCATGATGGACCCAACCCGAATCGTCAACGTCGTGCTACAAACCAGCTCGGCTGCACGCACCTCGATCACCGAGGCGAAGTTCGGAACCGAACTCAGCATCCTTCGAGCTGCATCGCGAACGGACGCCTGACGTGGAGCGCATGACCCCGCAGGACTACGAGATCCTGCAACTCGAAGACGACGTCACCGCAGCGCAGGGCCTGACCATCGGCATCTTCGATGGCCCCGAGCCTCCCTACGACGACATCCTCGAACGGGTCGCCGATCGAGTCCGTCTTGTTCCTCGCTATCGCCAGCGTCTGCTCGAGGTTCCCTTCGACATCGAACGCCCGGTCTGGGTCGACGACCCGAACTTCAGCATCGACTTCCATGTTCGCCACACGGCGTTGCCGAGCCGGAAAACCCGCGACCCGCTGAACGCCTTCATCAGCCGCACCCTCTCGCAGCGCCTCGACCGAGGCAAGCCACTGTGGGAGCTCTGGATTGTTTCCGGGCTTCCGAAGAAGCAATGGGCCATCGTGTCGAAGGTGCACTATTCGATCATCGATGGTGTGTCGGGCACCGATGTGCTGGGCCTTCTCGCCGACGACATCGAGGTGCACAAGACCATCGGGCATCGCATGCCGGCGCCGCTTCCCGGCAGCGGCCGTCTCATGACCGATGCCGTCACCAGCCTCCTGTTTGACCCGTTCGAATCGTTCCGGGCGGCAAAGAGCCTTGCTGGCCTGCCGCTTCGGGTGGCACAGAACTTCACCTCAGGACTATTTGAGAGCACCGACCCGAACCGTCTCGGACGCGCTGTTGGACCGCACCGAAAATGGCAGTCGGCCAAGGTGCAGCTCGACGATCTTCGCTCCATCCGCACGGCGCACGGCTGTTCCACAACCGACGTCATCCTCGCTGCCGTAAGCGGCGGCATCCGACGCTACCTCGACGAGGCTGGCAAGCCCTTGCCTCGTTCGGTTGAGGTCGTCGTTCCTCTCGCAGTGGGCGCAGCGACTGGCGGACTGAGCGGTCAGGTCACAACCCTGACGGCAATGCTGCCGATCAGCGAGCCTGACGGCGCAACCCGCCTCGCCGCCATCCATGAACAGACGAGCTCGGGCGCAGCCAAGACCGGAGCGATTGCGGGCCGAGTGCTTCGACGTCAAGAAGACTTCGTGGCGCCGAGCATCCTCGCCCAAGGCGTGCGCTCAACCATGCTCGAAACCCGCGGTCGGCGAAGCCCAGACACCGTGGCGATCAACGTACCTGGCCCCAAGGAAACGATCTCGATCCTCGGACACCCCATGCGCGAGACCTACCCGGTCATCCCGCTCGCTACCGGCGTACAGATGTCGATGGCCGCGCTGTCGCTGAAAGACACCGTCTACTTCGGAATCACCAGCGACTTCGATTCCACCAAGGGACTTCACCACGCATCTGAAGGCGTCGTCGCAACGGTGGAAGAACTGCTCTAGCGCGCAGCTCGGGCACCCCGCAGCGCGAGGATGATGCGAGTAGCGACGACGCGATCGCTGAGATACCCCTCGATGCCGTGATGGTTCGGCGTGCCGTTTTCGACCCCGCCATAGTTCGTGATTGGCTGGGCGTAGGGCAGGTGCTCGGCGTCGAGTGGGGTAAGGGCGATCGCATCCTGTTCGTCGTAGGCGTTGAACCAGGCCCCGACAGAATCAGGCTGTGTCACGGGTGCGAGCGCTTGGCGTATTGCGGTCACGCCAAGCGGCGACCCGATCGTCACGAGCTCGCTAACCCGGCAGGGCACGTAGGTGCCCTCGGCCAACATCCGGTAGGCCACGACCGACCCGAACGAATGCCCAAGCACCACAACGTTGTCGCCAGCACATGACGCAAACGCCTTTGCGACGCCGTCCTCGATGTGGGTGCGGATGTCTGGACGAGAGAGGTAGACGGCCACATCCTCAGCCATCCATTGCAGTGTTGCTGCGCTCACGCGCGGTACGTAGCGATCGAGTAGCGCTAGCCCACGCAATACCCATGGGCGTGAGAGCGGGCCGAGGGTGCGAACTTCCTCCGGCGCCTCGTCAGCAATGACCTCTTCGGTGATCCCAACGTGATGCAGGCACTCGTTAAGCACCCGGCAACGGAATTCAGCGTCGTCGAACTGCGGCTCGGCGATCCTGATCGGAGCGACCGACAGTGCGTCGAACTCGTCGGGTGAAGTGAGGTCGCGGAGCGCATCGCCAAAGTACGGAAAGACGATGTCGTTCTCGTCGATCGGAAGGTCGAGGCCGCCCTTGGCCGCGCCGTCTCGCAGTGCGCTCACCCACTTGTAGCGCAGCTTGTCGGGGTCTTTGTCCTCCTGGGACCGACCGTGGAGCATGACGAGCTTCATATGTGTGGAACGCAGCGCCAGGGAAAACCCTTCCCCGACGCTGCGAAACGACTGCGAAACTCTTGAGCGGAAACTCCGGGGTTACTTAGACGCCGAGTGCCTCGTGAATCTTGGCCACGTCGTCACCGCTCAAGCCCAGGCCGTCGGCGAGGTTCTGAAGATAGGAGGTTTCCGCTGCGGTATCGACATCGATCGGAAGTAGCGACGCGGTGTAGACCTCAGCCTCCATGCCGCCTGGCACCGATTCGATGAACGCATCGAGGTCGAGTGGCGAGGTGAGTTCGGCGCGGATGAAGTCTTGGGCTTCGTCGTCGAGGTCGCCAGCGCGGCTGAAGATCGCAGCGATCTCGTCCTGGTCGACGGCGCCATCGGCCTTCGCAGCGTTGGTCATCGCGAGGATGAGGATCATCGCTTCCTCGTCAGGAATGTCGATGGAGGATTCGTCGTCATCGCCGCCGACCATGTCCTTCAGGCCGTCGAGTGCGCTGCCGACGCCTTTGCTCCCGCGGCCAGCAACCATTGCTCCGAGCATCGATCCGACCATCCGGCCTGGGGCTCCGCCGATTGCGCCACCGATGGCGCGACCGCCAAAGCTGCCGAGAAGTGAGCCGAGCATTCGTCCTGCGTTCATAATTCTTGTTCCTTTGTGTGACCCACCTACCGGCCGATCCTAGTCGGCCGGTGGCCCGGGAGGCCCGCGCTGTGCGAGGGCGCTATCGGGCGGGGTCGTACACGAGACGGTTGCCCAAGTCGTCGATGATGACTCGATCGCCAATCGCATTGTCGAGCTCGATCTCGATGCCGTCGAGACAGTCGTCGCGGCCGTCGCCGTCGGGAATCCACGTTGTCACCGAGATCCGGATCTCGCTAGCCGACTCGGTAATCGTCGCTACTGGATTGCCATTGCACGATGGAACATTCGCCCCGAACGCCGATGCTGTTGGATCGATTTCGCCAAGCCCATAGAACGGCACCGGCATCCGGCCTTCGCCGTCGCGGGTCGAGCCTGCGAACGTGATCATGCTGAAGCACATGTACTCGTTGTCACGGTCGGCCAACCTGACATCCAACGGTTCGCCGATTTCGCCTTCCACCAAGGAGGGGACCTCATGACCTTCATCGCGTGCGACGACCATTTCGATGAGCTCACCGATGGTCGGCACCTCCTCGGCGCGTGATCCGCTCGGTAGCGCCATTCGGAAGTACGGGTTCTCGATCCAGACAAACGTCGGTTCATCGGCACGATAGGCGGAGCCGCATGGCTGGATGTACTCCATGACGTAGCCATCGACGACACCGTCGACCCAGCGGAAGTCTTCATACTCTCGCCATTCACCCGACGCGTTCTGCACAGGCATTGGGGCATCGAGCCCGACCGGAGGGTCGACCGCTTCAGGCGGGGAGTCCTCACCGATGCTGAACGTCGGCCGGCCCGGATCGCTGCATGCCCCCAGGACAAACAGGCAGGACAGGACGAGTGCAGCTCGCCCTAGCGTTCGTCTACCGCTCATAGATTTCCTCGTTGTCGCCTGTTGTTGTCATCGACAACTAGTACGCCAGCTTTACTCAGGAAGTTCCCACGGAGTCGTCACACGGGGTTCTCGGGCGAGGGTGAACGAGTCGCCCTCGAGTGTGAGGTTGGGGGAGTACCCGGGGTCGTCGTGGAGCACATCGCCCCATCGTTCGAGCGCCTTGTCGACCTCGGCGTTGAAGCGGGCGACCTTGGCCGGGTCGTCCTCTGCTCCACGGCTGACGCTTTCGTGGTGGTAGAGCAATGCCTCGGGAACCCACAGAATCCGTTGGCCCGCGTGATGACGCACCCGCATGCAGTAGTCAACGTCGTTGAAGGCTACGGCCAGGTCTTCATCGAGGCCGCCGAGCAGGTCCCACGTCGACTTCCACGTCAGCAAGCAGGCTCCGGTGACGGCGCCAACTTCGTGGGTGAGGGTGAGCCGGTTGAAATAGCCCGTCGATTCCGCTGGCTCGTGGAGCTGGCCGTGGCCGGCAAGACCGCCAAGGCCGAGCACGACACCGGCATGCTGAATCGTGTCGGTTGGGTAGAGCAGCTTGGCTCCGACAGCGCCAACGCCAGGGCGCAACGCCCACCGCACCATGCTGGCCAGCCAGTCAGGGTCGATCACTTCGGTGTCGTTGTTGAGCAACAGGATGAGCTCACCCTTTGCCTCGGCGGCGGCCAGGTTGTTGACCTTCGAGTAATTGAAGGGCCCTGGTGCTGGGACAACTCGATGATCGTGCCCGTTGTCGAAGGCGGCGAGCCATTCGAGGGTCTCCGAGTCGCTCGAGTCGTTGTCGGCAATGAGGATCTCGAAGGCTGGGTACGTCGTGCGCACGAGGCTGTCGATGCACTGGGTGAGCAGATCGACGCGGTCGCGGGTGGGGATGATGATCGACACCAGCGGAAACGATTCGAGCGGCGGAGTGCACCGGTAGGCAGTCGGCGCATCGGCAAGGCCAACCTTCCACTCAGGGCCGAGACGGTCCGAGAGCGCCCGGATCGACGCGTCTTCGGTGTACGACTTCTCTCCAGGTGCGAGTGCGGTCGAGCCCTCGATGGCCCGCCAGTGGTAGGCCACCAGCGGCACGTGCTTGATGCGGTCTGCGGCGGTCACCGCAGTGACCCGCAGGACGAGGTCGTGGTCTTGTGAGCCATCGAATCCAGTGCGCAGCCCGCCGACCTGCGTGATGACCGAACGGCGAATGGCGGTGAGGTGTGAGAGATAGTTCTGGCCGAGGAGGAGCTCGGGGTTCCACGGCGGCTTGCAGTGTGGATCGAAGTGCCTGCCGTCGGAGTCGATCTTGTCTTCGTCGGTGTAGATGAGGTCGGCGTTCGATGCCGTCAGCGCGATCGCTGCGAGCGCGAATGGGGCGAGCTCGTCATCGTGGTCCATGAACGCCACAAATTCCCCAGTGGCGATGGCGAGGCCGTCGTTCGTCGCTGCAGCGATGTGACCGTTGGTTTCACGATGGCGCACGAACACCCGAGGGTCGGCAGCGGCGAGCTCATCGAGGAGCTCGACGACGGCAGGGTCGGTCGAACAGTCGTCAACGAGGACGAGCTGCCAGCGTTCGTACGTCTGGGCGTGCACCGAGTCGACGGCCTTGCGGAGCCACCGAGGTTCGGGGTTGTACACCGGCACGATGATGCTGATCGTTGGTCCGCCACCCGGGAGTTCGTCGCAGCGGGCCCGGAGTCTGTCGGCATCGTCGTCGAAGATGGTGGCGTTACGTACTCGCCACGACGGATAGTCGACGCCATCACCGGCGCGACGATGCTGCAGGTGTTCATAGGCCACGGCGACGTCTTCGAGCATGGCTCGGGCGCCGCGCTCTTCGCGGGTGCGGCGAAGACGCTGGGCGATCGAGCCGCCGTCGTCGCTTCCGCGAACGGTGGAACCGGCCACATCGGCCGACATCATCGAGGCCGCAACAGCGGGGGGCAGTGCCCGCATGTTGACCGAACCTAGGGTGACGGTTTCGCACCACGGGGAGATGTCAAGCTGGACTCGGGCCGTGCCCGCGGGAACGTGGACAACCCGAGCATGGGTCGAACCCGAGCGCCGTCGACCAAGTGCGCGGGTGACCTTGGAAGCGGGGTGGGGATCCGAGCGGGAGTCTCGGCGAAGCTTGCTTGGTCGGAGCGGAGCTCGCGTAGCGACCTTGGAAGCGGAGTGGGGATCCGAGCGGGAGTCTCGGCGAAGCACAGGCACCGGGCGTCGCGCAAGCGGGACTGAGCCTGAGTCGGGGAGAAAGCGGAGTGCAATCGGCGGGTGGGGGTCGAGGCCAAGCGATTCGTCTTGCGTGGCCGCAATGTCGATTGAGACCAAATACCAACCGCTGGCAATCGGGCTATCAGTAGCGAGGTCAAACAGGGGGCTTCCGCCAGAAATCGACCAAGTAGTGTCGGACGTCAACGTCAGATCGCGATGGCTCTCAGGGCGAAATTGCACGAACTTCAGCGTAGTGAAAGGAATCTCTGGCGATGCGAACAGAGTTTCCCGGGTGTTCACCCGATTTCGGGAACAGCATCCACGGGCTTCGATGTTCTCGTAAGTACTTCAGAGATCTCTAGAACAGCCCTTACCTAACCGATGTGTACTGGTAAGGGTAGAACAACCCCCTCAACGAAAGATCAACTCATGTGGGACCGCTCCCCAACATCAAGTGATGAACCCGCCAAAGACGCAAACGCCGCTGCGTCAGGCGATCGTATGCCTCCACCGATAGCTCGGCCAGTAGTGCCAGGGTCTCCGACTGCAGATACCGCCATGCCGCCAGCACCCTCCGCTGAAACGCCTCCTGCGCCTGTGCCTCCGGCACCGACCGCTCCGAATGCTCCTCGCACGCCTGAGTCCTCCTATCCCCAGCGCCCAGCAGCACCGCAGGTGCCAATCACCTCGCCAACGCCGTTCAGCTCGATCGGCTCCACGCCCGCCAACCCACTCCTCCCTCCAGCACCCGCTCCAGCAGCGCCGACCTTCCGCAGCACTCCCTCTGCGGCGGCTCCCGCTGCTGGAGCGATTGCTCGAGTTGGTACGCCGGTCATCGAAGCCCCAAAGAAGCGCCGCCGGTGGCCGCTGGCTTTGCTTGCGCTGTTCACCATTCTCGGCTCAGGTGCGTTGAGCTGGGCAGTCGCCACGTATGTGAACGACAACGACGCTGTTGCCGCAACCGACTCAGCTACCGAGCCTGCCGTGAGTGAAGCAGCGACTGCTCAACCTGCAGTGGAAGACACTGCCGAGCCAACCGCACCTTCAGCCACAAGCCAGTCCACCAGCGCCCGTGCGCTCGAAGACGAGCCCTTCGCCGAAGCGGCTGAAATCATCCGTCCGTCAGTTGTGCAGCTCAACCTCGGCAGCGGTCTTGGTACCGGCGTCATCATCAACGAAGACGGAACCATCCTGACCGCAGCCCATGTTGTTGGAACGAACACCAACGTTCGAGTGACGTTCTCCGACGGTTCGAGCGCCCCCGGTACGGTTGTCGGCACCCACGTGCCCACCGATGTTGCGGTGGTCAAGGTCGACCCGGCAGGTCGCAACCTGGTTCCCGCACGGCTTGCCGACGGAGACCAGGTTCGAGTCGGACAGCTCGCCGTTGCCGTCGGAAGCCCGTTTGGCTTCGACCAGACCGTCACCGCCGGCATCATCAGCGCTGTCGACCGCATCGTCAACGGTGTTTCGATGGTGCAGACCGATGCGCCGATCAACCCAGGCAACTCGGGTGGCCCGCTCATCAACCTCAGCGGTGAAGTCGTTGGCATTAACGACCTGATCTTCACCGAATCGGGAAGCAGCGCCGGCGTTGGCTTCGCTATCTCGATCGACTTGGCCGTCATCATCGCCGACCAGATCATCGCCGGTGTCGAACCACAAGTCGCCCTCCTTGGGGTGAGCACCGCTCCACCGGCAAACGGCGCTCGTGGAGCGCAGGTTGCTGAGGTCGTCACTGGGTCAGCCGCTGAAGCTGCTGGCCTCGAGGTTGGCGACATCGTTGTCGACCTCAACGGAGTCGACACCCGTGGCACTGGCGATCTGCGAGCTCAGGTGATCGACCAGCCGCCAGGCAGCACCATTACCCTCACCGTCCTCCGAGGCGATGAGGAGATCACGCTCGAGGCGGTGCTCGGCCAAACTGGGTAGTTCGTGAATTCTGTGGTCCGTGGTCAGGGAAGACTCTTGGTCACGGACCACAGACGTTTTCGTGTGGTTTGTGCAACGATCGATGTATGGAGAGCGACGAGTTTGTAACGGGCTTTCGAGCCCTTGAAGAGGCGATGTGGACTGTTGAGACCCGTGGAAACCCTGAGTGGTTCGATCGGATGCTCGCCCCCAACTTCATCGAGTTTGGAAAGTCCGGCCGGACCTTCGATCGTGAGACGATTCAGCAGCTACAGATGCCTGACGAAATCGACATCGAGCTGCCGTTCCCGAACTTCGCGGTTCGAGCTCTCGAACCAACCGTCGTGCTCGTGACCTACACCTCGGTCCAATACGGCAAGGCCGCCAACCGGGCCTCGCTCTGGCGGCACGACGGCACCGACTGGCGACTTGAGTTCCACATGGGGACACCGCAGGATCCAATCACCGCCGCCGACCTCGCCAATCCGAAGTTTGAGGTTGCTCGCCGCGGCTATGACTGTGGCGATGTGGATGCATTCATCGCCGGTCTGGCCGCTCGGACCTGAGCGCGAAAAACACGTTTGTAAAACGACGAAAGCCCCCGGCCGAAGCCGGGGGCATCTCGCTAAGACTGTGTGCTTGCTAACGCTCCTCGCGGAAGAGGACGTGCTTGCGAGCCTTTGGATCGAACTTCATGAGCTCAAGGCGCTCACGAGTGTTCGTCTTGTTCTTGGTCGTCCAGTACTGGAAGCCAGTGCCGGCGGTTGAACGAAGCTTGATGATTGGTCGCTTATCAGATGCCATTAGATCCGCTGCCCTTTCCGGCGCATGTCGGCAACGACGCTCTCGATGCCACGCTTGTCGATGATCTTGATTCCCTTAGCTGAGACGGTCAGCGAAACCCACTTCTTCTCCGACGGGAGGTAGTAGCGCTTCTTCTGGATGTTGATGTCCCAACGGCGGTTTGTCTTCCGGTTCGAGTGAGACACGTTCTTGCCGAACGATGGCTTCTTCCCGGTTACTTGACATACACGTGACATGGCCACGTTCCTTTACTCTGCGATGTACTGATGATCTTGTACTGGATTCGAACTTCTGCTGTCCACGGAGGGTGGCCAGGCCGACTCCCTAGGCTAGCAGCGACCTCGAAACACTCCACAAACGCGACTGGTTAAACGCGACTGTTTAGACGACGAGAAGAAATTCGATTCGACGATTGCGGGCCTTGCCTTCGCCGGTTTCATTGCTTGCGATAGGGATGGTGTCGCCGTAGCCGACGGCGACGAGACGTTCGGTCTCGACTCCTGCGCCCACGAGGGCGGTAACAACGGCGTCGGCGCGGGTCTGCGACAACACCTCATTGGCTTCTGGTTCGCCATCGGAATCGGTGTGGCCACCGACTTCGATGCGTGCCGAAGGGTTGTCGGCGAGAATCTGAGCGATCTCGGTGATCGTGCGAGCGGACTCAGGAGTGAGCTCGGTGCTTCCGGTCTGGAAGGTGATCGGGTCGAGGGCTGCAGCCTGGGCTATGCGTGACTGCAGAATCAGCGCCTCGGTCGTGGCCCCGCCGCCCTCGATCGGCCCGTCGGCGCCTGGGCCTTCGCCTTCGCCGTTTGGCAGATCCCTTTCGAACGCTTCGCCCGGGTGGCTCAAGTTGTTGATGACAAAGCCAACCTCGGCGATCGACTTCACCACGGCGTCTGCGGCGACGACGTCGGTGCGGGTGGCGAGCTCGCCCGAGATCGTGACCGTTCGGCCATCTGCGGAAACGACCACATCGCCATACCCAGCTCGGGTGAGCGCTGGCTTGACGATCGCTTCGAGATTGTCGGTGCGATCCTCGTTCGCCTCGGCCTCTTGGTTCGCTCCGGTTGAGCCGATGATGAACAGCAAAATCAATACGGCGAGAACGCCACCGATGACCGCGAGGCGTCCGATCGGAAGATCAGCGCCCCGGCGAGGTCCGCGGGAGGGTCCGTTGAATTGGGAGGGAAAGCCGAGTGGCGAGCTGGAATTCATAATTGCAAGCGAAGGGTGGCGCCTCTAGCCGCGCTAAAGGTGCGAAGATATCACTATGCCGCAGATTGCTCAGGCAGACGAATCCATCGACGCAGATGATCTCCCCCAAGAGGTTATCGACGCTCTCCCCGAAGACATTCGGCAGGAAATCCTCGATGGCGTCCGCGACCAGATCCCAGAAGATGTCGTAGCGCAACTCACGCCCGACATCGCAAATCAGATCCCCGACCCGCTGGTTGGGGCCGCCTCGAGCAACCCTGGCCTCACCGCGGTGATCCTTGTCATTGCGCTGCTCGCCGTCGCCGGAGCTATCTGGGGAGCCATAAAAGGCTTCCTCAAAGTCGCGATTGGCCTTGGCCTTCTCGCGGCGATTGCCTGGTACTTCTTCTTCGCCCGCTAGTGGTCTGACCCACCCGAATGGGCGAAGGGGCTAACGACCCTTTTCGCAGGTGCGGGCGTCGTTCGTAGACAGCGATTGGCGGACGGTGTTGCCCCAGCAGATATCGGTGCCGCCTTGGCCCACGAGCGTGTCGGTGTGTCCGCCGCCGATGAGCGTGTCAGATCCAGCGCCGCCATCTATCCGGTCGCGTCCGCTTCCGCCGTTCAATGTGTCGTTGCCGCGTGCGCCACGGATCGTGTCACGTCCGGGGCCACCAAGGACAACGTCATTGCCCCAGCCAGCACGGATCAGGTCGTGGCCTCGGCCACCGCAGATGATGTCGTTGCCGGCAAGTCCGTCGATGATGTCGTTGCCACCGAGGCCAACGATGACGTCAGCGCCCGCTGTGCCGCGCAGGCGGTCGTCGCCAGGCGTGCCGATAATCGTTGCTGCTTTGCCCTGGCATGTTGGGCCAAGCACAGGAGCCGTCTTCGCCGCTGCGTCGAAGCTCGTCACGGTGTAGCTGCGGGTGATGGCTCGGCCGTTGATCGTAACGCCGCTCACCGAAACCTTGTAGACCACGTCGCCGGCAGCCTTGGGGTTTGCCCCGCTGACTTCCCAACCAAGGGTTGGGTCGCCGAATCCCGCCACGACGGGAAGGACGCGAACCGCAAGCTGGCGGCCGTTCTCGGTGATGGTCACACGAGCTGCTGACAGATCGACCTTGCCCGCACCGGCGTAGCTCATCGACCAGCGTGGGTAGACCGTCTCGTCTGGAACAAACCCAGCAGGAGGCCACGACACCCAATCGGTCTCGCTATAGCGGCTACCGAAGTTCGAGATGACTTGAAGTGCGCTTGCTCGGGAGGTGTTCGCAACGCCGACTTTGGTGAGCTCGGGGAAGAGCAGCCACCGGCGATGACCGAGCGCTTCGTTGGCAGCACCTGGATCTTCGATCTGGCCAATGACGCTGCGAGGGCCAACAATGCCGAGGGTCAGGTTGCTGAGCCCAGCGGACTTCGTCCCGCTAGCCGAATGGCAGTTCCAGCCGGCCGTTGGGTAGTGCGACAGGGAGTTGTTGGCGTGCATCATCAACGCGGCTTGCTGAGCGGCGTTGCTGAGTGCGGAGTCTTCGCTGACGGGGCGCAGGCCAGCCATTGAGCGGAACCAGTTCACCGACTCGATCGTCGCGGCATCGAACGTGTTGGTTGCGGTGCCAGGCTGGCACGCTGAGGTTGATCCGTTCCACTGCGGGTTGAGGAGCAGGTTGCCCTCGATCGCCGACTGGTACGTGGCGGCGACCTGCGCTCGGTCGGCGTTGTTGATCGCTGGAACCGCTGCTCCGTTGCGGGCCGAAGCCGGGCTGGTGCCGAGGCCAAGTACAAGCACGGAAACGACAGACAAGACCGACAGGATGCGGCGGAAGTGGTTCATCGTTCGCACTCGCCAACGTTGTCGGTTGCGTCGGAAACGCAGCGGTCGGATCCGGGGCCGCCGGCGATCGTGTCAGCACCAGCACCACCGACGAGTCGATCGCGGCCGTTGCCGCCCATCAATGAGTCGATGCCGTTACCGCCGAGCAGAACGTCACGTCCGTTTCGACCATCAAGGCGGTCATCGTCAGCGGCACCGCGAAGCACATCGTGGCCAATGCCACCGGTGAGAGTGTCGTTGCCGTTGCCGCCGTCGAGCAGGTCGCTGCCAGCGTTGCCAAGCACAATGTCGTTGCCGGCGCCGCCGAAGATCGTATCGCGCCCCTCGCCACCGTTGAGCGTGTCGTCATCTGCCTCGCCACGAATGAGGTCGATGCCTCGGCCGCCGCTGATGGTGTCGTCTCCAGTGCCACCGAAGACCCGGTCCTTGCCAATGCCGGCCATGATCGAGTCGTTGCCGCCGTTGCCACAGATAATGTCGTCGCCGCCGCGAGCGTTGATCGTGTCGTTTGCGTCAGTGCCAACAATGACGTCGGCATCGGGGGTGCCGGTCATCGAGGTTGTCGTTGCGTAGAGGCCAGCGCAAACGGGCAGGTCACTTACGGTGCCCGGGGTGTAGTCGACCGGAGTCGACCACGGCATCCATGCTCCGCGGACCAACTGTCGAACCCGAACCGACACGGTTGCCGATGGGGCCGAGCGGTAGACGAGCGTGGTACCGCTGACACCGATGACTTCCGGAGCGGCACCGTTGTTGCGGTCGATGCTGATCTGATAGGTCGACCGGGCGATCTCGCTCGGAGCCGTCACGGCGAAGTGGGTCGTACCGCCGAGAATGCGTGGTGCCGGAACGTTCGCTCCGAGATCGACACCGTCAAGACAGTCGAAGCCGTCGTTCACAATGCGTGATCCGTAGGGAACGAGGTTCCAATCGGTTGTGCCGAAGACGTCGGGGTAAATGACCTGTTGCCCACCGGCGCAGCCAACCCATTTGCCCATGTCGGTTCGTGTGCCGAACGGGAAGTGCTCGTCGTAGTGGAGGTGAGGCGAGCTGTTCTGGCCGCTTTCACCGGAGGTGCCGATCGCTTGGCCGACGGTAACTACCTGATCGACCGCCACCGTGACTTGACCCATGTGTAGGTAGCGAGAGAACGAACCATCAGCATGTTCGATGATGACGTTGTTGCCCATGCCGTTGTTGCAACGGCCGCGGGCGGGGCAGTTGTTGTCGGCGTCGATGACCGTGCCGCTTCCGGCTGCATAGAGGGGAGTCCCGGGCGCCATACCAAGATCGATAGCCGGCGATCCATGATGGCGGCTGCAGCGGTTTCCGGGTGCTGGGTTCCGGTCGGTGCACCAGACTTCGTAGTCGCCGATGAACGGAACGGCAATCGGTGACTCGTTCGCCGTGCTGAGTGGCGAAGTTGTTACAGCTCCGACCGGTGCGGATGCCGCGGCAAGGGCAAGCATCGCAACGACGAAGAACGCTGTTGGCAGCAGGGGAATTCGGGAATGGGATCGCATCAAGAGGAGAGGGGTGACGTTGTAAACGACATCGTCTGGTAACGATTGTTACACGTTCGTCATATTCTGTCTCTTCGGGTGACGGGGAGTGTGAACCTGAGGAGTTTTTTCACGAAAAGCGCCACCTTTGCCACGATCTGCGCTTTTCGAACATGAATCCCCGCACACGAGTGGCGAATTAGGGACAGTCCCTCATTCGCCACTCCCACGCCGTCGAGCCGACGACTACCGTCGAGCCATGACGACCATTACTGCTGATCTGACCGAAGGTGCCGTTGTTGAGTTGCGAAACGGACGCCACGTGTGGACCGCCGACGAACCCATCGAGCTCGATGGCACCGACACCGGCCCTAACCCGTACGAGCTCTTGCTCGGCGCGCTCGGCGCGTGCACGTGCATCACGATTTCGTACTACTGCAAGCGCAAAGGCTGGAAGTTGCACTCGGTCTCGGCCAAGTACACCTACGACAAGATCCACGCCGACGACTGCGCTCACTGCGATGACGATGCGCAAGGCTTCCTGCACAACGTGACGTCGGAGATTTTCATGGACGGCGACTTCGACGACGAGCAGCGCGCCCGGCTGGCCCAAATCGCCGAGCGATGCCCCGTGCACAAGACCCTCGAAGCAGGCCTCGTCTTCGACGAAACCGTGACCTTCTAAGGGCTCGCGAAAATAATCGAAAACAGATTTGGAGGGTTGCGAACCTCACCTCTACGTTCTCTCCAGCAACACGGGTGGAGCCGGGGCTGAAGTAGAGGATCAACGTGTCAGCACAATCAATGACAGTCGTATCAGAGCTTCATCGCTCGATGGATTACGACCAAGCCATGTCATGGTTCAACGGCATTCTCAGCGGAGACGACTGGGGAATGCGGGACAAGGTTGAGCTGGTCGACGACGACGGACTGCGCACCGTGCACCTCACGGTGTGGGGCAGTCGTTGGACCCTCGAAATCGACGTCGAAGAGTCAGGTGCTCTCGGCGGCGTCATCGTAAGCGCACGTGTGAAAGACCCGGCTGTAGGCCACGAGCTCCCCGAGCTCGCCGGCCTCGCCAAAGCCCTAGTGCCGTAAATCGCTGGGACTTCCGCCCAGATCCCCAGTCGGCGTCCAAGTTCGCTACGCGAGCTCCGCTCACTGGTAGCAACTTCCAGTCAGGATTTGTACAGACTTTCTGACCGTTACGGTCTGAGAATCGTCACAAAAACTATTGCGTGGCGAGGATGCCTAGGCCGGATCGTTCGATTGTGGTGACCTTGCAGGTGTCAGCGATCGCCTCAGAGCTTTCCGCGAAGAGGCGCAGGGTTACGGGGTCTCCTGGGTCGATGAGTTTCGACTGCACGACACCTTCGGTCGTGCCGCCGCTCTGTGTTTCCCACGCAACCGTGACGATGTAGACGCTCGGTCCTGGCGACTTGTTCTCGAGGTTGATGGTTGCCCGGGCAGATGACCCGGCTGCTTCGCACTCGGTGCTGATGAAGTCGTCTTGCGGAGGGAACTCGGTGTTCGTGGAATGCGTGGCGATGCCGTCGCGGATGATCTCCGGTCCGCCGTCGATCTTGGTGAAGTACACGAAGAAGAAGGCGGTCGACGCCAGGATCGCAAAGACACCCAGAGCGATCCCAGAAACCGCCGCACCTTTGCCTCGGTTGAGCAGCTTCGAACGCTTGTAACCCATAGCCGACAGCAACACGCCAACCATTCCGAGGAACCCGCCCACAACCACAACCGAGGTGATCACGCCAAGGAGCGAGACCAAGATGCCAACAACGGCGATCGGGTTATCGGTTGGCTTCCCCGAATCGGGCGGCGGCGGCGGAAGTGGAGACGGCGCGCTCGGCGGGGGAGGATCGGGATTCACCCCACCAAGACTATTGGCATACCGGCTCCGAACACGGACGCGGATGACGTGCTCTGGCGATCGCTATCCTTCCTTGTCGTGGCTGTAGGACCAGAAGCTCAAGATCTCATCGACGCACTCATGCCAGACGACCCCACCGAGTCGCTCTGGAAGATTCTCGACTCTGGTCGGATGGATGAAGTTGCCCCCGAGCTGCCGCTCCTGCGCATGGAACAGGATCCCATCCACCGACACAAGGATGTGCTTTCGCACACGATCGCGGTCACGTCGAAGACCCGACCCGAGCTGCTGGTTCGCATGGCTGCGCTCTTTCACGACGTTGGCAAGCCAAAGACTCGTCGGATCGACGACGATGGCGTCACGTTCCGTCACCACGAAGCGGTCGGTGCACGCATGGCCCGCAAGCGGCTTACCGCGCTCGGCTTCGACGAGCAGTTCGTCGAAGACGTCACCGAGCTCGTTCGCATGTCGGGTCGGTTCAAGGGCTACTCCGACGGATGGTCAGACTCCGCAGTTCGACGGTATGCCCGCGAAGCCGGACCGCTTCTCGGAACGCTCAACCATTTGATCCGCTGCGACTGCACCACCCGGAACGCACGCAAGCTCGCCGGCATCCAAGAAGCCATGGACGACCTCGAGCGTCGTATCGCCGAGCTCGCCGAAGCCGACCGCATCGCCGCCGAACGCCCAGACATGGATGGCTCGGACGTCATGGCCTATCTCAACCTCGAACCGGGCCCAGCAGTTGGCGAGGCTGTTCGCATGCTGCTCGAGATTAAGCGCAGCGAAGGCGCCCTCGAACGTGACGAGCTCGAACGTCGGCTCGACGCGTGGTGGCTTGAGCGAAATTCCTAGGCCATACGCCCCAATTCCTTTCAGAATCTGAGGTAACCGGTCGTAGTTGACCGGATGTACCGCGTTCGAGTTCCTTCTGTTTTGATGGCCGCCGCTCTTGTGGGCTCGACGGTGTTCGCGGCGAGTCCGGCGGCCGCTGCCGGGCCGATGTGTCAAGGCGTCGTAGCAACGATCATTGGAACCACAGGCGACGACGTGCTGTCGGGCACCGCAGGCAACGACGTCATCGTTGGCCTCGCTGGTGCGGACATCATCTACGGACGAGGCGGAGACGACCTCATCTGCGGCGGACAGGGCGGAGATCAGATCTTTGGCGGCTCGGGCGAAGATGAGATCTTCGGAAACGCCGGCCCCGACTATGTCGATGGAGAGTGGGGCAACGACTACGTCCATGGCGGCTGGGGCATCGATACCGTTGTCGGTGGCGCTGGCGCTGACGAACTCTACGGGTCGCGCAACGCAGACGAGATGTATGGCGGCGACGGCAACGACGTCATGTTCGGCGGCAGGGGTCACGATCAGATATGGGGCGGTAAGCACAGCGACCTGATCGCAGGTGGCAACGGCAACGACCTGCTTTACGGCGAAAGCGGTGAGGATCGTCTTCGCCCAGGGCTGGGTGGAGGAGCGAACTTCGGCGGCGCCGGATTCGACTTCATTTCTGGCGTTCGTGAAGCCGTTGCCGACCCGAACCCAACCGGTCCAACCCCACTGGCCACACCGCCCGAACCCACAACGCCAACGCCAACTGCACCTCCAACGACCTCAGCTCCGGCACCAACGACTGAGACCGAGTTCGAAATTGCAGTGGGAAACGAGATCTTCCGCCTGGTCAACTGCGCTCGCACCGGCAGCGCGAATTGGTGCCGCTCCGGTGACGGTGGCTCGTGGAATGTTCGCGCAGACGAACGTCGAGACACCAACGGCAACGCACTCCGGCCGTACATCCAGAGCACAAGCTTGAGCAACGGTGCAAAGGCCTGGTCCGAGACAATGGCAAACACTGGCAACTTCGCTCACGGTCAGCCAAACGGCTGGTGGGGAGAGAACATCGCCTGGTTCTCAACGTCCCGTTCGCAGTCGGTCGAGTCGGTTGCGGCGCAGCTCATGAACCAGTGGATGAACAGCACCACAGGTCATCGTGAGGCCATCTTGAACAAGACGCGCTACGTCACCTTTGGTGCAGGTATCGAGGTTGACGGCAACGGCTACTACGGCACCCAGTGGTTCGCTGGCGCAGGTGCTGCGGACTAATGAAAGCCGTTACTGAGAGAGCGTGAACTCGACGCGGCGGTTCGCGAGGCGACCTGCCTCGGTGCCGTTCGGCTCGATCGGCTGCTCTTCACCACGGCCAACAGAGATGACCCGCGCTGCCGGGACACCCTGCGCCTGTAGGCGAGACGCAGCGGAAGCGGCGCGGCGTTCGCTGAGCCTCTGGTTGCCATCGGAGGGCCCGGTGTCGTCGGTATGACCGCTGACTTCGACAGTCCATGATTCGTTCTCAATGAGCGAGGCGGCGAGCTGATCGACGAGTGGCAGGTAGGTGCCGTTGAGATCATCGCTGTTGTAACCGAACAGGTCGGCAGCTGACAGGCGATAGGTGACCGAGTCGGAGTCGGCAAACGATTCGTCGACGATCTGTGCATCCTCGATCGTGTAGCCGGGGAACAGTGCCTTCGTGAGCTCAACGACTTCGTCAGCGCTTTCGTCGTTAGGCAGGCCGCCCGCAAGCGTGATGCTTCCTGGGCTGAGTACCGCAATGCGGCCAGCGGGGGTGCTCGTGAGCTGAGCGTCCGATGTCGGAGCCCGGGTCGATGCGGGCGCGGCGGTCGTTGTCGTGGTTGAAGTGGTGGTGGTTGACGTCGTGGTAGTCGACGTCGTTGTGGAAGTTGTGGTGCTGGAGGAGGTTGGGGCGGTTTCGGCGGCCTCTTCCTCTGACTCTTGAGGGTCTGCCGCGTCCGTTGCTTCCGAGGTCGTGGTGTCCTCGGCACCGGCCGATTCGTCGTCGACCTCGCCTTCAGCGGCGGTGCGGGCCTCCGTCGCGATCTCGGTCGAGTCTTGGCCCCAGCCGAGCACGAGGAACCCGAGCAATATGAAGCCCAGCCCAAGCAGGGCAAGCACGCCGACTACGGCGGTGCGGTGCAAGACAAAGAGGTCTTCAAAGAAGTCGGCGACCTTCCACCTGAACGGGTAGTAGTCGTCGTCCCTTTTTGGTTCGGCGTCACTCATCACTAGTTCTTTCGGCCCATACCGGCAATCGATGAGAGTTCGACCGCCGCCCACTCGCCACTTGTAGAGATCGTAGATGCTACGTGACCAGAATAGAGACGTCGGAGCTCGTGAACCTGGCGACACAAGATGCCCGATGCGAGCACCCGATGTGCCCGTGTTGTTCGCTCGACAAGAAGGCGCTGGACGTCGAGCGTGACGTTCGCCAACACCAGGTCGGTCGGTTCGATGCGGGCCCCAGCAGCATCTCCAGCGATGAGCTCGATTCCGTCGCGAACCTCATGGCACGGCTCTGCGCTGTTGCGATCGATGTTCTGCCACGCCACGTCAAGCGCGTCCGGGTCGATCTCGACGGCGCGAACGTTGGCGCCGAGTCGCGCAGCGATGATCGCCGCAACGGCGGTTCCAGTACCAAGGTCGACGACGGTGAGGCCGGGTGCAGTCTCACGAGTGACGTGGCGCAACATGAGCTCGATTGTGAGGCGAGTAGTTGGGTGGGCGCCGTGGCCAAAGGCCACCCCCGGGTCGATGACGACATCAAACAGCGGGTCGATCTCTGGTTCGGGGTGCCAGGGTGCACGAATGTGCCACGGGCCGATCACCGTCGGCTCAAGGCCATCGCGTTGGCTCTCTACCCATGTGGCTGCTTTGACTTCGCTGGAGTGGCACGAATCCACAAGCTCGCCATAGTGACGACGAAGCATTGCCGCTGCTGCTTCTGCCTCGTCAATCGATGCGAAGCCCGCGATCAGGGCCAAGCCAGCTTCGTGGTTCTCGCCAACTGCCTGCGCCCCCAGGTCGAACAGTGTCATCGACACGATCTCGGCAGCGAGTGTCTCATCGACCGTGTCGTTGCTGCCGATCTGAACATGGAGCGCGCCGCTTGCCGGTTCGCTGTACTCAGACGTCGCCATGATGGCCTCTCCTGCACGTGTTGCTATTCGCTCGCCGAAACGCCGCACTCGGTATGGGATCGGGGCCATGATGGGTTGACGGTAACACCGGTGCGCGGCGCTGCGCCGGGGTTACAACACACGACACTGTCTTCACAAAACAGTCTTAAGGACAATTATGCAGTTTGGAATGGTCGGAATCGGACGAATGGGTGCGGGGCTCGTCCGTCGAGCAATGAAGGACGGCCACGAGGCCGTTGCCTATGACATCTACCCCGAACCGGTTGATGAGATCGCGAAAGAAGGCGCTGTTGGCGCCTACACCCTTGAGGAGTTCGCTGAGGCTCTGAGCACGCCTCGGGTTGCATGGGTCATGGTTCCCGCCGCGTTCGTCGACGCGACAGTCGACAAGGTCGCCGAGCACTTCGAAGCCGGTGACATCATCATCGACGGCGGAAACTCCAACTGGCAGGACGACATTGATAAGGCTGCAGTTCTCGCCGAGAAGGGCATCCACTACGTCGACATTGGAACGAGCGGTGGTGTCTACGGAGAGCAGCGCGGGTTCTCGCTGATGGTTGGTGGCGAAGACGACGTCATTGCTCGCCTCGAACCGCTGCTCGACACGCTCGCTCCCGGAGTGGGCCACGCCAAACGAACGCTCGATGATGATGGTCCGCTGCGACCTGGCGAGAACGGATGGCTGCGTTGTGGCCCGAACGGTGCTGGCCACTTCGTGAAGATGGTGCACAACGGCATCGAGTACGGAATGATGGCGGCCATGGCCGAAGGACTCGGCGTGCTCGAAGCGGCAGATGCCGGAACCGAGGAACGCCAGGCCGATGCCGAGACCACGCCGCTGCGCGACCCGCAGTACTACCAATACGATTTCGACATTCCCGCGATCGCCGAGGTCTGGCGTCGTGGGTCGGTCATTAGCTCGTGGCTTGTCGATCTCACTGCCCATGCGCTGGCCGTCGACCCGAACCTCGATGCGTTCCAGGGTCGCGTGTCCGATTCCGGCGGCGGCCGTTGGACTGCACAAGCAGCAATCGAGTTGGGTGTCCCCGCGGCCGCGATCAGTTCAGCACTGCTCGACCGCTTCTCGTCGCGCGGCAATGCCGACTTCACGAACAAGATCGTGTCGGCGCAGCGTAAGGAGTTTGGCGGCCATCACGAGAAGAAGGCAGACGACTAGATATGGGCGCACCTGGTACTGCCACATTGCCCGCCGACGCCTTCCTCCTCTTCGGAGCGACAGGAGACCTCGCCAAAAAGAAGCTGTGGCCCGCGCTCTACGAGCTCACCACTGAAGGCCGAATGAAGATGCCCATTGTCGGCATTGCGCGCTCCGACTGGGGCGATGAAGAGATGCGCGATCGGGCTCGTGAGTCCGTGCGGGCGAAGCTCGGCGATGCGGTCGACGAAGCGATTCTTGAAGAGATGTGTGGGCGCGTGCGCTATATCGCTGGCGACTACACCGACCCGGCTACGTGGCCGCGGGTGGCTGAGCTCACCGAGGGTGCAGCGGTTCCACTGTCGTTCTTGTCGATCCCACCGTTCCTCTTTGACGACGTCGTTGAGGGCTTGTCCAGTGTGGGCATGACCGATCGCGGTCGGGTTGTTGTCGAGAAGCCGTTCGGTCGAGATCTGCAGACTGCTCGAGAGCTCAACGCCACCTTGCGCAAGCATCTCGACGAAGAGCAGATCTTTCGTATCGACCACTTCCTCGGCAAAGAGCCGGTCATGAACTTGATGGTCTTCCGCTTTGCGAACTCGATTCTTGAGCCCATTTGGAACCGCCATCACGTGAAGTCGGTAACCATCACAATGGCCGAGGCCTTTGGCGTCGATGGCCGCGGTGCCTTCTACGACGAGGTCGGCGCCATCCGTGATGTTGTCCAGAACCACCTGCTGCAGATGGTTGCGCTGATGGCGATGGAGCCTCCAGCCAGCCAAGATCCGGCCGCCTTCCGTGATGAGAAGGTGAAGGTCTTCAAGTCGATGAAGCCGCTCGACCCGAAGCGTGTTGTGCGCGGCCAGGTGGTTGGTTACCTCGACGAAGAAGGCGTCGCCGAAGACTCGAACACCGAGACGTTTGCTGCCATGACCGTCGAGATCGAATCATGGCGCTGGCAAGGCGTGCCGTTCTACATTCGCGCCGGGAAGTCGATGGCCCAAACCGTCACCGAGGCGGTCGTCGAATTCAAGCAGCCGCCGCGCATGCTGTTCGCCGACGCTGACGAGTGCCCCGAGCCGAACCGCCTGCGCTTCCAGATGAAGCCCACCGACCACATCACGATGAGCATGCAGGCCAAGGTGCCTGGGCTCGAGATGGTGAGCGACGATGTCGATCTTTCCGTCGACTACGAGGAAGCCCTGGGTGGCGAAGGACCCGACGCCTACGAGCGTCTGATCGCCGACGCACTGATCGGGGACGAGCGGCTGTTCGCCCGTCAGGACGGTGTCGAAGAAGCGTGGCGAATCGTCGACCCGCTGCTCGATGTCACCGATCCACCACTCAAGTATTCCCCCGGCTCGTGGGGTCCGATCGAAGCTGATCGGGTGGCACCGCTTGTTGGAACTTCCGAGCCTGAGTGGCCTGACAGCGAACGGCGAGGCGACCCCCGCTGATCCAGGTAAGGATGTGTTGCAATGAACGTTGAGGTGTTGGCCGATGGCGAAGCACTTGCTGAGCGCGCTGTCGAGTTTCTGGTCGATGCTGCGGCTCGGGCGATCGATGAGCGCGGTCAGTTTGTATGGGCTGTGTCGGGTGGCTCGACGCCACGTCGGATGCTGCAGCTGTTGAGCGAGCGTCGCGATCTCGACTGGAGCCGCACCCACCTCTTTCAGGTCGACGAACGAGTCGCTCCCGACGGTGACTCTGACCGCAACGCCACCATGCTCGACACCGAACTGCTGACCGACGAGTTCACCACGCACAACGCACCCGCTGGTATCTGGCTGATGCCGGTCACGGCAGACGATCTTCTGACTGCAGCGGCCGAGTACCAGAAGCAGATGGACACCATCACCGGCTCACCGGTCGTGTTCGACCTGATCCAGCTGGGCATGGGATCCGACGGCCACACGGCCTCGCTCATTCCCGGCGACCCAATTCTTGCGGTCGATGATCGTGACGTGGCCGTCAGTGAGGAATACCAGGGCCGCATCCGCATGTCGTTCACCTGGCCGGTTCTCGATCGGGCCAAGGAACTTCTGTGGGTCATCGGCGGCGAGTCGAAGCAACCCGCTGTTCAACAGTTCCTCGACAACGACCCAAGAATCCCGGCCACGCTGCCAACCCAAGCCCGAGCGACCGTGCTCCTCGACGAAGCCGCCAACCCTCGATAGACGGCCCTTTTTCTGAGTCTGATCCGCGGATACCGTGCACCATGCTCAGAAGAATGGTGCTAGCGAGCGGAAATCCACTCGGCGATCGCTTGACCGATTTCGTCTGGGCTGTCTTCTTGTGCGAAGTGGCGGCCTTCGACTCGGACTTCGGTTTGGTTGAGGAAGGAACGGGCCAGTTCTCGTAGCTCACCGTTCA
>CAKZVC010000052.1 GCA_937922235.1 uncultured Acidimicrobiales bacterium | reverse complement strand
AGGCTCACAACCATGAGTGTGTCGATTGCCAAAGCCCCGACCTGCTCGAACTCGACCACAACCCTCCGTACGAGCAAACGCAGCACACCGTCACCACCGAGCTCGAGCCGCGCTGCGCCCCATGCCACCGAGCCCGCCACCACCGCCAAGCGTTAGTTAGCATGTGAGCAATATGGCGCCAATCGCCGCCCAGCGACGGGAGGGCGCCGTTCGTGGTGGACGCCGGACGCGATGTAGAACAGCCGCCAACGCAGTTTCGCAGGTCTAGCGGTAGTGCCGCTAGCCGTGGAGCATTCGATCGGCATACCAGCAGGCGAACTGGGCCACGCTGGGCTCGAGGTGAGAGAACCGTCCTTGCTTCGTGAACGGTGAGGCCATGCCAGCCTGTTGCTCTTCGAGCATCGGGATGTCCTCGTCGATCGCCACGTCGACCCGTCGGTAGTACTCGGCGGCTTTCTGTTCGAAGTCGTCGAGCTCGATCGTTGACTGGGGGAAGGCCATGATCTGTTCGCACCGGGTTTCTGATGGGCTGATCGGGTAGACGGTGTACATCCAGATCGCTTCTCGACCGGCCGCGACCAACATGTTTGGGTAGAGCCACGTGTAGCGAACGCCTGTGGCGTCTCGCGTGCCGGCCAGCGACTCGAGGACCGGGAGCTCGTTCGCGTCAGCGGCGTCATCGAGAAGGCCACCCGTGCCGTTCGTGACGCCGAATTGTGTTGCGAACCGGCCAACGACGACGTCGCCTGGATCGGGATCCTGGTAGGTGTCGGCGATCGAGTCTGGGTGCACATAGGGCAGGTGGTAGTACTCGTTGAAGACCTCGCAGAACGTCTTCCAGTTGCTGTTGATCGTGAACTCGCGGCGTCGTCCGGTGCGGAGCTCTCCGAGGTTCCACGCTGCGTGAACTTCGCTGAATTGCCCAAGCCATTCGTCGATCGGCGGGGCATCGGGATCGAGGCTGACGAAGGCGAAGCCGTCGCGCTCTACACAACCGAACTCGACAAGGCCGTGGTCGTCCTTGTTGAAGTCGGGAGTGTCATTCATGCTTGGCGCGCCGACGAGGCGTCCGTCGAGGCTGTAGGTCCAGTAGTGGAAGCGGCATCGCATGCGCGCGCACGATCCTTCTCCCACGAGGATCTGCGATGCCCGGTGACTGCAGCTGTTGTTCCACGCCCGGAGCGTGCCGTCGTCGTCCCGAACGACCGCTACGGGAACGCCGCCAAGCGTGAAGGTGGCGAAGTCGCCCGCCGCGTGCCATCGGTCGCTGCGACCGACCCCGAGCCACCCCTGTCGAAAGATGACCTCTTGCTCGCGATCCCATGCGTCGGCGCTCACATAGGCGGCAGCCGGAAGTGTTGCTGCTTGTTCAATTGGCGGAACGACTCGTTGAAGTGCCTTGGTGAAGTCGGTGTCGAGCATGCTCATCTATCCCAATCGCGCCGCTGCTTGCTCGACGATCCACCCGAAGACCGGATCGGAATCGCGAGTGTCCAGCATCTCGGGATGCCACTGGACAGCCAGCATCGGCAGTGTCGTGTGCTCGAACCCCTCCACGGTGCCGTCGTTGTGCGAGGCGGTGACGACAAGCCCATCGCCGACGGCGTCGACCGTCTGGTGATGAAGCGAGTTCACCTGGTGGGTCGCGCCGTACAAGTCGGCGAGTGCTGAACCCGCGGTGATGTTGATGTCGTGAATAGGGCCAGTCGGGGCAACGTCGTATCGAGCGTGCTCGGGGATGTGCTGGTGAAGTGTTCCCCCCGCATGCACGTTCATGATCTGCAGGCCTCGGCAGATGCCGAGCGTTGGTAGCGCTTGCTGGGTCGCTGCATCGAGCAGTGCAATCTCGAAGTCGTCTCGCTCGTGCTCGGCTGGGTCAGCAGTAGCGAGCGGGGTGGCCCCGTACCGTTCGGGCCAGACGTCGGCGCCGCCGGAGATAAGGATGCCGTCGAGTCGGTCGACGAATGCAGCTGGGTCGGCGTCGAGCGGGAGATTGACCGGAAGCCCTCCAGCAGCGAGAACGCCTCGGGCGTAGTCGGCGTAGTACCAATCGCCCTCGAGGTGCAGCAGGCTCTCGGGCTGGCCAACGAGTTGCGCGCCGGTCTTTCGCCGGCCGGTAAGTCCAATCAACGGGAGACGCGTCATACGGCACCTGTGCTTTCGAGAAACCAGTCGACAAAGGCGTGGCACTGCTTGGTGTTGCGGGCCTCGTGTTCGGCGACCTCAGCCAAGATCGCGTGGCGATCCTGCCCGTACGTTGCGAGGTACTCGTCGTCGGCCGTCTCGAGCCAATCGGAGATGTGCTTTAGGTCGACCTCGGGGTGGAACTGGGTGCCGACCATGCTGCCGATCGTAAACAGCTGCACCGAGGTGTCGTTTTCGGCAAGGACCTCTGCCTCAGGTGGCGCAATGATCCGGTCGTGGTGCCACTCCATCCACGGCCCTGGGCCGATCGGGTTGGTCTTGCCCTCCGTCGGTCGGATCTCGTGCCAGCCAATCTCGGTGGTGGGGGATTGTTCAACCGCACCGCCAAGCGCCTCGGCGATGAGCTGCCCGCCAAAGCACACCCCGAGTACTGGTTGACCGGCCGCGTGGCTTGAGCGGATGAGTTCGAGTTCGTCGTGGACCCAGGAGTCGATCTCTGCCTTATTTGTCAGCGAGCGGATCGACCCCATGATCGCGATGACGTCGTAGTCGTCGAACGCTGGGAACGGTGCAGAGGTATTGGGTTGGTCGTAGTCGGTGGTGACGACATGGGTCGTGACATCGAAGCCGCGCTCGGCGAGACGGACGCCGACCTGGCCAGCCGGCCCGTCGGGTTCGTGGGCGATCACGAGGGCTCGTCTTGTCACAGAGTTCATGCCTTTCAGAATAATTCGTTTGCTACCGAACAATTACTACCGTAGGTTTCGCTTGCAGAGCAACCTACGTCCGAATGTGACGCGGGTAACGCTCATGTGTAGATTAAATACAATATGCAAAAGGGTGAGCCGTCGAGCTCGCTCGTTCACCGTGGAGGGGACAACGTGAAATTTCGTCATCTATTGGGGCTGCTTTTAGCCTTTGCCATGATCGCCGCAGCATGCGGCAGCTCAGACACAGCTGATACCGCCGACACCGCGACCGACGACGCAGCGATGTTAGACGGTGACGACGCTATGGAAGACGACGGCGCTGGACACTCCGGTCTCGACATCGACGCGATCCTCGCCGCCGATCTGTCCAACTGTGCCGATGCGCCATCTGGCGATCCGATCAAGGTCGGTATGGTCATGGACTTCAGTGAGGCTGCTGGCTTCGTCGACGTCCCTGGCTCCGAAGTGGTTCCCTACGTCGCAAGCCTTGTGAACTGCAATGGCGGTATCAACGGTCAGCCAGTCGAAGTTGAAGTTCGCGAGTCTGGTACCGACCCAGCGCTCGCAACCCAGGAGCTCATCGATTGGGGTGCACACTTCTTCATCGGCCCGCCGTTCGCTGACGCAACCTTGCCAATGCAGCAGACCGGTGGTGGCGAGTACGCGATCTTCGCCGCAGCATCGACCGAGCCAACGCTTGCTGACGCTGCAAACAACACGTTCCTCGTCACCTTCGACGACAACGGCCAGTCCACGGCGTCGGCAGAGTTCGCACTCGCTCAGGGTCTTACTCGAGCCATCATCTTCACCGAGGGCGAAGGCGTTCCGTACTCGGGCGTCAACCCTGATGCCTTCAAGGCGGCCTTCACCGCCGGTGGTGGCGAAATCGTCAGCGAGCAGACCTACGCCTGGTTCGTCGACACCGACTTCTCCTCACAGGTCAACGAGGTCGCCAGCGTTGCTGACGGAAGCGAAGTCTTCTTCTCGGCCGGCGCTGGTTTCCAGATCACGGCACTTCGGGCACAGATGGAAGGCCAAGGCCTCAACGACATCACGTACATGGGAACTGATGCATTCGACGCCACCGGCATCACCGCCGACCCAGGCGGCGAAGGCTTCATCCACACGCCACACACGCTGCTCGAGGCAGGTTCTGACCTCGAGAAGGTGCTTGAAGCATCGGGAACCCTCGCAAGTGATGCACCTGCGTTCATGCCGCTCTACATCGACTCGATGTTCCTTGGTATCCAAGGCATCCTCGACTGTGGTTGTGCTGACCCGGCAGGCATTGCTGAGGCCGTGAAGAACATCTCGGGCTTCGAGGGCACCTCGGGCTCGATCACCTACGCCGGCACCAACGGCATCCCGCCGAAGGCTGTACCGATCGTCCAAGTAACGGACGGCGCAAACGTCCTCCTCGACACGATCGGCTAAGTCAAGACCAATGCTCGAAGTGTCGGGACTCACAACTGCATACGGTGCGATCAACGCACTTCGAGACGCAAACCTGACCGTTGGGGAAGGTGAGGTCGTAGGCCTCATCGGCCCCAACGGGGCAGGAAAGACAACGTTGCTCGGTTCGATCGCAGGACTTCTGCCGATCAGCGCCGGAGCAATTCACTTCGACGGCGCTGACATCACGTCAACTGCGCCAGAGAAGATCCTTCGTTCTGGCTTGGCACTCGTGCCGGAGCATCGACGGATCTTCTCGGACATGACCGTCGAAGAAAACTTGAAGATCGGTGGCATCACCACCAAGGCATCCGAACGGGCCGAACTGCTCGATGAGATGGTTGAACTGTTTCCCGTTCTCCGAGATAAGTGGGACACGCCAGCGGGCTACATGTCCGGCGGCGAAGCACAACAACTGGCGATCGCCCGTGCACTGATGTCAAAACCGAAGCTCATCATGATGGACGAGCCATCACTGGGCTTGGCGCCGATCCTCGTCGACCTCGTGTTCGAGCTGTTGGACACCCTTCGTAGCCAGGGGCGGACCATTCTCGTCGTCGAACAGAACGCCACTCGCATGCTTGAGGTTGCCGACCGCGCTTATGTGCTTCGCAGTGGCGAGGTCGTGGCTGACGGCACTGGCCGGGAGTTGCTCGAGCGCTCCGATCTCTTTGACACCTTCGTAGGAGGCTGACCCGTGGCTGAACTCTTGCAGAACCTGATCGACGGTCTCGGACGCGGCAGCATCTACGCCTTGCTCGCACTCGGCGTGGCCGTCGTGTTCGGCATCATGCACCTTCTCAACTTCGCCCACGGCGAACTCATCACCATCCCCGGATACCTCACCTACTGGGCCTTCAACAATGGATGGAGCTGGTGGACGGTCGTGCCTCTCATCATCGTGAGCGCAGTCATTTCCTCGCTACTGATCGAACGAGTGGCATTCAGTCGAGTCCGAGGAGCCAAAGACTTCACGATGTTGTTGACATCGTTCGGAGTTCACTTCATTGTCTCCGCTGGCTTCTTGCTGTACATCGGTGCCGCAGTAAAGCCTTACCCTCGGCCTGGCTGGTTCGCTGACACCATCTCGGTTGGGTCGTTGAACATCGAAGTGTTCGACCTCGTCGTCATCGGCGTCACCGCCGTTGTGCTCGCCGCAACAACCTGGCTGCTGCAGCGCACCATGTTTGGACTGGCGCTCCGCGCCGCCGCTGCCGACTTCGATACCGCCCGGCTTATGGGCGTGAACTCCGACTCTGTCATTCGTGGCGCCTTTGCACTGTCGGGCTTGCTCGCTGGCATTGCTGGCGTCTTTTGGATTATGCGTGAAGGCCAAGTCACGCCAACCGCCGGCATCAACCCGATGCTTCAGGGCGTCCTTGCGGCGCTGATCGGGGGCCTTGGAAGTCTCCGAGGCGCCGTACTTGGCGGCCTGGTGCTCGGACTCGCCGAAGTGCTGTTGCGCTCGTGGCTCCCTGTCGGCATTCAGAACCTAACGACCGGCTTTGTGTTCGTCATGATCGCCTTGTTGTTTATCTTCCGCCCGGGCGGCTTGCTCTCCGTTCCGCAGGTGGAGCGCGTCTGATGTTCCCGAACGCCCGTCGCGATATCGCCTTTCCCATCGTTGGCTCGATCGTCCTGTTCCTCGTGCTGTTCGGCGGGGGGCTGCTGTACCAGACGATCCTCGGTAACGGTTCAGCCGAACGGCTCGTCACCACGATGCTGATCGATGCGATCATCGTGATCGGCATCCAGATCTACATCGGCAACACCGGCATCTTGTCGTTCGGTCACATCGGGTTCGGTGCTATTGCCGGCTATGTGTTTGCGGTCTACGCAATCTCTCCCGAAGAGAAGTTGAAGCGCATCCCAACCGCGCCATTCGGTCTGACCGACACCCAGGTCAGCCCGACGGTTGCGATCCTCATAGCGGTCGCGGTTACCGTCGTCTTTGCGGTCATCGTCGGCATTGGGTTGGCCCGATCAGGAGCACAGTCGGGCTCGGTGGCTGCGACGGTCATCACCCTTGCGCTGCTGTTTGTGACTCACGAGGTCGCCAAGAGCTGGCCCGAGCTGACCGGCGGTAACCGAGGTGGAATCTCGTTCGGCATCGGCGAGTCACTCAAGGGTCGCCTGCCAATTCTTGGCCTCCTCTTCGCCGCGATGCTTGTTGCCCGTCTGTATGGGCAGTCGCGCAGCGGGAAGCTGGCGGTTGCTGCTCGCGAAGACAACCTTGCGGCCCGAGCAATGGGCGTGAATCCGCTCGTTCAGCAAATGGTCGCTCTGTTGCTTTCGGTTGTTGTTGTCTCGGGCGGGTCGTCGCTTCGGGTGTGGCAGATCGGATCGATCCTGCCCGACCGGTTCTTCTTCGACTACGCCATGCTCACGCTCGTCATGCTCATCGTTGGCGGCCGCAACTCGGTGACGGGAGCGGTGCTTGGTGTCGCCGTCATGACCGCCGCCCGCGAGCTCGCCCGTCGCCTCGGACAGGACGGCTTCGAAGTCTTTGGCATCGGGCTTGATGGCGCCCCACTCGACTGGGTGTTCCGCGAGAACCTCAATAGCGTCGTGCTCGGGCTGGCGATGGTGGCGTTCATGATCTGGCGCCCGACTGGCATCCTTGAGGACTGGGAATTCGACCAGTGGTTGTACAAGACCGTCGGTCGTGGCGATGAGGTCGAACCCGAACGCCTCACCGAGCTCGATTCGGTTTCCGAAACGGCGTTCGTTGCGTCGGGTATCAACGTGTCGTTCGGCGGCTTCAAAGCGCTCACCGACGCCGGCATAACTGCTAATGGTGGCGAGATCGTCGGAATCATCGGCCCAAATGGTGCCGGCAAGACGACCTTCGTCAACGTGATCACCGGCATGGTTGAACCGCAGTCGGGCGTCTTTTCGATCGACGAGGAGAACCTCAGCGGCAAAGCCTCGTTCGACCTCTCCCGCAGCGGCCTTGTTCGAACGTTCCAGAACCTTCGCCTCTTCGGGGCCCTCACCGTGCGCGAGAACATCGAGGTCGCATCGCTGGTTGCAAGCGAACACCGCGCCGGGCGAGCGGTTCGCGACGTCGACTCCCTCATGCTCGAAGCTGGCTTGTGGGACCATCGAGACCGCCGAGCTCGCGAGCTCGACTACGGAAACTCCCGCCGTCTCGAGCTGGCTCGGGCAGCAGCGATGGCGCCGTCGTTCATGCTGCTCGATGAACCGACCAGCGGTATGAGCGACAGCGAATCGATCACGATGATCGAGCAGGTCCGACACATGGCGGCGACTGTTGGCGCTGGTGTCATCGTCATCGACCACGACCTGGGCTTCATTACTGGCATCTCCGATCGCATCTATGTGTTCGACCAGGGCGAGGTCATTGCTGACGGCACGCCCGAAGAGGTGCAGGCCAACCCCTATGTCCAGGCCGCATACCTCGGATCGGCGGCAATCACATGAGCATCCGGCGAGGCGGGTTGGCCGACGAGATCGTGGCGCACCTTCGTGGGCAGATCCTTCGTGGCGAGATGAAGCCCGGGCAAAAGATCGACCAGGAACAGATCGCCGAAGACCTCGATGTCAGTCGCTCGCCTATTCGCGAGGCGCTCGTCGTCCTAGGGCAAGAAGGCTTGCTCGACATCACACCGCGGCGCGGCGCCTTCGTCGCCCGTATTTCGCGTGACGATGTCATCGATCACTATGAACTCTTCGGGCTGGTTGCTGGGCGAGTGGCCGCAATGGCGGCCGAGAACTTCGATGGCGCCCAACGCACAAAGCTGGCCTCGATCCACGCGCAGTTCATCGCGGCAAGCAACGAAGACGGCTCGAAGCTCAACAACGAGTTCCACGAACTGGTCAACACAGCCGCACCACGACGAACCCGCTGGCTTCTCCGTCATCTTGAACGCTCAATTCCCGCAGGGTTCTTCGAACGGACCGCCGGCTGGAAAGACGACGCCGTGGCAGGCCATCAGCAGATCCTCGATGCGATCGAGGCACGAGATGCCGTGGCCGCACGAGTGGCCATGGAGACGCACCTGCACGAGGCCGGTGTGGCCGCGGCTAATGCGCTCGAAGCAACCGGATTCTGGGAGGACGCCGAGTGATCGACAGAACTGACGAGCAGCACGATGTAATTCGAGCTGAGGTTCGTCGACTTTGCGACAAGTACGGCAACGAATACTGGCGCTCACTCGAGCCTTCGACGTATCCCGAAGAGTTCGTCCGCGAGCTCACCACGCAAGGATGGCTCGGCGCGCTCATCCCCGAGGAGTACGGCGGGGGAGGCCTCAGCCTCGGCGGAGCCTCGGTCATTCTCGAAGAGATCTCCGCTAGCGGTGGCAACCCCAGCGCATGTCACGCCCAGATGTACGTCATGGGCACCGTGCTTCGCCACGGCAGTGAAGAGCAGAAGCAGCACTACCTTCCAATGGTCGCCGACGGCCGGAAGCGGCTTCAGGCGTTCGGTGTGACCGAGCCAACCGCCGGTTCGAACACAACGGCGATCCGGACGCGGGCCGAACGTGACGGCGATGTCTATCGGGTGAATGGTCAGAAGATCTGGACGAGCCGAGCCGAATACTCCGACCTCATGGTGCTGTTGGCTCGAACAACACCGGTCGACGAGGTGGAGAACCGACTCGACGGTTTGTCGGTGTTCCTCATCGAGATGCGCAACGACGACGGATCGCTTGTCGATGGTCTCACGATCAACCCAATCGACACCATGATGAACCACAGCACGACCGAAGTGTTCTTCGACAACGTCGAGATCCCGGCGAGCTCACTCATTGGAACTGAAGGCCAAGGCTTCCGCCACATTCTTGGTGGCATGAACGCCGAGCGGATCCTGATTGCATCCGAGTGCATTGGCGATGGGCGGTTCTTCATCGAACGGGCATCCCAGTACGCACGAGAGCGCGTCGTATTCGACCGACCGATCGGGCAGAACCAGGGTGTGCAATTTCCGCTGGCGAAGGCACACATCCAGATCGAAGCCGCCGACCTCATGCGATGGAAAGCCGCTGACCTCTACGACATGGGTGAAGCCCATGGGGTTGAGGCAAATATGGCGAAGTTGCTTGCGAGCGAAGCCTCATGGGCGGCAGGCAACGCAGCAATGGACACCCACGGTGGTTTCGGGTTCGCCACCGAGTACGACATCGAGCGCAAGCTCCGCGAGACCCGGCTCTACCAAGTGGCACCCATTAACAACAATCTCATCCTCGCGTTCGTTGGCCAGAAGTGCCTCGACCTGCCCAAGAGCTACTAGGAGTTCTGATGCGCGCTGTTCTTCTTGACGCCCCCAACACCCCGCTGCGAGTGGTCGACGATCACCCGGCACCCGAGGCGGGGTCGGGTCTCGTCCTCGATGTGACTGCATGCGGTGTCTGCCACTCCGACATTCACGTGGTCGATGGCGACTTCGGCACGGGGGAACCGATCATCCTCGGGCACGAGGTCACGGGTGTTCACGACGAGCTTGGACCGGTGATGTTGTATGCCCCATGGGGCTGCTTGAACTGTACTGAGTGCTCGGAACACAATGAGATGATCTGCTCGGACTCGACGGAGGCCGGACTGTTTACCGATGGCGGCTACGCCGAGCAAATGTATGTGCCCGATGCTCGCTACCTCGCCCCGCTCGATGGGCTCGACCCGTATGCCGCGGCGCCGTTGGCGTGTGGTGGGCTCACGGCCTATCGGGCAGTGCTGCAAGGAATCGACCGGCTGCGAGAGCGTGGGGCTGATGCTCGTGCGCTCGTGATCGGCGCTGGTGGTCTGGGACAGTTCGCAATTCGGTACCTGCGCCTCCTGACCGACGCGCATGTCACGGCGCTCGATCTGTCGGAGGCAAAGCAAAAGACCGCGGTCGAGATCGGCGCCCACGACGGCGTTGGTGAACTTGCCGACGGTGCACGATTCGACCTGATCATTGACTTCATCGGAGCCGAAGCAACGCTGCAGGCCGCTGCCGGATCGGTCGCGAAACTCGGCACGGTCAGCGTTGTCGGCTTGGCCGGAGGTTCAATTCCGTTTGGCTTTGGTGCGGTTCCGCTCGAGGCCCGCTTCGTCAACAGCGTGTGGGGCAGCCGTTCACAGATGGACGACATGCTCGATCTTGCCCGCAGCGAACCAACGCTGGTGCAACCAGTAGAAGTCATGGCCCTTACCGAGGCACAGTCCGCGCACGATCGCCTACGTTCGGGAGATCTTCGCGGACGCATCGTTCTTGATATCGCAAGCACGTAACTGCCAGACGGCAGCAAGACAGTAACCACAAATCCGCAACCGCAAACCTGCACTACAGAAACACGAAAGAACAAGGGGAACGTCCAATGAGTGGAATCTCAGATTCGATCGAGAGCTTCCGAGCCGCCGCCGCTGAGGCTGACATCCATACCGTCGAGGTCGCCGTGCCAGACACGCAGGGGCATCTGCGAGGCAAACGCGTTCCCGCAAAGCGGTTCCTTGAGAACACATTCGAGAGCGGGGCGAACATCGCGGACGCCATGTTCGTCTTCGATATGCAGAACGACCTTCCCGACAACGAGTTCGTCAACATGGACACCGGATACCTCGATGCGCACCTGGTCCCGGACAATTCGACCGGCCGCATCTTTAGCCACCGACCGGGGTACGGCTTGGTGTTTGCCGATGCAGTGAACGAGCACGGCGATCCGCATCCACTCGCCCCACGATCAGTCCTCGCAGCCCAAATCGAACGGTGTCGGGCCGCTGGCCTCGAGCCCGTTGTCGCAACCGAGTTGGAGTTCTTCTTGTGTAACCCCGACTGGACTCCGGTTCAGGCGCACATCCAGTACAGCTCGCTCACCGACGGCATGGAGTTTGAGGCAGTGCTCGCCGACATGCGTTCAGCGCTGCTCGGCGCCGGTATCGAGGTCGAAGGCTCAAATGCCGAGTATGGCGCTGGCCAATTCGAGATCAACGCTGGTCCAGCCGACGCTATGACGGCTGCCGACAACACGGTCCTGTTCAAGTCGATCGTCAAACAGGTGGCCATGCAGCACGGCTACAAGGCAACCTTCATGCCGAAGCCATGGGCCGAGCAGTCGGGATCGGGTATGCACGTGCACACCAGCCTGACCAGCGCCGACGGCAAGAACGCCTTTGGTGATTGCAGCGAGGGTGAACCGAACGACGTCATGCGTGCGTGGATGGGTGGTCTGCTCGAGCATGCCGAGGCAATGACGCTGCTCGGCGCCCCAACATCGAACGGTCCAAAGCGCATTCGCCCGTACACCTTCGCCCCAACTCACGTGTGCTGGGGTCTCGACAATCGCACGGTGCTCGCACGATGCATTGCCGAGAGCGGATCGAGTGCGAATCGGGTCGAGTTCCGGTCGGCTGGTGCTGACGCGAACCCGTACCTCATCATTGCCGGCATCCTCGCCGCAGGAACTGACGGCATCGAGCGCAATCTTGACCCCGGCGCAATGGGGTCGGGCGATATGTACGGGAACCCAGGAGACTGCACCGCACTGCCTACTGATCTGCCCGGAGCGATTGCCGCCTTCGAAGGATCAGAGCTGGCGAGTCGGCTCGGCGACACCTTTAGCCGCAGCTACGTGTCGATCGCTCAAGCTGAGCTGCCGCTGGCAGCGGAGAACAACCCAGACCCCGACGACGTCAACGACTGGGAGCGCGAGCGCTTCATCGAGCACTGCTAAACGCCATGTCGACAACAACAACACCGACGCCCAACATCACCGACCCATCGCTGTACCTCGACGGCATTCCGCACGAGCGGTTTGCCGAGATTCGCAACGCTGATGGGTTGATGTGGCATGACTATCACGACGGTGGCTTCTGGGTCGTCAGCCGCCACGCCGACGTCAAGACGGTCTCGAAGGACGGCAAGACGTTTTCGTCCGCGGTGGGTATGACCAACTTGTGGGACTTGGAAGCAGACGCGATCGAGGCCCGCCGGTCGTTGATCGACAGCGATGCTCCGGACCACACACGGTTGCGACGATTGGTTGCTCGAGCCTTCACACCAAAGAACATCCGGCGCTGGGAGAGCACCGTTCGCGATATCACGGTCGAACTCCTCGACGCCTACGTAGCAAAGGGGGAGGGCGACTTTGTTGCTGAGGTTGCGGCGCCACTGCCGATTCGGGTCATCCTCACGATGCTCGGGGTTCCGGTCGAAGATGCTGGCTACCTCGTTGAGCTGTCGAACTTTCTAGTTGAAGGCACCGGAGACACCCAGTCGATCCCGCCCGATGCGTTCGGAAACACAACGCCGCTGCGGCTGCTGCCCTTCAACAGTCCAGCGAGTCACGCACTCTTTGAGTACGGCGAGAAGATCGGCGACCTTCGCCGAGCCGACCCGCAGGACGACCTGGTGACCTCGCTGGTTCAGGCCGAAGCCGACGATGGCGACCGGTTGAGCGGAAGTGAATATCGCAATCTGTTTCACCTGCTCGTCTTTGCCGGCAACGAGACCACCCGCACCGGGTTGTCTCATGGGGCGATAGCGCTTGCTGACCACCCCGAACAATGGCAGCGGGTGCTCGACGACTCGGCCATGGTGGAAACGGCGACAGAAGAGATCTTGCGCTGGTCGACGCCGGTGCTGCACATGCGCCGGACAACGACCGCCCCGGTCGAACTCGGAGGTACCCACCTCGACGCGGGCGAGAAAGTCGTGATGTGGTACGCCTCGGCAAACCACGATGAGCGAGTCTTTGCCAACCCGCACACGTTCGACGTTGGCCGCACCGAGAACCCGCACTTCTCGTTCGGCGGCGGCGGACCACACACGTGCCTCGGCGCGTTCCTTGCCCGACTCGAAGTGGCCGTCTTGCTCGAAGAGATGGCCGCGAGAAAGATGCACCTCACAAGGCTCGGCGAACCCGTCCGGGTCCCTTCGAACTTCGTCCACGGCGTGCTTTCCGTGGACATGGCTGTGGAGGCCAGATCATGACAACAACCCCAAACACCGACCGACTCGCAGCTGAGCGTGACAAATGGGTCGCGGCTCCCGTGGTTGGGCGCCCGTTCTTTGTTGAGCGTGCCGAGGGCGCCCGAATCTGGGACGTCGACGGGCGCGAGTTTCTCGACTTCGTTGGTGGCATTGGTGTCGCCAACCACGGACACGGTCATCCGGACGTCATCGCCGCCATCAAAGAGCAACTCGACAGCTACTTGCACCAGTGCTTTTCCCTGCACAGTTACGAGCCCTATGTCGATGTCTGTCGACTGCTCACCGAGTGTCATCCGGGCGACTTCGAGAAGAAGGGCTTCCTGGCAAACGCGGGAGCCGAGGCGGTAGAGAACGCAGTGAAGATCGCTCGCCACTTCACGAAGCGAGACGGCATCATCGTGTTGGACAACGCGTTCCATGGCCGCACGGCGCTGACGATGACCATGACCGCGAAGATGGTGTACAAGATTGGGCTCGGTCCGGCGACGCCTGAGATCTACCGAGCACCAGGGCCCTATGAGTTTCGGGGCATAACTTCCGACGATGCGATCGATGGCCTCCATCGTCTGTTCGCCAACCAGATCGACCCGAGCAACGTCGCAGCGATCGTGTACGAGCCAGTGCAGGGCGAGGGCGGATTCATCCCCATGCCGCAGGACTACCCACTGCGCATCCAAGAGATCGCAGCAGAGCACGACATCTTGGTCATTGTCGATGAGGTACAGGCCGGTATGGGTCGAACGGGAACGCCGTCTGCGATCGAGCACTACGGGGCGACGCCAGAACTGATGACCTGGGCAAAGTCGATGGGCGGAGGCATGCCAATCTCGGGTGTCACCGGCCGAGCCGACATCATGGACAGCGTCCACAAAGGTGGCCTTGGCGGAACCTACGGCGGTAACCCGCTGTCATGTGCCGCCGCCAAGGTTGCGATCACGCAGGTTCTTGATCCTGACTTTCAAGACGCTGCCAAAGCGCTTGGTGCCCGCATGCGAAGCCGCCTCGATGGTCTCGCCGAGCGAACCAGCCTCATCGGCGAGGTTCGCGGCCTCGGGCCGATGCTCGGCATCGAGCTTGTCGACGCCGACGGCAACCCCAACGGCGCGGCTACTGCCGCTGTCGTGAGCGAGGCATTCGACAAGGGCCTGATCTTGATGGGGGCCGGTGTCGACGGAAATGTGATTCGCGTCCTCGTGCCGCTCGTTGCGACCGAAGCCGACATCGAAGAGGGAATGCAGATTTTGGAACAGTGTCTGGAGAACGCGAACGCATGAGTGACGAACAAACCGAGATGGTGTTAGTGACCGTCGATGAGGAGAAGTGCATCGGTGCAGGCCAATGCGAGATGCTCGAAGAAGACACCTTCTACGTCGATGACGACACGGTGATCGCCAAGGTCATCGGGACCGGAATGCTTGAGCGCAGCCGGGCGAATCTGATTGTCGAGACCTGCCCGTCGCAGGCGATTTCTATCGTCGAAGCGTCTGCTCAGGAATCGCCCGTCGGTGACGCACAGGAAGATTCTGGCGCTGAGGAAGCAGATCCATCGTGAGCGAAACGTTCGACAATTGGATCGATGGCGGCTTTGTTGCGCCCGCGAGTGGTGGCCGTATGCCAACGATCAACCCGTTCTCGGGTGAGGCGTGGGCCGAGGTCGCCGATGACCCCGATGCTGTCGACGTTGCCGTCCGCTCGGCACGCAAGGCGTTCGAAGACGGACCGTGGGCCACGATGCCGGCTCGTGAACGTGCCCGGCTGATGCGAGCGCTCGGCGCTGCGATGACCCGCGATGCAGACGAGCTTGCACAGGCCGAAACCCGCGATAACGGCAAGATCATTCGCGAGACCACGGCGCAAGCGAAGAGCATCGAGAGCTACCTCGACTTCTTTGCTGGCATGGCCGACAAGATCACTGGCGAACAACTGCCGAGTCCATCGCCGAACTTCCTGGTGTACACCGAGCGTGTGCCCAAGGGAGTTATCGGTGCGATCATCCCGTGGAACTCGCCGCTCTCGCTCCTGACATGGAAGCTGGGTCCACTGCTGGCCGCAGGCTGCACCGTCGTCGTGAAGCCGTCCGACATCACCCCGGTCACGGCGCTCATGCTCGCTGAGCGGGCCACCGAGGTGGGGTTCCCGCCGGGCGTGATCAACATCGTGACCGGAGGTGCTGGCGTTGGGGCAGCGATTAGCTCGCACCCCGACATCGACAAGATCACCTTCACCGGCGGTGGCGTGACCGCGAAGCATGTCGCTCGTGCGGCAGCGGAGAACCTGACCCCTGCAGTAATGGAACTTGGCGGAAAATCGCCGCAGATTCTGTTCGGTGATGCCGATGTCGAAGCCGCCACAAATGGACTGCTCGCTGGCATCTTTGCGGCAAGCGGTCAGACATGTGTTGCTGGTTCTCGGGCGTACATCCACGAGGACATCGCGGACGAGGTCATTGCTCGCCTGGTCAAGCGTGCCGGCGAGATCGTCATGGGCGACCCGAGCGACATCGCGACGGAAATGGGGCCCGCTGCATCTGACGCGCAACGCGATCGCATTCTGTCGATGATCGAAGCCGCGAAAGACGAGGGTGCAACCGTCGCGGCTGGAGGTGTGGTCGACCCCGAGCTCGGTGGGCGTTTTGTGCGGCCGACGATCCTCACCGACGTCGACAACACCTGCTCGATCGTCCAAGAAGAAGTCTTTGGACCGGTGCTTGCGATTATGCGGTTCACCGACGAGGACGAAGTGGTCACGCTCGCAAACGACTCCGACTACGGTCTTGCCGCCGGTGTGTGGACGAACGACATTCGTCGCGGCCACCGGATGGCCCGCAAGCTTGACGTCGGCACCGTATGGATTAACACCTATCGGAACGTCAGCTACATGGCGCCGTTCGGTGGCTTCAAGCAGAGCGGCTATGGCAAGGACAACGGCATCGAAGCAATGGACGCCTTCCTGCAAACAAAGACCGTGTGGGTCGAGCTCGAGGGAGCAACCCGCGATCCGTTTGTGATCGGTTAACGAATGGGCCGCTCGCCGGGGCTACTGATGATCCTGACCGAGCTCGAAACGCTCGTTCCTCGCCATGATCTCCGAGCGATTGTTGACCTGGCAGTTACAGCGGAGGAGGCGGGTTTCGATGCTGTCATGCTCAGCGAACACGTCGCGCTTGGGCCATCAGCGAACGAGTTCGGTCTGCCCGACAATCCCAGGGAGTACGCCGCTCCAGGAAATCAAGACCCAAACATGTTGTGGCCGAGTTCCATTGTCATGGCGTCCGCAATCGCAGCGGCTACCACCCGCATTCGCATCGTGTTGGGCGCGATCATTGCCCCGTTGCGGCACCCGGTGATGCTGGCAAAGGAGCTTGCGACACTCGACTGCGTCTCGGAGGGGCGGCTGGTGTTCCAGCCAACCGTCTCATGGCATCGTGATGAGTACGACGCGCTCGGCATCGACTTCACGAAACGAGGCAAGATTCTCGATGAGGTGCTCGAGGCCATGACCCTGCTGTGGGCCGAGTCACCGGCTAGCTACCACGGCGAGTTCTTCGACTTTACCGATGTGTATTCAGAGCCCAAGCCGTATCGGAACGGTAAGCCGACGATGTGGCTAGGCGGCCAGTCGATGCATGAGCCGCTGCTTCGTCGCATCGTCGCGTATGCCGACGGCTTTCATCCGTTCGGATCACCGAGCTCCGACGACCTCGAAAAGCTCCGGGTGCGATTGGCCGATGATGGACGCGACCTCTCCGAACTCGAGATGATCGGCGGTACCCGTGCCACGTTCCCGGGACCCGACGAGGTGGCTGATGTAGAGGCCTCGATGGCGACCTTCGCCGATCAGCTCGCCGCCGGGTACTCGACGTTCTGTATGAAGCCGAGTCAGCACACCGATGACCTGTCCGAAGTGCGAGCCATCTGTGACCAGATGGTCGCGTACCTTGATGCCCTCGTGGAGCAACGTGACAACGTGTGAACCAGCCAAAATCGAACGGGACGGCCACTCGTGGCTTGAGGCAGGGGCGGGGGAGGAGACGATCGTCTTCTTGCACCCGATCGTTGGCACAAGCGTCTATTGGGAACCCCAGATGCAGGCGCTATCCGACCGTTGGCGCTGTGTGGCCTGGGATGCCCCCGGCTACGGCGGCACGGCACCTGTGTCCGAGCCGCTAGCGCCCTCAGTCACCGCGTCACTTCTCGATTTCTTCGATGTGGCTGGAATTGTGCGAGCGCATGTGGTTGGGCTTTCGCTTGGCGCGATGTTTGCGTTGCATGCAGCAACCGGCGACCACGGCCGTTTCGACCGATTGGTGCTTGCCGATACGAGTGCGGCCTTTGGCATCGACCCCGATGACTGGCTCAACGACTGGCTTGGCGACCTCCGGTCAGGAACGGCGCTACCAGCGGTAGTCGACGACTCGATTGGTGCGATTACCTCGGTTGCCCCCGAGCAAGATTTACGGAACCGGATCGTGGCGTCGTTCGGTGACGTGCCGAATGGTGCCTTCGAGACTGCCTCTCGCTACATCGCGTTTCACAACGTGGCGGCTGAGCTCGCATCGATCACTCAGCAGACGCTGGTGCTTGTTGGGGAGCATGATGGAGAGACTCCGCCGGAGTATGCCCGAGCCATTGCCGACGGGCTAGCGAACGCCACCTTCCATCAGATTCCCGGGGTTGGTCACCTCTCGTCTCTTGAGGCGCCCGAGGTGTTCTCCGACCTCGTCCGGTCGTTCGTGGCCAGATAGTTCCGCTATATCGCTTCATCAGCCGGTGGCGCGACCACGATGCCCTGAAGCAGGTCGGCAAGTTGGGTTGTTTGGGCATCATCGAGGCCACCGAACAGTTCGCTCGACCACGCATTGAATCGGGGGTACAGCTCGCTAAAGAGCTCATCGCCCTTGGGGGTCAACTGGATGAAAACCATCCGCCCGTCGCTTTCTCCGCGTCGGGTTTCGATCAGGCCCTCTTTCTCAAGGCCTTTGCGAACTCCAGTGACCGTGCCTGGTGTGAGACCAACTTCACCGGCGAGCCGAGTGGCGTCCATCTCGCCCCACACCCAAAGCACCCAGAGTGAGACAAACGCGCTCCACGACAGGTTGAGATCGGAGAGAATTTCGCGTTCTGCCCGGCGGCTAACGACGCTTGCTGCCCGGTACAGGTTGGAGATCGTGCGCTGGATTTCGAGATCGACCGGGCTGCCTGAGAGGCGCTTGCGGATGTCGGCTTCGGCCTCGGAGAGGGCATCGGGATCGTACTCGTAGGGCACAGGCAAACAGTAGCTGCTGTCCTGCTGCATCTGGGGAGGCCACGCCGGGTCGAGTTAGACTTGACACTACTTTGGATCCAAAGTACTTTGTCGGAGAGTTGGACGAAGGGCAGATCTTGGTGAAGACAACGGCGTCACGGAACCTCCACGACCCGGCCACGTTCGAACGAGGCATTCCACACGACCTGTTTGAGGAAATGCGTCTCACGCCAGGTCTGACCTGGTCGCCTGACTACGACGGCACCCGAGGATTCTGGTCGGTCACTCGATACGACGACCTCGTTGCGGTGTCGCGGGACACGGCAACCTATTCGTCGGCGGAGGGTCACATTCAGATCTACGACATCGACGAGGACGCGCTTGCAGCTCGGGCATCGATGATCGATATGGATCCACCAATCCACACTCGCCTGCGTCGCCTGATCAGTTCAGCATTTACCCCGCGGCATGTGCAGGACTACAAGGCGGCTATCCAGTTGCGGGTAGCAGCGTGCCTCGACAACCTCCAAGCTGCTGGCGGTGGCAATTGGGTCGACATCGTGGCGAAGCCGATACCAATCGGCGTCATCTGCGACCTCATGGGCGTTCCCGAAGCCGACCACGACTACCTCATTGGGTTAACCGACCATCTCGTCGCCGGGACCGGCAGCGAACCGCTCGAGCCGAACGCCTACGGCAACACGACCGATCTTCGGCTGCTGCCGTTCAACAGCCCTGCCGCGTGGGCCATGAGCCAATATGCGACCGACCTTGCCAACATTCGGCGGGCGGACCCAGCGGACGACCTGATCACGAAGTTGATCACCGCCGAGATTGACGGAGAACAGCTCACGACTGAAGAGTTCGCCAACTTCTTTCGGTTGATGATCTTCGCCGGCAACGAGACCACCCGTTCGTCGATGGCGCACCTCGCTCGCTACCTCGAGCAGTTCCCGGTGGCGTTCGAGGCTGTTCGCAGTGACCGTTCGTTGCTGCCCGCGGTGACGGACGAAGTGATTCGCTACTCGTCCGCGATCCTGTACTTCCGTCGAACAGTCATGGCCCCAACCGTGCTGTCCGGCACGGAACTTGCCCCCGGCGACAAGATCGTCATGTGGTACAGCGCCGCAAACTTCGACGAGAATCAGTTCCCCGATCCCTACGCATTCAGGGTTGACCGCCCAGCCACCTCGCCACACGCAGCGTTCGGTGGGGGAGGTGCACACTTCTGTCTTGGTGCATCGCTCGCGCGCCTTGAGATCTCCGAGCTCATCAACGAGATGCTCGATCGGCAGCTGATGTTCACGTCCGTTGGTGAGCCCGAGTTTGTCGAATCAAACTTCGTGAACGGAATCGAGCACCTCGAGGTCACGCTGTAATGGCTCTCGACACCTGGGGGTCGCCAATCGAGGCCGCTCGAGAGAGCACGCTTGCCTCGTGGAATCGCGCGTGGGTGCAGGCGCTGCACTTCGTTGAGGATCCCTTCGAGACGCTCGCCGACGCGAACGAGAGCGACGAGGGCTTTGCGCTCGGGTCGGTCTTTTGCGGAACCTACCGACTGCTCGGTGGAGCTCGAGCCGACGATCCAGCGGTTCGACGTGATCTGGCACGGGCGAGCGAGCGAGCTGTTACGCCCGCCGATCGAATGCACGTCGACGCCCTCGGTCATCTGGCGGTCGGTGACTTCACGAAGGCGGGCCGCTGCTGGGACGAGGTCGCCTCAACGCAACGTGACTTTGCCGCCGTCCGGTTCGCCCATGACGTGTATCTCCATGTGGGCGACGAAGCCCGTCGGCTTCGGTCGAGCCAACGCGCCTTCGACTCGTGGAACCGACATGAAGCGGGGTGGGGCTTCATTGCCGGACAGTTCGCCTTTGCGCTCGAGGAGGTCGGCATCTACGACGAAGCCGAAGTGCTCGGTCGGGAAGCGTTGTCGCTCGACCCGCTCGACCTGTGGGCTCGCCATGCGCTGGCGCACCTGTACGAAACGCTCGACGACAGCGACGGTGCCTTTACAGTCTTGACCGATGACCAAGACATATGGGCCGCCCAAGATGGACTCGCGGTTCATATCTGGTGGCATCTCGCGCTTCGCCTGGTTGCCGAGGAGCGCTACGACGAGGCCCTGGCCGTGCACGACGCTCAGCAGGCGGTTGCCACGACGCCATTCCGGATGTGCGACCTTGCCTCGTTGCTTTGGCGTCTCGAGCTGCACGGCGTCGATGTCGGGAACCGCTGGGACGTACTCGCCGATCGATTCGCTACCCGATCCGAATGGCATACGTCAGGATTTCTCGACCTGCATGGCGCCTTCATCTACACCCGGCGCCCCGATCATGAGGGTGCCGACAGATTCTTTTCCGGACTATCGGTCAGTCATGCCGATGGGACTGCGGAGAACGATCATATTTTCACCGGAATTGTTCGACCGTTGGTCGACGGCATCCGGCTTGGTGTTTCTCAGCCAGGTGTTGCTGACGACCTTCTCGATGGCATCTCGGATCGAACGCATCGCATCGGGGGCAGCATTGCCCAGCGCGACATCGTCGATCTCACCCGTTTGCACTACCAACAACAGCAACACCGGCAAGAACAGATTCACTTCACCAACGACGCCCTGGAGGCGACATGACCTGGCAACTGACGACTGAACAACGTGCCATTCAAGAGAAGGCAAAGGCCCTAGCGACGGAGGTTATTGCACCGCGGGCCGCTGCGGTCGACGAGGCCCAGGAGTATCCGTGGGACAACGTCCACGCTCTGCGAGATGCGGGCTTCACTGGGATGACCGTGCCAGCCGAATACGGAGGTCCTGGTCACTCGTTCCTCGACGCCGTGCTCGTTGTCGAGCAGATGGCCAAGGTGTGTGGTGTGACCGGCCGGATAGCGGTCGAAGCAAACATGGGCGCGATCAGCGCAGTCATGGCCTATGGCACCGAGCAGCAGAAGCAGATGGCAGCCGAGATGGTGCTTGCTGGCGACAAGCCGGCGATCTGCATCACCGAGCCAGGTGCAGGTAGCGCAGCATCGAAGATGACGACCCGCGCCGATCGGCAAGGCGACAAGTACGTCCTCAACGGCATGAAGCATTGGATCACCGGCGGCACGGTGTCGAAGCTGCACCTCATCTTTGCTCGGGTGTTCGACGAAGAAGGCGAAGAGCTCGGCATTGGTGGCTTCTTGGCCATTCGTGACGAAACGCCCGGGCTGAAATTTGGTGAGCGTGAACCCACCATGGGCCTTCGAGCCATTCCAGAGATGGAAGTTCTGTTCGACGACATGGTCGTCGACGCCGACATGATGGTCATGCCTCCTTCGGGCTTTCGGAAGGGATTCGGCGACCTGATGAACGCGTACAACAGCCAACGCGTCGGCGCGGGAACAGTTGGCCTTGGGATCGCCACGGGGGCATACGAGCTTGCCCTGCAATTCTCGAAAGAACGCGAGCAGTTCGACCGGCCGATTGCCGAGTTCCAGGGACTTCAGTGGATGCTCGCCGACATGTCCGTACAGCTCGAAGCTGCGCGGAGCCTCACCTACCGTGCGGCTGAGTCTCGCGGGGCAAACGGTTCACCGTTCCCCGACGCAGCCATGGCGGCGCAGGCCAAGATCTTCACCGCCGAAGCGTCGATTCGTGTCGTGAACGACGCACTCCAGGTGTTTGGTGCGGCTGGCTACAGTCGTCGAAATCCACTCGAGCGCATGTATCGAGACGTTCGGATGTTCACGATCGGCGGCGGCACTGCGCAGATCCTTCGCACCGTGGTGGCATCCCGAATTCTCGACATGAAGCTGCCGCAGGGGCGTGGCGGCTTCCTGCCAAAGGACAGCTGATGGCGCGCCCCCTCGACGGTGTACTGATCGTGGCGTTAGAGCAAGCGGTCGCTGCGCCATTCGCGACGCGCCAGCTGGCCGATCTTGGTGCCGAAGTCCTGAAGGTCGAACGCAAGGGCGAGGGTGACTTTGCTCGTGGGTACGACAGCGCCGTTGGTGGAAGCTCGGCGTTCTTTGTCTGGGCGAACCGTGGAAAGCAGAGCATCGAGCTCGACCTGAAAGACGACGCCGACCGGTCGACGTTCGATCAGCTCATTGCTGGGGCTGACGTCTTTATTCAGAACTTGTCGCCGTCGGCTGCTGAACGCATGGGTGTGCTGGCCGACCAGCTGCGCGCCGACCGTCCCGAGCTGATCGCATGTGACATTTCGGGCTACGGGCTCGGCGGGCCGCGCACGGACGACAAGGCGTACGACCTTGCGATTCAGGCCGAAGGTGGCGCCATTGCGTTGACCGGAACGCCCGAACAGGCAAACAAAGTTGGTTTCTCGATTGCTGACATCTCATCGGCGATGTATGCATTCAGTTCGGTCTTGGCTGCCCTCTACCGAAAACAGGCAACAGGAGAGGGCGCCTCGATCGAGGTTTCGATGCTTGAAAGCCTCGCCGAATGGACGGCGGCACCCACGTACAACGCCGTGGGGAATGGTTTCGTGCCGCCGCGTTCGGGGCATCGACACACGCTCATCGCGCCCTACGGCTTGTACGCCTTGGCCGATGGCACCGATGTGCTCGTCGGGGTGCAAAGTAACCGTGATTGGGCGGCGTTTGCCGAACACGTGCTGCTCGCTCCAGCGCTCATCGACGACGGGCGCTTTGCCGACAACCCGGACCGCATTGCGAACATCGATGCTCTCGAGGAGATCATCAACGCGGCCTTTGCGGCAGTTCCCGCTGAGGAGATTCTGGCCCGACTGAAGACCGGCAAGGTCACCCACAGCAAGGTGAATGACCCGCTTGCGCTGTGGCAACACGACCAGCTCCGAGCTCGCGATCGATTCATGAACGTGGCGACCCCGACCGGGCACGCCGAGGTGTACAAGCCCCCGTTCAACATCAGCGGGATCGATGGCCCAGACCCGTTGGTCCCGGCGCTAGGGCAAGACGTCACTGGCCTCGCGGACCGGCTCATCGCCCGCGGCCTCGACGAGTGACGAATTGGGGACTGTCCCTAATCCGCCACAAGTGGGGTTGAGGGTAACGCATTCTTGACGATCGTCAGGGTTGCGTCATAAGGTCGACGTGTGGCGAGTGCACGCGATTGGATCCTGGTTCTCTTTGGGCGGTTTGTTCGCGCTCACGGCGGCTGGATCTCGGTAGGTCACCTCATCGAGCTTCTTGAACTGCTGGGAACTGAATCAGCCGCAACCCGAGCCGCAGTGTCGCGGATGAAACGGCGCGGGTTCTTGGCGTCGGAGGATCGAGACGGAATTCCCGGTTACTCACTCACCCCGGAAGGGGAGACGTTCTTCAGCGACGGAGATCAGCGCGTGCTCGAGCAGACGACGTCCGATGGTCGTTGGGTCCTGGCGTCGTTCAGCGTGCCTGAGGCTCGCCGCAGTGACCGCTACAAAATCCGGGCCGTGCTTACCGACCTCGGCTTCGGTCAGGAATCGGCCGGCCTGATGATCGCCCCGAGCGGATTGGCCGGCGAAGCCGAACGCGCGCTCGTTCGCGACGGGCTCGAGAATTGGGTCTCCCTTTGGGTTGCCGACTTCGGTGCGCTCGGCGACGTTCGTTCGGTTATCGAGCGTGCCTGGGATCTGCAGACGATGCGAGCAGCCATCGACCAATACACGACGGCTGCCGAGGCATCGCTCGCAACAGCGAGCGGCAGCGATAGCGACGGGTTCGTCAGCTATATGCACGCGACCAATGGCTGGCGTGAGCTCAGCTACATCAACCCCGGTTTGCCGACCGAATCGCTCCCCGACGACTGGCCGCAGGATCGAGCACAGCGTCTGTTCGACAGGGTCGAATCCGAATTGCTGCCCATCGCACAGCGACATGTTGACTCGCTCCTAGCAGGCCTTCGGGTGGTCGCATGACGAAGTGGACGGATCACACCGCCCGCACGAGTAGCGGGGAGGTGGGCTGGCGCGAGGTGGGCTTGGGAGAGCCGCTGCTCTTCCTCCATGGCCTTGGCGGCACGCGGGGTTCGTGGAATCCGCAGCTTGCATACTTCGCTTCTGGTCGACGTTGTATCGCGTGGGACATGCCTGGATACGGCGAGTCGACCGGTGAAGATCCGCTCACCTACGAGCGCATTGCGAGTCGAGTGGTCGAGCTCCTCGACCACCTCCAGATCGACCGTATCGACATGGTCGGGCTTTCTTTCGGCGGCATGCATGCGCTGCACACAGCACTGAATCATCCCGAGCGTGTTGGTCAACTCGTACTCGCCGACACCAGCCCCGCGTTTGGAATGAACGGCACCAGGCCGGAAGAGTGGAAGGCTGCTCGGCTCGGGGCCATGGACGCTGGCGAGACTCCGGCCTCGATCGCAGCTCCAGTGCTCGACTCGATCGTGGCGAGCCCGCTCGCTCCGACGGTCCGAGACGATCTCATTGCGGCGTTCGCCCGAATCCCCGTCGACGGCTTTCGAGCCGCGGTCGAGTGTTTGCCCCACAACGACATCCGCGACCGACTGCACGAGATCGAGTCCGAAGCTCTTGTGATCGTTGGTGAGCTCGACGAAGAAACACCTGTCGAATACGCCCAGGTTCTCCACGACGGCCTACCTGATTCGACGATGGTGGTGATGCCCGGTGTTGGACATCTATCGCCTTCAGAAGACCCGCACGCATTCAACGAGCACGTTGCTCACTTCCTCAATGGAGACCGTTCATGACCTTGGTCGACTTAGCCCACGCCGATGGCATCCTTACGCCGGAACGGGCCGCGCTCGTTGAGCGCATGCGAGCGCTCGGGCCACAGATCGCGGCTCGATCCGCGGGATACGACGCTGAGGCGACATTCCCATTTGAGAACTGGGACGACTTCAAAACCACCGGCCTGCTCGGCATCTGTATTCCTGAGGCATCTGGAGGGCTGGGTGCCGATTTCGTCGGGTATGCGCTCGTCGCCGAAGAGCTCGGCCGGCACTGCACCGCCACCGCGCTGACCTTCAACATGCATGTCGCAACGACGCTGCTCACCGGACAGATCGCTGACGACATGGAACTCAGCGCAGACGACCGAGCGCTGCTGCATAGTCGTCGATCGGTCTTGCGAGACGGAGTGGTCAATAACCACACCATCCACAGTCAGCCCTTCTCCGAAGGCATCAGCGCTGGAGCGACGAGCGGCTTTGCTACCAAGGCGGTGCCCGTCGACGGTGGCTACCGGGTGACTGGTCGGAAGATTTTCGCCTCGCTGAGCGGGGCTGCGAATATTCACAACGTCGTGTGCATGGTCGAGGGTGACGAGCGTGTTCGCCTTCTCGGGATTCCCGCCGATGGTGACGGTGTTCGCATCGAGGGGGAGTGGGATCCGCTCGGCATGCGGGCGACCGATTCCCGCAACCTCGTCATGGACGATGTTTTCGTTCCTGAAGTGCACGAGTGGATTCCGCCAGGGCTCTTCGACCAAGCCGCGCAGCGGTGGCCGTACTTCTACATGACCCTGTCGTTCGCCTACCTCGGCCTGATGGGCGGGATCATGGAGGCAACCTCGACGTACCTCATTGGCGACGGCGGCCCGACCGGTCGCCGCGACCATCCCATCAAGCAGCAGGGCTGGGCTGAAATGAACTTGGCGTATGAGCAGGCGCAGGCGCTGTGTTACCGGGTTCTGGGTGAGGCGGGCGTTGATCCGTCACCAGCAGCTGTGCGGCGAGCGTGGGCTTCGATGGTCAGCACGATGGAAGGCGCGGCGCAGATCGCTTCGACCGCAGTGCGGGTCTGTGGCGGACGGTCGATGCTCCGGCCAAGTCGACTCGAGCAGTACTACCGGGATGCTCGATGTGGTGCCACGATGTTGCCCTGGAGTGTTGAGGTTTGCCTGCAACGACTCGGCACCGCTGACCTCTATCCCGACTCGACGGAGAACCCCGCATGACAACCGAATGGCAGTGGATCCAGCGTTACGCCGAGCAGTTCGAGGCGTGCGCAGTCGGCGGAGACGACGTCGCTGTCGTGCTTAGCGAAAGCCGTAGTCGTCCAGTCATTGTCGAGACGGCTCGCCTTGCGCTTCAGAGTCTGGGTGCACAGGTCATCGACGTGGTACTGCCCACGCCAGCCAACCCCGGACCGGTCCCGATTCGCTCCACCGGTGCCTCACAAGCGATCGCGGGCAACGCGGCGGCACTCGGCGCGCTCACGAACGCCACGTTTGTTGCAGACTGCACCGTCGAAGGCCTGTTGCACGCCCCCGAGCTCGGCTCGATTCTCGAATCGGGAACCCGGGTGCTGATGATCTCGAACGAACACCCCGAGAATGTCGAACGGTGGCCGCACGACGCTGGCCTTGCTGACCGTGTAGCCAAGGGCGTGGCGATGCTCGAAGCTGCCACCTCGATGCACGTCGCGTCCGATGCAGGGACGGACCTCACCATCACGACCGCGGGAGCGTTCTTTGCTGGGTCACACGGATGGTGCACCGAAGCAGGTTCGATTGCGCACTGGCCTGGTGGTCTGGTGCTTGCGTTCCCCGCAGCTGGGTCGGTGAACGGCACGCTTGTGCTCGCCCCAGGCGATGTGAACCTGACGTTCAAGGAGTACCTGCGTTCGACGATCACGCTCACGATCGTGGACGACTACATCACCTCGATCGAGGGCGATGGGGTCGATGCACAGCTCTTCGAGTCGTACCTGTCGGCCTTCGACGAGAAGGACAGCTACGCCGTTAGCCACGTTGGATGGGGCATGAACGAAGCCGCCCGATGGGACGCCATGGCCACCTGGGACAAGGCCGACCACAACGGAACCGAACTCCGAGCCTTCGCCGGGAACTTCCTCTACTCGACCGGAGCCAACGAGGTAGCGGGCCGTTTCTGCCGAGGCCACTTCGACCTCCCGATGCGAGGCTGCACGATCAACCTCGATGGAACGCCAGTCGTCACCAACGGAGAACTCGCGCCCGAACTTCGAGCCTGATCATCGACCTTTTTCCCGGTTAGTCAGCGCCGAACGACCGACTAGTGTTTGGTACCGAACGAATCTTGGGGGACGAGATGGCAATGGACCTGAGTGGACGCGATCGAGTGCGGGTGATGTTCCCGGACCACCTCGGGTTAGCCCGAGGAAAATACCTTCCTGCGCACCTGGCGCCGAAAGGCACCGGGCACTGCGCCACGCTCTATGGGCTTGGCTATGACCGCAGCATGATCCCGGCGCCGGGGTCGTATCTACTCGAGGGGCTCATCGATGTCGACGCGGTGATGGACCCGACCACCCTTCGCCCTGGATGGGAAGACGACGGAACTGCAGTTGCCGTCGCTGACATCTCGATGCACGGCGAGCCATTCCCGTACTCTGCCCGCCATGTGCTGAAACAAGCCGTCGCGGCCTGGGCTGATCTTGGCTATCGAGTGCAGGTCGGTATCGAGCTCGAGGCCTATCTGCTTGAGCCAGACGAATCGGCAACGGGCGGATGGAAGCGGTTCGAAAACCCCCGGGCCATGGTGTACGGCACTGGCATAGGCAACGACCCGACCGGCATCATCGACGACATCATGCGTACAGCGACGTTCTGCGGCTTCCGTCCCGAATCGATCAATGCCGAGTTCGACGAGTCGCAGTACGAGCTCACCCTGGAATACGGGGATGCTGTCGAGGTTGCCGACGACATCTTCCTGTTCCGTGTGATGGCCCGTGAACTCGCGCTGGCCAAGGGGTACGACATGACATTCCTCGGTAAGCCGTTCGAGGAGATCAGCGGCTCGGGCGTGCACGTCAACGTCTCCTTCCTCGACGCTCACGGCAACAACGCACTCGTCGACGAGTCTGACCCCGACGGCCTCTCGTCGCTGGCCCGCCAAGCAATTGCCGGGTTGTGTGCCCATCACCAAGCGCTGACCGCCGTGATGGCCCCAACCGTCAACGCCTACCGTCGCCTGCAACCAGCACAGCTCAGTGGATATTGGGCGAACTGGGGCCTCGACCATCGTTGTGTCGCGAACCGCATCCCCGCAGCTCGTGGTGCTGGAACCCGAATCGAGAACCGCATTGCTGACGGAGCGGTCAACGTGCACACTGCCGTCGCCGCCGTGCTTACCGCAGCGCGTCTCGGCGTCACCGGTGAGCTCGACTGTCCGCCACCAGAGGCCGGAGACGGCTTCGAAGAGGTCAATACCGACGTGTGCGCTGCAGGCAACCTCAGCGAAGCGCTCGACCAACTCGAAGCCGACACTGCGTTCGCCGCTGCTCTGGGCCAAGACCTGGTCGACAACTACGTAGCGAACAAGCGGGCCGAGTGGGATCGCTTCATCGAAGCCGAAGGCAGCTTCGATGGCGAACAGCCACCATCAGCCTGGGAGATCAACGAATACGTTCGCTACCACTGACGCCGCTCGCAAAGATGGCAGCGACTCCGTCGCGATCTTGCCATCTTCGCAGTCAGCCTGTGTTCCCCTTCAGGGGGACCGTTCAGGCGCCACGGAGGCTGGGCGCCGGAGGCGGTGATTGCTGGTGTGCTTGCGTAATCTGGTCGTGCGTTCCTTTATGGGGCCTGTCCCCATAAAGGCGGATCGTCGGAGGGAGCAACATGGCTATACGGGCGGTTACTGAGGTCGAACTTGAGACGTACTGGGAACAGGGTGTCGTCAAGCTGCCGGGCCTGATCGACGGCTACACGGCCACGGCGGTTCTCCGGTCGCTGCAACATCAGCTCGACAACCCAAGCGAATGGTTGCTAACCGGCACGCATCAATCCGATCGATGTTTCGGCCTCGGCGATCCGACGTTGCGGAGCTATCTACTCGACCCTGTGCAGGGCGAGAACGCGGCACGAGCTATGCGCTCGACGAGGGCGCAGTTCTATTTCGATCACGTCTTCGCGTTCGAACCGAACAGCCCGCTCGATGAGCACTACTGGCACCAAGACCAGCCGTACTGGCCCGTCGAAGGCGAGCACATCGTCTCGTTCTGGTTGAGCCTCGTGTCGTGCACGCCCGAGACCTCGGCCCTCAAGTTCGTGCCCGGCTCGCATCGTGATGAGCAGTTCTTCCGTCCGAAGGGCTTCGACGGTGAACCTCTGGACGACGACCTCGGCGCGTTCGCCGAGCACGCGATTGATGCGGCCAGCCAATTTCGCTCCGAAGAACCTCCGGCATTTCACGAAGACCCGGAAGGCCACGGCGTGCTTGAGTTCAGCTACGAACCGGGCGATGCGGTGATGTTCCACTCGAAGGTGGTGCATTCGTCTGGAGGGAACAACTCTCCGGACCTTCATCGAATTGCGTACTCGACTCGGTACATCGGCGACGACGCCAGGCTCACACTGCGCAAAGGGGTCTTTCAAGATCCGGCACTGTTGCCGAAGGCGGACGAACCATTCGCCGTCGGTCTCCCCATGACCAGCCGGGCCTGGCCTCAGGTCTTCAGCTTCGAGGGCGAACCTAGTGGCGTCTAGGGTCTAGAGCGGCGGAGGGAACCGTCGACAGGGGGAAGCGTGCACATTTCGCTCAAGAGCGCCGCCGATCAGGCCGCAGCAATAGCCGCCAAGGAGATCTCGGCAACGGAGCTCCTCGATCAGGTGCTCGAACGCTACGACCGCTTGAATCCAGCGTTGAATGCGGTCATCAGTACCCAGATCGAACAGGCTCGGGGTCGAGCAAAGGCCGCCGACGGCGTCACTGCGTCCGGAGGATCGTGGGGTCCGCTGCACGGCGTGCCCATGACGATCAAAGAAGCATGGGACTGGATGGGCTCGGCCTCCACGAGCGGGCACGTCGACCGCGCCAACTGGCGACCCGAACAAAACTCCGAGGGCGTCGACCGACTACTGAACGCCGGTGCCATCATCTACGGCAAGACCAATCTGCCGGTGTCGATGGCCGACTGGCAGACGTTCAACCCTGTTTACGGCAGCACATCGAACCCGTGGAACACCGAGATGACTCCTGGTGGTTCGTCCGGTGGAGCAGCTGCGGCCCTGGCAGCCGGGCTCACGGCACTCGAGTTTGGTAGCGACATCGGCGCATCGATCCGAAACCCTGCGCATTACTGCGGCGTGTTCGGCCACAAACCGACCTATGGCCTCGTGCCGCTTCCCGGGCATGGCAATCCGGGCAGTGCCGTCGAGCTCGACATCGGTGTGGGCGGCCCAATGGCGCGCTATGCATCCGACCTTGGGTTGGGGCTCGACATCCTGGCTGGCCCAGGGCGGCTCGATGCCCGTGCGTGGCAGCTGAACCTGCCCGCTCCTCGAAAGACCGACCCCACCACGATCAGGGCAGCGGTCATGCTCGAAGTCGACCACAGCGTTGCCCAAGACTCCGAGCTCACGAATCAGCTCGCCAAAACTGTTGACGCTCTGGGCGAGCTGGGCGTGCAAGTTGACTATGACGCCCGGCCCGACGTCGACCTCGAACGAGCGCATCACAATTACATGATGTTGTTGCGCAGCGCGACCGGCACCGAGTTCTCGCCCGAGGCCTACGAGAGTCAGAAGCCGCACGCTGCCCGCTGGGACGCAGGTGAGCGCGACTATCGATCGCTTGCTGCTGCGGGGGTGACACTCAGTCATTGGCAGTGGGGTCAGCACCACGCCGAGCGTGAAGCCGACCGACTGAAGTGGGATGCCTTCTTTGACGAGTACGACGTTCTGCTATGCCCGACTGCGGCATCGGCCGCCTATGTCAAAGACGAGGAAGGTGCCCGGGCCGACCGCACGATCACGGTGAACGGCGAGCAACACCACACCACCGATCAACTCTTCTGGGCGGGCATGTCGTGTGGGGTCTATCTGCCTGGCACGGTCGCACCCGCTGGGTTTACCGCATCGGGGCTGCCATGTGGGCTGCAGATTGTCACTGGCCATCTTCGTGACCGGGAGGGCATTGCCTTTGCCGAGTTCATGGAGCGAGAGCTCGGCGGCTACGTGACGCCTCCGGGATACGAATAGTCGGTGTGCGAGGTGTCGGAGCTGGTGGAGGAGAAGTGATGAAGATCGGTGTGCAGTTGCCCGAGGTCGAGTGGGAGGTTCGGTTTCCCGAGCTCATCGCTATGGCTCAGGCCGCCGAGACTGCGGGGTTCGACTCGGTCTGGTACGGCGATCATCTCTTGTATGAGCTCGAGGTTGGTCATCGAGGGCCATGGGAGGCGTGGACGACGCTCGCAGCTCTCGCCGCAAGCACGACGACGATCGAGCTCGGACCTCTCGTGGCGTCGACGAGCTTTCATGCTCCACCGATGCTGGCCAAAATGGCCGCAACGGTCGATGCCATCTCGCAGGGGCGCCTCATCGTCGGGCTCGGCGCCGGGTGGAACAAGCGTGAATACGAAGCGTTCGGGTTTCCCTACGACTATCGGGTGAGCCGTTTCGAGGAGGCGTTCACGATCATCCGCACACTGCTGGCCGATGGCGAGATCGACTTCCACGGCACCTATTACGAGGCCGACCGCTGCGTGCTGCACCAGCGATCGCCAACTCCTGGCGGCCCGCCACTGATGGTCGGCTCGATCGGTGAGCGCATGCTCGGGATCACGTTGCCGCATGTGGCCGCCTGGAACGTGTGGTGGGCTGACTACGGCAATACCGCTGCAGGCTTCGCCGAGCAGAAGGCGAGGGTCGACGAACTCATCGTCGAAGCCGGACGAGCAGTCGACGATGTCGACGCCACCTGCGCCGTGCTCGTACAGCTCGAAGGCGGCGGCGGACGCCAGATGGGCAGCTACTCAGCGAACACCGTCGATCCGCTCCGAGGCTCGCCAGCCGAGCTGGCCGAGCAACTGCGCGCATGGCAATCCGCAGGCGCCAAGCACATCCAACTGTGCGTCGACCCCATCACTCGCGACTCGATCGAATGGCTTGGCGACGTCCTCACCGAATTCCGCCAGGCGTAGCGAGCGGGGCCCTCTCCCCAGTTGGCCGGCCACCAGGCGGGACTGGCCAGACACTACCGTTCGCGTATGAGAGCGATAATGATCCGTGTTGTTGGAGTGCTCGGCGTCCTTATTGCATCGTGTTCGTCGAGTGTTCCATCTGTTGACGACACGTCCGCAGCGGGACGCGCTGTCGCCTCATCGTCGACTTCATCGAGCGCAGTCGAGTCAACAACCTCAACGACCGCCGTCGCTTCCTCGGTCACGACAATCGTGTCTAAGACAAGCTCGACAACAGATCCGCTGTCTCCAAAGCAGATGATCGATCTTGAGCGCTCGGCTGACGGCGAGTGGGTCGCGAATGGCGAGATACCAATCGCAGAGGGGCAACATACACCCGTGAAGGTATGGGCGAATTTGCTCGATGAGAGAGGTGAGCGCACGGGCTTCAGAGCGGTAATCGGCTCGGTTGACCTTGGCGTAGATGGAACCGCCCAGTTCACGAGTCGGCTGCCAACTGACCTCTGGCATCCACAAGAGGGGATCTTCGAACCGTTCACGCCTGGCCTTTACGAGGTTGAGGCGACGAACTACCCGGAGCCGGCCCGCCTCGGCAACAGGGCCCAGTTGGCATTGCGGGTGCCTGAGACGTTCTCGGCCGAGGTGATTCCAACCAGCGAGGTAACCGACGGGAGCGTGGAGTTGTTGCCCGAAGCGCTCGCCGGGGCGTCGTTCGGTGATTCTTACGATGAGGCAATGGGCGTGCTGGTCGTCCGCTTCGGAGAGCCCAGCTGGGACACGGGTTGGCATCAGCGATGCGGTGAGCCCGACCTCCTTATCCGTGCGATCGCCTGGCGCCCGCCCAACAACCAACCGGGGTATCGCTTTGCCATCGAGTTTCATGGCGAGGCCGCGCCCAGTGCGGTCGAATCTGACGACCACACGTTTGAGGCTCAGTCGGTCTCTGACCAACGCTTTGCCGGGTATCGCTTCGAAGGGAGACAGGCAGAAGGCGAAGCGCCCTTGATGACCCCTGATGGGCTGCAGGCCGGCGGCTCGATAGCGCACCTACGACACGTCGTGCCCGAAGTGAGGTTTTCGTACTTCGGAGACGATGCGGTGTTCACGCCGAACTATTGGATCTCCAACAGCTACCACGGCTGGATAACCGGCGACCCGACCGATGTCGAAACCACGTTCGGCGTGTCCGCAGGATCCACCCATCACGGCGAACCCTGCTAGCTAACAACGGGGACAGTCCCCTTTATCTATGTAAAGGGGACTGTCCCCGTTATGTAGGGTTCGGTACGACTGATCAAGGGGCGAGAAATGGAAGAACGCGACGAGGTGGCAGTGGTTACTGGTGGCGCCGGCGGAATCGGCGCTGCGGTGTGTGAGCGGTTGGCTCAGGCCGGTGCACGTGTGGTCGTTGCCGATCTCGATGCTGGCCGGGCGACGGATATTGCCGATGGTCTTGCTGGAGACGGGCACATTGGTATTTCGCTCGATGTTGCGAACACCGAAGCGGTCGCCGACGCAATGGCGAACGTGGCTGCCACTGTCGGGCCGATCACGACGCTCATCAACGTGGCCGGCTGGGATCGCTTCGTTCCATTCGTTGATACCACCCCCGACTTCTGGGACCAGGTGATCGACATCAACTACCGAGGAACGCTCAATACCGTTCATGCGGTGCTGCCCGGAATGATCGAGCGCGGGCATGGACGTATCGTGTCGGTGGCATCTGACGCAGCTCGAGTCGGGTCATCGCTTGAATCGATCTACGCCGGCGCCAAGGGCGCGGTGGTGTCGTTCTCGAAGAGCGTTGCACGCGAAGTCGCCAAGCACGGCATCACCGTCAACGTCGTATGCCCCGGGCCCACCGACACGCCACTCATTCGCGGCATGGCCGACGAGCTTGGATCGGGCGAGAAGTTCATGGCCTCGCTCACCCGAGCCATCCCCATGCGTCGACTCGCGGAGCCCGACGACATCGCGCCAGCGATCGCCTTTCTCGCATCGTCAGACGCGAGCTACATCACCGGCCAAACCCTCTCGGTAAGCGGCGGCCTCACCATGGCATGACCCTTTATGGGCCTGTCCCTGTCATTCCAAAAGAGCGCCGCAGGCGTAAAGCCTGCGTGGCGTTTGAACGCTCCCCTGAAGGGGAGTGCAGGCGGGTTGAGCGCAGGCGCAAAATCGCGGCGGAGCCGTTGCGCCGGAGATCAACCCGCGGCGCCGACCATTTCTTCGAGGGTGATGCTGTGGTCGGCTGCGATGAGCTCAGCTGCCTTTTCGCCGATCATGATCGATGCGGCGTTGGTGTTGCCGCTGACGATGTTGGGCATGATGCTCGCATCGGCGACCCTCAGGCCATCGATACCGAACACCTTGAGCGATGGGTCGACGACATCTCCCATGCGACACGTCGACACCAGGTGGTAAACGGTGAGGCAGTAGTGGCGGGCCATATCTTCGAGGAGCTCGTCGCTCGGACCGGCGTCGGCATCGTAGCCGTGTGCCTCGGCCAGGAACGGTGGCACCATCAGTGCGCCAAGTCCGTCTCCGGGCCACGACGCTGCGATCTCGAGGCTCTTGCGCATGGCGGCAATCATCACCTTTACATCGTGTGGATCGCCGAAGTAGTTGAAGTCGATCACTGGTTTGTCGGCAATGTCGTTGCTCGCAAGCGTGATGCTGCCCTCGGAGTGAGGTTGGACGGGGTTCGGCAGGATCACGACGACGCCCTTGGTGGGGTCGAGCTGCGCCTCGGCATCGGCGAAGTAGTTATCGTCGATTCGAAAGACGTCTCGCCAGATGTCGGGTGTGTAGCCGCATGTGAGGAACCCAACTTGAATGTCGTGGGTGTGCTCATCGCCAAGGCCGCTCGAGAAGAACGCCACTGCGTCATAGAGCGACGACGACGGAATGCCTTGGCCAGTCGTGGCCCACTCGGTGAGACGGCGCTCGGCCTCGGCCTTCAAGCCCGCCAGCTCTGGCGGAAGGTTCTCGTCGTCGGCTGGGTCGGCGGGCAACGGGCCAGCCGGTGCCCGCAAGGCATCGGGGCCAAGCGAGATCGCGATCTCTTGCATGGTCTCGCCCACACCGTCAGCCTCGAAGTACAGGCCCGTATGCAGGTGATCCTTGAGGTGCTTGCCGACGGCGGGCAGGTCGTGGACCGGGTTGACGCCAACCGCAGCAAGCTCATCTGCCGCGCCCACTCCAGACACCATGAGCAGCTGCGGTGACCCGACTGCACCTGCGCTCACGACTACCTCTTTGGTGACGGTTGCGGTGTGGGTCGATCCATCCTCGGTCGTGTATTCGACGCCGGTCGCGCGAAGCGACTCGCCTTCGCCGTCGAAGGTGATCCGCTGCGCCATGGCATGCGGCACGATAGTGAGGTTCGATCGTTCGGCATTGGGTTCGAGGAAGGCGTGGTAGGTCGACGACCGCATACCGTTCTTGGTCGTTGTTTGGAACAGCGAGGTGACGCCGTTAGGGCCGCCACGGTCGCGGCCGTTGTAATCGCCTTCGGGAATGCCAGCAGCGTTTGCCGCCTGGACGAACTGTTGAGCAGCGGGAAGCACCGGCCCGCGCACCGAGACGCCAAGTGGGCCTGAAGTGTTGTGGGCGTCGCCGTCGACGACGATGTCGCCGCTAGGGGAAAGCCCCTCTGACTTCTTGAAGTACGGCAGGAGCCCGTCGTAGCTCCAACCGGTAGCCCCTGCGCCTTCCCAGGCATCGAAGTCGCCAGGATGCCCACGGACATAGGCCATGTAATTGATGCCGGAGCTTCCGCCGAGCATCTTGCCCCTCGGCACCATCATGCGTCCGCCGAGGATTCCCTTGCCGACGCCGCCCGGGTCGCCGTCGTACATCCAGTCGGTGTTGGGGTCGTTCTGCAACGAGGCGACTGCCGCCGGCATGACCTCGGCTGCTGGCGGCGGGCCGCCAGCCTCGAGCAAACACACCCGGCAATTTGGGTCTTCAGACAATCGGGCGGCAAGAACGGCCCCTGCTGAACCTGCACCAACTACTACGAAGTCGAACTGCTCGTTGCCCATGTCTGCCCCTATGTCTTGGATATGTGTGTCTGTCTGATCTCAATCGTGAGAGCACCCTAACGAACGAGGCGAAGCCGTGACGGCGAAAAGCTGGCGGCTTACCGTTGGGGTGGCTTGCCAGTGCTGACGAAGTCGAGCGAGGCCGCCACATTTCGAGCGACAAACCGTTCGCCCCGAGGCGAGGCGAGGTAGCGGGCGGCAGCGAGCAGCGGCAGTGGTGATCCGGTTTCGATCGACTCGATTTTTGCAGCCAAGCTCAGCTTGATTTGATGAGCGACGACGATGAACCCACCGGACTGATCGCTGAGTGCGGCGTCCATCAGCGCGTCACCAGCCGTATCAGGGTCGACAGATGCGACAGCATCGAGAGCGGCTTGGGTGTCTTTGAACCGAACCGCCCGAGCAATGTCGGCTGGGGAAGCGTCATCGCTGAAGCGAGGATACGCGATCGCCTCTTCGGCAATGCCATGGCGTTGCTCCGCCCGAGCGCTGTCGAACAGCAGCCAGGTTGCGAACAGTGCAAGCCGGGCCACGTGGGGCCCAGGATCGACCGACCACGCCCATCGGACGGCGTTGACCATGGTGAGCACGTGGGTGATGTCGAGCCATGAGAAGTCGTCGTCGATCATGAACTCGACGTCGTGGCTGTGTCGAAGCATGCGTCGGGAGGCCCCGATCGACAGTGCGTCGAGCAGGCCTGTGATTCCCGCACCGCCAAGTACGGCTTCGACCGCCGCTTCGATTGGCGCTTCGTCGAGCTTGAGCAAGCGGTCGACGAGCGTTGGGTCGGCCCATTGGTGATCTCGCTGAGCGCTAGCCATGGCGTCGAGGTCGGCGGCGTTGATCTTTGTCATCGTTGGCCGCATGTACGGGAGCAGGTCCTCTCGGGTCTGCCACGCCGTTCCGGCAGCAAGATACGGCAACAGATCGCCCGCGTTCTCCCACCCAACGTGGTCCAACAGCTCGAACGCCTTCTGGGTGTAGATGATGCCGTGCCCGTAGCCGAGGTGATGGCGAGATGCAGCGTCGATGAACTCGTGACGCACCATGGCTGGGTCGGCGCCGTCCTCCAGCCACGCCAACGTCTTTGCTCGCAGGGCAGCGATCTCCTCGTCCTCGACCGACTGCTGGAAGTCGGGCGACGAATCGGGCTGTGGAAGTTCGTGCTTTGGTCGATCGCGGGTGCGTTCGGCGATACCGCTGATTCCCTGCACGAGTGCGAGCGCTCGGGAATCGTCGGTCCGTTCCATTGCGACGGTGAGGCAGTCAGCAGCCATGGCCATCTCGTGATCTGGGCCCCACTCCGCTCGGGCCGCACCATGTCGGACGGCGGCCCACATGATGTCTTGCGGTGCAGCTCCAGAGTTGAGCAGTCGTGCAGTGTCGCGTGAGATCTGGCCGATGTAGTTGGCCTCGATGCCTCGGGTCAGGCTCGGCCAGGTTGCTTCTCGCACCTGGGCGGCTGTTTGCTCGGTGACCGAGACGTTTATGTCGTCGCCGTCGATCGTGACCTGATGGCAGGCAACGTTCTCCTCGCCCTGGGTGCACTCGCCGGTGCGAACATCGAACTTCCAGTTGTGCCATTGGCACACGACGGTCTCGCCAGCGAGGCCGCCGGTAACCAGGCCGTATCCCTGGTGAGGGCAGGCATTGTCGAGTGCATGGATGCCGGACTGGGTGCGGATCACGGCGATACGTCGCTCGCCGACCTTGGCCATCTTCATTTGGCCGACGGCGAAGTCCGATACCGAGCCGACCGTTTCGGTTGTCGTGTTCGGGCTGTTCGGTTCGGTGTTGTCGTGAGCGTTCGAGGTGAGTGTCGAGGTCATAGAAGGATCCTAAAAGTTCAAGTGCACTTGAAGTCAAGAGGGAATCTTGAGACAGTGAGAACTATGGCTGCGCACAAAGATGATGTTCTCACGGTTGGCGAGGTCGCGTCTCGATGTGGCGTTGCCCCATCGGCGGTCCGTTTCTATGACGAGGAGGGCCTTATCGCTTCGACTCGAACCAGCGGCGGTCAACGGCGATTTGGGCGTGACACGATCCGTCGGATCTCGTTCATCCTTGCGGCTCAGCGGGTTGGTCGACCGCTCGCTGACGTTCGCGAAGTTCTCGAAGGTCTTCCGAGCAACCGGACACCAACCCAGCGCGACTGGGCCAGAGTCTCGACCGGTTGGCGCGCTCGGCTCGACGACCAAATCGCCGAGCTCACGTTGCTGCGGGACAAACTCGACGGCTGTATTGGTTGCGGTTGTCTTTCGCTCGACAAGTGCGCGATCTACAACCCCGAAGATGTGGCCGTTGGCCTCGGCAGCGGTCCTCGGTATCTCCTCGGAGACTCCGCCGACGACCTCGCCTAGCCACGGGGCCTGTCCCCGTCGCGGTGTCTTTATGGGGACATGCCCGATTGGTAGGGGTTGGACGCTTAGCCAGCGGAGAGGGAATTGTCGGACGATGCGCCTTGGGGTTCGACCATCACGAACGCTGCCAACGCACAGGCGATGGCCCCGGCACCGGCAGCGACCAGCATGACCGTGTCGAAGCCTTGGCTGACGTAAAGCTTGGTTGCGATCAGCGTGACCAATGCTCGAATGACCGTGCCGACGCTGACCGAACGCCCGATCATCTGGGCTCGGGCCTCGGGGTCGAGCTCCGACAAGAGCGGCAACGAGGACACGATCCCGAATTCGAACCCGAGGAAGGCAACCACGAGCACGAGCAAACCAAGTGCCAGCGGTGGGGCGCTGGCGAAAGCGAGCGTGAACATCGCCAGGGTCATCAAGGTGGTGCCACCAAGCATCGACACCCGCTTGCCAAGCCGGTCGGTGAGGCGGGAAGACCCTGTCGTCGCGACAACTTCGATAGCGCCGACCGCAATGATGGCGAACCCGACCTCGGCCGTGTCGAGCCCGTAGGTGTCTTCAAGCCACAGGCCGTGGCTGAGAAAGAGGAACTGTGCAGCGGCATTCATCATCGCGTTCGTGGCGATCGCTGAAACTGCAGCCCGCGTCATGTTGGGCTTGCGGGTCGCCTCCCGATCGGCTCGAATCGGTTCGCCGATCCCTGCAGCGACGGCGATGCCCGCAAGTACCGACGTAACGCCAAGGGCGAGAAAGACGGTCCACCACGGCATACGGCCGAGCATGAAGCCGACGATCGGCAGCCCGATCAGCGCAGCGCCTCCCCATGCAAGCTCGATCCGACCGGTGGCCCGTCCGCGCCGCTCATAGGCCACGGCATCGGCAATCCACGACCCCATCGACACCTGATATGCGGTGCGGCCAACCCCGAAGATCACGAAGCCAACGACAAGCCCGGTCGCGCCCAGTGTGGCGACCAACAACCCAACGCTGGCAAGTAGTCCGGCGTAGGCCATGACTCGCAGTGCGCCGACCCGATCGCTCACCCGGCCAGCGAACGGCGCCGACAAGGAGGTGAGCTCGCGGGCGCTGAGCGCCTGCCCCATGGCCTCGACCGAAAGTCCGGTGCCCCGAGCGAAGGCGGGCAGAAAGGTGTATCCCATCCGAGTCGCCACATTCAACAGGAAACGTGCGAAGACCGCAGCGAGCAGCGTCTTTCGAACCTCAGGTCGAAAGTCGGAGTTATCGGACACCCGGTGTGTCTACCAGCAAGTGGCGGATGAGGGACAGTCCCTCATCCGCCACTCGAGGTTGAGTGTTAGAGGTCGAACCAGATGTGGGCTTGGCCGGTGCCCGCAACTGCTTCGTACTCGCCGAACTGTGTGCCGGTGGCCGTGCACTCTGCACCGCCGAGTGCGCCGATCATCGTGAGGTAGTGGCCGAAGTACCCCTCCGGGGCGTGGGTGCTGAACTCGGGGACGAAGTCGAGCACTCCGGCGTGGTCGCCCCGCTTCATCATGTCGATGACCTTGCGGTCGGCAGCGCAGGCCTCCGGTGAGAACAGGTGCAGGTCGGGGTCCGCAGCCTCGTGGGCTCGCAATTCGCGGAGCGTCCAGAATCGATGGCTCAGGCCGCCACTCGCAAGGATCACGACCCGCCGATCGAGCTTCTCAACAGCCTGGGCGATCAGCTGGCCGAACAGCATGAAGTCCTCGGGGGAGCCCGACTGACACACCGACGTGTTCGTCCACTTCTCGTCGCCCTGCAAGAACGGCAGCAGGTTGATCGTGGGGTAGTGGATCGGGAGGTGCGGATCGTCGATCGCGGTGATCCAGGTGTCGTCGCGTCCGTCGGCTTCGGCTGCGCACGCGTGGGCGAGCTCGGGGTCGCCAACAATGTCGTACGGCATCTGCGACATGCCGCGCGGAAGTTCCTCGGACGTGTAGAGGCCTGAGCGGTGTTCGTGGCTGGCAATGATGTGTTCGACTGTCGTGAACCAATGGGTATCGATTACGACGACGGTGTCGGCTTCGAGCGGTGCGAGCTTCTCGGCCCGAAGGTCGTGAAGGCCTTGAAAGAGTGTTGTGTCGTCGCCGTCATTGAGCTCTCGGCGAATCTCCTCGGGCAAGACAAGCGGGGGTACATGCGACACGAGGGCCGCTCCAACGATTTCGCCCATGTCAGGCCACCTTTACTGGGAGATGTTTGATTCCGGCGATGAAGTTCGACCGGAGATGTTGAATGTCGCCGTTCGGCTCGAACCGGTCGACACGCTTCATGAGTTCTTGGAAGACAACGCGAACTTCCATGCGGGCCAGCCATGCGCCCAGGCAGAGGTGCGGACCGCTGCGACCGAACGACATGTGGTCGTTGCTCTCGCGTTGGAGGTCGAAGCGGAACGGGTGCTCGAACTGGTCGGCGTCGTGGTTTGCCGAGTTGTACCAGATGGCGATCTTGTCGCCAGCTTTGATGTGTTTGCCCCGCATCTCGATGTCGCGGGTGGCGGTACGCCGAAAATGCATCGTCACGGCACTCGTGCGAAGGATCTCCTCGACTGCGGTAGGTGTGAACTCGGGGTTGGCCTTCCACGCGTCCCACAGCTGTGGGTGGTTCATGAGGTTCCACAGGCCATGGGTCATCGTGTAGCGAGTGGTGTCATTGCCGGCAGCCACAAGCACGGTCACGAAGTTGTTGAACTCAAGATCGGTCAGCGGCACGCCCTCTTTGTCGGGTCCGAGCAGTTGGGAGATCACGTCGTCGGTTGGATTTTCGCGCCGCTTCTCCGCTTGGACTTGGGCCCATTGAAAGATCTGGATCGATGCAGGGCTGCGGAACGGAACCATGCGGAACTGACTGGTGTCAGTGAGGTCGACGGGGAAGTCGGTGAAGTCGGGGTCGGTGTTACCCAACAGTGCATCGCCCCAGGCAACGAGCTTGTGGCCATCTTCGTCGGAGGTGCCCAACATGCGGCCAAGCATGCGCATCGGAAGCTGCTCGGCGATCTCGTGAACGAAGTCGAACTCGCGCTTGTCGAGTGCGGCTTCGATCACTTCGATGGCAAGCTCGCGGATCTGCTCCTCGTAACTCTCGACCCGGCGACGAGTGAAGCCCTTGCTGACCAACCGGCGATAGCGGGTGTGGTCAGGTGGGTCGAGCTCCATCATCGTGAGGCGAGCCTGCGTCTCCTCTTCGTCCATCTCTTCGAGGCGGATGCCCTTCGATGACGTGAAGGTCTCGACGTCTCGGCTTACGGCAATTGCGTCGTCGTGGCGTAGGATCGACCAGAACCCAGAGCCGTCCTTCTCTTCGGTCCAGTGGATGGGATCCTCGGTGCGAAGGCGGGTGAACGTGGCGTGAGGGACGCCGTTCGTATAGGCGTCGTGGCTGGTGATATCGGCATCGTCAGGACCGTGGTTGGGCAGGTAGTCGTCGACAAAGGTCATGTCACGACCCCGAACCCGAGGAGTCCTGGACGGGAGCCATGGGGTTGGGAGCGGCCCAGACGGTGGTGCCCTCGTGCATCGACGTTCCGACCTGGCGGTAGAAGCCGCCGATGATCTCGATATCACCGAAGCGGGTGAGCTCTTCGGTGGGGCAGTCGTGGAGCGTGAGAGTGGCGTCGCCGCTGTAGACCGGGCCAACCTCGTGGTCGAATCCGCTCATGGTGACGAGCTCGTCGAGGCTGTCTCGGCCGTCCATCTCGATGGCTGGCATGAACCGGCTGTGCAGCATGGGGTGGCCATTGACGAAGCCGGCGGTGTCGGTCTCGCCGGTGATGGTGAAGGTGCAGTCGGCGATGCGGCGACCGAAGGTGCTGAGAGTGCCGCCGAAACGGCCTCCAGGCTCGAGTCGGGGGCCGGCCTTGCCATAGGAGACCGGTCGGGTCATCCAGATCTCGGACATCTTCTTTGGGTAACCCTGGATGTGGCCCCGGGCCATGGCGAAGTCCTTGTCAACCCAGATGTACGCAGCCCGGCTGTAGGTGGTGCCTTCGTACTTGCAACGGACGACCACGAAGACCTCCTTGTACTGCGCTCGTGATGGGTCGAGGAGTTCGTCGAAGTTGTTGCTGCAGCTTTGCCAATCAGCCCAGATGATCGCGACTGCGCCGGGGTCGTCGTCGGCGAGTTCGAGGTTCGCAGGTAGGAGTTCGGCGACGTTGGCTGGGTCGGTTCGGAACTCGACGGTCATCATTTCGCCGCTGTAGTGCCATGGAGGTGACGGCAAGATGCTGCCCGCCCCTGTTGGCGTTCGCGGATACATCAGCCCGGTGAGATCGTCCATGCCTGCACCTTAATCGTTCGGTACCAAACGGTCCAGCAGAACGCTCCAGCGGGCGGTCGAGCGGGAGGTCGAACAGAACGGGGGCGTGCGGTGGCGAGGGACGCGCTAGCCGTCGCCTCGGGCGTTAATGATGACCTTGCGTAAAAGTCGGGCCAGCTCGCGCTTTTCTTCGACGGACAAGCCTGCGGTCATGTCGCCTTCAAAGCTGTTGAACTTGGGGAAGAGCTCGTCGATCACCCGTAGCCCCTCGGCGGTCAGGCTTACCATCACGCGCCGCTTGTCGGAGTCGAGCTTCTGGCGGGTCACAAGCTGTTGCTTTTCGAGCGTGGTCAACATGCCCGTAAGCGTCCCCTTGGCCAGCGAGCATTCTTCGGCGAGTCGAGCCGTTTCCATCTCGTCCCACACCCACAGCACCCAAAGAATGGTGAAGCCGCCGAACGAGAGCCCGTACTCGCCGAGGACCTCGCGTTCGGCTTGGCGGCGAATCGTGCCCGCAGCGCGGTAGACGTTCGATATTGCATCGAGTGAGGCGAAGTCGAGCGGGCGGTCGCCGAGGCGAGCCTGTACATCGCGCTCGGCATCGAGCATCCACGAGGGCTCGTTTAGGGCGGAATCGGAATTCGAAGATGGTGGGGACATGGCCGAACGTCAAGATAGAGGACTTCACGGGCGAGCGCGTGCTCTCCCAATCCGTTCGGTACCAAACTACTTTGGAACGAGCTAGTGTGCAGACATCAACACACCGGCAACCAACCGACACCCGCTCACACCCGGTTGCCCATGGACGAGGAGCCACCATGGCCGAAATTCGACGCATCCTGCTGGACGGATACCCAACCGAGGTCCGACGGGATGGCGCCTCGCTCATCGCGGCCGACGGCCGCACGGTGTCGGTTGATGAGGCGACGCATTTGTCTCCGGTCGAACCGACCAAGATCATCTGCATCCACCTGAACTATCGCAGTCGGGTTGACGAGTTCATGACCAAGCTGCCTGCAGCTCCCACGTATTTCCACAAGCCAATCACGGCCCTCACCGGTCATGGCTCGAACATCGTTCGTCCAGCCGGATGTGAATGGCTCAACTATGAGGGCGAGATCGCGATCGTTATCGGCAAGACGTGCCGCAACATCTCGCCCGACGAAGCCGGTGACTACATCGCTGGCTACTCGGTCTCCAACGATTACGGCCTCCACGACTTTCGAGACACCGACGCTGGGTCGATGCTGCGAGTCAAAGGGAGCGACACGCTATGCCCGGTTGGCCCTGGCTTGGTCACCGATTGGGACTTCCGCAATAAGCGCATCCAAACCATCGTCAACGGTGAGGTGAAACAAGACGCCAACACCGATGAGATGGAGTGGGACATGCACTACATCGTCGCCGACATCGCCCGCACGATCACCCTGGTGCCCGGCGACATCTTGCTGTCGGGCACCCCAGCAAACTCGCGGACGGTGTATCCCGGCGATGTCGTCACGGTTGAGGTCGAGGGCCTCGGGGCGCTCACCAACACGATCGTCAGCGGCCCGACGCCGATTCGCGCCGACGTTGGCGCACAACCAAGCGAGTCCGAAGAGGTCATGTCGACCGCCCAAGGCGGCGACTGGGAGTTCCGAGGAATCCGTGCACCGATGGGCCCGGGGGCGAAGCACTACAAGAGCACGCTCGGTGAAGACGCAAGCGAGAGCTCGACCGAGAACGAGGGCTGAGCATGCGCACCGCCGATGTTGGGGGAGTAGCAGTACCTGTCGATCACTTCATTGGTGGCGAGTGGGTGAGTTCCCCAACCACCTTTGAGACCCGGTCGCCACTCGACTGGGATGGCGGCCCGATCGCACAGGTTGCTCGTGGTGATGCTGAGGCAGCCAACGCTGCGGTTGACGCAGCGGTTGCCGGCTTTGCGGAGTGGGGCAGCTACACGCCGCATCAACGTGCCGAAGTCATGCACGCCATGGCCGACCTCATCGAAGCACACAACGACGAGATCGCCATGGTCGAAACCCTCGACATGGGGTTCATGTACGAGTCGATGAAAAACCGGCTTGTCGCACGAGGCGCAGTGAACTTCCGGCTCTACGCCGACCTGATCGTGCAGCATGAGGAGCGCGCGTGGGAAGCCAAAAACATGGCCAACGTGGTGCAGCGCATGCCCTCCGGGCCAGCGATCGTCATCACCCCCTGGAACGCTCCGTTCATGCTCAGCACCTGGAAGCTCGCCCCCGCCCTCGCGGCCGGCAATACGGTTGTGCATAAGCCCGCCGAGTGGTCGCCGCTGTCCGCTGCGTTGTTGGCCGAGCTCGCGAACGAAGCTGGCTTTCCAGCTGGCGCATACAACCTGGTGCAGGGCATCGGTGAAGAGGTTGGTGCTGCGCTGGTCGAAAACCCAAAGGTTCGTCGCATCACGTTCACCGGCTCCCCCGAGACCGGCCGGATCATCGGCAAAGCGGCTGCTCAAAATCTGGTGCCGTTTACCGCAGAGCTCGGTGGCAAAGGCCCGCTCATCGTCTTTGCCGACGCTGATCTCGATGCCGCGGCCCACCGAGCTGCGTGGCAGTTCGATGACTCGGGCCAGGTGTGTCTGGCAGGAAGTCGCATCCTCGTCGAAGAATCGATACGTGAGGAGTTCCTGACGAAGTTCCACGAGCATGCAGATGCTCTTGTGCTTGGCGACCCGCGAGACGACGGCACCGACATTGGTCCGGTGGTGCACCCCGACCACCGAGACAACGTTCACGGGTTTGTCGAACGGGCCCGGGCCGCAGGCGACACGATTGTTCGCGGTGGCGAGCCCGTCGAAACTTCGTTGCACTACCTACCAACCCTGATCGAGCCAGCGAGCAATGACAGCGAAGTTGTGCAGCGAGAGATCTTTGGCCCGGTGCTTACCTTCCAGACCTTCGCAGACGAGGCTGAGGCGATCGAACTGGCGAACAGTACCGAGTATGGGCTGGCTGCCATGGTGTGGACGACATCCCAAGAGCGTGCGGAGCGTGTCGGGCGGGCTCTGCGCACCGGGTTGGTGTGGGTAAACACCTTCCTCGTTCGCGACCTCACCGCGCCGTTCGGCGGGTGCGGCATCAGCGGAATTGGTCGAGAGGGTGGCGACCACGCGCTCGAATTCCATAGCGATCTCAAGACGCTCATGATTCTCAATGGCACGGTGACGCCTACCGGGACGGCGTAACCGATCGGAAACCAGTGCCCTCGGGGTGCCCGAATTCGCTAAATCTCAGCGGTTTTCCGCCGATTCTGGTTCTATGACCCGCTGCTCCCTTCGATTGCTCATGTCCGTGTTGTGCCTCTCGTTGCTCGCCGCAGCGTGCTCTGGAGGAACCCCGAGCTCCGAGGCGGCGATCGAGTCGACCATCCCGGAGACCTTGGCGGCGACCGACGACGTCGATGAAGTTGAGCTCGTCGAGGTACGCGTTGCTTCACTCGGAACCATCGACTCGTCACCGGTCTGGATTGCCGACTCGCAGGGCTACTTTGCCGATGCTGGCATTGATATCTCGTTCATCCCGGTGTCTGAAGAAGCTGACGTCGCCGAGGCACTGGTGAACGGCACCGCCGACACCGCAGCGCTCTCCGCAACCCAAGCCATCAAGCTCGTCGCTGCGGGCGAACCACTCCGAATTACGAACTACCTGAACGCCACAAGCCCAGAAGCAACACGCCACTCGATGACCCTCGTCAGCACCGCAGCGGCGGGGTTGGAGTCGGGGTGTGATCTGGAAAACGCTCGCATTGGCGTCAACGAAGTCAACTCGCTTGTCGCCCATGCGGTGACGCAGATGATGATCAACGACGAATGCGACGCGTCAACTGTCCAGTTCGTCGAAGCCAGCCTGACCGCCCAGCCAGGACTGCTCGAGACAGGTGATGTCGACGCGATAGCTGTGTTCGAGCCGTACACCGCTCAAGCGGTTCGCCTTGGCTTTGTCGAAGTGGCGAACCTCGACCGTGAGCTCTGCCCAGGGTTGAGCCGCTGTCCGATCGGCGTCGTTGCGGTCCATGATGCGTGGGCCGACGAGAACCCCGCACTTTCTGAAGAGTTCAACCGGGCGATCAGTCGAGCGTTGCTGTGGATGGAGTCGAACCAGACCGAGTACCGAGCTGAGCTCGTGAAGTGCTGCGGAATCACCGTCGATGACGCGGCGGCCATCCGGGTATTCGATTGGGTTGGCGACTTGAACGCCCTCAACACCGATCTGCCTCGTCTCATGGACCTGCTTGAAGCGCAAGGCAAGCTCCCAATCCGCCCAGATATGGCTGATCTTCTCGGCTAGCGAGAGCTCACGAGCCACTCGACGGCTGCAGCGATTGCCGGTCCGTCGCTAGTGACAAGCCCAAGATGCTCCACGTTGTCGACGACCAGTACGTCAGCGCCGTCGACCCCGCGTGAGTACGTTTCGGGTACGTCGTCGTCGGCGCTCGACACAATGACGAGCGCCGGGATCGTGCTCGGCCGACCAACTGCTGCGTAGTCGTACCGGGTCGGATGCTCGTCGGGTGATCCGCCGAGTAGTTGGGCAACAGCGTCTTCGCCGAGCCCGTCGCTCCACGCAGCATCGAGGTCGGCGATCGGAGCAAGCGCCACGATGGCTTTCGGCGTCACGGCCGGTTGCTGATCGCCCAGGTCGGAACGGGTGCGCAACCACAGGGCGAGGTGTCCGCCGGCGCTGTGGCCGATGACGATGACCTCATCAAGATCGAGGAGTGCATTCGCTGCGTCGTCTCCTGAGCTGTCGCCAAATCCGCCTAGGTAATCGATCGCTTCACCGATGTGATCGAACGTATGCGGCCAGCCGCCAGCGCGTTCACCGACCCGGCCGTATTCGACGTTCCAAACGGCGAAGCCCTCGTCAACCATGCGCTCAGAAACGTCGTCCATGATCGACAGGTCGCCGATGCTGCGCTTCCAGAACCCGCCATGGACGAGCATCGCAACGGGATGTGGGCCGGGGTCAACAGCGCCATTCGTCGTAGGCAAGGTGAGCTTGGCGAACTGGGCCGGATCGTCTCCGTAGGTGACGACGGATTCTGGCTGAACGGGAAGCAACCGTCCCGAGTTTGGCCACGCCGTGAACGAGCTCGACCCGTTCGCAACGACGAGAAGTCCAACGAAGATCGTGAGGGCTAGGCCAGCCCACACGCCAGCTGCTCTCGTCGTCGTCATGGCCGCAGACTAGCCACGTCGCGGGCTACCGTGGCGCAGGTGACTCCTCCCTCCGAAGCGCCTGAAGATTCTGCATCGGCGGAGGTGGCTGATCATCCGAGCCACCCGGACCTAGATGCCGAGCAGTCCTATCTGAACCAGGCCCGGACGGCACTTCATGCGATGAGCGAACGTTCGAAGGCGGCCGTCGAGTTTGGTGCTCGGCGAGTGGAGGAGGAGGTAAGCGCAGACGCTCGAATTGCCCAGACCTACCTCGAAAGCAGGTCGGCCTCGCTCGAGCTTGGCGGTGCCACCCTTGCCTTCGGCCGGATCGATGAAGACCCACGGCTGGCGCCAGTTTCTTTGGAATCGGGCGGTGACGACACGTGGTACGTCGGACGGCGCCACATCGAGAATGGTGATGGAGAGGCGCTCATCGTCGATTGGCGGGCGCCGGTCGCGATTCCGTTCTATCGCGCTACAGCCGCCGACCCTCAGGGTCTCAAGCTGCGACGACGCTTCACACTCGAAGGCGACGTCCTTGTTGCACTCTTTGACGAAAACCTCGACGACCCTGAGTCGGTGGTGGGAGCGGGCCTTCCCGATCCGCTGATCGCCGAGATCGAACGAGCACGAAGCGGTGAGATGTCTGACATTGTCGCCACGATCGCGGCAGAGCAGGACGAAATCATCCGTGCCCCGCTGGCTGAGTGCATGATCGTCCAAGGAGGCCCGGGAACGGGCAAGACCGCGGTCGGGCTGCACCGGGCAGCCTTCCTGCTGTTCGAGCATCGAGATGAGCTCATGTCCACGCAGGTACTGGTCGTAGGTCCGAACCGCATGTTCCTTCGATATGTGGGAAGCGTCCTGCCCTCGCTCGGCGAGACTGCAGTAGCCCAAGCAACCGTGCAGTCGTTGCTCGACGTGAAGTATCGCGTTCGGGGTGAGGACACTCCCGAAGCCCATGTGTTGAAGGGCGACCTGAGAATGACGGCAGTGCTGCGGGCCGCCGCGGTCGACAAGTTCAAGGTGCCCGCTGACGATCAACGGGTTCCGGTCGGGGCTCGCTCGGTGGTCTTCACTCCCGACCAGATCGCCGTCGCGCAGAAAACGGCGCTCGCCCGAAACCTCCCGCTGAATAGCGCCCGTACGGTCTTTGGTGAGGTGCTACTTCGCGATGCTCGCCAGCAGTTGCTCGACCGGGGGATCGATGAGCCGGCGGTCGACAGTGCAGTGTCGTCGTTGCGCAGTGGCGCTGAGTTCAAGAAACTGGTGTCGCGGTCGTGGCCGAACCTCGGTGCGACAACGCTGGTGCAGTCGACGTTGAGTAACGGATCGCTTCTCAAGCGGGTCAGCGCTGACCTGCTGACCGATGACGAGCGAGCGATGCTGCATCGCAAGGCAGCAAAGAAGGCAACTGAAGAAGCCTGGACGGTTGCTGACCTTGCGCTACTGGATGAGGCCGAGGCCCTGTGCGTTGGCACCTCGAAACAGTACGGCCATGTTGTCGTGGACGAAGCTCAAGACCTCAGTGCGATGGCACTTCGTGTCGTTGGACGCCGAGCGCGCAAGGGGTCGATCACCATCCTCGGTGATATTGCCCAGGCCACGGCGCCGAGCGCGCAGTCGAGTTGGGATGCGGTCGTGGACGCACTTGGGGTCAACGCCGACGAGACCGCAGTCGAACAACGCGAACTCACCGTGGGCTATCGAGTGCCCGGGCCAATCCTCGATGTGGCGAACTCGTTGCTCCCGGTCACGGCTCCGGAGATCACCCCATCGACGTCGGTTCGGCACGCCGGGCCTGGTCCGATTCTGCACCAGGTCGACGCCGACGAATTGCTTGCGAGGGTAGTGGAGGTCGCCCGTCGATCGACAGGCGATCACCAGACCACCGGTGTCATCGTCACAGCACCACAACTGGCGGCGGTGTTTGCCGCGCTTGAGGAAGCTGGGCTCGATCCGGTTGACACGAGCAAGTCGCAAACGCTCGGTGCTGGGCTATCGGTAGTCGACGCTGCTGTGGCTAAGGGGCTTGAGTTCGATGCGGTCGTGATCGTCGAGCCAGCAGACTTTCTTCTCTTGCCGATCCCGGAACTAACCGCGCTTCGCCTGCTGTATGTGGCGCTGACGCGTGCTGTCCAAGACCTTGCGATCGTCGCCAGCAAGCCGCTACCGGATGCGTTGATCTTGTAGGAAGCGCTGGTGCGACGACCGCTAGGCCCCCCCGGAAAACGCAGAATTCCTGCGCCGAAGCGCAGGAATTCGAACGAGTACTTGGTGACTAGCGGCTTGGAACTAGCTCAGACCTGACGGCCGAGGAAGGCGGCAAGCTGGTCTGCGGCGCAGGCACCCTCTGGGCACTCTGCTTCCATACCGAATGGCGCTGGGCTGCCTTCCGGGCCACGCCACTCAGGCGAGATTGCCTGCTGTGACCGAGCCAGGATGCCCGCGGCGAGCTCTGGGGCAAGGTCGGTGCTCTGGCCGGTTGCCTTCGCGATGTCCCAGCCGTGCGTGAACACGTCGGTCATGGCAATGCCCATGACGGCCGAACCTGGCATCTCACCGAATGGCAATGCAACCATCTTGTCGAGGGCGCCTTCTTCTTCGAAGCAGGCAACACACTCAGCTGCGGCTTGATCGAACGCTGCCATGTAATCGCCCGCTGCCCAGTCTTGACCTTCGCTTGGCTGTTCACCCTTCATACCTGCGGTGAAGAACTGCGTGCCACCAACGACGTGGTTGATGACGCCGGCGACGTCCCATTCAGCGCATGGGCTCTGTGCGCTGAGCTGGTCGGCCTGGACTGCCTCCATTGCCTGACGGGTGGATGCAAAGACTGCGTGAAGTGGTGCGGTAGCGCTCATGTGGGGGTCTGCTTTCTGGCCGGAATTGGATTCGTTCTGACCGGCCGTTCGTTCCGGAACGTAGCAGAAGACAGTGTCCCTGCGCTGGCAGCAGGGCTCTCGCCAGCTGCGGTGCTGCTCGACGCCTATTACTCGGTAGCGAACGGCGGATCGAGGAGGAGCTGCCATCGCGTCATGTCGAGCGAGGTCAGTTTCTCTTCGACTTCCTGTCGAACTCGCATCAGGTCGGTGCGTAGCTGATTGATGTCAGCGCTCACCTCCTGTAGCTCCTGGGAAGCCAGCTCCACAATGGTGCGAACGGCGGTCCAGTCGACGTAGCCTCGCTCGCTAATTCCCAGCTCCACTATGTGATCGATCGCGACACGAACCGGTGTTGGTGGTTGGAGGAGTGGACGGTGAACTTCGTGTAGGTCCTCGAACTGACGTAGGTCGTCAAGCTCGGCATCGAGAAGCACGAACCATCGCTGTGTGCTGGCCAACGAAACACCGGCCCTGTCGCGGAGTTCCTTGATGGTTCGCCCCAACGATCGTCCGCCGACGAGCCGCCCGCGTTCTCGAATGGTGTGGCTCCTCGCAACCTGCATGCTGACGATGGTGGCTTCAAGGCCGTCTATGACCTTGCCAGTCGCGTCGACTGCCTCGTCGATTTCGGTCAGTGACGCGACAAGCAACCCCTGTGTGCGATCGATCTGTCGCAGTTGTCGAGCGGGCTCAGCCTCGGCCGATCGCAGCGAGGCTTCCCATACTTCGAGCGCTTCGTCGAATACTCGGCGGGCGAAGTCGACGGTCTCTTTGGTTTCCGTCAGCGTTTCGGCTTCGCAATGCAACTGACGAATGGCATCACGGCGTACGGTGATTTCCATCCAGGCGCCCTCACTTCCAAGTCCAGTTCGGTTTTCGGCCTCAGCGTCGGCGTTGGTCCGTGGAACGTCATCCTGGGGTCCGGCGAGACGGCGCAACTCCATGTCGATGTCGAGTCTCGCCAACGGTGCTATTCCGATCTTCTCTCCTCGGACCTCCGCTTCGAGCTCGACGAGGCGACGAACCTCTTTGCCGATCGATTCGTCGAGCGCACGCCTGAGCGAATGGCGGCGCTCGGCCTGAGCAAGCGCCTCGGTGGCGTCTCGGACGGCGACATAGAGCTCAGGGAGCTCGTGCTCGTGGTCTTGCTCGGCGGACGGCATAGCAACCTGCTTCTCTACAGGAGGTCTTCGAGTGGATCGTCGAACTCTCGCAGGCTCACCTGGCCCGGTTCGCAGCTGTCGAGGGCGCGGCACCATCGGCATGCGGGGCTCGTGGCAATGCGTGGGTTTGAGGCGTCGAGCTCGAGTTCGATCATGCGCTTGATGCCGTCGACGGCACGCTGGGCAGCCGAGAACAGATGATCTTCGGTGACATCCTCGGAGTGGAAGCGGCCCTGGTCGAGGTAGTAGCTGGCAATGCGGCGTGGCGGCACGCCGATGCGAACGGCCTCGATCATGGCGTAGTGCCGAAGATCGTGCATGTGCTGTGGCTGAAACTTGCCGCTCTTCAGATCGACGAGCACTTTGCCCGCTTTGAGGCCCTCAGCACGGCCCAACGTCAGATCGATCTTGCCTTGGAGTACGACCTTGCCGCCGAAGAGCTCGGTGCGGATCTTCGACTCGGTGACGGGGCGCCATTGTTTCTTCAGATCAGGCCAGCACTCATCGAACTTGGACACAAGGTCGATGGCGTCGGAACGGAGCTGTGCCCGATCGGCGTCGGAGAGGTTCTGGATGAACTCGCTGATGTTCTGATCGCCGAACTCAAGGCTTGAGATGGCTTCGTCGACGAGGTCGGCGGGAACTGGCACGCCCCGCCAGTTGATTGAGAACTCGATGGCTTTGTGAACGACAGTCCCACGGGCAAGCGGCACTGACCATCCCGGGAACTCTCGGTCGGCGAGGTAACGCTTTTCGCAGCCATGGACAGCGGCGATCGCATGCTTGTTCGCCCAGACTGACGACTTGTCGGGAAGCAAGGCGACGTGCTCGGCAATGCCGCTTTCGAGCTCGCCTCGGAGTTCGTAGCGAAGCTCGGCGGGGAATTCGGGCCACGTCTCTCGCTTAGCCCCAATCTGGTCGACGACCTCTTGTTGGACTGGGCTCAGGCCGGGCGAGACCGGAGCAGAAACAGGTGCCGACTCTGAGCTCACGCTCGGGCTTGCTCTCGCAGGACAAACTTCTGAATCTTGCCGGTGCTGGTCTTTGGCAGCTCACCAAACTCGACGGCCTTGGGTGTCTTGAATCCGGCAAGGTGCTCACGGCAGAACGCGATGATCTCCTCGGCCGTGGCCTCCTCGCCGGGCTTGAGCTCGACGAATGCCATCGGCACTTCGCCCCACTTCTCGTCGGGCTTCGCTACCACACCTGCTGCAAGAACCGCTGGGTGCTTGTAGAGCGTGTTTTCGATCTCGACCGACGACACGTTCTCGCCGCCCGAGATGATCACATCTTTCAGACGGTCTTTGATCTGGATGTAGCCGTTCTCGCGCCACACTGCGCCATCGCCCGAATGGAACCAGCCTCCCTCGAACGCCTTGGCGGTTGCCTCGGGGTCTTTGTAGTAGCCCTTCATGACGGTGTTGCCGCGCATAAAGATCTCGCCTTGCGTTTCACCATCGCGTGGCACGGGAGCCATCGCTTCAGTATCGAAGACGGCAAGCTCTTCGTTCATTGGCATCGTGACGCCTTGCCAGGCTTTCTTGTCGGCGCGGGCATCGGCGTCGAGTTCGTTCCATTCGTCGCGCCACTCGCATTGGCTGACGTGACCGTAGGTTTCGGTGAGTCCGTACACCTGCATCACATCGAACCCGATCTCTTCAACGGCCTTCAAGATGGCGGCTGGCGGGGGAGCGCCGGCGGTCATGGCATGCACGACGTGATCGAACTCGCGGCGTTCATCGTCGCCAGCGTTGACGAGGAGGCCCAAGATGATCGGGGCTCCGCCGAAGTGGGTGACGCCATGGTCGGCAATCGAGTCGAAGATGCCTTTCGCGCTGATGTCTCGGATACACACGGTCGTGCCGCCGAGCAACGCCATCGTCCAGGCATGGCCCCATCCGTTGCAGTGAAAGAGCGGGACCGTGTAGAGGTAGACGGGAGGCTTGCCGAGGCCCCAACCCACGGCGGTTCCCATCGACATGAGGTACGAACCTCGGTGGTGGTAGACGACGCCCTTGGGGGTGCCGGTGCTTCCCGACGTGTAGTTAAGCGCGTGGGCCTGCCATTCGTCTGCTGGCATCTGCCAAGCAAACTCGGGGTCGCCGGAGGCGAGGAACTCTTCATAGGTTTGCGCACCGAGACGTTCGCCGCCGGGGCCAGCAGGGTCGTCGATATCGATAACCGTGATGTTGCGATCAGGACTGGTCTCGGCGAGCCTGGCCAATGCTGCACTCACCGTTGGCGAGAGCGCGGTGTCGGTGATCAGGACCTTCGCGTCGCTGTGGTCGAGGATGTACGCAACAGTGTCGACATCAAGCCGGGTATTGATGGCGTTGAGCACTGCTCCGGCCATCGGCACGCCGAAATGTGCCTCGAAGATCTCCGGGGTGTTCGGGCAGATCATGCTGACGGTATCGCCAACGCCAATGCCGAGGTTCGTGAGCGCTGAGGCGAGCCGGGTCGTGCGTTCGCCAACCTCACCCCACGTGTAGCGGCGATCGCCGTAGATCAGGGCATCCCGATCAGGGTTGAGGTCGACGGTTCGGGTGAGGAACGACAACGGGGAGAGCGGAACATAGTTCGCTGGTGTCTTTGCAAGTGCGTCGTAGTGGTTGGCGGACACGGTTCTCCTCAGAGACGGGATCTGTACTGTGCTCAGAATCATTGCGTGGGATCATCGAGCTGAACAGAAACCTACCGAAGCTGCTCACCGAACGCTGTGCTCGCAGGTGACAACCATGTGCGGCGGGACGCTCAAATGGCCCGGGGGGCGGGATCCCCGGGCCATCGCTCTGATAGTGGATAGTCCTCCCACGGCCGCCTGCCGGGGAAGTTCGCCCTCTATCGGATCATGAACGGTCGGACTTCTTGCCCTTGCTTTCAGCCCACTCAGGCTTGCCCGTCGCCTTGCCGTCCGCCTTGCCAGCTTGCTGGTCCGCCTTTGCTGGCTTCTCCGCCTCTTCCGCAGCCTCGTCTTCGCCGTCTTCGCCGTCTTCACCGTCGGCGTCTACATCGAGTTCTTCGCCGTCTTCATCGTCGGCGTCTTGCTCGTCGTTGTTGCACTTGTCCGCTCGATCTTCAGCGCTCTTCTTCGGGCTTTCCTTGTCGCCATCTTGGTTCTCGTTCACCTTCGATGATGCCAGTGCCGCTACGGCCTGCCCCTTTTCGCACCCTTCGAGGTCGGTTGAATGCACGAAGTCTGATACCACTTGGCCGTGGTTGTCGGGCTTGTCGCCCGTGTCCTCGTCAGAGGTGTCGCCATCATCGCTGTTCATCGCATCGTCGGCATCTTCGGACTCGACTTCGTCGCCTTCTACAACATCGACAGCATCTTCACCGCCTTGTTCGTCTTGGACATTGAGCTCCTCTGGGAGAACGTCGTCGCCGACGAGGGTGTCAGGTGCCTCGTCGGCGACGGGAAGTTCGCCCTCGATCTCGACAACAACTGGGGCACGCTCCATGCCCGGCACGTCGACGATGTCGGCGGCATGAGCTCCGCCGACACTTGCAGCCGCTACTGCAGTGCCAAGCACGATTTTTCCGGTCGTGGTGGCAACGAATGCCCCGATTGTTGTGATCATTTTTGGTCTCCGTGATGCAGCCGAAGCTGCGTTGATTGTCGTGGGGAGATCAGCAACGTCCAGAAACTCTCGGAGTGCTCCTTGAACGGGTACGTCCGACCCCCGACCAAATTCATGGCGGAGGTCGGACAGCAGCCCGTGCAACTCGGTGGATCCAGACACCGAGTCGCCAGAAAACAGATCCCCAAGACCTTCGTTGGTATGTGGACTGTTACTCATCTCATCTAGTGGAACGTCGGAAGTGCTCACGGGGATACGGCCTGACGAGAAATTTCTTTTTCGAGTGTTTTGAGTGCCCGGCGTTGCAGTGACTTCACTCCGCCCTTGCTCTTGCCGAGCGCTGCAGCAACCGTCTCGATCGACTGATCGGCAACGACGCGAAGCAGGATGACGTCGCGCTGGTCTGGTGTCAGGTTGTCGAGGTGGGCAAGCAACGTCTCTGCGTGCACCGACGAGACGACAACATCATCGACAAGAAGCGGATCGATCGGGTCCTCGGTGCTTGCTGTGTAGTCCACTTCGGTGACTCGGCGTGACCGCTTACGTGATTCGTCGAACAATAAGTTGCGGGCGATGCGGAACACCCAGCCAGCAAATTGGTCTTCAGTCCCCGTGAAGGTGTGCAGATTCTGGAAGACCCGAAGAAAGGTGTCGTTGACTAGGCCTTCGGGATCGGGAGCCCGACGTGCCGAGGCGAAGCTGAAGATTCGCCGATTGAGCGAGCAGTACAACGCATCAAAGGCACGACCGTTCCCCTGCTTCGCCAAACGGAGGGCATCCTCAAAGTCGCCAATATGGCGCGAACCTGTCACCGCAGAGGTATCGGATATTCGGCACCTCGACTAGAGACATTTTGGTTCTCGGGCGATTGAAACGTCCGGCAGTTGAGCCGACTCGCTCGAGAACACCCGCGAGCTAGTCGATGCCGTAGGCCCCGGGAGCCCCACCCTCGGCTGATCCGCCTGCGAAGAACCGGTCGAGCGACCACAGCCACACGACGGGCTTCGGAGCGTAGACGGCAATGTAGCGAGCAGAGCCTCGCGTCGGGCCGGTGAAGAGCTCTTCAGCGCCGGCCGCAATCGTGGTGTCGAGTTCGACGTTGAGACCAATGTCGCCGATCGACATGATCAGAATGCGCTCTGGCTGCGTGCTGGTATTAGTGACGCGCACTGTCGTTGCCTGGCCCTGACCATCTGGGGACACCGGGAAAGCAAACACGTCGTCGGAGTTCCCAACATGGGCTCGCTGGTTCTTCGCAACCGCCGACTCCTTCAAGAAGGACAGGTGCCATTCGGAGGCCCCGAGGATTTCGACCTCGCTCGGGACGCCTTGGATAAGCACGTTGTGTTCGGTCACCGATCGGAATTCGGCGTCGAAGATGACTTCACGGTTCGGGTCGCGAATGATGATCCGAGTGAGATCGCCGACCTCGCCTGATGGTGTCGAGTTCACGTGAAGCACGTAGAACGGTCCGCTCGGTGCGTTGAGCTCGAAGTCACGGGGAAGGTCGACCCGGAAGCGTCCGAAGCCTTCTCCCGACTCGCCCTTGACGTTGCCGCCTTTGCAGTCCGTGAAGACATCGTTGTGATCGATCCGGCAGCGATTCGGGCCGAGGTCGCCACGCAAGATGTCGTCGCCAGGGCCGCCGATCAGGAGGTCGCCGCCGTCACCGCCGTGGAGCTCGTCAAAGCCTTTGCCGCCAATAAGCGTGTCGGCGCCGGAGTCGCCGACGAGCCCGTCGGCGCCGGTGCTGCCTTCGATGCGGTCGTTGCCCTCTCCGCCTACGGCAACATCGTTGCCATGTCCTGCTTTGATGACGTCGTCGTCGGGGCCGCCATGGATGAGGTCGGGGCCAACGCCGCCCCAAATGATGTCCTTGCCAGTGAGGCCGAAGATCTCGTCGCCGCCGGCGTTGCCGAAGATGATGTCGTTGCCTGAGCCGCCGATGATCAGGTCGTTACCCTTCTGGCCTCTGATGCGATCGTTACCCGGGCCGCCGCAGATCACGTCGCCGCCACCAAGGCCGAAGATCTTGTCGTTGCCACCGAGGGCCACGATGACGTCAGGCCCCTCGGTGCCACGGATGACGTCAGCGCCATTGGTACCGACGATGGTGGCCGGTCTGTCGTCGCATTCGAACGTTTGCGCTCCGGCTGGGGTGGCTGTCGCCACGATTGATGTGGCCGCCATTGCCGCCACAAGAAGAACTGACCGAATACGCATCCCGACCTCCGCTAGTGATGTGGCTCCCACCTAAGTCGCGATTCGGTCCTGCTGACAAGCCTTTCTTGTGGGGAGAAGGCCCCACGACCAAATCTGCTAGGGGCGCGACGGGGTGTTAGGCCGCACGGCGTCCGTGGGTTTGGGCTGCGATTTCGTCGGGTGTTGCTGGCCGAACGTGCCAGGTCCGGCGGGGCTTTCCGGTGGTCGGGTCCGGTGGGCCGAGCTGCCAATAAAGCGTGAGGTGCTCTTGGTGGATCCAGTGGTGGCAGTCGGTGCACACCATCGCCATATCTTCGACGTTTGTTTCGCCTTGTTTGGGCGAGTTGTAGGGGTCGAGGTGATGCGCTTGGCAGTGTGAAGGATCTGCCGAGCAGATGACACAGCCTTCGTCGCGGGCGATCATTGCGGCCGTTTGGGCCGGGGTGGCGTGGCGTTTCTGGCGACCGAACCACAGGACTTCGCCCTGCTCGCTAAACACGGTGCCGGTGACGACGCTGTCGCAGGAGTACTTGGCGATGATGTGGTCGGGGAGGTAGCCGTTTCCCTGTGGTGCATGCGCCCGGATGGTGGCGGCGTCCTCATCGTCGACCGTGAAGAAGGTGTGCATCATGTTGCGCGGGGACGTCGACCCTGGTGTTGACGCAGGTCGGCCGTCGTGCGATTTGGTGGTGCCAGCCATGGTCGTTGATGTGTGGGCGTTGCCAGTGACCAGCTGGTGGAACGCGTCGTACATGCGCTGGGCGTGGGTGCGAGGGTGTTGGTCGTCCGGGAGGTCGCGTCCGCCGTCTTTGAGATAGAGCTCGTTAGCGAGCTCCTTGACCCGGCGTTTGATGTCGCTCATCGACTCGTTGTCACCGTGGGCGTTCATGGCCTCGCAGCCCGACGCCGGGTCGTAGCCAAACCAAACCTTGCGCTTTTCGCGCTGGCGCTCATGACGTGACTTCGTGCCGTCGTCATTGCGGCGTTCGATCCAACGTGACGCGATGCGTCCAGCTTCGTCGGCGTTGGAGTTTTTGATCTCGTCGATCAGTGAGCTGTCGGTGGCAGCGTCGCCGTTCGATTTCTCGGCGGCGTTGGCGATGGCGTCGAGCTGTTCACTGCCGAGCTCCCCCGAGGCGAGATCGTTTGCGAGGTCAGCGTTCTTGTCGACCGCGTCGGACTGCTTCTTCTTGCGGGCGGCTTCGTTCTTGGTGCGGGTACCGCCAGCGGTGGCCTTCTTCCGAGCGTCGCGTTCGGAGGTGCCCGAGCGTTTCATGTCGGCAAGGATCGACAGCTCGGCAGCGTTGAACACCCCCTGTGCGCGCTGGGCAGCGTGAAGGCCGACGTCGCCTGAGGCAGCGGTCATTTCGGCGGCGATTACCGCGAGACGAGCGTCCCAATCATGTTGTGCGTGTGCCCCAACTCCGACCATACGAACACATTAACGAGGAGGTGTGACACTAACTTCTCGACACTGCAGGTCGAGATCCGCGGAAGCTTCCAAGTTCGCTACGCGAGCTCCGCTCTCCTCGAGCGCTTTGTCGAACCTGAGTTTCTGTATCGACTCAGCCCTGGCGGGCTTCCTCGAACCCGAGTTTCTCGCCTGGGGGCTCGAAACGTCGATCGCTCTCAAGCCTGGTGGGAACTGCTCGGTCTCGCAGCAAAGCTCGCTAGTTGTTTAGGTACTGGGAGATCTTGCCTAGGGGTGTTCTGGCGTCTTGGATTGTTCGGCTGCCCAGCGGTTCGTCGAGCTCGATCACTACCTCGGTCGAGGGGTTGCCCGGACACGCGTTCCTTTCACTGTCCGGCCGATCGGCGGACAACAGGATGTAGGCGATGTCAGGCGTCAAGGCGACCAACGGATCGCGCAAGCGGTCACTCATTGGCTCACCGCCAACGCATTCGATCTCGGTGGCTGACACGGTCACGCTTGAGCTCTCGGGTGTCGAGTCGGTGACTGTCCACGCAACGGCGTTCGCGTCGTCGAGGACGATTGCGATGTCACAGTCCTCACCGACAGACGACGAATCCCACGCCCACCCGTTGCCGTCGTTTCGAAGCGCCATAAGGGCAATGCCGTCGTCGGCTGGCGAAGCGATAGTCACGCTGCGCTCCTGGAAGTCGACGACCACCCACCCGTCCTGCGGCCAGAACTGCCCCTCTTCGTTGGCCAAGAACTCCGCCAGCGCCGGAACAGCTTCCGGGATGGCTTCTTCGAGCGTTATCGACTCACCAGGTAAGAGAAACTCCAAAGAGACCCGAGCCCCGTTGCATTCGAGCTCAGGATTTCCGGGCAGCCACCCGTCGCTCGTCGGGATCGGGAGGAAGTCGTCGCGGCCGGGCGCATACACATCGCCTTCGGGAGCACAGCTGCTCATGCGGCCAACAAGCCACACCCCCTCGCGCTGTTTGGCTTCGATGCGAGCATACGGATACCCGTCGGGGTCAATAAAGAAGAACGTGTTGCCTGAACTGCGCTTGGGGTCGAGCGTGAGCTCTTGCCAATCGAGCCGCAACTGCCAGTCAGCGTTGGCGGGGGAGAGGAACCACTCGGCGACACCCTCGGGCGTGTTCTCTTCTGTGAGTGGCGCAATCGCCTCGCCCTCAGCGAACAAGCCCTCGTCCTGGTCCTCCATGAGGTCGATCGGGCATTCGAGCCCGTCGCTGGTCGAGAACCGGTCGGTCGCGATCGCGATCGTGGTGGTTGTGGTCGTCGAGTCTGCAGTCTCGCTCGCAACGATGCTCGCCGAAGCACACGAGGTCAGAACGAGAAGTCCGATAGGAAGAAGTAGCCGCCTCATAGGCCAAAGGTACGTGAACCTGTGAGGCGGCAGGTATCGCCCTTCGCGAGGTGCCGTGCCCTAACGGGCGCCCGCCGCAGCTGCAGCCTCGACCCACCGGCGGGTCATGATTCGGTTCTGGGCAATCCATGCAGCCGCAATGCGGTTGACCGATTCAGGCGTGCCGTCTGAGTTGTCGAGCTCAACACCTGCGATCGACATGTCGAGGAACGACAGCTGAATCTGGTTGAACAGCTCGCGGGCGATGGGGTTGTTAGCGAGCCAGGCCTTGTTCGCTGTGATTTCGATGTCGGCAGCCTGCCACCCGATCTGGCATCCGTCAGGGCCCTGGAGGCACATAGACGGATCGAGGTCGGTGTAGCCGGAGACGCCTGCGCAGTCCTGGCAGAAGAACTCGCCACCTTCGAGTCCGAGTGGGTTTGAGTCGTCGAGGACCGAGTCGTTCTCGACCGATAGGAACATGGTGAGTTCGCCAGGGAGGGCTTCGGCGATGTATCGGGTTGGGGTCCAGGTGTACATAATCGCTGGCTCACCATCCCGTACAGACGCCATGAACTTTGCGAAGTTCGCGTCGTAGCCGCCATAGACCTGCTCGAGGTTGTTCCATCCTGCGAACGCGATCTGGGAGTCCATGATGTCGTCGCATGTCCAGTCGCGTGGGCAACCATAGAACTCGCCCTTGCCGTCGCCATCAGCATCGAGCTGGTTGTACAGCGCTGGGGTTCGGTTGATCTGGTCGAGCGTGGTAACGCCGTTTGCTTCGGCCCAGCTCTTCGTGACGAGCCAGCCTTGGAGGCCGCCACCCTGAAGGAGTGATCCTTCGACTCGTTCAAGGTTGTCACCAATCGAGGAACCGTCTGGCAGTTCGCCTTCCCACCACGACAGGTGCCCCGGATACCAGGAGTTAGCCCAGGCATCGAATTCGCCGGTAGCTATTGCTTGGTATCCGAGGTCGGGTGCGAACTCGAAGTCAGACGGGTCGTTGACGGTGTATCCCACCTCGGCCAGAAGGTCTCGGACAATGGCTGCCTGCACGTAGCCCGATGACCAGTTTGCCCGTCCCATGGACATCTCACCGAGCGTGCCAGCCGCCGGGACGCGTACTCGGCTGAAGCGTTCGCACCCTCGAAGTTTCGAGTCGTCTGCTGTTGGGGTGGTCAGGCACATGTCGCGTTTGCCTGGGCCGCCGCGAACAGTGTCGGCATCTTTCACACGAATCTCGTCGTTGTCATACCCGCCGTTCATGTCATCGATCCAGTCGCCGCCATCGAGGAGGTCGGCGCCGCGTCCGCCACGCATCCAGTCGCGTCCCCCAAAGCCGAACATTCGGTCGTTGCCGTCGCCGCCTTGCATGCGGTCCCAGCCGGTCGAGCCGTAGATCTCGTCGTTGCCCGCGCCACCGAACATGCGTGAGCCCTTAGTGTCCGGGCCGGTCTTGCTCTTGCTTGCGACGAGCAGATCGTCGCCTTGAGCTCCGTAGAACACGTCGAAGCCGAAACCGCCGAAGAGCTCGTCGTCACCGATGCCGCCGCAGAGAATGTCGTCGCCGCCAGCGCCCTTGATGATGTCGTTGCCTTGAAGGCCGGCAATGACATCGTTGCCTGGGGTGCCGATGAGGGTGTCGTTGCCTGGGGTGCCCACGATTGTGGCGACTTCGCCGCCGCACATCACCGTTGCCTGTGCGCCAACCGCGGGAGCGAACGCAACGGTCGTTGCCATCAACGCGAAGGTCGCCGTGCTGGCGGCCGCCTTCCTGAACCCAAACCGACGTGTCATGTGCTCCGCTTCCGTGTTGCTGGTGCCTGTGGCAAACGGTACACGTTGATATGCAACTATCGAATGAGGGTAGCGAAAGATGGTTCGGATGGCTTATGCGTTACCGGGTGAGGTAGGTCGCCGCTTGTTCGGGTGAATGTGGAGCGTAAGCGTTCGCTTTGGTTGCTTGGGCGAGGCTCATGTCTGCGACAGCAAACTTCTGGCGGATCTGTCGCTTCTGGTCAGATGCCGGGGCGGCTCGGTACTTCGAAGGCTTGCGCACGGCGACACCGTCTGCGATGGATTCGTCGGCATAGACCGCCGAGGCAACACCGGCCTTGGATCCAGCCTCAACAACAGCGCCAAGCGACGCGACGTTTGGGTCGAACTGCACTTTGGTGACCTCGTGTCCGTCCATGAACCCAGCTTCAGTGGTGACGACGCCGTCGATCTTGCCGAGCTCCATCTCGCCGACCCAGAAGCAGCTCTGCGCGATGTAGGCCTCCTCGAGGCGGTCGCTGTGTTCTTGCTCGACCAGTTTGAGGTAGGCGGGCACATCAGTGCCGGCGGCTTCGAGCGCCGAGATCATTCGTGCTGCGAGCGGACCCGTCTCCCACACCTTGTCTTTGCGCTCGATGATGTCGCCGCCATCGGAGTCGAGGAACCGAACGACTTGGTAGTTCCACGATGGTTCGCCAAAGGCAGCGAGCACTTCGGCGTCGCGGCCGGGGGAGTTGTTGTGGATGAGGAGTGGGACGAATGCCGACTCGATGGCTTTCACTACGAGCGGATCGGAGAGCACGTCACGGCCGAACTGTTTGCAGCCAGCACATCCAGGCACTTCTTGAAACAAGGCAAAGACGGGTTTTCCGGTCGAGGCCGAGAGTGAGAGGGCGTCATCGAGGTCGCGGTTCCACGCCACAGTGCCGACTTCGATCGGCTGCGCGCCGCTGCTGGTCGTGGTGTCTCGACGAAATGGGTTCTTCATTGGCTCAACCTTTGCTCGTGTGACAGGAACCGCGCCACAACAAGCAGAATTCCCTTGACAAATGCGTGAGTGCTCACGCATCATTCACGTATGGAAACGAAAGAAGTAAAAGCGAAAGATATGGCCCTCGGGCTAGTAGACGCAGCAGCATCGATCACCCGAAAGCTCAACGGTGGGCTATCGATGATCAAGGGAATCTCCTTCAGCGAGTACCAACTACTCGCAGCGTTGCAGGAACGTCCAAAGTCAACCGCAACGCGCGTCGACCTCGCGGCCGCTGTTGGTTTGACGCCATCGGGAGTCACCCGAGCGCTAAAGCCACTCGAGAAGATCGGCTACGTCGAGACCATCAAGGACGGGCGTGATGCGCGCAAGTCGTTGGCGGCCCTCACCAAAGAAGGGGAAGAGCTCGTCAGCGATGCGAACGGCGTCGTCAACGACACGCTCGAGCAGCTCTCAGCATTTGATTCGATGTCGGGCCGCTCACGGCAGCAGCTGGTGGCACTCTGCTCCGAGCTTGCCGCGTAGCCTCGGCATATGGCTTTGCACTTTCCAGACACGAAACTTCAGGACGGATCAACGAAGTTCGGAGCTATCAGCGAGGACCATCCAATGACCTGGGCCGGCTTGCTCGACGGCTTACGTGCGCCCGAGTTCGCTTTGGCGTTCAGCAAGCTGCTCGCAGGGCAACCTCACGCAGCGTTTCGTTGGGAATGCCCGCCGCTCACCCCGAGCTCGCTCGACCAAGAGGTCGAGTTCGTGATCACTGGCGACGGCGGGCTCGACCGACCAGAGAACATCGCACCGTTCGCACGCGAGCTCGGCGATGCCCCGGTGGCGACCTTCACCAACCTCGGTGGCGATTCGACGCTCGTCGTGCCCAACCGCATTGATAACGATGCCAACCACACGCACATCGCATCGTTCGTAGGAACGGCTCCCGAACGTCAACAGGTGCTGTTGTGGTCGGCAGTATCGGTCGCAGTCAGCGAGCTTTTGTCCACCCGTCCGATCTGGTTGAGCACTGCTGGGGGAGGAGTCGCATGGCTGCACGTGAGAATCGACCAACGCCCGAAGTACTACCGCCACACCCCATACAAGAAGTAGCTCAGGCCAGCATGTTGCCGAGCTGTTCGGTGGTCTCAGCGATACGTCGGGCACCGCTATCGATCAACCGCTGAGCCAGCGCGGGTGTGGAGTGAAGGCCGGCAGTGAGGCCGATCACATCCATGCCCGCGGCTATCCCGGCGAGGACACCGTACGGACTGTCCTCGATCACAACGCATGCATCTGGGTCAACATCGAGCCCGGCAGCAGCGTGAAGAAACAGGTCGGGTTCTGGCTTGCCTCGCTCGACCATCTGCGACGAATAAATGTGTTGCCCGCTGAAGTGCTGGTCGAGGCTCGTGAGCTCCAATGACAGGTTGATTCGATCGAGGGTGCTGCTCGACGCGACGCAACGGGGCAGCGAGTTCGCGCTGAGCACCGCATCGATTCCACCAACGGCATTGAGCTCGTGAGGGAACGCAGCCAGCGTTTCGGCCTGAATCCGATCGCTGATGTCTGCTGGCACCGGCCGGCCGAACTTCGCCTCGAGGATCTCCATGACTTCTTTGTGGCTGAGGCCCACGAACGCCGACGCAACTTCGTCGAACGTCATTGGAAACCCAGCTTCGGTCAGGAGCTTCGACTCGATGCCGACGGAGATGACCTCACTGTCGACGAGCACGCCATCACAGTCGAAGAGGATGGCTTCAGGGGAAGGCAGTTGAGTCACCGAGAAATCCTGCCACAGCTGTGCGGCGACGAGGTCGCGCTTGGGTTCCGGCTAGTCCTCGGAGCGTGGGACGAAGTTGAGGCTGGCCGAGTTCATGCAATAGCGGGCGTTGGTTTCGGTGGTGCGGTCCTTGAACACGTGGCCGAGGTGCGCTCCGCATCCAGCACACAGGTTCTCGGTGCGGGGCACGATCATCTTGAAGTCGCGCTTGTTCTCGATCTTGTCGTCGCTCAGCGGCGCCCAGAAGCTCGGCCAACCCGTGCCGCTGTCGTACTTCGTGTCGCTCGAGAAAAGCGCCTCATCGCACACGACGCAGTGGTAGGTGCCGTCATCCTTGTTGTCGTGATACTCGCCGGTGAACGCACGCTCGGTGCCGGCCTTCTGGGTCACTCGATACTGCTCGGCAGTGAGCCGCTCACGCAGTTCGGCATCGTCAAACTTCTTTGTTGCCATAGTGAAGTAAACCCGGAAAGCACCGCGACTATTCGTCGAGATCGGCAAGTAGCGCCTCGAAGCGGTCGATTTCGGGCTTCCACTTCTTAAAGGCGATCCGGCGGTTGAACAGGTATGTGGCGAACAGCAATACGGCGATGAGCACGATGACGATGGCGTCGGACGGCTTCGCTCCGTTCGGGTCGTTGTAAATCGAGACGGCAAACAGGATCGCCATCGACACGGCGAGCGGCGTGAAGTACCACAGCCAGCTGCTGCGATACATCCGGAACCGATGCTGTGCCTGCGAGAGCGACTTCTCGATCGAACCGCGAAGCGTTTCGTCGAACTGCTGCTCGAGCGTGCGCTGTCGCAACGAGGTGACACCGAGGAACACTCCGATTCCGGCGCACATGAGGGAGGCAAAGATCAGCAATGTGCGCCCTGCGTCCTCAACAACTGCGAGGTAGGCGAAGAATGCGGTAGCCAGCACCGTTGCGGCGATCTCTCGGATGTTGAGCCACAGGAGGCGGACCTGCTCCTTGCGGTGGTGGGCCTTGATCTCTGTGGTGAGCTGCGCGAGCTCAAGGGGGTTTGCGGTGTTAGCCATAGGTGTCTCCTGTCGTTTCCAGAGGTCGGCGAGTTCCTTGTCTGGGAAGTCATTGTTGGAGGGCTGGTCGTTCATGAGTTGTCCTCCTCGATCATTGCGAACAGTGTGTTGCGGGCCCGGCTGAGGCGAGCTCCGACGTTCGATTCGCTGAGGTCGGTGATGGCCGACATCTCGGCGTAGCTCAGCCCATCGAGCGACAGCAGCATGAGCGATCGGTCGACTTTGGGTAGTCGACGAATCTGGTCGTAGAGCCGGTTGAGTTGGTACTCGTCGTCGACGTTCGATGAGGCGGCGACGTATTGCAGCTTGTCGTCAGAGGCTTGGGCGGGGCGCCGGCCGGTGTCGCGTTGCCAGGTGAGTGCACGGTTGAGGGCGATCCGGTAGATCCAGGTCGATGGCTTCGCATCACCCCGGTACTGATCGATCGATGCCCACAGGCGAAGCAGAATCTCTTGAATGAGGTCGTCGGTGTCAGAAGGCGTGACGGTGAAGCTTCGGGCGATCTTCACGATGATGCCGCGGTGCTCGGCAACCCAGTCGGTGAAGAGCTCCTCCCGTTTGCGCTCGTTCACCGCCTAGCTCCTTCGATTGCGATCTCTTGCAACGATTGGACGCCACTGATCTCGAATCCTTACACGTGAGGAGAAAGAGCTTCGGATGTACCGCTGGGACGGCGGCATTTCCCCTGGTACTCGACCGGAAAGCCGCTTTCGCCCGTGAGTGTCATACCCCAGCGCGATGATGTTCACTATGGAGTCAACGTCAGTACGTTTTGCAGGGGCCGCCCGTGATCTCGGCCGATCTGCGCGGCTGTGTGGATTGACGCCTCCCTCGTTCACCTCACCGCCTCGACGCAACGATGTGTCACGCACCATTCGCCGCAAGGCAAACGGCGTCACCGTGTCGGTTGCGCTTCGTGGCCGTCCTTGGCCTGCGGTTCTGTCCGACATGATCGAAGGCATCTTGGTGGCCAACAACGCCAGTGGCGTCCAGGCCGATCGCATTCGGGCTGCACTTTGGCTGGCGGTTGTCGCACCCGAGGTGGTTGAAGCCGAGGCTGCCTAACCAACTACGGTTTGGCCATGCGCGACTTTCTCGTTAATTCGTTGGTGGCCTCGGCCGTGCTGACGTTGGCTCTCAACTTCCTGCCACGGCTCTTTCCCAACGCCACCCGCAAGGCCGAACAAGAGGTGCATCGGCGGGTCGAAGATGCTTGGGCTGATCGTGAGCCCGGCGACGGCGGCCCACGAGTCAAAGTCTTCTTCCCGTGGAAGGCCATGCTGATCATCAGCATCGTGCTGACCATCGTCGTCAACGTGGCCGGAGCGATCGCTTCGTGACTGATCGTCCGAACATCGTCTTCATCATGAGCGACGATCACGCTGCGCACGCGATCTCGGCCTATGGCAGCCGCATCAACCAGACGCCCAACCTCGACCGAATCGCCAGCAACGGCGTACGCATGGACGCCGCGTTCTGCACGAACTCGATCTGCGCCCCGAGCAGGGCCGCGATTCTCACCGGCACCTACAACCACGTCAACGGAGTCACCACGCTCGACACGCCGCTCGACAACACGCAGTGGACGTTCGTCGACACGCTCCGCGATGCCGGTTGGGACACTGCAATTTTCGGGAAGTGGCATCTCGGCCATGGAGCTGGGGCCGAGCCTCGGATGTTCGACCGGTGGCGGGTGCTCCCAGGCCAAGGCCACTATCACAACCCCGTCTTCGTCGACTCCGAACACGGCATCGACGAGGTGGGCGGTTACGTCACCAGCCTGATTACCGACGACTGCATCGACTGGCTCGACGCTCGTGGCACTGGAGATGCTGACGAACCGTTCGCGCTGTTTTGTCATCACAAGGCTCCACACCGTCACTGGGAACCCGACTCCAAACACTTCACGATGTACGACGACGTCGACATCCCGTTCCCTGACACCTTCCGCGACGACCTCGTCGGCCGAGCTGAAGTGATACAAGCCGTGAAGATGCGCATGATGGATCTCGACCCCATCAAAGACCTCAAAGCGATCGTGCCCGACGGGCTCACGCTCGATGAGGAGCTCAACTGGCGCTACCAGCGCTACATCAAGGACTACCTGCGTGTTGTCGCGTCGATCGACGACAACGTTGGCCGGTTGCTCGACTACTTGGAGAGCTCTGGCCTCGCCGACAATACGATCGTCGTCTACACCTCCGACCAGGGATTCTTCCTCGGTGATCACGGCATGTTCGACAAACGCCTGATGTATGAGGAGTCGCTCAGCATGCCGCTGCTCATTCAATACCCCGAACGCATTGCGGCTGGGGGAGTGGTCGACGAAATCGTGGTGAACGTCGACTTCGGCCCGACGCTGCTCGACCTTTGCGGCCTGGCCCCGCCCGACCATGTGCAGGGTCGGTCATTCGCTCCGCTGCTCACCGAAGACGAGCTCGCCGAGCCGTGGCCAACGTCGATGTACTACCGCTACTGGATGCACAACGACGCATCGCACGCGGTGCCCGCTCACTATGGCGTGCGGACACTGACCCACAAGCTCATCTGTTACTACAACGACCCGCTCGGTCAGCCCGGAGCTCAAGGCCCGGCGAATCCGATCGAATGGGAACTGTTCGACCTTGTGGCCGACCCGCTCGAGGTCAACAACATCTACGGCACGCCCGAGGCAGCCGACATCACGACCGAGCTTCTTGGCGAGCTCGCCCGGCTGCAAGCCGAAGTAGGCGACACGCCGTTTCACTGAGTCGTCGCGCACCATTGCGCCAAGACGCAAAACTGCCCGGTCCCTTACGGAACCGGGCAGCTACTCATTCACCCCAGCAGTGAATGAACCCAGCTGGGTTGCGCTTTCCCTAGCCGGGAAGGATTACTGAGTCGATGACGTGAACGACGCCGTTGCCAGCCTCGAGGTCAGCAGTGATGACAGTTGCGCCGTCGACCATCACCTTGCCGTCAACAACCGAGACCGAAATGGTGTCGCCGTTTACGGTTGGAACCTCGGTGCCGTCGGCTGCGATTGCGTCAGCGGCGAGAACCTTGGCGGGTACGACGTGGTAGGTGAGGATGC
>CAKZVC010000051.1 GCA_937922235.1 uncultured Acidimicrobiales bacterium | reverse complement strand
TCCGGCCCCGGTGGTGCCCTCTCGCCCGTTGCTCTTGCGAGCGGGGCGAAGGACTAAGCTACAGCAACCTCGGGAAAGCGCAACCCGACTTGAGAAGAAATCAAGATTTTTTCCTTGACATCTCGCGAAAGTGTTGTATTTGCAGCGATCGCGGCGAATTGAAATAGTGCGACTATCGCAATACGACGAGGTGCTTGTTCCGCTTGCCCTTCTGCAGCAGCGCGACGGTTCCGGCCGTGAGGAGCTCCGCCTCCGAGCCATCGAGCTTCTCGCCGTTCCATCGCGCGGCACCATCACCGAGCGCTTGACGGGCATCGCGTTTGCTCGAGGCGAGTCCAGTTTCGGTCAAAAGCTCGACGAAGGGCTCGCTTGACTCGGCCAACGCCGATGCATCGATCTCGGTCTCGGGCACGAAGCCTCGGATCGTGGCCAGAGCTTCCGGGGTCGGATCGGCTTTGCCGAACATCACGCCAGCCGCGAGGTTGGCTCCTTCGACGGCCGCTCCCCCATGGACCAGCTCGGTCACGGCATCGGCAAGCGCCTGCTGTGCTCGGCGTTCGTGTGGAGCTTCAGCATGGCTCGCCATCAGCGACATGATCTCGTCGACGGGCATGAGCGTGAGCTGCAAGAGGAAGCGTTCGACGTCGCGGTCGTCGGTGTTCTTCCAGTACTGGTGGAACTCGTATGGGCTCGTGCGCTCGGGGTCGAGCCACACGGCTCCCGAGACGCTCTTGCCGAACTTCTGGCCATCGGCTCGTGTAATCAGCGGCCAGGTGAGCGCATGGACGTGGTTCTGTTCACGTCGGCGGATGAGGTCGACGCCTTGGGCAATGTTGCCCCACTGGTCACTTCCGCCGATCTGGAGATCGCAGTCCTTGTTCGTGTGCAGCCACCAGTAGTCGAAGGCCTGGAGCAACATGTAGGAGAACTCGGTGTAACTAATGCCGTGTTCGCTCTCCATGCGGCTCTTCACCGAATCGCGGGCAACCATCTGGTTGACAGTGACGTGTTTGCCGACCTCACGGAAGAAGTCGAGCACGCCGACGTCTTTAGTCCAGTCGTAGTTGCTGACCATCTCGGTTTGGCCGGACGCCGGTTCGAAGTCGACCAGTTTCTCGAGCTGGCCACGGATGCCCGCGATGTTGTGCGCCAGAGACTCTTCATCGAGCAGGTTCCGTTCCTCAGAACGACCTCCCGGGTCTCCAACCATTCCGGTCGACCCGCCGACGAGCACGATCACGTTGTGCCCATGGTCTTGGAAGCGGCGAAGCGCAAGGACGCCGACGTAGTTTCCGATGTGCAGGCTTGACGCACTCGGATCGATGCCGTGATACAGCGTGATCGGCCCCGCATCGAGGCGCTCACGAAGGGCGTCGATATCGGTGGTGTCGTGGATCAATCCACGAGCAGCCAGATCGTCAAGAATTGATGCACCAGACATGGCGTCAAATGTACTGGCCGAGCTTGTCAGTGCACGACCGTAGGATGCCCGCATGGGCCAAGGCGTGGAACGAAACCTCAGGTGGATCCCTGTGCACGAGATGCTCGCTGCGTCCAGCCCGTGGATTGCTGTTCTCGTGTTGTTCAACCGGGCGAACTTCGGACTCGATGGCGCTATCCAACTCGCCGGGCTGCACTACCTGTGGGTCGTCGTCTTTGAAGTTCCCTCGGGGTGGATGAGCGACCGGCTTGGCCGAGTACCCACTCTGCGGTTCGCCGCGGCGAGTTGGCTGGTTGGTTTTCTGTGCCTGATCGTCGGAAACGATTCGTTTCTGATCATCGCGGCCGGCATGGCATGTATAGCGCTCGGCTATGCAGCGCTCTCTGGCACCGACGTGACCCTTCATTTCGACACGCTCGAGACGCTCGGGCTCGAAGATGAATACCCCGATCGCCAGTCATCGGTGTCGTCTCGAGGTCGAGTTGCGGCTGCGGTCGCAGCAGTGTCTGGCGGAGCGATCGGGCTCATCGATATACGACTGACGTTTGTCGCCGCCTTTGCTCTTGCGTTGGCGCAACTCGTCGTCGGTTTCCAACTCGTCGAGCCACCACGGGCCGACAACGCCACCGCCGACCCGTTTCGCCGGCAGATCGCTGCCTGCCTCGGCCACCTCCGCAACGGACCCCTCGCGTGGATCTTCGCCTACGGCATTGCCATGGTCGTTCTCGAGCATGTGTCGTTCACGCTGTTGCAGCCATGGCTTACCGAATCGCTCGGCAATACCGCTGACCGTCTCGGGGCCACCCCGCTGGTGTCAGGCATCACAATTGCGATTACCTACCTCGTTGGAGCGCTGTTCGCTCGAGCGAGCGCTCCGCTCGCTCGACGCTTTGGGGTTCGCGTTGTGCTTGTCGGCCTCGGAGCACTTTCTGCTGCGATCGTGACGGCGATGTGGGCGTCGACAAGCATCTTGATCATCGCGTTCGTGATCTTTCGGAGCGCTCAAGGCGCTGCGGCGCCGGTCCTTATCAGCAACGCCGCGTCGCTAGCGGTCCCGGCCCAACACCGTGCGACGTTCTTGAGTCTCGATTCTCTGGCTGGCCGACTGTCGTACGGAACGATCCTCCAGGTTGTCGCCACGAGCGTTGCGGACAGTCCAGAACGTGCCCTCGGCCAACTCGCTCTGATCTCGTGGGCGCTCGTGGCCGTCACCGCAGCTACTGCGGCGTTTGCGTACCGCCGATACGGAAGCGACGAGTCCGTCAGGTAGCAACATCCGGTAAGGGTTCTGTGAAAGGTCGCGTGCCTGCCGCCGCTTCGCGCGCTGCGTGCGGCAAAATGACAACATGTCGCCACTCTGGCTCCAGCGGAGCCGCCTACAACGTGCCTTTGTCGCGTGTCTTGCGATGGCGCTCTTGGCGACGGCGTGTTCGTACACCACGCAAGACTTGGTGCCGCCGGTTCCTGAATCGGCACAGACGTCTCAGATCTTGGCGAGCGACGGCACGCTCATCGTTGAACCACCATCGGATGAGAACCGAACCAGCGTGTCGATCGATGAGATCCCCGAGGTCATGCGCAATGCTGTCATTGCGATCGAGGACGAGCGCTTTTACCTTCACGATGGCGTCGACCTCAAGGGCCTCTTCCGCTCGGCGTCTCGCGGCGTAACCACGGGCGGCATCTCGGGCGGTGGCTCGACGATCACGATGCAGTACGTCGGCAACGTCTTCCTCGATCGCTCACAACAGACCGCCAGCCGCAAGCTCGAAGAGATCGTGCTCGCCCGCCAGTTCGAGCGTCAGTACTCCAAGGACTTCATCCTGGCCGAGTACCTCAACTGGATCTTCTTCGGCGCACGCGCCTACGGAATCGAGTCGGCTTCGCAGCAGTACTTCGGCACTTCGGTGAGCAACCTCACGCTCCCCCAGGCCGCAATGCTCGCTGGACTGATCCAGCAACCGAGCCGCCTCAACCCCTACAACAACCGTGAAGGCGCACTCGAGCGACGTGAGACCGTCCTCAACGCCATGCTTCGCAACGACTTCATCACCGAAGACGAATACCTCGAAGCACTCGACGACCGCATGGACCTCTCCCCCGAGTTCGACGAGGACGAAGACCAATACCCCGCCGGCCACTTCGTCGAGGAGGTCAAAGCCTGGATCTTGAACGGCGAGTTCATGACCGAGGAGTGGATGGCCACCAACCCGGTCAAGGCCGCCGAGCTCAGCACGTACCAGGCGCGCGAAGACTTGCTCTTCCGAGGCGGCATTCGCGTCCGCACCACGATCGACCTCGATCTCCAACGCAAAGCCGAGAACGCCGTCAGCGCCATCCTCCCCGAGCGCGCCGGCATCCCTGACGCCGCCGCCGTGATCATCGATCCGCCAACCGGTGAGATCCTCGCCATGGTCGGCGGCCGTGACTTCTTCGGAGAGAGCACCTTCGCCAACGTCAACCTCTCGATGGGCACCGGGCGCCAGGCCGGCTCGTCGATGAAGCCAATCCTTCTGGCGGCAGCGCTTGAGGGTGGAGAATCGATCACCAGGAGTTTCGAGGCTCCCCGCGTCAAAGAGTTCGCCATCCCGAACTCGCCCACGCCATGGAAGGTGCGAGGCGGATCGAGCACGGGGTTCAGCGACCTGATCGATGGCACCGTGTGGTCACGCAACACGGTGTATGCACAACTTGCGCTCAACCTCGGACCGCAAGCTGTAGGCGATATGGCGAACCAGCTCGGCATGCAGTCGGAGATTGCACCCGTGTACGCCGCAGTTCTCGGTACCGAGAACGTCACCACGCTCGACCTTGCTGCGGCCTATGCCACGTTCGCTAACCGCGGCGTGCAACACGATCCCGTGTTCGTCACCGAGATCATCAACCCTGACGGCACCACGCTGTGGAGTCACGAGCCACTCGGCGAACGAGTCCTTTCGACCACCACCACCGACCAGCTCAGCTTCGTGCTGGGACAGGTCATCGAGCGCGGCACCGGCCGCGATGCTGACTTCGGTCGTCCTGCTGCTGGCAAGACTGGTACGGCACAGAACTACGCTGACGCCACGTTCGCCGGATACACGCCTGACCTCGCCGCTGCGGTGTGGGTCGGCTTCCCGCAGGGTCAGATCTCGATGGTTCCGTGCAACCGAAAGCAATGCACCGAGGACGACCCGGGAACCGAAATCCAGGTCGCTGGTGGCACGTATCCAGCACGTATCTGGCGCGAGATCATGGCTGCAGCCCATGAGCGCATCCCGCCAACCGAATTCCCCACACCACCGGCAAGCGCCCCGCCTACAACGGTCATCAACGTCCCCGATTCGGTCGACGTGCCTGATCTGTTTGGACAAACTGTTGCCGCCGCAACCGAACAGCTCGCTGGCACCTCGCTCATCTTGTCGCCCGTCGAGATCGAAGACGAAACGTTCGCCCCAGGCACGATCATCAACCAGGCACCGCCACCGCTCACTGCCGTCCCTGGCGGAACCCGCGTCGTCGTCGAAGTCGCAATCGACCCCGACCGACCCACGGTCCCGAACGTGGTTGGCGACGACCTCAGCACCGCTCGACAGAAAATCCGCCGAGAAGGCTTCACCAGTCAACGCGTGTTCGTCGACGAAAACGATGAGTTCACCCGAGCCACCGACCAAGCCGACGCCGTGGTTGTCCGCCAGAACCCACAACCCGGCACCGTTGCCGAAGCTGGCACGAAGGTCACGATCGTCCTCCGAGTACGCTGAACTGGTGAACCACTCAAGCGAGCAGGATCGAACTGGTCCCGATCCAATCAACCCCGACCCGGGCCGCACCGAACACGTCCCCGAAGGCACGATGAGCGTCTTCACTCGCATCGCGGCGGTCGTCTTCATCGTCGGAGCGATTGCGTTCTGGGCGTTCGCATTCAGCCCACAGGCACGCGAGCGATTCCAGGCACCGGATCAGATCACCGACGAGGTGTACGTCGCTGCGATCGAGACCCGATGCTCGGTCGCTGTTGCGGAGATGGAAGCTCTCCCGTCGAGCCGGACCGCCGAGAGCCCTGAAGCCCGCGGCCTGATCGTCGAACAGGCCAACGCCTCACTCGAACGAATGCGTTCCGACCTTGCTGGCTTGCCAGGTGGCAGCGACGACGATCGAGAGCTCGTCGGCAAGTGGCTCGACGACTGGGACTTCTACATTCAGGATCGGGTCGCCCACGCCGAGAAGCTTGCCAATGGAGACACCGGCCGGTTTCTCAACACCGAACGCGACGGCATCTTCATCGCCGAGCGCATGAGCGGCTTCGCACGCCGCAACAACATCCGCAGCTGCCTCCCACCAGGCGATTTGTAACCTTCGGCCGCTACTTTGCTTCTTCGCTGAGAAGATGATCAGCGACTGCCTGGCCAGCTTGGATCAATCGGAGATGACCCTCATCTAGACCGTACGGGTTCGCACCCTTGCCGTCGATCTCGCTCACCGGCACCCATTTGATGTCTTGGCTTTCGTGGTTTCCAACCGGGGCTGCACCAACTGGTGCAAACACCAAGAAGCGCACGTCGTAGTGCCAGATCGGCTCTTCGCCCTCGGGCGCGACGTTGTGGATGTCAATGTCGATTGCCGGATCGACGATCTCGAGACCTTCGATGCCCGACTCTTCGGTCGCTTCCTTGAGGGCTACCCGCGCCAGGTTCGCCTCACCGTCGGCATGACCGCCGGGCTGAAGCCAGCGTTGCAGCCTCGTGTGGAACATGAGCAACGTCTCAGATGCGTCGTGGTTAAGCACCAAGGCCGAGCCTGTGAGGTGGCCGGGGGTTGTTGAGCGGTCGAGGGCCCCAGGGTCGAGTGCGGTGAGCTCGAAGAACTTCCGTTTCACCGCCTCAAGTTCGTCTACATGGATTGGGGCAACGTGATGCCACGCCGCCCGGGGCTCCGAGCTTCCCACCAAGGCCGGATCGCCCACACCAAATCGCTTGTACTCACGCATCGTTCTACTCAGATCGCCCAATTGTCGAAACGCACTCAGGGTGTAGACACCCACGCACTGCCCCGAAGGTAGCAGCGCAGCGATGCACGAGCCGCCACCGCCGTGGGTGATCACGCCACCACGATGCCGCGCACCACAATTCTGATATAAGCCGAACGACTCATATGCGCCGCACTTCGTCCGACAGGCACACCACATCCGGCGGACGAGAGAGAGCCACAATGAAATCGAAGTTGATGCTGTTGGCGGCGGGCGTAGCGCTCGCTGCAGGAGCGATAGTCGTTCAGCACGATCGCGGTGACCAGGTCGAGACCCAAGTTCTTGGCCGAACCCTGACCGACGTCGTCAAAGACCAAAGCACAGCCGACCCGGCGGACGAGAACGATCGGCCGAACACCCAACTGGTATTCGCCACGCCCGTTCGAGAGACCATCGTCGTGCCTGACATGCCGGTGCGGGATGGTGCAATTCCCCCGCAAGCACCAGCTGGTTTCACCACTGGTTGGGATATCGAAGATGTCCAGTTCACCTACGAACCATTGATCGACGAGATGACTGTTGTCATCAACAGCCACGGTGTTATTGGCGACCCCGAAGGCAACGGCGACCCGTCCGCTTGGGCTGCTGAGTGGGATGCTGTTGGACTCATGGGTGTCGACGAACCCGACCTTGGCGGTACCGAGTTCGTTGTACTCGTCATGGATCTTGATCAGGACGGCAACCCGGACATCATCGCGGGCGTCCCACAGGGCCTCGATATCTCGAGCTTCTCCATCAACACGCTCAACCCCGGCTTCGGATTCGCTCCGCAGATCATCCCGGCTTTTGGCGCCGAGCTCCCCGAGCACACTGGCGTCATCCCTACTTCAGCTCCGACCGCGGATAGCCCCGATCTCACCTTCACCATCAGAAACTTCTCGACGATCATCGACGGCGATGACATGCTCGACTTCGGGTTCAACGCCTTCATGGGTTCTGGGTCTGACGGCAACGTCGGAGAGGACAACATGACTGGCCTCGGCTCACTTCTCGATGTCTCCGTCAGCGCCACCCTTGGCGATCGCGTGTTTCTCGACGAGAACAACAACGGCGTGAGCGACGCTGGTGAACCAGGCGTTGCTGGCGTCACTGTCAACCTTCGTGACAACACCACGGATTCGATTGTTGAGACGACCATGACTGGCGCAAACGGCGAGTACCTCTTCACGGTCGCGCCGAGAGACTACGTGGTCGAGTTCATTCCGCCTACAAACCTGAGTCTGGTCGCTCCGTTCCAGGGCAACGATCCAGCAACCGACAGCAACGCCGATCCAGCAACAGGCCGCAGCGACGTTGTCACCCTGAGCCCTGGTGGCGAAGACCTGACGATCGATGCAGGCGTTTCTTCGTTTGTTCCAGAACCAGGCATTCTGATCGAGAAGGCGACCAACGGCGAAGACGCCGACACCGCACCAGGAATCGAACTTGTTGTCGGGGAAGAAGCGACATTCACGTTCGTCGTGACAAACACCGGAAACGTCGACCTCACAAACGTGAGCGTCACCGATGACATCCTC
>CAKZVC010000050.1 GCA_937922235.1 uncultured Acidimicrobiales bacterium | reverse complement strand
CAACGCCGAGTATGGCGACATCATTGAAGACGGTGCGATCGAACGCATCGACGCCACCGACTCAGAGGTCCGTGACGACGACAACCTCGATCTGCATCGCATTGCATTCCGGTTCGACCGCCACGGTCACGCTCGACTGCGAATGATGATCGACAACCTCAACGACGGAACTCCGGCCTAGCGCAGCGGGACGTCGGCTCGGGTGAACTCCCATCACGGCGAACATGCCGATCATCTCGTTCGGGATGCCTACGATGCCAACGCCGAAGTATACGCATCGATGTTCTTGGGTGAGCTTGGTGGAGACCAGCAGTCTCTGAATTGGCTAGCAGTGTTCGCAGAGGCGGCAGCGGCTCACACGGGGCCAGTAGCCGATGTCGGATGTGGCCCCGGCAGCGTGGTCGATCATCTCTCGAAGCTCGGGCTCAAGCTGATTGGATATGACGTATCGACAGGTCAGATCGGCCAGGCACGGAAGGCGTACCCCACCCATGACTTTCGAGTCGGTGATCTCACAGCCCTCGAGGTTCCCAGCGATTCGCTCAGTGGGATTGTCGCACGCCATTCGATAATTCACATTTCTCCAGATCGTCTCAGGGGAGTCTTCGAAGGCTGGTGCACAGTTCTTCAATCGGGGGCTCCCCTGTTCATGTCATTCTTCGGATCCCGGTCGACCGAGGCACACGGGACGCCGTTCAACCACAAGGTCGTCACAGCTTTCGAACTAGACCCTCAAACAATCGCTCGGTTGCTCGAAGACGTGGGATTCAACAACGTGCAGGTCGAGGCCGTGCCAATCGCAAAAGGCGGCCGCCCATTCGATCACACCGTGATTTTTGCGAGGAAGCGCTAAATGGAGGCTGTGAGGTTGTGCAGCGCAGCTATGGCAGGCGGGCCCCAACTGGGCTTAGCTCCTGCACCAGCTGTCGCAGCGATTGCCAAGCTTCCGAGTGAGCGCCAAACAGCCCAGCCACGGGCACGCCTCCACGTCGCTTCATCGGACGGATAGATCTTCCAGAAGTGCTCGATTGTGGCTCGGTCGGGCAGCAGAATCCACGACGAAGCCAGGTCTAGGGCTGGATCGCCACCGCACAAGTCCCCGAAATCAACTACACCACAAAGGGTCCCATCTGACGTGAGTGTATTTGCAGGATGAAGGTCGCCGTGAAGCCAAACAGGCGGAAGAACTGGTGCGGGCGCATTAATCGCGTCCTGCCAAATGTCTCTGACCGCGGACACTTCAGGTGACGAACCGGCGAATTTGACTGTTATCGGGGCAAGCAGATCGCTTAGGCCACTCAGGCTGGTTTGGACAGCAGCGGATACTTGATCCAACGAACCTCCACGTCCTCCTCTTCCGATCGGGGCATCTGAAGGAGAGGGATTGTGTAGTGCCATGAGGAACTCTGCCAAAACAAGGGCTGAAGGTATGCCCAAAGCCGCTGGAGCGATATCAGCCGGAGTGCCTTGAACCCACGTCGTGACAATCCAAGGCCTTGGGTATAGCTCCGAACGGTTCTCCCAAGCGCTTTGGAACCGGAACTGGCAATGGAAGGCTGGCGGAAAGGTCTGGAAGCCAACGGTGTTCGTTCAGAACCAGCTGATCGGCGTCACTGGTCTGCCATGGCAACCTGACTGCGAGGTTCTCTCCAAGGCGCCACATCTGATTGTCCCAACCCGTCGACCCGAATCGGATTGGCAGGCCTGAGAGGTCTGGATGCTGCTCGACAAGCAGTCGCCGGACTAAGTCAGCAGAAGGTTCGCCCTCTGATTGCACCATCTGCGAAGACTATACGGAAGCCCACTTGCGCACGATCTGCCTAGATCCGGCGGAGCTCGTTGGCTGCCTTTTCTATGGCTCGGCGGGCTTTACCGAGCTGGCGTTCTTCGTTGCCGTAGGTTTCGGCTTCGCCTTCGATCGAGGCACGGAGTCGGTCCATTCCAAGGTCGGCGATTTCTTCGCCGATCGATTCCAGCCGTTCGATGAGATGATCGTATGTTCCCGTCATGAGCACAGATCGTAGTATTGGACCGTGACAGTATCTCCCACCCCGCCATCAGGATCTCTCGCCGTTACCCCGGGTACCGAATGGGTGTCGTTTCTCGATGAAAAGGGCGAGACCTGACTCTTCGATCTGACGTACTTTCGGTCGAACTGGAACTGCATCTACGGAAGCGGCTGTGCTGGCATCGAAGCCGAGCCCGACGTCGACGGGCACCGTGGTTGTTGCAGCTATGGAGCGCATTTCGCCGACGAGGCCGACCTCGTTCGAGTGATGGAGGTAGCTGCGGCACTTCCGACCAACGTGTGGCAGCACCACGACGAGCGTCCGAACCTCACCGGTGATCGCGCAACCGATCTCGATGCCATGGTCGAGGCCTTGACCACCGTCGACGATGACGGCGACCGGGTGACAAAGGTCGTCGATGGTGCCTGCGTCTTTCAGAACCGTCCAGGCTCTGAGACCGGCCCGGGCTGCGCCATTCACTTCGCCGCCCAAGCGGTCGAACTCGACCCGCTCGAATGGAAGCCCGAAGTGTGCTGGCAACTCCCCATTCGCGTGGAGCATCATCTCGACGACAACGACCACTCCACTCACTTAGTGCGGCAATGGACGCGCTCCGATTGGGGCGAAGCAGGCCAAGACCTCGGCTGGTGGTGCTCAGAGGCTGACGAGGCCTATTCAGGTACGTCGTCAGTCGCTGTATACCTACGCCCAGAGATCGCGGCGCTAGCAGGCGAAGCTGTTGCGGATGCGCTGATTGCCCATGTAGATGGGCAAGGAACGGTGGTTAGCTTGCCGCTTCCGACTCGGAAGTAGCAGATTCGTCAGCGTCGCTGTCTTCGCCGTCCTCGTCGTCGAGCTCGTCGACGTTTTCGGCTGCAGCCTCTTGCTTGGTTTCCCACTCTTCAGCGAGATCTGCCCAGGCATCGTGCTCAGGCTTGTGCTCGCCCTCTACTGGGTTGATTTCCTCAAAAATCTCATTGAGATCAACCTCATTGGAGCGCTTGAGCGCCCGAGCTTCTTCGAACCGACGATGGCGACCCTTTTTCACGAGAGGACCTCCTTGAGAGACTGCAATAGCTCGAAAGCTTAGCTGCTCGGCCCAGGAACTCGCACTCGGGAGCGCTCCTCGAGGACTAATCCTCCATCTCCATCGAACGCAAGGGCTGCTTCGCCACTCATAAGCCGGCGAATTGGCTCGCCTGCCAGTTGCGCTCGCCAACCTTGGGACAAACGAGCATCATCGTCGCCGCGGACTAGCGCTTCAATGTCGGCGCGGGTTCCGAGCAGTGCCGAGTCGATGTCGAGCTCGCGTGAAAGCTGGGCTACCCATGCCGCGACAAGTGCGACGGCAGGCCGCAAATCGGGGCGAGCTTCACGCTTGGGGGCGCCCGAACGCGGAGGTGGCGGCAGTTCTGCGCCTTCTTCGACGAGACGAAGGATGGTCTCGCCACCATCACCACGGGCCAGGCGATCGTCGACTCCGCGGACACTGCGGAGCTGCTCGGCCGTCTTTGGCCGTCGTTGGGCAATGCCGACCAGCGCGAGGTCGCTCAAGATGAACCGGACCGGCTGATCGAGGTCGGCCGCCTTGTTCTCTCGCCAGCTCGCGAGTGCGCGGGCCGAACCGAGCGATGCGCCCTTGAGCTGGCGAACAGCTTTGATCCGGCGCCAGGCGTCTTCAGGGTCGCGGCGGCCGCGTGGGATCTGGCGAAGCTGTTCACACTCGTCCTCAGCCCATTGGAGGCGACCACGAGACTCGAGGTCAGCAACGATGTGGTCACGAAGCTCAAGCAGGTGAAGTACATCGCTTGCGGCGTAGTCGAGCTGGTCCTCGGTGAGCGGGCGGGCCAACCAGTCGGTCAAGCGTGACGTCTTTGGAAGCGAAATGTGCAGCACCCGGTCGTGCAGCGCTGCCAGCGACGGTGTGGACAGTCCAGTGAAGCCAGAAGCCAACTGGGTGTCGAAGATTTTCGTCGGGACGGCGTTTGCCCAGTGCTGGAAGACCTCGAGGTCTTGGCTCGCCGCATGGAGGACTGCGACGGCGTCGGACTCCAGCAGGTCGGCCAGGGGTTCGGGCTTCACCGCAAGTGGGTCGATGAGCGCGATCTCGCTGCCGTTGTTGATTTGGATGAGCGCGACCCGCGGGAAGTAGGAGCGCTCACGATGAAACTCGGTGTCGATCGCATACGAGTCGACCTTGAGAGAGCGGTCGATGAAGGCCCGGAACTCGTGATCGGAATCGATCACCGAGTACTCCGAGCTGCTCACTCTGGAGTGCTTCCCGTGGCGACCGCGTATCCGTTTGCGACCCATGCATCGGTTCCACCAGCAATGTTGGTGACCTCGTAGTCAAGGCTTGCTAGCGCTTCACATGCGGTGTGCGAACGGCCGCCTGATTTGCAGATGATGTGCAACGGGCCCTCGGGCAGTTCATCCTTGCGGGCAATGATGTCGCCAAGCGGGATCAAAATGGCGCCGACTGCATGAGCGGCTTCGTACTCGTGTGGTTCACGTACATCGATAAGCGTCACGTGAGCGTCGGATTCGCGAAGTTCGTTCAGCGACTCGACGGAAATTTCAGGGATCTGCACAGGCCGACTGTATACGCCAGCGCGATCTCAGCAGACGTTGAGGTTACTTTTCTCCAAAGCTCGTGACATCTTCTGGCGTATCGAGATCGACGATGTCATGGCCTGGAGCGGTGACGGTGAGGGTTTGGCGCAAGCCTGAAGCGGCTCGCCAGATTGACCGGTTGCCGCCATCGAACGATGCGTGCAGATCGGAACAGCAACGGACGTTCCAGATCGCGACGTGCCACTGGCGCCGACCCTTGCTCAGCGGCACACAGACATCAGCGTCGGTCGCCACTGATTCCCGAGCAAGATGGCCGAGGGTTTGGGCGTCGAGACGCGGCAGATCGCACGCGGTGACAAGCACATGCGACGCCGTTGCTGCATGGTCTTCGAGCGCGGTGATAATCGCCCCAAGTGGGCCCTCGCCTGGATAGCGATCGGGGACATGACTTGCGTCGACTGCTGCGAGCTCGAGCAGGTCGGGCTCGCCGCCAACGATCGTGACAATGCCGGCCGCAGAGAATGGACGTACGGCCTGCGCAACGTGATGGATGAGCGGCGCGCCGGAAACCTCGAGCCGCGCCTTGTCCTCGCCCATGCGGGTGCTTGACCCGCCAGCCAGAATCGCAACGGCCAGCGACACTGGAATCAGTCGGCCGCTGGTGGCCAGCTGGGTTCAAGCTGACGCAAGAACAGCGCGCAGCGCTCGGCCTCGTCGTCTTCGCCGATCGAGTCAGCGTGGCGCTGAAGCCCATCGAGGCAACGCAGGAACGGCCGGTTTGTGAGGTGCTCCCACTTGACGTAACCGCTCCCCCGCCAACCGTTCTGGCGCAGGGCATCGAGACCACGGTGGTAGCCAATGCGGTAGTACGCGTAGGACTCCATCGTGTCGCGGCCGGCATCGCCGAGCGCAGCCCATGCGCTCAGCGAGCGAGGGTTGTCTGCCGTAACCGCTGCGATGGCTTCGCGTCGGGCGTCGCCGTCAAGCGATGCCGCTTCAGCCAATCGCGATTCGACGACGGGATCTTCTTCAGGAAGGACGGTTTGCGGGATGCCGGATCCGCCGAAACGGACGTTATGACTGCTCATTATGGTGCGACCACGATTCGTAGGTTGTTCGTGACTTTAGCGCCGATGCCGTCGCCACCGAGAAGCGCAACCTGGTCGCCGGAGCGAATGTGCCCTTCGGCAACCGCAACCTTGAGGGCCTCCTCCATCATCTCTTCGCGAGTGCCCGCTGTCGGGAGGTAGACGGGAGTGGTCCCCCAACTCATCGAGAGCTGGTTGATGGTGCGCATGTCGGTGCTGAGCCCAAGAATTTGGGCTTCGGGACGGAACCGGGCCATCTGACGAACCGTGAAGCCGGTGCCGGAAATGCACAGTACCGCCGTGATGTCGAGCTCGCGGACGGCACGCCATGCGGCAACGGTCATGCCATCGGTGACCTCGTGGCCCGAACCCTCATCGGTCATGCGCAACGCAGTTACGTTGCGGGCCCACGCCTCGTGATCGAAGACCTCATCGGCCTTGCGGGCAATGCGGCCCATCGTGCGGACGTTGTTGACCGGGTCGATCCCGACGGCGGTTTCGCCCGACAACATGACCGCGCTCGTGCCGTCCCACACGGCGTTGGCGACGTCGGAAGCTTCGGCTCGAGTTGGCGCCGGCGCGGTGATCATCGATTCGAGCATCTGGGTTGCGGTGATGACGGGCTTGCCACCGGCAATGCAGCGCTTGATGATCATCTTTTGGGTGATCGGAAGGTCTTCGATTGGGAGTTCGTTACCTAGGTCGCCACGGGCAACCATGATTGCGCCCGACGCCTCGATAATGCCCTCGAGGTTCTCGATCGCTGCACGCGTCTCGATCTTGGCTACGAGAAGTGGCCCGCGGGGATGTGGCTCGGTACCAACGCGGCGCATGTCGTGGGCAGACTTGACAAAGCTGATCGCCACCATGTCGACGCCCACCTCGACGAAATGGTCGAGCAACTTGAGGTCGTGCGGTGTTGGCGTCGACATCGTGAGCTTGTCGGCGGGAACGTGCACTCCTGGTTGACCCATCAGTGTTCCTGGGTGGACGACTTCGGCTTTCAGCGAGTCGGCGCCCATGTCGCGAACTTCGAGCACCATGCGGCCATCACCAACGACGACGCGATCGCCAACGACGAAACTGGACACGATGTCGTCGTAGTCGACCTCGATGACTTCACGGGTCGACTTGGCGTCTCCGTGGACGATTTTGACCATGTCGCCGTTCTCGAACGTGGTCTCGGAGTTGAACTTGGCAACGCGGACCTTAGGTCCGGGGAGATCGGCGAGGATCCCCACGTGGCGTCCCTCTTCAGCCGCGATTCGGCGGATCGCGTTGTACCGAACCATGCCGTCGTCGATCGAGCCATGGGAGAGGTTGATCCGAGCAACGTCCACCCCGGCACGAATGATGCCGCGAAGCACCGATTCATCGTCGGTGGCTGGTCCGAGGCTGGCTACGAGCTTTGTCCTACGCATAGCTGCCAAGGCTACTCCTGGGCTTTGTGGGTGCTGTGTGACGCAGGGTGGCTTCTCGTGATGCGGTAGGAATGTCGTATCTCCAGGGGAGATGGCCGGGGTGGGTCGAAGATGGGCAGCTGCTCTAGCGACTACCGGCACGAGCCCTTGCGCAAACGCGCAGGCGGCCAGCGCTGGCCAATAGGGTGTTGCCGTGCATCCTTACCTCACCGGCGAACGGCCGATTGCGATTGCGCACCGAGGTGGTGCGCTTGAAGCTCCCGAGAACACGATCGAGGCCTTTGCCGCTGCAGTCGAGCTCGGATATCGCTACCTCGAGACCGATGCGCAGCTGACCTCTGACGGTGTCGCCGTGGGCTTTCACGACGACATTGTCGACCGGGTCAGCAACGAGGTGGGTGCCATCTCCGAATGGACCTGGGCCGACCTGCAACAGCTCAACATCACCGGCGAAACCGGCGAAACCGGCAAGGCCGGCACGGGACGGATCGCTTCGGTCAGCGAGCTACTCGAACGGTTCCCAGAGCACCGATTCAACATCGACGCGAAGTCCGACGAGGTCGTTGCTCCGCTCGTCGATGCGATCACGAACGCAGATGCTTACGACCGAGTCTGCATTGGGTCGTTCTCTGACGCCCGACTAAAACGAGCCCGCTCGCTGGCGACCGGCCACCTGTGTACCTCGCTCGGACCAAGGGCCATCGCTGCACAGATACTCCGCAGCTGGGGCGTACCGCTCCCCCGACCTGCGGGCGACGCGCTCCAGATTCCTATTGCCGAGCGAGGTGTGCCGGTGTTCAGCGAACGCCTGCTGAAGGCCTCCCAACGCGACGGGTTCGCCGTGCACCTGTGGACGATCAACGACGAAGCCGAAATGGCAAGACTCCTCGACCTCGGAGTCGACGGCATCATGACCGACCGCCCGACAGTCCTCAAACAGCTCTTCGAAGCCCGCGGCCTAGCGCTGTAGCTGTTCTTCCCGGGTCGAGGCGCTGGCGCCGCCTCAGGCGACAAGCCTGCGTGGCAATTGAACGCTCCCCCTGAAAGGGAGCACAGGTGAGAAGGCCGTAGATGGCAGAATCAACGCCGGAGGCGTGCCATCGAAGGCGTTCTCATTCTTTGGAAGCGATGGCGTTTGGCACGACGTTCATCTTTGGTTCGTACGCCGCAGCCTCGACATCGTCACGCGCTTCGCCCGCATAGACGGCCCGCAGGTTTGTCGCACACGACGCACAGATGCCGTAGTACTCAGCATCGAGCTGGTCCTTGCAACGAGGGCAGATCGTTGGCGTCGGCTCTCGCTCAGCAACATCGGTAGCGGCGTCGGGGGCGTGTTCGGACTCCATGAGCCGAAGACTAGCCAGTATCGTCGACTGTCGTGGCCGCCTTCTGGACAACCGCATTCTGGATCGCCATTGCGGCGATCCCTGTGGTCTTTGTCGCGTTGGCGTTCCTCCACGCAGCACGCGTGCCGCAGTGGGTGTGGGCTCTTTCAGGTAAGACCCAGATCTGGTGGCTTGCAGGTCTTCTCGTCGGCGCTGGCGTGCTTCCCGTCGGCCTCCCCGCTGCAACGTGGTATTTCTGGAAAGTGCGCCCCGTGCTCGACCGTATGGAATCGGGAAACCTCGAAGGCTAAGTGGGCCTCGACCAGGAAAATCGCAAGAAGCCCCGACCAGAGGCCGGGGCTTCTCGATTCGTCTTGGCACGCTACGGGCACGGGCCCGTGCGTGATACGGCTTAGCCCTGTGAGCGAAGAAGCGCGTGCTCAACGAGTGTCAGCAGCGTCTGCTTCGTTGCCTCACGGTCGCGAGCATCGGTCGACACAACAGGAATGTCCGGTGCAAGGTCGAGACCTTCACGAACTTCCTCGATCGAGTGATGCAAGTCGCCGTGGAAGGCGTTGATCGCTACCACAAACGGCACCTGTGCTTGCTCGAAGTACTCAACAGCACCGAAGGAATCTTCAAAGCGGCGAGTATCCAGCACAACAACAGCGCCGATGGCGCCACGAGTCAGTTCGTCCCACATAAAGCGGAAGCGATCCTGCCCTGGAGTACCGAAGAGGTACAGCACGAGCTCGTCGCCGAGACCGACACGGCCGAAGTCCATTGCCACCGTGGTGGATGTCTTCGATTCGCCGGCGTCGCCTTCGTTATCGACGGCTGCACTCACCGTGGTCAGTGCCGCCTCGGTTGTCAGTGGATCGATCTCGGAGATCGATCCGACAAAGGTCGTCTTGCCGACGGCATACCCGCCCGCAACAACGATCTTTACCGGAAGCGGTACCGACTCAGACTCGGTGTTCTGATCGGCTTGGAAACTAGAGTCGACGGAGACCATCGCGGACCCTTTCCAGAAGCGCAGTGTCGGCCTTGACCGTCATTGCCTTCGTTTGTACGTGGCCTTCGACACTCAGGTCGCCAACAAGAACGCGAATAGCGCCGATTGGCAGTCGAAGGTGCGCTGAGAGCTCAGCGACAGCGATTGGATTTTCAGCGAGCTTCAAGATGTCACGTCGTTCGAACGCGATCATCTGCATGTTCTCTCGGCCTCGTTCAGTGGTACGAACAAGCGCCTCGAACGGGATGTCGACATCGACTCTCGTTCGGCCCCCGGTGACCGCGTACGGCGGCACCCTGAGGCGAGAGCGGGGTTGGGCCCCGTCGCTCTCGTGTTGGCTTACGTCGTATGCGGTCATCGTGGCAGGGAGCTCACAAGCTGTGCTCGAAGTTCAGGCGTGAGAACACGTCCTGCCTTCTCCACAAGG
>CAKZVC010000049.1 GCA_937922235.1 uncultured Acidimicrobiales bacterium | reverse complement strand
GGCCGGTGAGCGGGTCGTGGGTTGCGCGGTGCTGCAGGGTGGCGGCCGACTGCGACCGCAGCTCTTCCTCGGCTTGCAAGCGATCGTCGATGCCTTGCAACGCTCGGGCGAGTACCCCCACTTCGTCCTCGCTCGAATCGGCCAGCGGGTCCATGAGCCGGTCACGGCTGAGCTCTTCAGCGGCAGTCGTGAGCCGACGGAGTCGGTTCCGCAACATCCACACGGGGACGAGCATCAACGCTCCGACGAGCAAGAACGACGGCACGAGCCAGAACGGCACTGTGGAAGCGCCCGAGTCTTCGAGATCGGTGGCCGCAATAACCACCCATTCAACCCCAGGAACGCGCTGCATCGACACGACCGAGCGCCGCTGGTTGATCAGCTGGTTGTCGTCCTCGTAGGACCCTTCGCCATCGAGCACGTTCTCGATCAGCGTGGCGGTGACCCGGTCAGGTTGACCCACTGGCTCGTCGTCGCCATGTCGACTTGGTGTGAAGATCACCGGGTCGCCTGCGGCGTTTCGCACGGCGAGCAAGGCCTCGGTGCTCTCGCCAGATCGGGTTGCTTCAATGCTCGCCAAGATGCTCGCTGCGTCGTACGCGCCGATCAGGATTTGGGCTGACGTCGTCTGGCCTTGGGGCATCGGCGTCCCGATAATGACGCCCACCCGGCCGTTCAAAATGCGGGTCGTGCCGAACGTGGTGCCCGTAGCCGAGCGGTCGATCACGTTGCGGCTTGCACCGAGCCTGGATGTTTCGCCCACGGTCGAGATGACCTCGGCGGCGATGAAGCCCGAGTCCTCTAACGCTGTGGTGGTCACCTGTTCATCGCTGCCAGCTGCAGCTGCAACTTCGACCGCAGTGCTCGCCGCCATCAACTCGCCCTCGATCAGCGCAGCAAGCGAGGTCGTCGTGCCCTGCAAGGTCTCCGACGTGCGAGCCTGAGAGTCCGTTGCATTCGAACGCAACACACTGATCGTCAAGCTGATCAGCGCCAGAATCGCAACGGCCACCACCAACGCGAGGCGCCGTCCGACAGTCAGACGCATAGGTGACTACTTCTTCGACGACTTGAGCTGGTCGTAAATCTTCTTGCAGTCGGGGCACACAGGGAAGTCGTCAGGCTTGCGGGTTGGCACCCACTTCTTGCCGCAGATTGCCGTGACGGCTTGACCGGTCACGGCGCTCTCGGTGATCTTCGTCTTGCGCACGTAATGGGCAAACTTGTCGTGATCGCCGCCATCGGTAACTTGCGGGCGCGTCAGCGTGTCGCTGTCGACATCGGAGTTCAAAATCGGGGTTCGCATCAGACGCATACCCCGATGGTAGGACGCACACCGTGCGCTCACCTACTCAGTGGGCGTTAGACCAGGATCGAGTCGACCTGTGAGGCGAGCTCAGCAACGACCGTTTCGAGCGCTTCGCCATGCTCGACGACACGGCTGGCGACCGCCGCAGACGGCTCGACGAACTGGTCGTGCATTGGCTTGACCGAGGCTGAGAACTGCTCGGTGACACTTGCTTCTGAGCGGCTACGCTCGACCATGTCACGCTCGAGACGGCGGGCGAAACGAACGTCTTCGGGGCACGAACGGAACACGGTGAAGTCGAACCGCTCGACAAGCTCAGGGAACGCAAACAGCAAAATGCCGTCAGCGATCACAATCTCGCGAGCAGGAAGAATGTGTAGGTCATCAAGACGCCGATGCGTGCTGAAGTCATAGACCGGCATCGCAATATCGAGGCCGTTCGCTAGGCCATCGAGGTGGTGGCCGAACATCTCGGCGTCAAGCGAATCGGGGTGATCGAAGTTGACGGCGTTGCGCTCCTCCATCGAGAGGCCACGGAGATCCTTGTAGTACGCGTCGAACGGAAGAAGCGTGACTCGGTCGGGGCCAATTGCCGTCGCCAAGTCGTTCGCCAGGCGGGTCTTGCCTGAGCCGCTGCCACCAGAAATGCCAATGAGGAGAGCGTTCACAGAGCAAGACCGTACCGCGCCCAGTGGTCGTGGCGGGTACTGGCACTCGGAAATTGTTTGTGACAGTGCGCACCTTTCGTGGTCCCAGGTTCGCCGCAGTCGGGGCGTTGCAAGTAGATTCAGGCGTGATGAATGCCCAGCACGAACTCATCTCCGCCGTCGAAGGTGATATCGAACGCCTCATGGCCGACCACATCGAGAAGCGACCGACCTGGTACGCGCACGATCTGATCTCGTGGGAAGAGGGCCGAAGCTTCGTTGACGAGCCCTGGGACGAGTCGCAGTGCACCATCAGCCCAGAGGTGCGCGAGGCGCTTGTTCTTAACTTGCTGACCGAAGACAACCTGCCGTACTACCACTTCTCGATTGCGAGCCATTTCCCGGCCGACTCACCGCTCGGTCGCTGGACCCGCCGCTGGACTGCAGAAGAGAACCAACACGCCATCGTCATTCGCGACTACCTGATGATTAGCCGCAACTGCGACCCGGTCGCCCTCGAGGACGACCGTATGGCCACGATCTCAAAGGGCTGGGACAGCCCGTGGACCGACCCGGTCGACATCTTCGTCTACACCTCGGCTCAAGAGCTCGCTACCCGCGTATCTCACCGCAACACCGGGGTGAAGGCTGACGACGAGAAGGCCTACGAGATCATGAAGCGTGTGGCCGCCGACGAGAACTACCACTACATCTTCTACAAGGGCATCGTCGCCGCCATGATGCAGCACGACCCGTCGACCTGCATCCTGTCGATGAAGAAGGTCTACGAGAACTTCAACATGCCTGGCACCGTCGTGCCTCGCTTCCGAAAGCGTGCTGCGCACGCGGCCCGCGCCGAGATCTACGACCTGCGCATTCACGCCGAGAAGATCATCGCCCCGGTGCTCCGCGACTGGAAGATCGACAAGCTCGAAGGCCTGAGTTCGGAAGCAGACCAGGCTCGTTCAGATCTGATGGCGATGCCCAACACGCTCGTCGCCCGAGCCGAAAAGCTCGAAGCAAAGGCCGCTAAGCGCGCCAGCTAGCGCGGTCTCCGGTACGCCGGTGTTCTCCCTCAGCCGGGCCGGCCGATCCTCGGCCTTGGCTTCGCATCGCTTCGCTCGCTGCAGAAGTCGGCCTGCGGTCGTCCGTCCCTGCTGCTCCGAACACCGACGTCCCTCACGGGCTCGTAGTTGGCTGACGCGCTCGCTTCGGCGAGGGTGGCCTGCGGTCGTCCGTCCCTGCTGCTCCGAACGCCGACGTTCCTCGTCTTGTTAGATACGGGGTCCTGTTAGCTACGGGCCGGTGAGTAGGGCTATGAGTTCGTCTACTGCTTGGTCGGCGATTGCGTACATCTCTTCGTCGGTACGGTCCTGGATTGGGTGCTCGACGAAGACGCGAGCCGCGTCGAAGCCGAGGCGTTCGGCTTGCATTTGGGCGGCGTCGACGAATGGCATCGATGCAACGAAGACTCCGGGGATGCCGCTGCGCTCAAGGTTGTTGATGTCGTGCACACTGCACGTCGTACAACTGCCTCAATCGGCGAGTGCCTCGATGACCGCATCGCAGCTGGTTGCGATCTCGTGGCGAAGATCGGCAGGAGCTGGCTTCGCGAACGTGGGCTTCGAATAGCGAATTACCTTGGCGTCGAGGTCGAGCAGGCGGTTCTGCACCTGATCGAGAAATACGTTGCCACGAGGCTTTGAGATATCGAGCAGGCCGATCGTCAGGCCGGCGAGCGACTCGGGCCGAGCAAGCCGCTCGCGCTGTTGAGGCGTCGTCTCGTCGGTTGGATCAAGGACTGTCATTCCAGCAGGTGCGCTCATCGCACGATCTCCTTCGTTACAGGGACACTACCCATAGGCCCGCTCACCCATCCACCGATAACCGAACTGAACAAGCCGGCGGGCCCTCCAGAATGGACCGTGAGAATGCCCCCGTCGGGAAACTTCGGCAGGATGGCGCCTTCAAGTCCGAGGCCCGTCGGAATTCCTTCGCCGATTCCGTCGACGCCTCGAAGGATTGTGTCGACCTCGATGTTTAGGTGGCCTCGAAGCTCGGTTTCGAATCGTTCTTTGTCCCAGCCAGCCTCGACGAACCGGGCCATGTGCTCAGGGCACAGCACGAGGATCGAGTCCATGCCGATTATCCGTGGATGGACGTTGCCGAGCATGACTTGGGCGATCGACTTGGTGAGCGCTTCGGCGGTGCGGCTCATCTGATCGAAGACGATGCGGGGCGCTTCACCGCAGAACGCCGTCACCGTATTTGCGCCTGCGTCAAAGCCTCGGGCCTCGGCCAGGCTCGTCCATGGGGAGCCTTCCTCGTCTTCGGCGAAGCACAAACCGATCTTGCCGGGCTGGCCATGCGTCGATCGGTCGATTTCTCCAGGGCGTCCGCCGCCAAGGTTGCGCACGCAGAGCTGTACCGCTCGACCGATGGTGGCGTTCGCTCGGTTGCCTTGCCCGAGCACATTCATGCCCGAGTTCATGTCGAGCTCACGACGAATAGGTCCGTTGACGATGAGTACCGGGCCAACACCCATGGTTGTTGCGAGCACGCCGTGCATGTTGAAGTCGTCGTTGCAGACCGCCTCGAGGCCGGCCAGAACAACCGGCAGATAGTCGGGCTTGCAGCCGGCCATAACGGCGTTGATCGCGACCTTCTCAACCGATGCTTCAACGAGGTTTGGCGGCACGATCGCCACGACCTCGTCGGGCGCTCGGCTGGTTCCGGCCAGCATGCGCTGCACCCGCTCGGGGGTCGGGGGCACCAGCGGCAATCCGTCGCTCCACCCCCGATCGAACATTGCCTCGAATGGATCTTCGAGCTCAGCAAAGTCGATGCGTCGGCTCGACGTGGTCGAATCACCAAACTTCGCCGCCAGCGCATCGGCCACGTCGGGGTCGACGTTCTTCGCTCCACAACCGGGTCTCATGACCGGAAGGTCGGGTCCGAGCTCGGGAACTCCAGTGATGGCGGTCCAGTTCTCGCGATGCCATCCGACTGTTCGGTCGGCCTCGTTGCCATCGACGATCTTGATCAGCGTCGGCACGGTTTCGATGTCAGCCGTCCATGACCGCTCGAGCGTGTCGTCAACGGTGATGGTCTCGGAGTCGAGCTCAGGGAATCCCGCGTCTTGGGACACGATGGCGCTCAGCGCGCCGGCATCGAGCAATTGCTGGAGCACAGGTTGCACCATCACACATGTCTCGCAGTCTCGTTTGACGTACGCAACTACCTCGGTCCCCGTCATCTGGCCCCCTCTCGGGACGCATCGCGCATCCCTGTCAAAGGCACTCTGTCACATTGCAGTCAGCTTTGAACAGGCGATCCGGTGGCTACAAGGCCAGCAGCTACGAGGCCGATGGCATCTCAGGCGTGGGCGACGAACCGGTCATGCCACGGAACGACGCCGTGCTCGACCGGCACCATGAACGCTCGAAGTCAAAGAGGGAGAGCGGGCGAGCGAACAAGAATCCTTGGAACGCTTCGACGCCGAGCTCGCGCAACATCTGCAATTGATCTTCGGTCTCGATGCCCTCCGCAATGATCTTCATGTCGAGCGTGGTGCATTGGTCGACGAGGGCTCGGAGCACCTCTGACTTGGACACCTCAGCAGTCGCAAGCGACGGGATCCACCGTCGGTCGAGCTTGGCCACATCGGCCTGAAGGTCGACCATTCGCTCGAGATTTGAGAACTGCACGCCGACGTCATCGATAGCGATCTGTACGCCGAGCTCCCGCAACGCGGCGAGTGTCTCAGAGTCGACTGTCTCAACGGTTTCGGGTACCTCGACGAGCAGTTGGCTCGGTGAAACAGCGTGCTCGTCGAGCGCGCTGGCGATCGTCGAGATGAGATCCTTGCTTCGCATCGCCGCAGGACCGGTGTTCACCGCAACTCGGAAGTCCTCGGGAACAATCTCACGACGGTGCCACGAGGCGAGGTCGGCAACTGCCAGGCGGACCATCTCGAAGTCGATACGTCGTGCCAGCTGATGATCGCCGAGGGCAGGAAGAAATTCGACCGGGGAGATGAGCTGCTTGCCGATTCGCAGGCGCACAAGAGCCTCCGCACCAGCGAGATGGACGACGTCGTCATCGAGCACGCGAACGACGGGTTGATAGTGCGGCTCGATCTGTCCTTCGGACAAATGCGGTTTCGGCCATGCGGATGACCTCGGCGGGAACCGTCTTGGCTGATGCCTGGAATCGCTTCATCTTGAACATCTCGGCGTCGGCCGCGGCAAGCACGTCCACGCCGAGGTCGCCGTCGGTCGACGTTGCTCCGCCGATGCTCATGCCGATCGTCTGCGGGCCAGCAGCCGTGCTGATTGGTTCGTTCAGGGCATCGCGGGTCGTGCTCGACTCAGACGCAACTCGCGCTGCGCTGAAGTACTTCATGGCGCTCTCCGAGGTGTCCTCGAGCCTTGCTCCGCAATTCGACGAGCTCACGAACAACACGGCGTTCCTCGAGTCACAGATCTCGATGACACAGAACGCCACGTCGATCTACTGGAACGCCAGTCAGGACAAGCGCGACCTGGCAGCGGTCATGAATCATGCTCGGTACCCGGAAGGGCCCGCTGGTACGCATCAGCTTGCCGAGATCAATCTGATTGCGATCTTCAATCACACGCGAAACGAAGCTGCCGCGAAAGACTGGATTCGTTTCATGATGCAAGGAGACCAGCGTCGCTCGAAATCGATTGAGTCGTCGCTGTTCTTTGCTCCGCCGCTGGCAAAGTTCTCGGACGACCATCAGATGCCATGGAACACCGAGCAAAAGTTCGCGGGCTTTCGCTCGAGTGCTGATGCCGTGCGCGGGCCAGGTTGGCCCGGGCCAGCGTCGGTCGAAGGCAGCCTCGTCTACGCGAACGGAAGCATCCTCCGAATGTTCCAAGCCGTCGGGAATGGGACGATGGCCGTGAACGAAGCCATCTCGGCAGCGTCCAACGAGCTCCGCCGCGTCTACGAGACGTAGGCCGGTGCCAGCAAGTCAGCTGAGCTCGTTCAGTTGAGCTCGTTCAAGGTGTCTTCGATGCCCTTATGGAACGTCGGGTAGGCGAAGATCATCGATCGGATCGTGCTGATCGGGATCTGTGCGTGCACCGCAAGCGAGAGCAGCCCAAGGACCTCCCCGCCGTGTGGCCCAACCGACGTAGCGCCGACAAGGACGTCGCGGTCGGCATCGACGACCAACTTGATGAAGCCGTCATTGCCCGACTGGTGAAGCCAGCCACGCGCGGTGTGGCCAACCAATTTGAATGCCGTCGTGACGTTGATTCCTGCCTCACGAGCTTCCGCTTCGGTCTTGCCCACTGCACCAACCTCAGGATCGGTGAACGTGACCGCGCTCAGTGCGTCGAGGTTGAGGGGCTCGATGTCGTTACCCAGAATGTGCGCCGCTGCGACGTCGGCTTGGCGGGTGCCCAAGTGCGTGAACATGCCTTCGCCAGCAATGTCGCCCACGGCCCACAGTCCGTCTTGGACCTGCATGTTGTTGTCGGTGTCGAGGAACATTGCCGAGTCATCGACACCGAGGTTCGCTACTCCGAGCTCCTTGAGGAACGTGCGCCGCCCGGTGGCGACGAGCAGCTTCTCGCCGGCAACCGTCGTGCCATCTTCAAGCGTGACGGCGAAGCCGTTGTTCTCGTCATAGGCAACGTTGGAAGCGAACTGGCCAAGATGCACGTTGATCCCTTCTGCAGCGAACACGTCGGCAAGCGTGTCGCCGGCTTCGGGTTCGTTGCGAGGAAGAAGGCGTTCGGCTCCCTCGATGATGCTTACGTCAACCCCGAAGCGGCTCATCACTTGGCCAAGCTCAGCCCCGATAGCGCCGCCACCCAGGACGATGAGCGACTTTGGCAAGTTCTCGGTTTCGACGATGTGGTGGTTCGTCCAGAACGGCGTGTCAGCCAATCCGGGAATCGGCGGAACCGCTGCGAGCGTGCCCGTGGCGACGACGATGCCCTTGCTCGCCACGTAGGTGTCGCCGTTTACCTCGACGGTGTTTGGCCCGGTGATAACGCCTCGGCCACGAACGAACGTGCCGCCCTTGTTCACGAACCGGTCGACAGCAACAGTGTCGTCCCATGTGTCGGTGGCCTGCTCGCGAATGCGTCGAGCGACCGGAGCCCAATCAGGGGTTGAGGTGGCGGTTCCAGCAAGTCCGTCAACACGGCCAACCTCGGCGAGTGCGTTCGCGGCACGGATCATCATCTTCGACGGCACGCAACCCCAGTAGGGGCATTCGCCGCCGACCAGCGATGCTTCGATTCCAACGACGTTCCAGCCGGCTTCGCCGAGCTGGCCACCAACCGATTCTCCGGCCGGGCCCATTCCGATGATGATGACGTCTGTCTGATGTTCAGCCATAGCTGCTCGCTCTCGTAAGTTCTTGTTCTGCGTCACGTAATGGAGAGGGAACGGCGAAACCCGGTGTGAACAATCCCGAACTTCTGGAATATGTGCCGGGGGAGTGGAGTTGAGATCGGCGAGGCCAGATATAGTGCTTCTACCTGCGGGTGTAGTTCAACGGTAGAACCTCAGATTTCCAATCTGATGATGGGGTTTCGATTACCCCCACCCGCTCACTCGAAACGCCTGGGCCTCGTGCCCAGGCGTTTCACGTTTTTCGCCGTGCCAACTTTTGGGCCTGTAGGGCCGTGCGGCCCGTGCTGAGCCCAATAGACTCAACCTCCTGTGAATAGCACTCTTGAAACCCTCGAGGACAACAAGGTCAAGTTGTCCGTCACCATCGACGCGGCTGAGTTCGAGCCGAAGCTCGAAGCCGCCTACCAGGCCATTGCCAAGGAGGTCCGCATGCCGGGCTTCCGTCCGGGCAAGGTGCCACGCAAGCTCATCGAGCAGCAGTACGGCCCCGAGATGGCCCGCGAAGAAGCACTTCGCCAGGCGCTGCCCGAGTTCTACTCGAAGGCTGTCTACGACAACGACGTCGACGTCATCGCTGCACCCGAAATCGATATCACCGGCGGTCAGTCCGAAGGCGACGTCAGCTTCGATGCTGTTGTTGAAGTTCGTCCGGTCATCACCGTGTCTGGCCATGACGGCCTGAAGGTCGAGATCCCATCGCCGCACGTTACCGACGACGATCTTCACGAGCGCCTCGACTCGATCCGCCGCCAGCACGCCGAGCTCGGCACCGTCGACCGTGCAGCGGCCGACGACGATCACGTCACCATCGACATCGTGGCCAAGATCGACGACGAAGAGATCCCCGGCCTCACCACCACCGACTACGACTACGTCGTTGGCACCAAGGCCGTTGGCATCGATGAGATCGACGAGAACCTCCGCGGCGCAAGCGCCGGCGACGAGCTGACCTTCTCGGCCGATCACCCCGACGAGACCCAAGAGTCCTCGATCGACTTCGTCATCACCGTCAAAGAGGTTCAGGAATCGGTTCTGCCCGAGGCTGACGATGCGTTCGCCAAGGAAGCCAGCGAGTTCGAAACCATGGACGAGCTTCGTGACGATCTCATGCATCGCCTTGAAGACGTCAAGCGGGCCCAGTCGACCCAGGCCCTCGACGAAGAGACCGGCAACGCTCTCGCCAAGCTCGTCACCGACGACATCTCCGAGGCGCTCCTCGAAGACGAGATGGAGAACCGAGCCCAAGACATGGGCATGCGTCTTCAGGCGCAGGGTATTCAGCTTGAGCAGTACCTGCAGATCACCGGCACCACGCCAGAGATGTTCCGCGAGCAGCTCCGGGAGCAGGCCGAGGTCAGCGCACGCGTCGATCTGGCCCTGCGTGCAATCGCCGAGTCAGAGAACATCGAGGTGACCGACGAGGCCCTCGACGACGAACTGCGCGTGCTCGCCACCCAGCTCGATCAACCACTTGAGACAATTCGGGAACAATTGGACGCTGCTGGCCGTTTGAAGGCCATACGATCCGACATGCGAATGCGTGCCGCACTCGAGTGGGTTACAGAACGCGCCGAAATTGTCGATGAGAACGGCAATGCGGTCGACCGTGACCTCCTGAAGCACGACCACGACCATGACCACGACCATGCTGACCACGACCATGGGTCAGAGGAAGAGTAATCCCAGATGAGCCCAGTCATTCCGAACGTCATCGAGAAGACCCCGCACGGCGAGCGTGGGTCGGACATCTTCTCTCGCCTGCTGCGGGAGAACATCATCTTCCTCGGCACCCCCATCGATGACATGGTCGCCAACGTCATCTCTGCACAGTTGCTGCACCTCGAGGCCGAGAACCCCGACCGTGACATCAACATCTACATCAACTCACCCGGTGGCGACATCAACGCACTGTTCGCCATCTACGACACGATGCAGTACGTGAAGCCAGACATCACCACGATCTGCTTCGGCCAGGCTGCCTCAGCTGCCGCGGTGCTGCTTTCGGCTGGTACCCCCGGCAAGCGTCTGGCGCTCAAGCACAGCCGCATCCTCATCCACCAGCCCTACTCCGGCGCTCAAGGTCAGGTCTCCGATATCGAGATCGCCGCCAACGAGATCACCCGGATGAAGGTCTCTCTCGAAGAAATTCTGGCGTTCCACACCGGCCAGACTGCCGAGAAGATTTCGCAGGACACTGACCGAGATTTCGTAATGACCGCCGATGAGGCCAAGGAATATGGAATCATTGACGAAGTCATCGACAACCGTGACACGGTTGACACCTCAGGGCCCATTAAGGCCGTCGACTAGTCGTCCGAAGAAACAGACGGCAAGACACATTTCGAACGGAGAATCAGCGAGTGGCCAAATTTGGTGAAGGGGGAGAGCTTCTTAAGTGCTCCTTCTGCGGGAAATCGCAAAAGCAGGTCAAGAAGCTGATCGCTGGTCCAGGTGTATACATCTGCGACGAGTGCATCGATCTCTGCAACGAAATCATTGAAGAAGAGCTTGCTGAGGCAAGCGATGTCGATTTCGGCGATTTGCCGACACCGATGGAAATTCACGAGTTCCTGAACACCTACATCATTGGTCAGGAACACGCGAAGAAGATCCTTGCGGTTGCCGTCTACAACCACTACAAGCGTGTTGAGTTTGGCGCCACCCTCGACAATGAGGTTGAGCTGTCGAAGTCGAACATCTTGCTCGTGGGCCCAACGGGCTGTGGTAAGACACTTCTCGCTCAGACACTTGCTCGCATGTTGAACGTGCCGTTCGCTATTGCCGATGCAACCGCGCTCACCGAAGCCGGCTACGTCGGCGAAGACGTCGAGAACATTCTGCTCAAGCTGCTCCAGGCTGCTGAGTATGACGTGAAGAAGGCCGAAACCGGCATCATCTACATCGACGAGATCGACAAGGTTGCTCGCAAGAGCGAGAACCCGTCGATCACTCGTGACGTATCGGGCGAAGGTGTTCAGCAGGCGCTGCTGAAGATCCTCGAGGGCACCACTGCTGCGGTTCCACCACAGGGCGGACGCAAGCACCCACACCAGGAATTCATCCAGATCGACACCACCAACGTGCTGTTCATCTGTGGCGGTGCCTTTGCGGGCATCGAGAAGATCATCGATCAGCGTGAGAACCTCGGTGGCGTCGGCTTTGGTGCGACGATCACGAGCACGAAGGATCGAAACGACCTCGGCGATGTGCTTACTCGCATTCGCCCCGAGGACCTCATGAACTTCGGCCTGATCCCCGAGTTCATCGGCCGTCTGCCTGTCCTTGGCTCAGTCGGGAACCTCTACCGCGACGATCTCGTTCGTGTGCTCACCGAGCCAAAGAACGCACTGATCAAGCAGTACAAGAAGTTCTTCGAGTTCGAGAACGTCGAGCTCGAGTTCACCGACGAAGCGCTCGGCGCTGTCGCCGACCAGTCGCTCGCTCGTGGCGTAGGTGCCCGTGGCCTTCGCGCAGTCCTCGAAGAGGTCCTGCTCGCAACCATGTACGACCTGCCAAGCCGCGAAGACGTCGGCAAGGTTGTCATCACCGAAGAGGTTGTCCTCGAAGGTGTGCTGCCAACCCTGTCGCCTATGAAACCGCCCAAAAAGGGCGACGAGCGTCCAAGTCGCGCCGCTAGCTAGTTCCTTCAGCAGCACATACCCGAGGCACTCATATTCAGCTGTTTCCAAGCGGCATGGCGGCGCGGGTTTGGCTCATATTGGTTGTAACTCAAGCCGATTAGATCGGTATGGGTCGCTGGCTCACTGCTGTTTTGATAGTGCCGCTGTTTGTGGTCACGGTCCTTGCCGTGATTGTTGTGCGCGCCCAAAACGATAGCTACCGAGACGTTCTTGCTTCGTCGGAAGTCGCCACTCTCGCAGCGCATATCAACATCGTCGACGAGGCGCTCGGAGCTGAGGCCCTTGCTGGGACTCGAACGATTGAGGATCCATCGCTTTGGCCTCAGTTCGAATTCGTCTTCGTCGAACGAACAGACACCGCACTTGCCGACCTCGATGACCTTGCACAACATTCCGAGAAGCCCGAGCTCGATCGAGCGCTCGCTCTAACTTCGTCTGTCTTGGACTTTCGCCAAGACATGCAGACCGGTGTGGTCACTCCACTCCAACTCGCGGATCGATACTCCATTCCGCGCACCCAGCTTCTCGACGTGCTGCGAAACAGCGAGCAAGAAACATCTATGCAGCGGTTGATCGCGCTTATCGAGGCCCGCAGCGCCCACTTGGACGAGCGCTTTTCGACCGAGCTCGCGCTTACCTACGGGACCTGGGCGCCAGGGCAGTACAGCACGGCAACGGGGGCGATCTCCATCCAGGGAGACCGCATCCGGTCGACCAACGAGACCAGCTCGGACACCTTGCTCGTCAGCAATACGCAACTCGCTGAGTATCGCGACGCAATTCAGCTCTCGTCGGAGATCCCAGACATCTCTCCAGAGGAGTACGCGCTTGCAAGCGACGCCTGGCTGAACATTCTGAATGCCGAGATCGATCGAGAAGCAATGGAGATCGAATCTTCGCTCGATGACCAGCTGGCGGCGGCGGAGAAGGCGCGCTGGTTCACGGTTGGCGGCGTTGCGTTCGGTGCGTTGATCGCTTTCCTGACAGCGGGTCTGATCTCGTACCGGGTTGTCGGACGAGTCGGTGCTATTGCACAGTTCGCACAGCGTTTCGCTAACAAGGAATACGACGCCGGACTCCTGTCCGACATCGTTACGGGTCACGACGAACTTGCTGAACTGGCAGTCATCTTCGATGAGATGGCAGGTGAAGTTCGCCAGCGAGGCCATCGTCTCGAAAGCCAGGCGCAGATCGACCACCTCACCGGCATTTTGAACCGCAAGGCCATCATGGATCGGTGGAACGGTCTGCTCGATCGCCCCGCTGGTGACGCCTTTGCGTTCGCGATGGACCTCGATGGCTTCAAACCGATCAACGATCAATACGGCCATCACTCCGGTGACACGGTTCTCATCGAGGTGGGCCGACGACTTCGTTCAAATATCGAGTCGTATCGGGCGGTTGCAGGCCGAATCGGCGGCGACGAGTTCCTCGTGATCTTCGACAGCCCTGCGAGTGCAGATCTCGATCCGTTATCGATAGCGGACAAACTGCTCTCAGCTGTTCGCGAACCAATCGCGATCGACGGGGCGACCGTGTGTGTCGACGCGACGATCGGCATTGTGCGAAGTCGGCGAGACGGCTCTTCGGCCACCGAACTGCTACGCGACGCCGATGCGGCGCTGTATGTCGCAAAGGTCGAGCGCCCGGGTGGGGCGCTCGAGTCCGATCTTGTGCTGCGGCGACGTCTTGAGGATGTCGAGGTGAAGCAACGGTCGGTACGCGAAGGTATCGAACGCCACGAGTTCGAACCATGGTTCCAATCCATCTGGAACGCCAATGGCGATCTCGTTGGGTTCGAAGCTCTGGCAAGGTGGCGCACGATCAGCGGCGAGATTCTCGGTACTGCTTCGTTCATCGAGGTGGTCCAAGATCAGCGTCTCGTCCACCTGCTTGATGCGCAGATCCTTCGGGCCTCGTGTGAGCTACTGGCCGAGTGGTCGGCGATCAGCGCGTCGGCGCCTCTGGTGAGCGTCAATATCTCGACGGCATTCCTTGAGCAGCATGGGTTCGTCGTCACGGTGAAGAACCTCATCGACGAACTCGACTTCAATCCGTCGTCGCTCGTACTCGAAGTCACTGAGTCCGGTCTGATGACCGATGAGGCATCCAATGCAGGCCGGTTGCAGCAGCTTCGCAGTTTGGGCGTTCGAATCTCGGTCGATGACTACGGCACCGGGTACTCGTCGTTGAGCTACTTGCGAAAGCTCCCGATCGATTTCGTGAAGCTTGATCGTCAGTTCGTCGAGTCGGTCGACACCAGCGAAAAGAACCAGGCAATCGCTCGGTCGGTTATCTCGCTGACCGCCGACCTTGGCATGCAGAGCATCGTCGAAGGTGTCGAGCGGCAAGAGGAGAAGGACTGGCTGATCTCCAGAGGAGCCGACCTGTTTCAGGGGTACCTGCTCGGGATGCCGATCGATGCCACTGCCGCACGGATGTTGATTGAGGCAAACGTCGCGTCGCCGATCAGGAGGACAGCATGAATACTCGGATGATCATCGTGAGCATGGCACTCGCTATGGTCTGCGCATGCAGCGGTCAAGACGCTGCAGTCGAACGGCTCGATGAGGTGCAGCTGTCGGTTAGTGCACGTGCGGGGGGAACCCCGATGATCGAAGTGCTCGAACCACTCAATGGCGCCTCAGTGACCTCACCGTTCGTTGTGCGGGTCTCGACAGAGAATGTTGCGCTCGCCGCTGCCGGTCGAACGCTCGACGGTGAAGGACACTGGCACGTCATGGTCGATGGCGAGTGTCTCGCTCCAGGCGAAGTGATTCCCAAAGACGACAACCATCTCCACGTTGGCTCGGGCGATGATCAGGCAGAGTTTGACCTCGCCCCTGGGCGCCACGATCTTTGTGTACAGCTCGGCGATGGGTTCCATGTGGCCGTCGCCGTCACGGACAAAGTGACTGTCGAGGTCGTCGAAGGCTAACGCTCACGCCTTTGTTCTGGACAGGCTGACGATCTTCAGGCGGACATCAGCGTCGTGCTTCTAGGCTTTGGTCATGAGCTTTACTGAGGCGCTTCGGTTTCTAGATCAGCACATCAATCTGGAGGCTCGGGCCGGGTACTTCGAGGATCTGTCGCTGAACTCGATGGAGAAGCTCATGGAGCTCTCCGGCGATCCGCATCAGGCGTTCAGGTCGATTCACGTGACCGGCACAAACGGCAAGGGTTCGACCGCCACGATGATCGCTCGGCTGCTGCAGGCGCAGGGCCTGCGGGTTGGCCGCTACTCGAGCCCGCACCTCGATTCGATCACCGAGCGAATCGAGATCGACGGCGAGCCGATCAGTCGCGAGATCTTCGCGGAAGAGGTGCTGGCGCTACGTGGCGTAGCTGAGCTCTCGGAGTATCCAGCCAGCTACTTCGAGCTGCTTACTGCCGCGGCGTATCGCATCTTTGCGGTCGAAGGAGTGGAGGTCGCTGTCGTCGAAGTTGGGGTGCTCGGCCGGTTCGACGCAACGAACGTCATCGAGGCCGACGTCGCTGTCGTGACCAACATCGGTCAAGACCACACCGATGGCGAGGGCGACTGGCGACGCAACATCGCGGGGGAGAAAGTTGGCATTGCGAAGGCGTCGTCAACGTTGATCGTCGGCGAGACCGATCCTGAGCTCCTCGACATTTTCGAAGGCGAAGGCGCGGCGTCGGTGCTGCTCGCCGGTCGTGAGTTTGAGCTTCTCTCCGACCAGCCAGCCGTCGGCGGCCGCCTGGTGGACGTGCGCACGGCCAAAGGCCTCTACGAGGACGTATTCGTTGCAGTCCACGGCGCTCATCAAGCAATCAACGCAAGCGTTGCGCTAACGGCTACTGAGGCGTTCTTCGACGCAGCGCTGCCCGATGACGTTGTCGCCGAAGCGTTCGGCGAGCTGCAGTTACCAGGACGAGTCGAGGTTGTCGGCAAAGAGCCGATCGTCGTGCTCGATGGTGCCCACAATCCGCAGGCAGCGATGGCGCTCGAACAGACGCTGACCGCAGCCTTTGGCGGAGCAAGCCGTCGAGTCTTTGTCATCGCTACCACCAAGCCACGTGACCCAGCCGACTTCATCGCCGACGTGGGTCTTGGCGCAGGGGACTACCTCATCGGCATTCCGGTGAACTCACCGCGCTCGGTCGACCCCCAAGAGATCGCCGATGCCGGCACTGCTGTCGGAGCGACAGCGGAAGCTGCATACGACGTCGAAGACGCTCTTGAACGAGCCAAGATCTTGGCTGGCACCGAAGGCATCGTCATCGTCACCGGTTCGCTCTACGCCGTAGGCGAAGCGCGAGGCGAACTCGTCTAACCCCTACGCCTGTTTGGCGGTCAGGAACACCGGTATATGCCGGTCTCCGGCCTTGATCTTGTAATCGGCGTACGGCGGGTAGACCGCCACGGCACGATCCCACCACAGGTCGTATTCGTCGCCTTCGATCTGGCGAACCTGGGTCTCGTAGGGCTCGGGGCCGTCCTGCATCATGATCGTGTTGTTGGCCTCGAGGTTGTAGAACCAACCCGGATGACTCGGCGCCCCGCCCTTAGAAGCAACGAGCGCGTACTCGCCCTCATGCTCGACTCGCATGAGCGGCACCTTGCGCACCTTGCCGCTCTTATGGCCGATCGTGGTGAAGATGATGATCGGGATGCCGGTGTCGCGAAGGGTATTCGCTTTCGTGCCCCCAGAGGCCTCGTATTCGGCCACCTGCTCGGCAACCCAGTCCCACGTGCTCGGTACGTACTCTCCATCAAATCCCATGCGCCGACACTAGCTCGCTCACGAGGGGCCTGACCCCTAATTGGATCTAGGGGTCAGGCCCCTAATCAGTGCGGTGGCGCTAGATTTAGGGCCATGAATCGCACTTTTGTACTTTGTAAGCCAGACGCCGTAGAGCGTGGACTCGTTGGACGTATCGTCAGCCGTTTCGAGGACAAGGGCCTCAAGATCGTCGCTGCCGATCTGCGCACCGCTGACTCGGCAACGCTCGATGAGCACTACGCCGAGCACGTCGAGAAGGGCTTCTACCCAGACCTCAAGGCGTTCATGAGCCGCGGCCCAGTCATGGCCATGGTCCTCGAAGGTCCAGAAGACACCTTCGCCATCGTTCGTTCGATGATGGGTGCAACCAACCCAGCCGAATCACCATCGGGCACCATCCGCGGCGACTTCGGCACCGAGATGACCGAGAACCTCGTTCACGGCTCTGACAGCAACGAGTCGGCAGCCCGCGAGATCGGCATCTGGTTCCCAGAGTTGTAATTGGTCTCCCGGGCTTCGCCCTCCAGCAGTCGCAATCCGTCGCTGCGCTCCTCGATGCTCGGCTGCTTCGCCTGAGGCGGCGCCTGGTCGCTCGTCCCTCGCTCCCGCACGCGGCATGCAGTCCTTCGTGCGTATAAGCGATGGGTACGGGGAACCGTACGGGCGCTCTTCCCTAAGAATCTAGGTTCAGGATCCGGCCCGGGAGGGCCGGATTCTCAAGTTTTGTTGCGGGTGTGGTTCGTGTTGTTTCACGCCTTGTAGTTGGTGTGACACTAAGCGTGTCGGCCGTTTTGCAAGTGTGTTACAGACTTGCGTAGAGTTCCCATTGGAGTACGGCCGGATCGACCGGAACCGTCGTGAATCTGGAGCAGCATGGCTGATCGAGGCTTTGGTTCTTTCGCCAACTTTGGATCCCTGTCCGGGCGGGACATGGCGGTTGATCTCGGAACCGCGAACACGCTCGTCTATGTACGGGGCGAAGGCATTGTTCTCAACGAACCGTCCGTCGTTGCCGTAAACGTTCACACCGGCGAGCCACTGGCGGTCGGCGCAGAAGCAAAGCGCATGATCGGCCGCACGCCATCGCACATCCAGGCGGTTCGCCCGCTCAAGGACGGCGTCATTGCCGACTTCGATATCTGCGAGAAGATGCTCCGTTACTTCATCGAACGCGTGCACCCCCGCAAATGGTCACGCCCACGCATGGTGATCTGCGTGCCGTCTGGCATCACCGGCGTCGAACAACGCGCCGTCCAAGAGGCAGCCGAGTTCGCGGGCGCCCGTCGCCCAGCACTCATCATCGAAGAGCCCATGGCAGCCGCAATCGGCGCCGGCCTTCCCGTACAAGAACCAACCGGTTCCATGATCGTTGATATCGGCGGCGGCACAACCGAAGTTGCGGTTATCTCCCTTGGCGGCGTCGTGGCGAGCCAGTCGGTCCGCGTAGGGGGCGACGGCCTCGATGACGCCATCGTGCAGTACACGAAGAAAGAACACAGCATTGCCATTGGCGATCGCACCGCCGAAGAGATCAAGAAGGCCCTCGGATCTGCATGGCCACTTGAACGTGAGCTGCAAGCCGAGATCCGTGGCCGCGACCTCGTCACCGGCCTGCCAAAGACAATCAACATCACCAGCCTGCAAATTCGTGAGGCGCTCGCCGAGCCAGTTGCCGCGATCTGCGATGCGGTCAAGATGACGCTCGATCAGACTCCCCCCGAGCTCGCCGCCGACATTATGGAACGTGGCGTGTGCCTTGCTGGCGGCGGAGCGCTGCTCCATGGGCTCCAGCCTCGTCTCGAAGACGAAACCGGCATGCCAGTGTTCGTTGCTGACAACCCCCTCGACGCCGTCGCGCTTGGGTCGGGCATGAGCCTCGACTCGATGAACACCAGCGTGTTCAGCTCGCAGACGATCTAGGTAGGCATATTCGATGGTCGCCGCCCAACAGTCAGGGCGCCGCCGTGTCACGTTGGGTCTGATCTTTCTGGCCTCGGCCACGCTCATCACCCTCGACTTCCAAGACTTCGGCCCGCTTGGCACAATCCAAACCGGTGCGCGTGAAGTCGTTTCCCCCATTCGCACCGGAGCCGAACGCCTTGCCTCGCCGGTGACTGGTCTGTGGGAGGGCGCCACCCAGTACGACGAGGTTGTCGCCGAGAACCAAGAGCTCCGCGCCGAGATCGACCGGCTTCGCGGCGACATGGCCCGCGATAACTTCAACCGCGCCGACTACGAAGCGCTCCTTGCGATCAGCGGGCTTGAGATCCCTGCGTCGTATCCGCTCAAGCTCGCCAAGGTGCGAACGGGGGAGGTTGGCAACTTCACGTCCGGTGTGATCGAGATCGACCTCGGCACCAACGACGGCGTGCAGAAAGACATGGCCGTCGTCACCGCTGCTGGCGTGGTGGGCCGTATCGAAACCGCCGATCGCACGTCCTCGAGCGTCCGTCTCGTCTCGAGCGAAGAATTCGTGATGGGCGTCGAAGTCGCTGGCGAAGTTGGCCTGGCCCGAGGCACCGGTTCACCCACCATCTTGAACATCCCGCAAGGCATCGGTACCCGGGCCGAGATCGAGGTCGGCGACCAGGTCACGACGACAAGCTCGGACCGCACCCTCTTCCCGCCAAACCTTGTCATCGGTGAAGTGGTCAACACGTCGAACAACGAAGAGGCATCGAACCAGGTGCTGAAAGTTCGTCTGGCTGCCGACCCGGTCGACCTCCGCTTCGTCAGCGTCGTACTCGTCGAGCCCGGTGCCGAAGTCGAAGACGCTCCCGAGGGCATCCGTCGATGACTCGGCTGAAGACGTTTGCGGCGCTCTTCGTGCTGTGGGCGTTCCAGGTGTCGCTGTTTGCGCATTTCCGCCCGTTCGGCGTGTCGGCCGACGTGATGCTTGTCGCTGCGCTCGTGGGAGGCATCGCTGGGGGAGGCGACTATGGCGCCCGCAACGGCTTCGCTGCCGGGCTTCTGCTCGACCTCGTCTTGCCAGGGCCCTTCGGATTGGCTGCTGGAATCTATGGAGCGTTCGGGTATCTGACTGGTCAGTTCTCGCGCACCGTCGACTCCGACGACCCTCGCGTCATGCCCACACTGATCGGCGTATCGGCCTTCTTCGCCACCCTCGGCTACGGGTTTGGCCTGGGCGTGCTCGGGTCGGAGCAGTTTGTGGCGTGGGGTCTTGTGTGGACGTCGTTCGCGGTTGCGATCTACTCCGTGCCGCTCGCCCTGATCGTTCGATCGCTCTACGCCTGGGTACTCGCCGACCCAACGGCGGCGCCGCGTACCGAACCAGCCCGATCCGTGGTGAACTGATGTCGATGTTGGGGCCCCTCCGCTAATGGAAGACAGCAGTCGCGTTCGACTCCGCGTGCTCGGTGTCATCGCCGTATCGCTGTTTCTCGCGCTCTTCGGGCGCCTCTGGTATCTCCAAGCGCTCGAGTCTGAGCGGTTTGAGGTTCGAGCGGTTAGCAACATCACCCGGTCGCTGCGGACCCAGGCGCCGCGAGGGCAGATCCTCGATCGCAATGGGCGAGTGCTTGTCGAGAACCGTCTGTCGACCATCATCACGGTGAACCGCGATGCACACGTTCAGCACCTGACCCGACTGGGCTATGACACTCGAGACAAGCGGGCTGAATTCCGTGCGGAGATGTTCGCCGACCTGGCCCGTGAACTCTCCCAAGCAGGCCAGCTCACCAAGGTCGCCGACCTCGAACGAGCATTCAGTGACCGGTCATTCACCTCGTTCGACGACATCCCGATCGCCCGAGACGTCGATGAAGAACTACTCGTGTTCATTGGCGAGCGTCCCGACCGATTCCCCGGCGTCAGCGTCGACCAGGACCTTGTGCGCAGCTATCCGTTCGGCGACAAGGCCGCCCATATTCTCGGCTACGTCGGTTCGATCACCGGTGGCGAGCTCGAAGCGAAAGCCGACCTCTACAAGATCGACGACCCTGAGAGCGACGACCCGCTCGTCAAGATCGAAGACCCGAACGGCAAGCAGTATCGGCGCAACGACGAGATCGGCAAGCAGGGTATTGAAGCCTTCTTCGAAGATGAGCTCCGCGGCGTTCCGGGGACCCGAGAGATCCTGGTCGACAACATTGGCAACCTCGTCAGGCCGGTGAGCGAAACCAATCCCGTCCGCGGCTCTGACGTGCACTTGACCATCGACATCGACCTGCAGGTCAAGCTCGAGTTCGAACTCAAACGAGCCCTCGAACGGTCGCGACAGGTCGAGGTGCTTCAGGACGAAGAACCGTTCCGAGCTCCCGCCGGTGCCGCGGTCATTATGGACCCACGAAACGGCGACATTCTGGCCATGGCGTCGTACCCGACGTTCGACCCGGGCGACTTCATCGACGGCATCAGCCAAGACCAGTTCGAACGGTTGAGCGACCCGCTGTCACATCAGCCGTTGCTGAACCGGGCAGTGTCGGAGATTTACCCCGCAGCGTCGACGTTCAAGCCGTTCACCGCCATCGCGGCCGAGGTCTACGACGTGTTCGGGTGGCAGTTCGTCGACGACTGGAACGTGCCGATCTCCGACCCCGGTTACTGGGACTTGCAGTCGTGCAACATCGACTTCACCGGCGACGTTGAGGGCGCTCGTGCCAGTGGCTGTCGCAAGATCAACGCTGGTGGCGCATCGATGGAAGGCGTCGACCTTCGCCACTCGTTGTCGTTCTCCTCGGACACCTACTACTACCGAATCGGAGAGGCCTTCTGGATTGCGGGCTCGAACACGATCAACCCTGAAGGCATCCAGCTCGTCGCCAAGGACTTTGGTTTCGGCGCGGAGACTGGCGTGCAGTTGCCGAACGAGAAAGCCGGCTCGATGCCGAACGCCGAATCGTTCCGAGCTCGACACCTCGCCAACCCCGAAGCGTTTCCCCGCGGCGACTGGGGCCCGGGCGACAATACGAACCTTGCGATTGGTCAGGGTGAGGTTGCCGTGACGCCTCTCCAGCTCGCGAACTCCTACGCTGCACTTGCGAACGGCGGCACGGTCTACTCGCCGAACGTGGTTGCGAAAGTGAGCCCACCGAACAGCGACGAAGCCTCAGTCGAGTTCGGCCCTCGTGTGTTGCGCGAGGCCGAGATTCCTGAGGAACTCGAACAAGAGATCACCGATGGACTCATCGGCGTGACGATGCTGCCGAAGCCAAACCTCGAACAACCGAGCGGAACCGGCTTCGATGCCTTCAACGCAGGGCCAGGCTCTGAGAAGTGGGTCGGTGGCGAACAGCTCGACCTCATCAACTGGCCCGTTGCCGGTAAGACCGGAACGGCAGAGATTCTGGGCCGAGCTGATAACTCGATGTTCGTCGGTTACGGACCAAGTGGGTCGCTGCGCTTCGGCACCTCGATCAATGAACCCGAGTACGTGATCGCTGTTGTGCTCGAAGAAGCCGGCTTTGGTTCGAAGCATGCAGCCCCGATGGTCGCCCGAATCTTCAAAGATATTTCCGAGAACAACGTCGACCGAGCGCTCACCCAGGACGAAATCGACACGTTCTATGGCGTCGACAACATCACCGACCTTGAGCTCGCCGTTGCCGAAACCGGAGGCGACCAGTGACCACATTCCGCCCGTCGGCTTCGGGATACAACAGCCGTGAAACCGATGGTCCGTTGTGGATCCGCATCGATGCCTCGATCATTCTGCTGGCCATTGGATTGATGTGTATTGGCCTCGTGGTCGTGTACTCGGCAACTCGTGGGGTCGGCGAGGTTGCCGAGACCGGGTTCCTTGAAAAGCAGCTCGTCTTTGTTGGTTTCGGAAGCTTCGTTGCCGCGGTTGTTGCCGCCACCGACTACCGCAAAGCACGGATGGCCGTGCCCGTCATTTATGCCGGCACCATCGTGTTATTGCTCGGCCTGTTCGTCTTCGGCAACGAGTTCAACGGCGCAACATCGTGGTACTCGTTCGGCTTCATCACGTTGCAGCCATCCGAGTTCGCCAAGATCACGCTGATCTTGGCGCTGTCGTCATGGTTCGCGTCGGTGCAGAGCCGCGACGGCCTGCAATTCGTGAACGTCATGTTGGGCCTGGTCATGGCCGGGGTCTTCGCTGCACTCGTCCTACTGCAACCCGACTTCGGGACGGTCATGGTCTACGCCGCAATCGTTGCCGGGATCGTCGTCGTTGCCGGTGTGGCCATGCGCCACGTGCTCGCGGTGCTGGCCTTTGTTGGTCTGGCTATCACGGTCATGATCCGCCAAGGCTTCTTGCGCGACACACAGCTCAACCGATTCACCGCGTTCGTCGACCCTGAGAACGCTGCTCGCTACAACGTGAACCAAAGCGAAATCGCAATCGGCAACGGCGGGCTTCGGGGCAAAGGCCTCTTCCAAGGCACCCAGAACAACAACTCGCTCGTACCTGAGAAAGAAACCGACTTCATCTTCAGCGTGCTCGGCGAAGAGTTTGGCTTTGTCGGGGGAGCGGTGCTGCTCGTGCTCTTCGGCCTTCTGCTGCTGCGCATCTGGCGAGTGGCGCATTTGGCCGAAGACGAATTTGGTCGCCTGATCTGTGTTGGCGTCTTCTCGATGTTCCTGTTCCAGGCGTTTCAGAGCGTTGGGATGAACATGGGAATGATGCCGGTGACCGGTATTCCATTGCCGTTGATCAGCTACGGAGGTTCGTCGATGCTGACGAGCTTGATTGCGCTCGGGCTGGTCGAGAACGTCCACGCACACCGACTCCGCTAAAAGTCTCCAACAGAAGTCCACACCGAGGGTCTGTAAGTCGGCGCGCTCGAACCGATACAGTTCATAGGAGCTACAGGGCGCCATTCGCCCGGTGAAGGTGTCGATGAACTCCAGCGGTCGGACAACCGAAAATCACGTCATGTGTGACGTCGATGGACTGTCCCCGCTCTCAGCGAGTCAGACACATCAACAGTTTTTGCACGCATCCCTGCAAACAGCGCCCATCTCGGCCGTTGCAGCGCGTGCTGCGCATCCACGATTGGGTGCGTCATGAGAAGGGAAATCCATGTCCGACGAAGTACAGGCGAACGAACGCCAAGGAGGCGGTCAGTCCGCCTCTGATCGCTCTGCGAACACCAATTCCGGGGGTTCCAGCCCTCAACAACGCAAACCACAAATCGGCGATAGTCGCCCTGCACCCGCACCCTCAGAATCCGCTTCGTCGAATTCGGGAGACGGCGCCAAGAACAATGGTGGCGGACGTCGTCGACGCCGTGGCGGCGGTGGCGGGAACAACGGCGGCAACGCCAATGGCGGCGGCAACAACCGCGGCGGCCAGAACTCAAACAACGGTCAAGACGGTCAGTCGAATAGCGAAGGCGGCGGCCAGAAGCGTCGACGTCGTCGTGGCGGACGGGGCCGTGGCGGCGGTGGCGGTAACAACAGCGGAAACAACAACAACGGTGGCGGAAACAACAACCGCGGTGGGAACAGAAACCTCGATCCGGTAACCGCCCTCACGGGCGACGCCGTCGAGCTCGACGAAGAAACGCTGGCCCTGCGCAAGGGTCGCGAGCGCAAGGGTAAGCCAGCGGGCCGCTACCTCATGTGCGTATCTAAGCGAGCCGAAGCAACTCAGATTGCGGTCCTCGAAGGACGCACGCTGATCGAGCATTACGTGTCGTTCCCAGCCGACGATGTGTCGCAGATCCACGGCAACATCTACATGGGCAAGGTCCAGAACGTTCTTCCTGGAATGGAAGCGGCGTTCATCGACATCACGACGCCGAAGAACGCGGTGCTCTATCGCGGCGACGTGCACGTTCCCGGTAGCGAGAATCGTGGCACCAAGATCGAACAGTTGCTGCGGTCGAAGCAGATGATTCTGTGCCAAGTCACCAAGAACCCGATTGCGCACAAGGGTGCGCGCCTTACCCAGGAAGTTTCGCTTCCAGGTCGTTTCGTGGTGCTTGTTCCGAACAGCGATACCTACGGCATCTCCAAGCGCCTCCCCGATAAGGAGCGCAAGCGCCTCCGCAAGATCCTCGATCGGGTCAAGCCAAAGGGCGCTGGCATCATTGTTCGCACCGCAGCCGAGAACGTCACCGAAGACGAAATCGTCAACGACGTGAAGCGCCTCGCCGATCAGTGGGAAGCAATCGAGCAACTCGCCGAGAAGAGCAACGGCCCCGCCCTGCTCTACCGCGAACCTGAGATGGCTGTTCGCGTCATCCGTGAGGAGTTCAACAAGGACTACCGCGGCATCGTCATCGACGACCGCGAGCTCTACGAAGACGTCAAGGGCTACGTCGAGTCGATCACGCCAGCCTTGGCTGATCGCGTCGAGTTCTACGACCGAGACAACGAGCAGATGTCGCTCTTCGAACGCCATCACGTGGCCGAGCAGCTCCGCAAGGCCGTCGACACCAAGGTGTGGCTGCCATCGGGCGGTTCACTCATCATCGAGCAGACCGAAGCGCTCACCGTCATCGACGTGAACACCGGCAAGAACGTCGGCAAGTCGAGTCTCGAAGAGACCGTTTACCGCAACAACCTTGAGGCCGCCCGAGAGGTTGCCCGCCAGCTTCGCTTGCGAGACGTCGGCGGCATCATCGTCATCGACTTTGTCGACATGGAGATCAAGAAGAACCGCGACGAAGTAGTTCGTGTCTTCCGCGAAGCGCTTGCCCAAGACAAGACCCGAACCCAGGTGTTCGAGATCAGCGAGCTTGGCCTTGTCGAGATGACGCGCAAGCGCATCGGCGAAGGCCTTGTCGAGTCGCTGTCGAAGACGTGCGAGACCTGCGAAGGTCCTGGACATATCCTCGAAGAACACCTCATCGAGATCTAACCGGAAGGCTTCCCATGGCAGACACTTCGACCGATGTAGCTGCGGAGGCGAACGCTTGGGTTGTCGACAATTGGAACCCCGACCTCACGGTTGCGGAGTGGTGGCAACGCCTCGCCGACGCTGGGTACAGCCAGGCGACACTTCCTGAAGCTGCGGGCGGTCGTGGCTATGGTCGCCGCGAGAATTCGATGGTGCGTCAAGCCATCTCCGATGCAGGCGCCATGGGGCCTCCAACCGGTCTTGGCATGATGCTCGCCGCACCGACGATCGCTAAGCACGGCACGCCCGAGCAGATCGACGAGCACGTGAAGCCAATTCTGAACGGCACCTACGCATGGTGTCAGCTGTTCTCCGAGCCGAATGCCGGCTCTGACCTTGCCAGTCTGCAAACATCGGCGCTTCGCGACGGCGACGAGTACATCATCAACGGTCAAAAGGTCTGGACGTCGGGAGGCAAGATCGCCGACAAGGGCATGCTGATCGCTCGAACCGACGTCGAACTCCCCAAGCACCGTGGCATTGGCTGGTTTGCCTTCGACATGCTCCAGGACGGCGTCGACGTTCGCCCACTGACGGAGATGACGGGACGGGCGATCTTCAACGAGGTCTTCATCGACAACGCACGGGTTCCCGCTAGCAACCTCATTGGCGAAGATGGCAATGGTTGGCGAGTCGCAAGCGACACGCTGATGTTCGAGCGGATGAGCCTCGGTGCAAGCCCTGTCCCGCTCAATAGCTGCTCGCCCGGATCGATCGCCAACAACCTCGAGAAGCGTGCTGGCGACATGGTCAACCGCCGGCGCAGTGGTGAAGCGGGAGTGCCGCAACCGAACCTCGCCTTGTGGAACCGCCTCGTCGACGAAGCTCGCACTCGCGGCAAGCTCGACGACCCGGTCATTCGTGAACAATTCACGCGCTTCTACGAGCTCGCCGAAGTGAACCGGTTGCAGGCGCTTCGGGGCCGCACCAAAGGTGCATCGGTCGCGTCACCGAACATCTCGAAGCTCATGATGAGCGAGCTCTTCCGCCAGGGGCGCGAGCTCGGCGCCACCGTGTACGGCATGGACGCCACCCTCAACTCAGACGAGGGGCTCGAGAGCTTGATCCAGGAACTCATCATGTTCTCGCCTGGACCAGCCATCTACGGTGGCACCGACCAGGTCCAGCGCAACATCATTGGCGAGCGCGGCCTCGGCCTACCTCGTGAACCTGGGCCAGGCAAAGACACCCCGTTCAACGAACTCCCGAAGAACTAGCTCACGAACTCTGCGGTTGGCGGCAGTGCTGCGTCCGGAGCGCTGATTGCGACCGGCTTGCCGACAGCGTCGCGTTCGATGAGCACGTCAAGGTTGGCCTTCATGACCGACCAGTGACGAAGGCGGTCCTCGTCGATCGCGGAGACGATTGCGTGCGTGGGCGCCCCCTCGCGGTCGTAGAGCACCGTGTACGCCTCGATGGTGGCGCTGAAGCTCGAAGCTGCCTGTGTGGCCACGACTCGTGTCGGAGTCGCGTCAACGGCGTTCTGAGGGCGTGTATAGGTGAACGATTGCTGCGGCGGTGCGCCGGAAACGACGATGACGCTGTGCTTGGAGAAGAAGCCGCCATTCCCGTAGAGGAACGCCGTGTCGTCGGTGTCGGCGAGTAGTTCGGTGGCTTTGGCTAACGCCTGGGTGCAGTAGCCATTGAATGGCCCGCCAGCGAACGTGAGCCCGCCGGTGATCGTGAACGGGCGAGCGGGGTCGAGGTCGAGCACGTCTTGCGCCAGTTGTACCGCTGCGGGAAAGCATGAGTAGAGGTCGAGATGCTCGACGTTGCCGATGTCGACGCCTGCGTTCGCTAGGGCATCGGCGGCGATGGCTTCGAACGCCGGCGAGTGGTCAAGTCGATCACGACTTCGGATCTGCAGGTGGTCGTGTGCCCCCGAGCCGCTCAGCAAGAATACGAGCTCGTCCTCCTGAACACCGTTGGCGATGGCAGCCTCATAGCTGCACAGCAGCATCGCCGCGCCTTGGTCGACGTTGATGTTGCTGGTGAGCAGCTTGGTGTACGGCGAGGCGACCATGCGGTTCGATGGCGATTGCGTCGCGATGTCGGCTGCCGTGACCGGATCCTGCATCCACGCGTCAGGGTTGGCTGCGGCAACGGCACTGCCGGTTGCCCAGAGCTCGCTGATTCGTTCGAGGTGCGCCTGCGGTGTCTCTTCATGGCGGTGCCTGATGATCGATTCGACCATCGCATAGAAGTTCACCGGGATGTAGACCCCGGCAGCGGCATCGGCGTCGTCGGTGAGTTCGACCTCGTCACCCACCAGGAGATCGGGGGAGGCGTCCTCGGCTTCGGGCAGGTACGTCGAACGGTTGCCCGCAGCTTTGTCGGCTCGGCGAGTCCGCATCGTCTCGGCACCGCAGATCAGCGCTACTGAGAGCTCGCCGGCAGCGATCTCGGCTGCCGTCTGGTTCACAAGGTCGTAGGCGGCGTTGCCACCAATGCGGGTGAGCGCAGTCGTCACGTCGCCTAACGCCAGCTCGTCGGCGACGAGGCGCCCCGGATCGGCGTAGGGCCAGATTCCCTTGACCACGCGCACCGATTCGATCGACGCCGTGAGCGAGTCGTCTTGGCCGCTGAGAACGTGGCGTGCTGCCTCGACCATCATCGCGACCGGCTCGCCATCTTTGGTTCGATTGTCGACGGCGCGTGCCGCGACGAGCACCGGGTGTTTCGGGTCGATGCTCACTGGTTAGCCAAGAGCGGCAATGACGTCGTCGGGAGCCTGAACAAGTTCGATGAGCACACCCTCACCGCTCAGCGGAAACTCATCGTTGCCCTTCGGGTGAATGAAGCACACGTCGTAGCCCGCTGCACCCTTGCGAATGCCTCCTGGGGTGAACCGCATGCCTTGCGCCGTGAGCGACTCGACAGCGGCAGCAAGATCGTCAACCCACAACCCAATGTGGTTCAGCGCTGGGCTATTGACCCTGGGTCGCGCCTGTGGATCGAGCGGTTCCATGAGGTCGATCTCGACGGCGTGAGCGCCGGAGCCGAGCGTGAGGATGTCTTCTCGAACGTTCTCGGACTCGGCTTCGTACTCGCCCGTCTTCGTCACGCCGAGCGTGTCGACCCACAGCGACCGCAGTGCCTCCAGCGAGTCGCCGCCGATTGCCACTTGTTGAATGCCAAGGACGGTGAAGGTGTCGCCAGAAAGATCAGCCATTTGCGGCCACCTGTCGGATGAGCTCAAGAACTTCGGTTGCGGCGTCCGGGATGTTCGTCCCGGGGCCGAAGATGCCAACGACGCCAGCGGCGGTGAGCTCGTCGTAGTCCTTCGGCGGGATCACCCCTCCGCAGATCACGGCGATCTCTTCGCCGTTGGCCTTCAGCGCCGCGATGAGCTCGGGAACCAACGTGAGATGGCCGGCAGCATGGCTCGATACGCCGATCACGTCGACGTTGTGCTTTGCCGCTTCAACCGCAGCTTCCTCGGGTGTCTGGAACAGCGGGCCGACGTACACGTCGAAGCCCATATCGGCGAATGCAGTGGCGATCACTCGGCCACCGCGGTCGTGGCCATCCTGGCCCATCTTGGCCACAAACATTCGTGGCTTACGACCTGCGGTTGATTCGAACCCACGGATCGACTCGGTCAGCGCAGCGAACTGTTCGTCGCCTTCGTAGGCAGCGGCGTAAACGCCGGAGAGCAGTTTCGTCTCGGCCTGATGACGCTCGAACACGGCTTCGAGCGCATCAGACATCTCGCCGACCGTCGCCCGAGCTCGTGCCGCTTCCACGCACGCTGCGAGCAGATTGCCGTTGCCGATGGCGGCGGTGGTCAGCGCGGAGAGGGCGGACTCTGCAGCCGCGCCATCACGCTGGGACCGTGTCTCTTCGAGACGGCGAACCTGCTGCTGGCGAACTTCGGTGTTGTCGATGTCGAGCACGTCGACCGACTCGGCATCGTCGACCGCGTACTTGTTCACTCCCACGACGGTGTCGATGCCCCGGTCGATTCTTACCTGGCGAAGCGCAGCGGCTTCCTCGATCCGAAGCTTCGGCGTGCCCGTGGCGATCGCCTTCGTCATGCCACCCATCTCTTCGACCTCGGCAATGATCTCGCGAGCTCGATCGGCAAGCGCCGCGGTCAGCGACTCGACGTAGTAGCTGCCCGCCAATGGGTCGACCGTGCGGGTTACGCCTGTCTCTTCGGCCAGGATCAGCTGGGTGTTACGGGCGATTCGTGCGCTGAACTCGGTGGGGAGGCCGAGGGCTTCGTCGAAGCTGTTGGTGTGGAGGCTCTGCGTGCCACCGAGGACCGCCGCCATGGCCTCGAACGCCGTGCGAACCACGTTGTTGTGTGGGTCTTGTTCGGTCAGCGACACACCCGACGTCTGGCAATGGGTGCGCAGCATTGACGACTTGGGGTTCTGTGGAGAGAACTCCTCCATGAGTTCGGCCCACAGCAAGCGGGCGGCCCGAAGCTTGGCGATCTCCATGAAGAAGTCCATGCCGATGTTGAAGAAGAAGCTGAGTCGGGGAGCGAAGGCATCAACATCGAGTCCGGCGGCGATTGCGGCACGGACGTATTCGATGCCATCGGCGAGGGTGTAGGCGAGCTCGATGTCGCACGTCGCCCCGGCCTCTTGGATGTGGTAGCCCGAGATCGAAATCGAGTTGAACTTTGGCATGTGCTCACTGGTGTAGCCAATGATGTCCGACACGATCCGCATGCTGGGCTCGGGCGGATAGATGTAGGTGTTGCGCACCATGAATTCTTTGAGGATGTCGTTCTGGATCGTGCCCGACAGGTCGGCCAGATCGACGCCCTGCTCCTCGCCAGCAACGATGTAACAGGCCAAGATCGGCAGCACTGCGCCGTTCATGGTCATTGACACGCTCATCTTGTCGAGTGGGATCTCGTCGAAGAGGATCTTCATATCTTCGACCGAGTCGATCGCAACACCGGCCTTTCCGACATCGCCCACAACGCGTGGATGGTCGCTGTCGTACCCGCGATGTGTTGCCAGATCGAACGCCACCGACAGGCCCATCTGGCCCGCAGCGAGGTTGGCTCGATAGAAGGCGTTCGACTCTTCGGCAGTGGAGAACCCGGCGTACTGACGGATGGTCCACGGACGGTTGGTGTACATCGTGGCCCGCGGCCCCCGAACGAACGGTGTAACGCCCGGCGTGCCACCCAGGTGCGCTACGTCGGCAAGATCTTCCTCGGAATACACCGGCTTCACATCGATGCCTTCAGGCGTCGTGATATGCAGCTCCTCGATGGGTTTCCCGCGAAGTTCCTTCTCGGCAAGCTCGTTCCACTCGGGATTTGTCATCCCTCTGTTCTACCCGTTCGGTGCTTCGATAATGACGACGGGCATCGCTGAGTTTGCGCAGCGTTACGACGGCGAGATGTCTCGCATGAGGCCCTCTTGCACCGCGGAAGCAACGAGGGTTCCATCGGCGGTGAAGAAGTTGCCGACGTTGAAGCCGCGGGCACCCGAAGCCGACGGCGACGTCGTCGAATAGAGCAGCCATTCGTCGGCCCGAAAGTCCCGGTGGAACCACATGGCGTGGTCGAGGCTTGCGGCCATGATGTGCTCGAAGTCCTTTGCATGCATGCGCACGGCCGTGCCCAAGAGCGACAGGTCGCTGAGGTAGGTCAGCATCAGGCGATGCACGATCGGGTCGTCGGGAAGGGTCCCCTTCGCGCGAATCCACATGTTTCGGCCACTCGAGCCTGGGGTCCAGTCATCGGGACCGTGGAAGTGGCGGATATCGACGGGCACGCCATTCGTTTGCCAGAGGCGGGGGAGATAGTCGCGTGGCGTCAGACCGAAGTCGGCTGGAGTTGGTGCATCTTCGGGAGACGCAACGGCTGGCATGTCTGCCTGGTGGTCAAAGCCTGACTCGACCTTGTGGAAGGAGGCAGACAGGTTGAAGATCGCTTCGCCTCGCTGGCGGGCGACCACGCGGCGAGTTGCGAAGCTACGCCCATCGCGAATTCGATCGACGTCGTAGATGACTGGAATGCTCGGGTCGCCGGGCCGCAGGAAGTAGCTATGCAACGAGTGCACGTGAATGCCTTCGATCGTGCCGTACGCCGCAGCGAGCGCCTGGGCTGCAACTACACCGCCAAAGAGGCGCCCGTTCTCCCAGTAGGGAGGGTGACCTCGGTAGAGGTTCCGATCGATCTCCTCGAGATCGAGACTGGCAACGATCGCATCGACATCGTTCTGATCCTCAGCATGCATGTTCGCGATCGTACTGCTCTTCGACCCGTGTGATGGTGGCTAGCCGAGGATCGCTTGGGCGGTGAGGCCACCCATCAACGCAACCGCGAAGACGTAGGCAAAGAAGATGCCGATGAGCTTGCGGTCGGCCAGCTTGGTGAGGATGACGAACTCGGGAACGTTGGCTCCAGCACCGGAGATCGTCAGCGCCACGATCGCTCCAATGCCGACCCCGGCAGCGCTGAGGGAATGTGCGATCGGGACGAAGAGGCTGGTCTGGAAATACAGGGGAGTGCCCAGTCCCGCAGCGATCGGAATCGACCATCCAGCGTTGTCTCCGGTGATGCTGGCGACGGTTTCGGGTGACATGAGGCCCTCGATCGCTAGGCCAACGGAGACTCCTATGAGGAGAAGCGGGCCGACCGAGCGAAGGAGACCGACCGCAGAGCGAAAGGCGGCTCTGCCTTCGGGAAGAAGACCGGTCCATGGCATCGTGAGCTCGGCATAGGAGTCGCACGATGGCGCTGGCTCTTCGGCCCAACCACCCGGCCGTCCGGCTGGGGATCCGACACGTGCGAGGTCGGCTGGAAGCGGCTTGAGATGCTGTTCGATTCCAACTCGTTGTGCCGTCAAGGCCAACGTCATTGCTGCAGCGAACGCAATGAGGCTGTAGATGAGGGCCGCGTTGAGCCCAACGATTAGGACCAGCGCTCCAAAGAGCACGGGGTCGAGTACTGGGGCAGCACTCAGAAACGCCACGTACCCGGCGGGAGGAACCCCGGCCTGGCGGAAGCCGACCAACATCGGGATCGCTGAGTAGGTACAGAACGGGGTAATGAACCCGATCGTGATGCCCTTAACGGCTGAGACTGCGGGCTTTCCTCCGAGCCAAGCTCGGACTCGTTCTGTTCCAAGTCGGCGTTGTGCCAGTTGAACCAGAAACGCAACGCCGACGAAGAGGAGCGTGAGCTCGATAAGTAACAGCGCAGTATCGAGAATCATCTCGGCATGGCCTGACCCATAATCTGGCTAGCGGCCTTGGGCAGTTCGACCATGCAGGCCCTGTTCACGCTGACCCTCGTCCGGATTCCGTCGTTCTCCATGAGTACGAATCGATCTGCTGCGAGGATTGCGAGGTGGCGTGAGACCGTCGATTGACTCTTACCGACGGCATCGACAATTTCGCCAACTGTTAGCGGCGCTTCCGCCTCGGCAACGAAGTTGAGCACTCGAAGTCGTGTCCCGTCGGCAAGGCAGCGAAACCATGAGGCATATTCAGCAGCTTGTTCTTGAGTTATGGTGTTCATCGTTCATCGACGATAAACGATGAAAGGCGACGCGGCAAGTCAGCCAGGCCTCAGCGGGGCAACCCGATAGCACGACACGGACTATTGGCCGGGAAGAACACCCTGCAGTGGGCGAGCTTCGCGCTCTTCCTGACCTGGTTGCGGGTCGGCGAGATCGAGGGGGACGAACTCTGGCGATGGTTCATCGAGCAAGAACGCAGGTCGGGCAAACGAGCGGGCGAAGTCGAGCACGGTCTCGGTGTTCACTGCCGGGCTGCCGGTGACTTTGTAGTACCAGCCCTGCTCTTCGAAGCCGACGATCACTCCGTCAGGTCCGTCCACCAAGACGTCGCCGTCACGGTTCTTGATGGTCACGGGCTCGGCATCTCTGTACGCCCAAAGTTGGTTGGCTCGACTGCCCGAGGTGACCATGGCCGTCTCGACGGTGATGATCTCCTGCTCGTCGGGAATGCCATATGTGTGGGTCTGGATCGGCAGTCGTTCATCATCGGTGAGTGCAACCCAGCCTGGGGGAAGCTCGGTCGGGGAGAGGCGTGCCTCAACCTGGACCACCTGAATGTAGCGTCGAAACGGCTGATCGATGAGCGCTCGCTGTCCGAGCGGCGTCTGCAACCGGGTGGTTATGGCCCAGTCGGTCGGTGGTGGGCAATCCCGAGTATGGGCATCCGGAGCCAGGACAAGGCTCCGGTACAGCCATGCCTGAACCTGAGCGTCAGATTCCTCGACCTCGAGGCGATAGTTGACCGTGCACGGTGCGGCAGGCGCATCGAACGGCGCTGGTGCGCTGGCAGTAAACGTTGCAGTGACCCGGCGGCCGGCGGTGATGATTGTTTCGATCGGACGCTCGCTAGTGATGGTGACGTACTCCGAGGTGACGTTGCGGCCTTGCTCAATCGGCCCAGTGAACTCTGCATGGCGAAGGCGTCGAGGCTCGATGTCAGACTCGTCGGTGAGCCCAAAGGGGGTACGGCCGAGCTCCTTGTCGATATCGAACCGTGGGTCGCCGTCGCGTTCTTCGGCACCCATGTTGACGGCATCTCTTTCCGCTTCGGCTTCGGCCGCACGCACCGCTTCAGCGGCGGCCTCGCGTGCTGCTTGCTCTGCCGCTTCGGCTTGGGCCGCGGCAGCTTCCTCGGCCCCAGCAGCGTCCTCGAGAACGGGCGGGTTGGCTTGTTCTACCTGGCTGGTCTCGGCTTCAAGGTCGGCGGCCCCCGTCTGCTGGCACGCCGACAAGATCATGAGCAATGCAGCTCCTGCCGCAACTCGTCTTCCGCGTGACATCGACCAACCCATACCTGTTCTACGTCGGCAACTCTGGTCTGGTTCCTGCGAGATTTCTTTCATCTGTCAGACTCGAACGGTGGCCGCCGGCGATTCAACTGAACAGATCGATGCTGACGTCCTCATTGTTGGACTCGGAGCTATGGGTGCCGCAGTAGCGTTCCATGCAAGCCGCATGGGGCTCACCGTCATCGGCATCGACATGCATGAGCCGCCGCATAGCTTTGGGTCGACCAAGGCTGAGACCCGCATTACCCGGCTAGCTGTGGGGGAGGGGCCTCAGTATCTGCCGTTCGTGCGTCGATCTCACGAGATCTGGCGTGAGCTCGAGTCTGAAACCGGCGTCGAACTGTTGCACCAGTGCGGCGGGATCATCATCACCGAGCAGATTCCTACCCCAGGGCAGCGGTGGGAGGACTTCGTTGTCGAGACGGCCAGAGTCGCAGCCACGGCCGATATCGACTACGACGTGCTCAGCCCGGGTGATGTCCGTGCGGCACATCCCTGGATCATCGTGCCTGACGAACGCAATGCCGGCTTCGAACCCACAGCGGGGCTCGTTATGGCCGAGAATGCTCTGCGGGTGCAGCTCGACCTGGCAGCCCGCTCAGGCGCACGGCTGCGCACGAATGAGATGGTCACGTCGATTACGCCGAGCGACGACGCCGTCGTGGTTACGACCGACAAGGGCAGCTATCGGGCGTCGAATGTGGTTCTCGCCACCGGGCCCTGGTTCGCCGAGCTCGCCAGCCCCGCGCATGCGGCGATGGTCGAGGTGACCCGTCAGGTTGTGTACTGGTTCGAAGTCGACGAGCTCGACGCCTTCACCACCAGCTCGATCCCGTTCGTCATGTGGATCGCCGAACGCGACGAGGACTACATCGGCCTGTTCCCCATGCCGCCTGGCGGAACGCCAGCCGTCAAGATCCTCGGCGAACAGTTTCTCCAGACCACCGATCCCCACGGTGTCGACCGATCGGTCACTCAAGCCGAGATCGACACGTTCTACAACACCCATGTCGCCCCGAAGTTCACCGGCATTACCCGCAAGTGCGTGCGCGCCGAGGTGTGTCTCTACACCAACACCCGCGACGATCACTTCCTCATCGACTCCGACCCGCGGTCGGATCGCATCACGGTCATGTCGCCCTGCAGCGGTCACGGATTCAAACACTCAACCGCACTTGGCGAAGCCGTTGCGCAGACACTTGCTTCCGGTTCCAGCGACCTCGATCTCACGCCCTTTGCGTCAAGGAGTTGGCCGAGCGGCTACGACGCTTGAGACACGTCGATGATTTGCGCATCACGCTCTTCTTGGCCTGGCTGTGGGTCGAGGAGCTCTCGTGCGATAAGGCGGGGATCAATCTCACCAGCAACCGCCGGACGCTCGAACGATTGAGCGAACCGCAGAGGCACAGACGGGTCGACATCGAAGGTTGTATTGATCTTGTAGTACCAACCTTGTTCCTCGAAGACCACGGTGGTCCGTCGATCGGGAAGTACAACAAAGAGGCCATCATCCTGGTTGCGGACGGTCGTTGGTTCCCAACCTGGCTGCTGTCGAAGGGTGGAGATTCGTTGCCCTGCCGTGACGGGCGCGACTTGCAACACCATGACCCGGCCTTCGGCGGTGACGTATCGAATCGTGCGAGTAGGCAGCAATCCGTCATCTCGAAGCGTCACCCAGCCCTCTGGCAGCTCGGTAGCGACCAACATCGAGGCCACATCGGGTACGACCTCAACGAAAGACCCGTCAGTGTTGTTCAGCGCGCGGTCCCCGAGGGGCTCGTCGAGCAAGGTCGTAAGCGCCCAGATCTCCTAGCGCTCTCGGCAGACCGGCCTTCGCGTCTCATCTGCTCCTCGGGACGTCGTTCGAATCACGCTGACATCGACCGAGGCTCGGGACTCATCCACGTCAAGCTGGTAGTCGACAGCACAGTTGACGTTTCGCTCGGTCGGAACGGATCCCGTAAACGTCACCGTCAGACTGCTTCCCGAGGTGATGGCTGTGTCGAACCCCAAACGGTCCTGGGTCACCAGCGGAAACGCGTCTTCGTCGCTCTCCTCGGGCGCCGAACCGGACTGGCACGCCGCCAACGCAATGAGCGCGAACAACATGAACAACGCTCTCAGGAGACGACCAGGGTGAAATCGCATGCTTCTTCTACGTCGGCGAAGTCGACGGAGTTCCTAAGCGCCACGATCTCTCGTCGGCACTACTCGCCCTGGACAACGCCCTGGCTTTCGTTGTACGAGATCGTTGGGTACTTGGCCGGATTCTCTTCCGAACAGCACGTCGGAATGCACTCCATGGGATAGTCCCGGGTCGCATTCACAAAGAACGGAATCGAATAGCGATCGGTAACCCCAGTGCTGTTCGCAAAGTGGCGAACGCTCAAGAACCGATCGTTCGTCCACTGCCGCAACAACTCACCCGAATTCACCACGAACGCGTTCTCGACCATCGGCACATTCAGCCAACGATCCGACGGCGTGTGATAAATCGTGAGCCCCGGCGAATTCTGCAACAGCAACGTAAAGAACGTCGTATCCACATGCGGATTGATGCCGTAGGCCCTGTTGTTCTCGACACTTCCGGTCGAGATCCCCACATTGCTTCCATGGTCGCTACGCGAGCTTCGCTCCCCTTGAGCGCTTGGTGTCTGCGATGTTGGATCGTCAGAGACAACTCGTCGGAACCCGGAGGGTTCCCGGGCGCTACGCGAGCTTCGCTCCCCTTGAGCGCTTGGTGTCTGCGATGTTGGATCGGCAGAGGTTGCCACGTTGGCTGGGTAGCGGGTCATGCGAAGACGCCAGAAAGGATGCTCGAACCCTGGAGCGAACCAGTCGGGGTCA
>CAKZVC010000048.1 GCA_937922235.1 uncultured Acidimicrobiales bacterium | reverse complement strand
GCCGACCGTGCCCCTGAACTGTGGACTCCCCCGTGGGCATAATCCGGGCCTCGCAGCCGCAGGCGCGCCTAACCAACTTCGCGATAGGTTCGCGACATGGCGATCCGATCAGTGAACGAGATGATGGCAGCGGCACGGGAGGAAATCACCAACCTCTCCCCTGCCGAGGCAAAGCAACGAGCTGACGCAGGTGCGCTCATCGTTGATATCCGTGACGTCCGAGAGCTTCAAAAGCTCGGCGTCATTCCCGGAGCGAAGCACGCACCTCGAGGCATGCTCGAGTTCTGGGTCGACCCTGAATCGCCCTATCACGACCCCGTGTTCGCCGAGGATCGCGAGTTCATCTTTCATTGAGCTGCCGGCGCTCGGTCAAGTTTGACCGCCAAGATGCTGCAAGACATGGGAATGGAAAAGGTGGCCCACATCGACACCGGCTTCAATGGGTGGGTTGACGACGGACTCGACGTCCAAACCTACGACGAGTGGAAAGCCGCCAAGAAGGCAGCAAACGACTAACTGCTAGCTCGCTCAGATGGCGCCTGCCGTCACCGTTGGGGTTGGATATGGAAGCGCTTACATGCAACCATTGCGGACGTGTCAGCATCTGAGAGCGCTTACCTCCCAACCGCCACACATGGCCTAGCTCGCCACCCTGAGGTCAGCTACGTGTACGAGCGGCCACATGTGAGCAAACACCTCGAGTTTCCCGCCTCATTCACCTGGGGATCGGCAACGTCCTCCTATCAGATCGAAGGAGCTATCGACGCCGACGGACGCGTACCCAGCATCTGGGACACGTTCGCCGCAACACCGGGCAACGTTCAGGACGGGTCGAGTGGCGCCGAAGCCTGCGACCACTACCACCGCTACCCCGAAGACGTCGCCCTCATGCGCGAGCTCGGCCTACAGGCGTATCGGTTCTCGATTGCGTGGCCACGCATCATCTCTGATGCCAAAGGCACCGTGAACCCGGCGGGACTCGATTTCTACGACCGCTTGGTCGACGAGCTCCTGTCGAAGGGCATTCGACCACTGCCTACCCTCTATCACTGGGACTTGCCGCAGTATCTCGAAGACCTCGACGGTTGGGTGAATCGCGACACTGCCTATCGCTTCGCTGACTACACCGAAGCTGTTGTCGGACGCCTCGGCGACCGCATCGACACGTGGGCAACACTGAACGAACCGTTCGTATCTGCCAACCATGGCTACGTAACCGGCGAACACGCTCCAGGCCGCACGTCGATGTCAGACGGCATGAGCGCGTCCCACCACCTGCTCCTGGCACATGGCCTGGCGGGCCAACGCATTCGCGATCTCGCACCCGACGCCGATCTTGCCATCGTCATCAGCTTCACTCCGGTCGAAACCGCCAGCGATAGCGAGGACGACCGCATCGCCGCGCTCCACCAGGAAAACCTGGAGAACCGCTGGTACTCCGACCCGGTCGGCGGGCTCGGATACCCCCAGGAGACCGCCGACTTTTACGAGTGGGACCAGAGCGAGGTGCACGACGGCGACCTCGACATTATCTCGGCCCCTATCGACTTGCTCGGAATCAACTTCTACTCCCGCAGCATCGTCTCGGCCAACGGCGCCGAGCGCGAGCCGTTCCCGCAGAACACCATGGGTTGGGAGATCCACCCGCCTTCACTCGGCAGGCTGCTGCGCTGGCTCCACAACCGTTATGCGTTCCCGGCAATGATGATCACCGAGAACGGATGCCCGATGCCCGACGACATTCGCGACGACGAGCGCGTGATCGACGACGAGCGCGTTGCGTACATCCGCGAACACCTGGTGGAGGTCCACGGGGCCATTCAGGATGGCGTGCCCATGGTCGGCTATCTCGTGTGGTCGATGTTCGACAACTTCGAATGGGCATGGGGGTACGGACCCCGGTTCGGCATCGTCGAGGTCGACTACGAAACGCAGAAGCGAACTCCCAAGAAGAGCGCCCTGTGGTTTAGCGAAACCATTGCAAACAACGGCTTCTCGGTAGGCGAGGCGTAGCGCTACTGGCTCCAAGCCGGTGAGTGTCATACCTCGCTGCTAGAACTACATACATGACATTTACTGATCTCGATACGAGCGAGATGCTGTACGACGTCGGCGGCGACAAGCCGCATGACGCCGCCGATACTCGTATTGACGATCGCCTTCGGGTCAAGCCTGAGGGTCCACCCCCGTATTTGTCACCATCGAGTGCATCGACCTTTCGTTCGTGCGCCCGCCGTTGGAAATTCCGCTACATCGATCGCCTTCCCGACCCTGCTGGTGAGGCAGCGATTGCCGGCACGTTCGCGCATCGAGTACTCGAACTACTGATGGAAGAAGCCGGCCCGGCCCGCACCACCGATCGCGCCCGAGAGATCGCTCGTGAGGTCTGGCCCGAAACGGCTGAACACGCCGACTTCCTTGCTCTTGAGCTCGACGACACAGCGCAACGCCGGTTCCGGTGGCTGGCCTGGACTGCGATCGAAGGCTTGTGGCGGCTCGAAAACCCATCCGAGATCGAGGTTGTGGCCAACGAACAGAAGGTTGACACCCATCTCGGTGAGGTGCCGTTTCGAGGCATCGTCGACCGCCTCGAGCGTGAACCCGGCGACAAGACGGGTCTAGTCGTCAGCGACTACAAGTCGGGCCGGGCCCCGTCGCGCCGGTTCGCCGACGCCCGACTCGAGCAGGTCTTGCTGTATGCCGCTGCCGTCGAAGCTTCCACCGGCGAACGCCCGACGGCGGCACGCCTGCTGTACTTGGGCCAGTGCATCATCGAAACCGAAGTGACCGCTGAGCTCATCGAAGCATCCGTGAGCGCGCTTGGCGATACGTGGAAGACGTTGAACTCGTCGGTCGCAAACTCGACGTTCGAAGCATCACCTGGCCCACTGTGCGGCTGGTGTCCGTATGCCGGTGAATGCCCCGAAGGTTTGGCCGAGCTCGAGCTCCGTCAGTCCTCGGGACGCATCCGTGCGTCAGCCCCTTCACTGCGCTTCGTCGCAGCCGTCGGGTAACTTCCGGCAGATTTCCGACAGATTGCGGTTGGCCCGCTACGTTACGCGGCATTTTTGGTCGGTATCATCACACACATGTCGAGCTCCGAGTCGATAACGCCTGAACGCGCCGCCGCCGTTGCGCGCGCCTCGGCACCCGCGCTCACGACGCGGTCGACTCCACAAATCGATCACCTTTTTTCGTCGATGGTCGGAGCGGCGTTCGACCTCATGGAAGAACTCGGCCCCATTTCGTTGGCGGCATATCTCCATGTGCCGCACGACGATCAGCCGTTGCTGTTTGCTCGACACCCAAAGCTTGAGCTGCTGACACCGACCGAGAACTTCCGCCTCATGCACACGATCACCATGCTGTCCAACGGGCGCAAGCCAGTGGCTGCGTTTCGTCATGGTGCACTGAGCGGCCACTACGTCCGCACGACCGGCACCGACTCTGATGGCTTGTTTGTCTACGGGCCGATCCAGGCCCCGGAGACTGCCAAGCGCATCACCTCGATCTCGCGAGCATTTGCCCGGGTGCTGCATCAGTTCCACCTCGACGACGGTGGCGCCAGCTTTGAGCCTCCACTTCTTTCCATCGATACCTATGAGGGTGTTTCGCAAGCCACGATCACGATCGATGTCGACGGGGAGAGCTACCACGCATCGGCTGAGGCCGATCGCCCCGAAGATGCTGTGGCAAAGGCGGTCATCATGGCCATCGCCCCCGATCACACCTTCAGCGAAGTTCGCACGATCAACGTCGGCACCCGCTCGGCGGTCTTGGCCGTTGCGCACGATCCCAACGGCGTGCTGCGCCTAGGACTCGCCATCTCTGATGGTGACGTGTTGCAAACCGCAGCGGAAGCGGCGAAGCGATCACTGATCGATATGCGCAACCCTGATATCGAAGCGAGCTAGCTCCAGGCCGCAACGGCAGCCCGAGGAAGCAACCAGCTAGCCGCTGCACTCACGGCGCCGACATCGGTCAGTACGCCGGTGACTTCCCAGGCATAGAGCATCTGCTCGAACGTCCACGCCAACCGCGGCGCGTCGGCCTTGGGGATCGTGGTGGTGATCTCGGGAGCCTTGTTGATGAACCTGACGAGTGCATCGCCGTCGATATCGGTGCCGATGGCGGCACGGCTCATGCCCAAGATGACGCCCACCCAGTCGGCGGGTTCGAGCTCGATGAGCGCCGCGAACTGCGGGTCGGTGTGCGGGCTCAGGCTAGCCGGGGCCAGATAGCTGCCGATCAGCGCAATGAATCGGTCGAGGTCGACCGGTTCCTCCGGGTCGAGCCCGGCGATGTCGAAGACGGTGAGGGCATCGGGGTCGCCGGCGGCAACGTCGGCCGTGAACTGATCAAGCGCTTCGGCTACCGCAGGCGGTTGCTCGGCTGCCAGTGCGACTCGGAGCGCAGATGCCACCAGCTCAGCTGAATACTGATCGTCTTCGACGTCTCGCTCGGGCAGGGTTCGATCAGAGCTGACCGCAGCGAACTCGGCAAGCTCGTCAGCGGAGAATCCGACGCGACGAACCACAAGCGGAAGGGTGGCTTCAGCCGCTGGTGAGAGCTGCCCGAGCGGCTTGCCCAGTGCTTCCCGGACAAGTTCGAGCGCCCGGCGAGGGTCGAGCTCGTCGACGGATACGCCATCTCGCTCGGCTTCGACCGCTGCGATGGCCAATCCCTCTGGACCTACGGCGATACCCGAAATGTGCCCACCGTCGATCGATACCGACACGTCGTGGCGATCACCCGACGGTGCCGTGTATTCGAGGATGACGCCGTGTTCATGGGAGCGGGCATCGTCGGTGGTGGTCTGTTTGAGTTGCACCGCTCGGGTGAGCTCGTGACGGCCAACGTCGGTGATCCAGTCGGGCTCACCAAAGAGCTCGGGTGCCTCGCCACCATCAATCCAGTCGATCAGGACTGCGGCGAGCGGGGCAGCATCTCGGATCTTGCTGGCGAGACGGCCATCGGCGCCGTCGAGTGCGAGCCATTCAGCAACCGCCCCCGATGCCCACGCCTCGGCAACGGCAGCAGAGTCGAGGTCGTCGAGCACTGAAGCAGCGCCGACGAGCTCGTCGAGGTAACGGTCGCGGATGTGATCTGGTGTCGGCATTCGAGCGTGAGGCTAGCGTGCAGACATGCCAGAGTTGCCTGAAGTCGAGACGATTCGACGCCAACTCGACCCCCTCGTCACCGGAGCGGTCATCGTTGCCGCCGATTCCCACTGGAGTGACAAGTTCACTCCCGCCCTCGACGCCGTCGGTGCCACCATTACTGGAATCAACCGGCGGGGTAAATATCTGCTGTTTCAGCTCGATGATGACGGTGACGACGAGAGTGACGATGGCTATGACGACGGCTATGAGCTTGTGGCGCACCTCGGCATGACCGGATCGTTCCACCTTGAACCGGGTTCGGGCAGCGACCCCTCGTGTGCCGATCATGGCAAGCACACCCGTGCCGTGTGGGCATTCGACGACGGCCGACACTTGGTCTTCGACGACACTCGACGGTTTGGTCGTCTGCGCGTCGTGCCAACCGGTGTCTATAACGACATCGCGACCTTGCATCACATGGGCCCCGAACCCCTCGATGGCGAGTTCACTGGCGCATCACTCCACAAGGCGATCGTCGGGAAGTCTCGATCGATCAAGACCCAGCTGCTGAGCCAACGACCAGTCGCCGGTGTTGGCAATATCTATGCCGATGAGGCCCTGTTTCTGGCCGGCATCGACCCTCGCGCTCGACGTGTGGGCCGCGAACGCTGCGACCGGTTGGCCGAAACCGTGAAACAGGTGCTTGCCGCCGGCATTGACAACGGCGGCACGACCCTTCGCGACTACGTCAACGCCGAGGGCGATATCGGACGAAATCAACATTCACTTCTCGTCTACGGACGTGGCGGCGAGCCGTGCACGTTATGTGCCGAGCCGTTGAGCACGGTCGTCATCGACGCCCGGACCACAACCTTCTGCAAAAACTGCCAAAACCGCTGATTTCGCTTGCAAGTATTCACCTCTCGGCGTTGATATCGATAGCCCCTCTGCGACTACTATGACGCCTGACATGACCGCCCCGGCCACTTCCACGATCGAGCGACTCGGCACCTTCCCGCCGGTCACTCCTGCCGACTGGCGAAACATGTTTTACGGGTCACCAACTCCGGTGAATCCCGAGGCGGCCCAGATGGTCTACGACATCTGCTGGTTCCTCGTAAAGGACGGCAATGTCGCCACGCGCCTCACGGTCGTGACCTTTCGGGTGGCGCTCAGCCGATTCAACGAACATCACCTGCCGTCCCCGGCTGCGTACACGGCCTGGCTCGCATCGATTGCCAGCAACGAGTCGCACCGGTATCTCGAGGAGAACCCGACTCGACGCCTGAGCTCGGCGCTGCTCGAAGGCGGCAGTAACCGCTCGGCGTTCTATTTGGCCGACACCCTCTCGGAGATGCGCGCCGACTACAAGCTGGCCTTGTTGTTGCGTTACCGCTACGACACTCCGCCCAAGTTCATCTGTATGGCGCTCGATATGCGCCCCCGCCGGTTGGCTCGCCTGTTTGTCAAGGCACGAGCCGAGTTTGCGGAGAACAGTTCGGTCGCACCAGCCCGCTTGGGCGAGGTCGACCCGCCCCGAACGAGGAACCTTCCCCAAGTCATTGAGCCGTACGGAAAGAAAGAGATGCGGCGAAAAATCTTGGGATACGAATGGCTTCCCTCTGAATTTCCTATTATTCCTGAACGCGACGAACGACGAGCTCGTTGGGTCACGGCTGTACTTGTAGTCGTGATCCTGACGATCGTTGCCGTTGTTGTCACTAATCCATGGGGGGCTGAACGCCCGAGCTTCGAGCCAAACCCCCCAGCTGTGGAGAGCATTGATGGCTAAGTCCGAGACCACAACCCCCGTATCGCCGCGAGCGCGGCTGAGCCGGATTGCGTTCTGCCTAGCCATGGTGTTGGGAATGGTCGCCACAACGACCGCGCCCGCCAACGCTCAGGGCACCAAGACCGATGATCAAACGTCGCTTGAGGCACAAGAGGCGGCGCTGATCGACGACGTCGCAACGGCCGAGCAGACCATCGACGAGCTCAGTATCGAACGCTCACAGGTGCTTGTCGACATCGATGCTGCAACGGCAGCCATCGAAGGTTCGGCTGATGCCCTCGAGTTCTTGGCTCTTGCCCGCCGCGAGCCTGCGCGTGTTCGGGTCACTATGGCCCTCGAACGTTTCGTCAGCGGCGACCCAGCCCAGACGGCGTTTGCCCGTGAGCTCCAGTCGCTCGAACAAGACGCAAGCCCAATGCAGAACCAGGAAGTCTTTGGTTCGGTTGTTGAGGCAGCCGACGCCGAGCTTTCTCGCATCGATGGCCAGATCACGTCGCTCCAGGCTGATGTGCCTGCAATGATCGAAGCTCGCCAGGAGCTCGCAAACCGGTTGATCACGATCGACGCGGCAGTGCGTGGCCTGCAGGTTGGGCTCGATGATTCCCGAGCTCAGCTCGCCACGGTGCAGCAGTCGCTTGCCTGGTATCGCAATGCCGGCAGCCGAAGCCAGCTCACGGGCCGCCCGAACGCTGGCACCCGTAGCCGAGCAGCGCTCGTGGTCAAGATCGACAACGTGCCGCGTGCTCGCCCGCAGGCCGGCATCAACGACGCCGACATCGTGTACGTCGAGCTCGTCGAGGGTGGACAGACTCGCCTCGCTGCAGTCTTCCATTCCGAGAACGTCGGTACGGTTGGTCCGGTTCGCTCGATGCGTACGACCGACATCAACCTGGTTCGTCCGCTGAACCGCCCACTGTTTGCAAACTCTGGTGGTAACGCTCGCACGACTGCTGCGATCAACGCCTCACCGTTGGTCAACATTGGTCACGCCACCCGAAGCGGCGGTGCGTATTACCGCAACAACAGTCGCCCGGCTCCACACAACTTGTTTAGCTCGACAGCAGCACTTCGCCGTGCTGGTGGCACCGCTGGTGGCACCCCACCAACGATGTTCACGATCCGCCGCCCAGGCACGCCGAACCCGAACAAGACGTCAGCGGCGAACGGCGTGTCGGTGTCCTACCGCAACACGAACGTCAGCTACACCTGGAACGGTTCGGGCTGGGCTCGCTCGCAGGACGGTCGAGCAACCGTAGACACTGCAGGTGTGCGCACCGCACCCGAGACGGTCATCGTGCAGTTCACGCCGTACGGCGTGAGCCCAGCCGATCGCAACTCGCCAGAAGCCAACGTCATTGGCAAGGGTCGGGCGTGGATCTTCACCGAGGGCAAGCTCATTCGTGGCAGCTGGCGTAAGCCAACCGCAGACGCTGTGCCGCTGTACTTCGATTCTGAAGGCAACCCGATTCAGTTGCTTCCAGGTCGGGTGTGGGTCGAGCTGCCAACTCCAGGCAACGCCTCACTTCGTTAACAACTGAAGCCCGACGAACGGGTGTTGAGGCAATACGCTTGAGCGCTATGGCTCGACTCCCCTTTCGTTGTGATGATGAAGTGATTTGCCGGGGCCTTCAGGCCCTGCGCACTGAGCTTGAAGTTCCCGAGGCGTTCTCGCCGGAGGTCATTGCCGAGGCCGAAGCAAGCGCCGCGGCCGGTCCACAGATCCCCGAGGGGTCGGCGGCAACCGAGGTGCACGACCGCACCGACATCGAGCTGGTCACGATCGACCCGCCGAGCTCGATGGACCTCGACCAGGCCGTCCACATTGCGAAGATCGACTCGGGTTGGCGAGTGCACTACGCCATTGCCGATGTTGCGGCATGGGTAGCGCCCGGTGGTGCCATCGATCGTGAGAGTCAGGCCCGCGGGTTCACGATGTACAGCCCCGACAGCCGGGCACCGTTGCACCCAAAAGCGATCAGCGAAGATGCGGCCAGCTTGCTGCCCGACCTCGACCGGCAGTCGCTGTTGTGGACGATCGACCTTGACGAGGCTGGCAACATTACAAGCTCGAACCTCGAACGAGCCCTCGTCCGATCGCGGGCCAAGCTGTCGTATCGGGCGGCCTCCGAGCTCATCGACAATGGCGACGACATGCTCAACGCTCTCAAGCAGGTGGGCGAGCTTCGCGAGGCGCTCGAGGTCGAGCGTGGCGCCGTGTCGTTGCGTCTCGCCTCCCAGGAGGTCGTCCCAACCGACACCGGCTTTGCGCTGCGGTACGACGAGTCTCTGCCGATCGAGGGCTGGAACGCGCAGATCAGCCTCCTTACAGGCATCGCTGCAGCTCGCATCATGATCGAGGGCAAGGTCGGCCTTCTGCGGACGCTCCCTCGCCCACAGAAGCGCACGATCAAGGACCTCCGTCGTATCGCCAAGGCTCTTGGCGTCGAGTGGACCAAGGACATGAGCTACCCCGACATGGTCCGCAGTCTTAACCCGAGCGACCCGATCGACGCTGCGATGATCGCCCAGTCAGCCCGAGGCCTTCGAGGCGCCGGTTACGAAGCGTTCGATGGCGAGCTCCCCGATCTGCTTGAGCACTCGGCTATCTCCTCGGAGTACGCCCATGTCACGGCTCCGCTTCGCCGCCTCGGCGACCGCTACGCCAACGAATGCGTGCTCGCCGTACTCGCTGACAAGCGGCCACCGCAGTGGGTGCTCGACACACTGCCAGAGCTCCCACGTCTCCTCGGTTCGGCTCGCAACCGCGAGGGTTCGCTCGACCGGGCGATCTTCGACATGGTCGAAGCAGCACTTCTCACCGGCCGCGACGGCGAGACATTCCACGGCCTCGTTACCGCCGTCGACGAGAAGAAGAATCGAGTACGTGTGCAACTACGCGAGCCGGCAGTCGTTGCCTACGCCGACGGCCACACAGATCTAGGCACCGAAGTCCTCGTGCGCCTCAACAAGGCCGATATCCAAGCCCGCAAGGTCGACTTCACGCTGGTGTGAACCGAGAGAGCACCAATCTTTAGTGACATACCCGGTGGTTAGTGTTTGGGTATGTTCACTTGGGAAGTTGGTTCGACTGGTTCGCTGCGAGGGCGGCCGTTGCGGTACCTACTTGTGCGGCTCCTGCACGACGCGCTGAAGGGTTCTGGTGGACGCGGTAGCGCAACTGGTGCGTTGACGGTTCACGATTTGGTGGCGGGCTGTGAGGCTGCGGGCGTTGTCTTCGACGACCGGGCCTCGAAGCTCGTGTCTGATTCGTTGCGGTGGGAGGTCCGGCGTGGTCGGGTCCGTCGTCTTGCGCGTGGCGTGTATGTGTTTGCCAAGGCGCCGCGGTCGACCGTATGGCGGATCCGCCGACGAACCTCGGAGTACCTTGTTCGCCTAGACGAGATCCGTGAGGCCCGCCAGTTAGCTGCCGAGCGCGGACGTACGCGAGTCGACACAGCTCCAGCGCCGCTCGAGATGTTGGCTCGGTCGCTTCCGCTGCGCTGCTGATCGCGTCGAGGCTGCCACCTCTACCCACATCATCTGCAAGAGTTGAGGGTGTTGACGCGCCCTAGGTCGCCGTCATCTGCAGTTCTTGGACTCATCGAGCGAAGGCGGCCGCTCTTGGACGCCCTTTTGGCACTTTGGTCGGGCGGCAATGGCGGGAGCACCACATCAGCGGTCGGTGCCCCCATTCCTGCCCGCGTCATAGCGACAGCATGGGCCATGTTCCTTTGGCAGAAGGCCTCGCATACGGACGAATAGGAGTTGTCGCTACGATGCGGGCGCTTCCGGCAGGCGATGCACTTCCACAGCGCATCTACGTCTCCACTCGGCTCAGTCAGCACCTGTCGAGTATCGCTGGGGATCATCTCTGAATGGCCGCCATACGATCATGTCCGAGTCATTGATCTTCGAGATTCCGACAAGCGCATGGAGTTCAACGAACACGATGTCAAGAATCGCCCAGCCCTCTTCATCCATCGGGTGGGGCTTAGTATGAAGGGTCAGACGGAACAAGCCCGGTTCATCGAGACTGGAGACTTCTGCGCCCAACAACCCATTGATCGCTGTCGTCCTAAACGTCTCCGCCACCTCGCCGCCGCACGCTGATGCGATAAGGAACCTCGACCACCAGTCGCCGATGCTGCCCTCTACCTCCGGAGGCCGAATCCAATTGACCTGGTCGGACGAGCATCTCATTGGACAAGCAGTCCCACCTGAAGCAGCAGGCCTTAGGATAGGTGAAGAGAACGGTCCATTCTTGGGACACTAATCGCAGCAATCAAGTTCAGACACGACAGCATCCTGCTGCACGCCAATCACTTGGTCTCGACATACGGCGGCGGCCTCGGTGCAGGTGCCGAACCATGCTCGCAGGGCTTCGCTAGCGTGGCTGGATGGGTGTTACCGAGATTCGATACCTGAAGGGCGACACTACCGCGCCTCAAGCTAAGGGCACGAAGATCATCGCGCACATATGCAACAATCTTGGCGGCTGGGGTAAGGGGTTCGTCGTCGCGATCTCCAAGCGGTGGGACGAACCGGAGTCCGAGTATCGGAAATGGCATCGCGCCCGCGCTACGAACGACTTCGATCTCGGCAACATCCAGGTCGTGCAGGTACAGCCCTCTTAGTACGTAGCGAACATGCTTGGCCAGCAGGGCATGAAGACCGGGAGCAAAGGCGTACCAATCCGTTACGACGCAGTCGAGAGTTGCCTAAGGAAGCTCAGCACCGCGGCTGCTGAGCTCGAAGCGAGCGTTCATATGCCTCGAATCGGCACCGGGCTTGCGGGAGGCAAGTGGAGCAAGATCGAGCCACTCATTCTCGAGACGCTGATCTCGGATGGCATCTCGACAACGGTCTACGACTTCGACTGATTGCGGGTTCCAACCGAAGTAGCTAGACGGCGTTTCCACCTCCACTGGATTTTCTGTTATCCAGGAATATACTTTCCACTATGACGGATACACCTCCAGAACTAGGCCCTCGACTGCGCGAACGCCGGAAGTCAGCTGGCTTCACGTTAGAAGACCTCGCAAGGCACTCCAGTGTCTCACGATCGATGCTGTCGCAAGTGGAACGCGGCGAGGCGAATCCCACATTCGCCACCTTATGGAGCCTCACCCAAGCTCTAGACATCTCCATAGAAGACTTGGTGCACGTAGAGGATGTCCAGAAGGCGAGCAGGGTCGACGTTCTGCCCCGCTCCGCTACGCCTCGCCTCGGCGACGACGGTACCGGTGTAACGCTTTGGCTTCTTGCCCCACCCGAACATGTTGGCGTTGTGGAATGGTATGAACTTGAGCTGGAACCTGACGGCCATTTGAGCTCACGGGCCCATGCAAGTGGAACGACTGAACACCTCACCGTTCTCTCAGGAGCAGTCACCGTCCAATCTGGAGAGTCAACCGTTGACGTCACGACTGGCGGCACGGCGAGGTACATCGCCGACACCGACCACGTCATTGCAAACCCATACAACGAGCCAGCAAGAGCACTCCTGGTCGTACTCGGATCGGAGATCTCATGAGCCGAGCAGCGTTCTACGAACAACTCGACGATACCCTCGCCCAGATCCGTACTGACGGCCTGTGGAAACCCGAGCGTTCCATTTCTTCAGCTCAGAGCGGACGGGTACGGGTCGATGGGGCCGCCGATGTGCTCAATGTCTGCGCTAACAACTACCTGGGGCTCGCCGATGCGCCCAAGCTAGTGGCAGGAGCTCAAGAGGCCATGTCTACCTACGGCTACGGCATGGCCTCGGTGCGCTTCATTTGCGGAACACTCGATGTGCACCGAACCCTCGAGCAAGAGATCGCCGCCTACCTTCGCACCGACGACTCGATCACGTTTGCTGCCTGCTTCGATGCAAACGGCGCGGTGTTCGAGCCGTTACTCGGGCGCCAGGACGCGATCGTGTCCGACTCGCTCAATCACGCCTCCATCATCGACGGCGTGCGGCTCAGCAAAGCCCGCCGCTACCGGTTCGCAACACGAGACCTCAGCGACCTTGACGTGCAAGTAGAGGCAGCCCGCAGAGACGGGGCCAATCACATTCTGATCGTAACTGACGGTGTGTTCTCAATGGACGGGTTCATTGCTGACCTCGCTGGCATCTGCGAGATCGCAGACCGCTACGAGGCGCTCGTCATGGTGGACGACTGTCATGCAACGGGATTTATCGGCCCCGACGGAAGGGGCACCCCAGCCCTACACGGAGTTGAAGACCGCGTTGACATCGTCACATCCACACTTGGCAAAGCTCTTGGTGGCGGCATGGGTGGCTTCGTGGCAGCCCGCCAACCCATCATCGACCTACTGCGTCAACGAGCACGCCCGTACTTGTTCTCGAACGCGTTGGCCCCGGGCCTCGTTGGCGGAGCTCGAGCCGGGTTGCGTCTACTTTCGGAAGGTGGCCAACTCAGAGATCGCCTCACCGCTAACTCTGACCGATTCCGATCCGCAATGACATCCGCGGGGTTCACGCTGAGCGGACAGGACCACCCAATCATCCCGGTCATGCTCGGCGACGCTCAACTCGCTGGTCGCTTCTCTGAGCGACTTCTTGAAGAGGGCGTCTTGACAGCCGCTTTCTCGCATCCGGTCGTGCCCGTAAACACCGCTCGCATCCGTACCCAAATGAACGCCGCACATTCTGACGCCGACATCGATTTCGCCGTCGACATGTTCACCAAGGTCGGAACCGAACTGGAGGTAATCTCGTGAAAGCACTCGTCAAGCATCACATCGGGCCGGGTCTCGAACTTCAAGAGATCCCAATACCCGAGCCAGGCCCGGGCGAAGTCCGCATCGCTGTCCGAAATGCGGCCATCTGCGGCACCGACCTGCATATCGACGCCTGGGACAGCTGGGCTGCTGAGAACGTCACACCAGGGGTCACGGTCGGGCACGAATTCATCGGCATTGTCGACGCGATTGCACCTGACGTCGCCACCATTGCAGTCGGTGACCGGGTCTCAGGCGAGGGACACGTCGTCTGCGGAACCTGCCGAAATTGTCGGGCGGGCGACAGCCACAACTGCCGCAACGTCGAGAGCGTCGGCATTCAACGCAATGGAGGGTTCGCTGAGTTTGTCGTCATCCCGGCAACCAACGCGTATGTGGTTGCTGACCACGTACCCGACGATGTCGGGTCGATCCTGGACCCGCTTGGCAATGCGGTGCACACTGCGCTCTCGTTCGACCTAGTTGGTGAAGACGTTCTGATCACTGGAGCTGGCCCAATCGGACAGATGGCCGCCGCAATCGCCAGACACGCTGGCGCCAGGCACATTGTGGTGACCGACGTGTCAGAAGAACGACTGGAACTCGCACGGCAACTGGGTGCTAGCGCTGCGATTCAAGCTGGCGAAGCGAATGTCCGGACAACCATGGAGGCACTCGGCATCGTCGAGGGCTTCGATGTCGCACTCGAGATGTCGGGCCACCCGTCTGCCGTCCAAGACATCCTCGCCACGGTCAATCACGGCGGAAAGGTCGCACTCCTCGGGCTCTACGGACAAACGCCCGACATCGATCTGAACCAAGCGATCCTCAAGGGCCTGACGATCAAGGGGATCTACGGTCGCGAGATGTTCGAGACCTGGTACAAGGCCACCTCTATGCTCGGTTCGGGGCTCGATATCGCCCCCGTCATCACCCACAACTTCCCACTCGAGAAGTTCAAGGATGCCTTCGATGCACTTCGTGCTGGCACCGCAAGCAAGGTGGTGCTCAACGTGTCAAATGGTTAGCCCTCACCACGACGCGTCGAAGAGCCCCGATCAACCCGATGGTGCTAGCGCGAATGAGCGAGGCGTGCCCCCGCTTCTTGCCCACGTCATAGCGACAACATGCGGACAGACCACGTTAAGGGACAGGCCCCATAGGGACGAATGGCATAGGCTAGACGTCGACAGACGCGCCCCCACTTCGCCGCTCAAGCTACCCGGCTGTTGTGGGACGCAACAGGGTATCGGCAGAAGATGAACTCAAGTCAGCAGCCGTCGATGGAGCGTCTAGGGGAGTCAGAGATAGACAACACGAGGCCTTCGCTATCAAGAAGAACACTCACTGGGGAGCGATCGTCTACGTGTTCTGCCAGATGGGCTCGATCGAAGCCGGGTGGCAATTCTTCGACCGTGCCGCTCCACTCTTCCCCACCGGAGACGCAGCCTACTTGAACGACGCTATTCCAACCCAGGTTCCCTCATGTGCCCGTCTGACGCCGCACCCGTTCTGGGTCTAGTTCCCTGGCCAGGCGTCGGGGACGACGAAACAGCGTTCGACCTCGGTGCCATCGCTTGCTCGGAGGCTGAGCATGACTGGGTAGGCGGGGCCGTCGAAGTGATTGCTGAGTTGGGCGAGGAAGTCGGCTCGGCTCACGATCTCGGCGTCATGGAGCGGGGCGAACCAATGTGGCTTCTGCACGAAGTGGAATCCCACATCGCCGAACGTGTCGAGGTTGGCTACGTCCTTCTCGCTGACCCACGCTCCGCCGAGGCAGTTCGGGTTGAGTCGGTGCGGGAGACCCGTCGGTTCGGGTGCACCGACTTGGTGAAAGACGCGTCCCTTGACAATGCCGACACGTTTGGTGACGTCCGGGACGTGTTGTTGGCTGAGCTCGAGCTGCACGTCGAAGAGCTGATTGGCTTTGCGCTCGAAGTTGTCTCGGGCAGCCGGGCCCGGGAAATGGCTGCCGTCATCGTTCGGGTAGTGCAGGAAGAACTTCACGGCCACTTCGCAGTGGGTGAGCTCGCCCTGTTCGTCTCGGTAGAGGAAGTCGATCTCGCCGAGGGTGCGGCGGTCATTGTCGATGATCTGCATACCGACCTCGACCACGTCGACCTTGCGCACGTGGGCCAGCCAGTAGTGCATGAGGTGCTCGAAGTAGCGCCCGACTCGATGCTCTCCACGTGCAGCCAAGAACGCATCGAGGTGGTCGGCGTCTACGTCGCTCGCGTCGAACGGCACGGCACCGAGGGCGCGTGGGTCGTCAACCAGCGACGTCGATGTCAGCACCCACTCGAGGTCGAGGAGCGCCTGAGATGTCAACTAGTGACGGCTTCGGGCTTCGGGGCGTAGAGCTCGGCGGCGGTGGTGCCGTCGCTTGCCACCGTGAGCAGCTCGTATCCATCGTCGGTGACGACAAGGGTGTGCTCGAACTGGGCGCTACGGCGACCATCCATGGTGAGCGCCGTCCACTCGTCTTCCCAAAGGTAGAGATCGGGGTGGCCGAGAGTGAGCATCGGCTCGACGGTGAACGTCATGCCGGTGAGAAGCTCGGTCTTGGCCCGTGCGTCGTAGTAGTGCGGGATCTGCAGATCGGAGTGGAACTCGGTTCCGACACCGTGCCCGATGAACTCCTTGACGACGCCAAGGTTGTGAGCTCGTGCATGACGCTCGATCGCGCGGCCGATGTCGTGCACCTTGGAACCGTTGCGCACGGTCTTGATGCCCTCCATCATCGACACGTACGTCTCGGCGACAAGCTTGCGGGAGTGCTCGTCGACATCGCCCACAAGGAACGTGCAGCTGTTGTCGCCGTGCACGCCTTCTTTGTAGACGGTGACGTCGATGTTGATGATGTCGCCGTCGGCGAGCGGACGGTTGTCGGGGATGCCATGGCAGATGACCTCGTTGATCGAGGTGCAGACCGACTTGCGGAACCCGCGATAGTTCAGCGGTGATGGGTAACCACCACGGCGGATCGTCTCGTTGTGGACGATCTCGTCGATCTTGTCGGTGGTGATTCCCGGCTCGACGAACTGTCCAGCATGGATGAGCACCTCGGCTGCGATAGCACCAGTGCGGCGCATGGCGTCGAGCTCTTCAGGCGTGCGAGTCAGCGAGGACACCGATGGGCCAGGATCGCCGGTCGCGGCGTATGGCGGCTTCACAATGTCGGCGGGAACGGTTCGGCTGAGCCCGATGATGCCCGGGCGCATAGGAGGCTCAGACGCAGGGGCAACTACTACCTGCTTCTTACGACGTCGCTTTGCCATGAAATCCTCCTGATATCAACCATTCTCCAGTGTAGGAGGCGGTTTGCATAGCCACATGACCACGCTGAGGGCAGGTTTCTCACTATCGTTCGAGGGTGCGTTTGCCCATTCCTCATACTCGGCTGCGGTGGCTGTGCCTCGCTGTGGTCTGTGCGCTCGTGCTCAGTTCGTGCGCCGAGGACGAACGCCGCGGAATTCGCCTCACTCCCACCTCAACAGTCGAAACTGGCGTGCGGGCCTTGGTCGACAACTGCCCTGGCCCCACGACTGTCATCTTGGCGGTTCGTGATGATGTGCTGTGGGAGATCGAAGGTCCGCCCGTCGAGTCTCAGGTCGAAGAAGAAGCCGACAACGATAGCGAAGACAGCGATGAAGAGGCTGGTGAAGAAGACGCGGTGCGTGTTCCTGGCCCGCCTGGCATTGCCGAATTTGTTGTCGGCCAAACTCCCGACGGCTGGACGACCACCACTGCGCTCGAAGGTCCACTGCAGGCTGGCATTCGCTACACGATCCGCACCCAACCCGATGGTCAATCGATCGACTTCAGCACGCCCGACCTTGCTGGCGGCCTGCTTTGGGACGGGCAGGGCAACTCCCGATTCAACCCGAACCTGATCAACGCCGAGTGCTCCGAGCCTGCCGACGTCGGCGCGTTCGCCCGCAACATTGCCGTGCTTGGCCTGTTGGGCGTCACCGCAGCCGCAACCGTGCTAATCGCACTGATCTTGTTGCTCTTCGTCGTCACCCGACGGTTCAGCCGGGTTCGGTCGATTCAGAAGAAGGCTCGCCGCGACGCCGGTATCGAACCTCAGCGGCCGAGGGCACGTTCCAAGAGCTGATCTTTCACCTGCCGGCGCTTGTTGCGGCGCAGTCGTTGGGTGTGCGCAGGCGAAACGTTCGTCGATCGCTCAGACCGCCACAGGGTTGCGAGCGCAATGGCACCCGCTGAGCCTGCGATATGACCATGAAGCGCATGAGCGTGGCGTTCGAGCACTGCGTCGAGCGTGTCGCCCGAGCGAAGGCACAAGATTTGGGTCGAGCCATGCCCTGATGCGTCGAGACGCTTGGCGTCGTCAACCGAGAGGTAGTCGAGCTCGCTGTGCACGACCGCATAGCGGCACGTGAGCTCGTGCAGCGCGTCGTCAGTACCCTCAGCGTCGAGGTCGACGAACACGACAACCGCAGCTGCATCGCGGCGAGCCCACTCGGTGAGCAGAGCCTGGAGCTTGTTGTTTTGCCACCCAGCAGCAGCGAGCCCGGTGACCGAGCGGTCGATAACCTTGTCGGCTCCGTCGACGCGAGTGGCCTTGCGACCCGTGGCAAGCGCAACCGCCGCTGCCGAAGCACCACGGACGAGCTGTCCGCCCGAAGCAAACGTCACCGGCAGTTCGATACTGGACCCCGACATGAGCTCAGCGGCAAGGGTCGCCACTGTTGGTTCGTTGTCGCGAGCGGCGAACTCGTCAGACGCCGCCACCCAGTCGTGGCTCGCCGTTACCGGCTCAACGCCAGCGAGTTGCTCGTACGCCAAAAGGTGCACGAGCACGTCGAGACGTGATGGTTGAAGATAAACGGATCCGAGATCGGTCTCCGAGGCGCCGGTGCCTGCCCGCCAGGACGATGCCGGAACCTGCGTTGCGGATGTTTCCACAGCAAGCTCCTTGGTTTGAGTGCGCGACAAGCCTACTGGAGAATCAGCTACTCGCTCGGGAACCAGCAAATGCTCCGATCACTAGCTGGGACCAGAGGCCCGTTAGAAGCTGGGTGTGTGCAGCAGCAGATAATCGTCGGCGTTCTTCTCCCGAAGTGCTCGGATTTCGTTTGCCCGTTGACTCAAGGCACTCTCCGGCGCGCTCGGCTCACCAATGAGATTGAGCGTGCTGTAGCCCTGGCCCAGCACCGACGCGGCGCTCACCCCAAGGGCTGTTTCGATAACGGTGGCATACACATCACGGAAGTCCATCGTGACCCGAAGATCACCACGATCATCAAGCTGGTTCAGCGGAGGTGGATCGCCATACAGGCCACCCTTCACCCGGCGCCCGAGGAAGAACACATGGTTGGCGGTGCCATGGTCGGTCCCGTTCGACCCGTTGGCTTCAACCCGTCGTCCGAACTCGCTGTAGACCATCACGACGACCCGTTCGGCCATGGCTGGAGTCAGGGTGCTGAAGAAGACATCGAGCGCAACGTCGAGCTCGTTGAGAAGATCAGCGTGATCGCCAACACCTGAGTTCCCACCGATCTGGTTGTCATGCGTGTCGTACCCGTTCTGCCAGACGTTCAGCACCCGAGTGCCGAGGTTCAGGTTGATCATTCGAGCACTGAGCACCATGTCGGAAACCAGACGTTCCTCGGGGAGCTCAGCCTTATAGGCCTGAGAAACTGCTTGAGCAGCATCGATTGCTTGCGCGTTTACCTGGCCAACCCGATTCACCCACGGGCCACGGTTGGCTTCTTTGCCCATCTGGCGAATCGCGCGGTACATGCGTTGATCGCGCTGTTCGGTTCGCTTCGAGCCATAGAGCGCTCCGGCACGTCGAGGGAGGTCGGTGACATCTGCGTTGTTACCGCGGAAGTGCAGCGGAACGCCTCGTCCACCAATCGCAAGACCTGAGAACTGGCCGACCGCTTCGGCATCTAGCCACCGCCCGATCCAACCGGTTCCACCAATCTTGCCGTCGGGGTTTGCCGACTGCCAGCGAGCCAAGTTCGAGAAGTGACTGCGGTCGAGCAGTGGTTCACCAACGCCACGCACAACCGCGACATCACCACGGCGGTAACGGGTGGCAAGACGACGCAGACTTGGATGGAACGACATGTTGTCGCCAACCGGGTGGGCGGCTGCGGGATTGATGGCGAGGTTGCGGCGAGCATCTCGGTAGCGGCCGTTCGAAAATGGGCCAAACGTGTTCAACCCGTCGTTGCCACCAGCAAGAGTGACGGTGACGACGATCGTGTCGGTCGAAGCCTGGGCCGCGGCCTGTTCGGCAAACATCGTCGGCACAGCTACGGCTGCTCCGCCGGCGGCGAGCGCTCCTTGAAGAAAGCGGCGTCGCTCCATCAGGTTGAGCGGACGGGACGGATCCCGCTCCATCCGGGTAGCAAGCTGGTCAAAATCGAATTCGGTCATGCGCACTGCACCTCCGGCATAAACATGCCCACGGCAAACGGTTCGTACTTCATTGCCCACGGCCGTTCTTCCCTGGTCGTCTGCACCAGGACCTTTACGTTGTCGCGGGTCTGATCCGAGACCTCGAAGATCGAGAAGAACGTCAAGATGACGTTGACTACTTGGTCGTCGGTGAGATGGTCGAGATTCTGTAGCCAGCCGCGCTTGTCCGACTGCCACTTGAGATTGTTGACGTAGTTCGACTTCGACCAGGCACGTGCAGTGCTCAGCCAGTAGTCGTTCGCCCCCCAACCGGCAACGGTTGGTGGGTCGAACAGGCTCATGCCCATTCCTTGCATGCGCCACCACACACTGTCATCGGCGCTGCGAAGACCGGTGCGACGCATAATGTCGACCATGAACTCGGCTGGGCTCTTGACCAAGGCGTAGCGAGTGTTCTTGTCCCAGAACTCATCGAGCATCAAGATGTCGCGAAGCAAGCTCTTGATGTTCATGCCTCCAGCGAGGAAGTCACCGGACAGCTGTGCGATCACCTCTGGTGAGGGGTTCGTGTGCACGTAGAACTTGAACATCTTCTGGGCGAAGTACTGCGCGGTCAGCGGGCCTTTGATGGATGGGTCAACCAGCGCGTTCAGCGTGTCCTTGGCGTTCCAGTTTTGTGCGATGCCAAAGAGCGTCTTGGTGGTGTTGTTGTGCTCTTCGGGCTTGAAGACGTAGGTCGGGTCGTACTGCCAATTGTTCTCACGCGTTCGACCCACGGTGTTGTGTCCGGTCCAGGCCTTGGCCATCGCCACAACATCGCGCTCGGTGAACCGTCCGGGGCCGTTGCCGATGGTGAAGAGCTCCATGAGCTCGCGAGCGAAGTTCTCCTGCTCGGCGCCCTTCACGTTCGACTCGTTGTCGAGGTAGATGAGCATCGCTGAACCGAACGAGATCTTCTCGAGCAGCACCCGGAACGACCCTTGGCCATGCTGGCGAAGCACGACATGCTGATCCCACATGAGTCGAGCATCTTCGACTTTGTCGCGTGCGGTGGCGAAGTGGTCGTGGAGGAAGAGCGTGAGCTTCTCTTCGATCGTCGGTGGTGCGGTGACCATCCGGTCAACCCACCACTCAACCATCTTCTCTTGGGCAACCCAGTCCTTGTCGCCTGAGTCGAACCGGCCCCAGCCAGGGAGTGCCGGGTTGTTTGACGTATTCAGAAGTCGGTTTACGGCTTGTGGCCGTTCAAGACCGACAAACGTGTCGATCTGTGCAGTGGTTCCACCCATAGCTGCACGACGTAAAAGATGTGCAGCCTCTGCTCTATTCAACCCCATGGGTCACGCTCTCCTCAGCCCGCTCGAACAAGTCCGACAGTTCCAACAAATCTTCGCCGTCACAGGGTTCGACGCACAGGGTGAGATTCTTGAGCGAAATATTACAGATGCGTTGCAATCTGATCCATACGTCTTATTTGGTAGACGAGATCAGGCCGAGAGGCTCGGAAGGTCGGGCGCCATCGTGAAACCAACGACCGCTCCCCCGCCATCGCGGTTGCGAGCGAAGGTCTCTCCGCCGTGCGCAAACGCAATATCGGACACGATCGCAAGGCCCAGACCCGAACCAGGCATCGTGCGAGTGGCATCGGAGCGATAGAAGCGATCGAAGATCCGTCCGAGGTCGTCGGGTTTGATGCCGGGGCCACGGTCGTGCACCTCAACTGAGTCAGGACCAACCACGATCGTGATCGGCTGATGTGCTTCGCTGAACTTCACGGCGTTGCCGACCAAGTTGCCGATGGCACGATCAAGGCCGCTCGGGTCGCCCAGCACCGGCGCGGAGCCGACGCCTTCAACCACAATCACACGGCCAGTTCGTCGGATTGTTCGATCAGCCATTGCGGTACAGGCAGTTACCAGGTCGACTTCAACAAACGACTCGGGGTCAAGCGTCGTCGAGTTTGTCGCAAACCCAACAAGCTCGGTGACGAGCTCGGTGAGCTCACGGACCTCACCGTCCATCTCTTCGATGATCGACTCTCGCTGGTTGGGTTCGATCTCTGAGTGGCGACGACGCAGCACGTCGAGGTTGGTTCGCAGGCTCGTAAGCGGAGTGCGAAGCTCGTGATTGGCATCACGGACGAGTCGCTCTTGCTGTTCACGCGAGGCTCGCAAGGTCGACAGCATCGTGTTGAAACTTCGAGCGAGCGCACCGAGCTCATCGCTGCCTTCGACGCGAAGGTCAGCGTCGAAGCGGCGGGTCTCGGCCACCTGCTCGGTTGCGGCAGCAAGCCTCGACACGGGCCGAAGCACCCGGTCAGCAACCAGCCAGCCCACCAGGCCTGCAGCCAACGAGCCCGAGATACTGATCATGATCAGCCACCCGCGCAAGCCGTTGAGCGTCTGGGTGATGTCATCGAGCGGACGAGCCACCATCAGTGCCCCGCGCGAGTTTGAGGACACAAGTACCCGGTACTTGCTCGTCTCACCGTCTTCACCTTCAAGTTCGCGGTCGAACCGGTCGCGCACGATCGTGTCGCTTTCGGGCAGCGTCGCGATGTTGATGTCGGAGGTTGTGACTGGAAGCGCGAACCCCGAGATAACCAATGCTCGCTCGCCGTTGTCGAGCAACAGCTGAATGCTCGCATCAGCTCGGGTCAGTGCATCGATCGTGCCGCGTTGAAAGCCACGGGCATCACGTGCCGACAAGTCGATCGGCAGCGCCTGGGCGGTGTCGAGCCCGAGCTCGGTCTCGCGCGATCGAGTCAGCAGGAACTCATCCACCTGATCGTTCAGCTCGCGCTCGGCGCTGACGTAGGCCAGGAAGCTCGCGGTGAACAACATGAGGGCAACCACACCGCCGATCACTGCGGTGAGGCGCCAGCGCAGACTCATAGGTTTCGGCTCATCGGTTTCGGCTCATCAGGCTCGCGCCGTGTACCCCACGCCGCGCACGGTGTGGATCAGCCGAGGCAGGTCGTCGACCTCGGTCTTGCGGCGCAGATAGCCAATGTACACATCGAGCGACTTCGAGTTTGTTTCGAAGTCGTAGCCCCAGATGCGTTCGTAGATGACGTCACGAGTCAGCACGATGCCCGAGTTGTGCATAAGCAGCGCCAGAAGCTCGAACTCGGTTTTGGTCAGATCGATCACGGTGTTTCCACGACGCACTTCACGGCGAGCAAGGTCGAGCATCATGTCTTCGACCTGAAGAACCTCGGCCTCAGACTCGACGACCGTGCCGCGGCGAACAAGCGCACGAAGTCGAGCGAGTAGCTCGTCAAGATCGAACGGTTTCACCAAATAGTCGTCGGCGCCGGCGTCGAGGCCGGCAACACGATCGGCAACATCAACCCGAGCAGTCAGCATCAGCACGGGCGTGCGGATGCCTTTCTCTCGGATTCGACGACACGCGGCAAGCCCGTCGACGCCCGGCATCATGACGTCGAGCACGATGACCTCGGGTTCGGTGGTCATCAGCGCCTCGAGGGCCTGAGCTCCGTCGCTCACGGCGTGAACGTCGTAGCCCTCGAACGTGAGCGCCCGCACGAGTGCTTCACGAACGCTCTGATCGTCCTCTGCGTAGAGAAGCGAAGTCTTGCCGGTGGCTGGTTCCATACCCACAAACGTAGAAGAGCCCGGCGCTGCTTTCAGCAACCCCGGGCTCTTCTTACGGACTTATTCACGGTCTCTTTGCAGAAACCAAGGTCGAACTAACGAATATCGAACTCAATTCGACGAGATGCGGCCTTGTCTTCGACTCCGTCGACGAGGATCGGCTGCGTCTCACCAAAGCCAACTGGCGTCAGGCGCTCTTCGGCAATGCCGTTGTCGACGAGGAACTGCTTGACCGACTCAGCACGTGCCTGTGACAGTGCGAGGTTGCCCTCTTCGCCACCATCGGTGTCGGTGTGTCCGGCGATCTGAGCGTTTGCCCCTTCGTTCTCGGTGAAGAAGGTGACGGCCTTGCCAAGCTCAGCCTGGCCAGCAGCGGTGATGACAGCCGAGCTCACTTCGAACTCGATGTTCTCAAGGCCGATGACCTGGTTGACCGTTGGCGGGGTGAGGATCGTCTCGATGATGTGGACGGTGCCGTTGTCAGCTTCGAAGTCAGCCGAGACAACCCGGCTGGTGCCGTTGATGACTACCTCACCGTCAACAACGGTGATGTCCATTGGAAGACCGGTCGACGTCTGGATCTGCTGTCCGTCGAGTGCGATCAGTTCTTCAGCCGAAAGCGCCTCGGGAAGGATGTGGTATCCAACGAGGGCGTTCGCTCGAGCAGGGTCGCTAGCGATGGCGTTGATCGTTGCTGGGTCGAGCTTGGCAAGTGCCTCATCCGACGGAGCGAAGAGCGTGCGTGGCGGACCATCGCTGCTCTCGAGCGCTGCCTGGAGACCAAGTGCGCCGCCGATGGCTGCGAACTGGCCGGCCTGACCCGAGTCGTTCATTGCGCCCCACATCGTGGTCGGCTCAGGAGCCGGTGCCTCCGTGGTGGTCGTCGTCTCTGGCTCAGCAGCCGCTTCGGTGGTTGCTGGAGCTTCCGTGGTCGTCGTTGGCGCCTCGGTGGTCGTTTCTTCAGGTGCCGGACCAGTGACGGTCGACGGTGGCAGATCGTCGCCACCTTGGGCAACAACGGTCACGATCAGCAGGATTGCTGCCAGGACACCAAGTACTAGGAGGAAGAACCCTTGGTCTTCTTCTTCGTCATCGAACATGTAACGCTTCCCTCTGTGAGTCATGCTCGATTGCCGTGCATCGAGCCACGAAGGAGTGTACTTGCATACGGGGCCGCGACGTGTAGCCGACCGCCTGTGAAATCAGCCTCGTGGTTAAATTGCACACGCCCGATGGCGGAACTCGCGCGCTACGTCAGGCGTAGAAGGACTATGGCCACTTCTCACCAACCAAAACTGCTCGCTCTGAGCACCACCGTGCTCGCACTGCTCCTCGCTGCGTGCAGCGGCTCACCGGTCGCGATGCAAGATGTTGGCGACCCGGCCGGCGGACTCCTCGTGCGCACCGACCCGGACTTTCAGGGCGACGGAGCCGAGATCCTTGGCGCACTCACGATCGAGAACGGATGCGTGTTTCTCTCATCCAGCCAGCCTGCTCAATCAAACCCCGTTGTCATCTGGCCGTATGGCACCACTTGGCAAGACGATCCTCCAGGCATTGTCCTGCCAAATGGCGAGTTCGCAGCAGTCGGAACCGAGCTCACCGCTTCGGGCGGCATCGGGTCACGCGTGGTCAACGACATGTCGGACGAGGCTCTCGCCGTTCTCAATGCTTGCCGCGACCTCGGACGCTCGCCGACCAGCCTTGGCGGGGTGGCGATCACGCCCCCTCCAGAGGTGCTCACCCGTCCGGTCACCTTTGACGACTTCGAGGTATTCAGCAACGGCGAGAAGATGAGCATCGGACTGAACGCCTGCAACGCAACGATCGCCGATATTCAGACGACACAAACCGACGAAGTGATCACGGTGGAGGTCACCGAGAGCTATTCACCGCCGACCACGAACGCGCTTGGTGAGGAGGCGGAAAGCCCGGACTGCCAGGACGGGATCACGATTGACCTGGAGCGGCCGTACGCCGGTCAGCGCGTTGTTGACGGGTCGACCGGCGAAGAGGCCGTCAATCCGCAATAGCGGTAGCTACCTAGGCGTAGGAAACCTGGCAGAAGCCGTGGTTGCAGTAGCCGCCGGGGTTCTTCTGGAGATACTGCTGGTGGTAGTCCTCGGCGTAGTAGAAGATGCCAGCGTCGGCGACTTCGGTACTGATCTGGCCAAAGCCACCGTCGGTCAGCTTGGCCTGGTACTTCTCGACCGACGCATCGACGACGGCGCGCTGCTCTGGTGACGCGGTGTAGATCGCACTCCGGTATTGGGTGCCGACGTCGTTGCCTTGACGGTTCGCCGTCGTGGCATCGTGGTTCTCCCAAAAGACAGCAAGGATCGCTTCGAGGTCGACCTTGGCCGGGTCGTACACGACGAGCACGGCTTCGGTGTGGCCCGTCTTGCCGGTGCACGTCTCTTCATAGGTGGGGTTCGGCGTGTAGCCGCCGGCGTAGCCAACAGCTGTGGTGTAGACACCCTCCATCTGCCAGAAGAAGCGCTCTGCTCCCCAGAAGCAGCCCATGCCAAGAACGATCTGCTCCATGCCATCGGGGAACGGTGGCACCATCGGTGTGCCAAGGATCAGGTGCTCAGCTGCGACCGGCATCGATTGCTCACGTCCTGGAAGGGCGTCAGCGGCGGAGATCATTTCGGGCTCGCGTTGTTTGAAGAACATATTTCAGACTAACGCAGCACCCCGGTTCATGAATTCCCGAACCGGGGTGTTCCTCAGGTGTTACTGAGCCGCTTCTTCCCGGAGCTGACGCTTGAGCACCTTGCCGTTCGGGTTCTTCGGCAGCGGCTCGTCGTGGACGAACACGTGCGCTGGAACCTTGAATGCGGCAAGTGACTCTTTGGCGAACTGCTGCAGCTCGGATGGGTCAATGCTCTGGCCAGCAATCGGGTAGACGGCCACGGCAACTTCCTCACCAAGGCGTTCGTGCGGAACGCCAAAGACGGCGCACTCGTGCACGGCTGGGTGCTTCGCAATCGCAGCTTCAACCTCGGCGGAACCGACGTTCTCGCCTCCACGGATGACAACGTCCTTTGCTCGATCGACGATCGACACGAAACCATCGTCGTCGATGATCGCAATATCGCCAGTGTGGAACCAGCCCTCAGGGTCGATCGCTTCGGCGGTCGCCTCGGGCTTGTTGTGGTACTCAACAAAGACGTGTGGGCCACGAAGGCACAGCTCGCCGCGCTCGCCGTTTGGCAGCGTGTTGCCGTCTTCGTCGACAACCTTGGTCTCGCCAACGCGTGGGCCGACGCCACACGAGCCTGGCTTCTCCTTGTAGAACATGCCGCCGTTTGCCGTCGCGATTCCGCTGACCTCGCTGAGGCCATAGCCCTGCGTTGCCGAGGCGTTCTCGACCATCTCGTCGACCTTGGCCACCATGTGCGGCGGGTTCGGGGCGCCGCCCGATCCCATGGCCTGCAACGAGGACGTGTCGCGGGTGTCCCAGTCGGGTGAGGCGAGCATGTCCATGGTCATGGTCGGCACACCGGTGAAGCTCGAGACCTTCTCGCGCTCGATGAGCTCGAGGGCCTTCTCGGCGTTCCACTTGTACATGAGGACGAGCTTGCCGCCAGTGCCGGTGATGGGAAGCATGACGCAGTGCGAGCCTGTCACGTGGAACAGCGGCACGGCCACGAGCATGACGGTTTGTGGCGCCTTCTCGACAGCAGCGGCCGCTTCCAGCGGATCGCCACCCATGGCGGAAACCTCGGCGAGGCGCATGCCCACGGTGAGGTTGATCATGTTCATATGGTTGGTGACGACGTTGCGCTGTGAGTGCACAACACCCTTCGGGAACGCGGTGGTGCCAGACGTGTAGACCATTGCGGCACGATCGTCGGGCCCGAACTCAACCGCGGGGACCGACTCGTCGCCAGTCACATCTTCCCAACGAACAGCTCCTTCGCTGGCCTCTCCGTCACCGCGCACGAGGATCATCTTCATGTCGACGCCAGCGTCGGCGATCGCGTCCTTGTGGGCGAGCAGTGAATCGTGACGGGCTTGGTCGACGATCATCACTGCCGAGCCGCTGTCAGTCACGCCGTAGGTGAGCTCTTCACCGTTCCAGAACGAGTTCATCTCGACGGCAACCGCGCCTGCCATCTGGATCGCCCACCAGCCGAGCACCCATTCGGGGTAGTTGCGCAGTGCCAAGCCGACGCTGTCGCCGGGCTTCACGCCGAAGTCGTTGATGAGGCCGTTCGCCACCTGCAGCACGCGAGCTCGAGCCTCGCCGTAGGTCATGCGCTCGTCTTCGTAGACGAGGTAGTCATCGCTGTCGTCGGCCTTGACGGCCATCCACAGTTGTCGAACCTGGGGCGGAGCGTTCTTGTAGCCCGTGTATTTCTGACCTCGGGCTTCGACCTCGGTCGTCTCGAACGGTGAACCTGGGGCGGCTAGGAAATCGAAGACGCCATTGAGATGTGTGACAGCTGACATAGTTCGACCACTATCTCATGCACAGCGATCTACGACCACTTCTACGGAGGTATCCACGGATTTAATAAAGTCGGCGATTTCGCTCGATCGCACGGCGTAGCCCCGCGGGAAGTTCCGCGCCTTCGATTGCACAAGACCAATCGCATCTCGATCGTTGATGAGCAGCGGCGAACCAGAATCGCCTTTGCGGATCTCGGCATCGATCCGGATGCCGTCGTAGGTCGACTCGGTGTCGCGGTACACGCCATCCCAGTTGACGATGACCGGTGCGTCGACGGTGAACTCGACCTCGTTGATGACGTTCTCTTCGTTCTTCGTGCGGATGCCGACCGCTACCCCATCGACGAGTGGTACTTCGGTCAGCAAATTGAGCGGTTGGAAGTTGCCCGAATCAATTCGGAGTAAGGCGAGGTCGAGGTCGAGATCAAACCCGACGAGCACAGCCGGAAACTCGGTGGCATCGAAGAGCTGCACAGCGAGTGTTTCGGTGTCACGGCCGGCGACGATGTGCGCGTTCGTGACGATCAGGTTCGTATCAACAGCAAAGCCTGTGCCGACGGTCGGCGCGCCACACCCGAACGCGATGATGCGCACGATCGAATCGTCAACGACGTCGATGTCGGGCCGAGACACCTCAACGGTGGACGCAGACGGTTCTCCACCGCAGGCAACAAGTCCGAACGAAATAGTGAATAGCCCAACCACGATGGAGGTCATCAGGGTCGAGCGTTGAGATGTGCGAGACATACGTTGCGTTGGTTTGGGCAGGTCCACGTTCTCCTCCGAGAACGGTCAAGCTACAGCAGAGCCGCTATGTCAGCGCTAACCCGGTTTCCCCCTACCGAGCATCGCCAGGTTCAGACGTTGAAAACTAGCCCTACCGCCAGCAGGAACCAGCCAACGCCGAGCAGCCGAACGCCAAATCTCGACTCCCAACCCGCAGCCACATTCTCGGCGTATCCGGCCCATGCGCTGAGGTCTTCACGAGGGCGACGCACCGCCCACTTTGCGGTTGCGATCGCGCCGAGAACGTGAATGCCCAACGCAATGCATGCCAGCCCCGTACCGAACACCATCAGGTTCATGATCAATCCCAAGCTCACTGTGCTCCTCTCAAGCGCCGTAGATGTGACCATCGGCACAGTCTCGAATTTTCTCGAGTCCCAAATCTGCTGGTCTCCCAAGTGGCGGATTAGGGACAGTCCCTAATCCGCCACTTGAGGCGCGCTCTTCCCGTTTGGTGACGTGGAGAGTTAGAGTCTTGGCATGCGAACTAGTTGGGCACGTGCGTGGATTGCAGCAGTTGGGTTGTTGATCGCCGCAGCTGCCGTCATGCGAAGTCGCACCTCCACGCTGTTAAAGGTTGAAGAGCCTGTGATGACCTGGCTGCTCGACGGTACCGACACGTCCATCTGGGATGGAGCTTCGGTCTTCAGCAGCACCTGGCTCTTGATTCTCGGCACGTTGATCCTGGCTGGCGTAGGTTTCGCCCTCGACGTTCGAGTCGGTATCGCCGTGCTCGTGACCGCAGTGTTTGCTCGTGTCCTGACTGCCATGGTTGGCGGAATGGTAGGACGAGCTGCGCCAGGTGAAGGCTTCGAAGGAAGCTCGTTTCCTAGCGGCGAGATCGTCAACACTGGCGTGTTCTGGGGCATGGTCGTCATGATGCTCTGGTGGGTCGGCGCCCCGAAACTCATTTGGCAGATCGTCCTCGAGGTCTCCATCGTCATCACGCTCGTGGTTTCGATTCGGCTCATCGTGAGCGGCGAGGTGTGGCCGAGCGATGCGCTTGGCTCGACGATCGTGATTGCGCTGTCGCTCATCACCGCCGCAATCGTCCTCGAAGCAAACCCGCCGAAGTTGCCCGCCCGCAACGAGAGCGAAACCGTCGTTACTGCATGAGGCGCCTAGCGATTCTCGCCGCCGCCGCACTCGTGCTCGCTGGTTGTTCGAGCGAACCCGAGTTCGCACCCGAAGCGAGCGTGACGCTCACCGACTCGTCATCGGAAGACAGTTCCGAAGTCACTGAAGCCCCAGACGACTCGACAGCTCCCACAACCGAAGCTCCAGTCGCACCCCAGGCGGTCACCGCCTCGACTGTGCACGAGACCAGCACCGACGAGTTTCCCGATGTGCTCGCAGCGCAAGCGACACCTGAAGGCGACGGGGCGTGGCGTTTCGATGTGACGCTCTCATCTCCCTATGACACCCCGCAGCGGTACGCCGATGCGTGGCGAGTCGTTGGCCCCGACGGCACCGAGTACGGCATCCGCGTTCTGACCCACGATCACGCCAGCGAGCAGCCTTTCACGCGCTCACAAGGAGGCATCGAGATTCCGGCCGATGTCACCACCGTGACCATCGAAGGCCGCGACCAGGCCAACGGCTGGGGCGGTGGGTTCCTCACGGTCGACCTCACGGCAGGAACGTAAGTGGACACCCGTCAGAAGGTTCTGATCTCGCTCGGCCTCGCGCTGTTCCTGGTGCCACTCATCGTCGGCGCACTCATCGTTTTCTAGCTGTCGACCACAAGCGTCACGGTGCTCGACGCTCCGACGAGTAGCGCCGAACCTTCGCCGAACTGAACATCGAACGGCGCCGCCAGGACGTCGTTCAGTTCTGCTGGATCAGGAGGCGTACCTGGATAGCCGACCGCGTTCATTGCCATCTTGACGCCTTCAGGAAGGACTCCGTCAACAAACACCGATGCGTCCTCGCCGACCACGAGCGAACCAAGCCAGAGCGGGTGGAACGTTCTCGCAAAGACCGCCATCGCTAGTTCGTTGCGTGCCGGCTGCCCTGCCCACTGACTTAGCTTGATGATGATCCCATCGATGTCAGAGTTGGCGCTCTCAACGACCAGACGAACATCGGTTGCCACCCCGCCCGACGAGCCGTTCGATGTCATCCACGCTGCGATCCTTTCGACCGTGTGCCGACGGTTAGACAACGGGGCGAGCTCGCAGTTCGAGGTTGACGATTGCCGAGTACAGCCCTTCGTCGCCCGTCGCGTCGGGGGCATCATGGCGGAGAACGTCAATGTGCTCGACGGCTTCGCCTCGGTTGGTGAGGCCCGCACATCGTTCATCGAGTGCAGCCGTGGCTGTAAGTCGAGCTCGTTCGGTTGCCTTTGCGATCGCTTCGGTCGCGTTGGATACCTGCTCGCTTCCCTCACCGCTGACGACCCGGAACATGCTGGGTCCATCGGTGTGCACCTCTGCATGGCTTCGCACGACGATCTCACCCGCAGCCGCTCCAACAGCATTGGCCACGGCGAAGTTGTCGGGCGTGATGAGCTCGGCTCCGCAGCGTCGTGCGACCTCGTCGTAATACACCGCAGCTGGCCCGCCGACCGCCACGATCGGAGCGTCGAGCGAGAGCCGGACGCCCACTCCCCCGAACCCGGCATCACCCGAAGCAACCGCATCGACGAGCGGGTTCGCTAAGGCATCGCCAAAGGCAGCATCGGTGGCATCGAACGCCACATCGAGAATGCAGCCTGCGCTACGACGGACCGTCTCCGACCACACCCGGCGACAGAACTCTTCGGCATCTTCGCCCGTGTACCACGCCATGAGCGCAGCTCCGGCGGCTGCGCCCTCGAGCGACCAGTTGGCTTGCAACCCCAGCACGTGGGCCGCATCTGACGGGGTGAAGCCGGCGATCTGCGCCACGCCTTTGTCAACGAGCACATTCAGGGCCCTGCGTTCGAGCGCCCCCATCGCAACGTCCCGAAGCGATGCGGGTGCGATTGTCAGCCGTTCAAAGACCCGCTGTTCGATCGACGACAACCCCGCCACCGATTCGGTCATGCCAACGCGAAACGCGAATCGGGCGGCGATGTCGCGCGATGGCGGCTCGGCCAGGTCGGCGCGCATGACATTCACAATGCCCGGATGCTCCTGGGCCACGAGCGACAGTGGCACGTGTCGCTGCGGTCCAACGGTGATGTCCATCCGATCGGTGTTGACCTCGCTGTCGCCGCCGAGGCCAGTGGTTCGGACATCGATGGCTTCAACCATTGTTCGCCAACCACCCACCCGAGCACCATCGGCGGTGAGCCGGGGACGGCCCGCCCGAAGCTGCCCAACGTCGGTGGTCGTGCCGCCAATGTCTGACAACACAAAGTCGTCGAGGCCGGTAAGCGTGGCTGCACCAACGATCGAGGCCGCCGGACCAGAAAGCACCGTCTCGATTGGGCGTCGAGCCACCGAGTCAGCAGCAGCGAGCGAGCCATCGCCCTTAGCCACCATGACCGGCGCCGTGATTCCGAGGGCGTCGAGCGAGCGAGCGGATGCATCGACGAGATCACTAATACGAGACAGCAGCCGAGCGTTAAGCGCGGTCGTGAGTGCACGACGCGGTGCGTCAAGCGATTCGCTGAGCGATGAGGAGACTGTCACAGGAAGGTCGGATTCGACCATCACCAGATCGCGCACCGCATGCTCGTGAGCAGCGTTTCTAACGGCAAAGGTCGACGCTACGGCCACCGCCTTGACGTTCGAGCCGTGGGTGGCGAGCGCGCTACGGATCGCGTCGACATCGAGCGGCTCGCGTTCAGAGCCGTAGTGGTTATGGCCGCCACCGATCGTCTCGACCACCGCGTCACTAAATGACTCGTGGATGCTCGTACGAGCGAGCATCTTGTCGTCGAAGCCGACCAACAGCACCAGCACTGGGCTGCCATGCCCCTCGACCACCGCGTTCGTTGCGAGCGTCGTCGAGATCGACACCAGCTCGACCCGATCGGGATCGAGTGACTCGGCGATCGCCGCAAACGCATTCGACACGCCAACGCTCAGGTCGTGTCTGGTCGTCAGCGCCTTGGCCGACGCCAACACCTCACGAGAGTCGGCATCGAGCACGACGGCGTCGGTGTAGGTGCCGCCGGTGTCGACACCGAGCAGCAAACGGGGAGAGGTATTGGTTGAGCCCACGACGCACCATCGTGGCAGACTCTGTGCCCATGGTCGAAGCTCTGCGCAATCCACGTCTTCACGGGTTCGGAACCACGATCTTTGCCGAGATGAGCGCACTCGCTCAAAAGACCAACGCGGTCAACCTCGGACAAGGGTTCCCCGACACCGACGGCCCGTCCGAGCTCGCCGAAGTTGCCGCCCACGCGGTCCTCAACGGACCAAACCAGTACCCGCCTCTTCCGGGCCAACCCGACCTCCGAGCCGCGGTTGCCGAACACCAAGAGCGCTTCTACGGGCTCACCTACGACCCCGACACCGAGGTCCTCATCACTGCAGGGGCCACCGAGGCAATCGCAGGCGCAATGTTCGCCCTTTGCGACCACGGCGACGAAGTGATCACGTTCGAACCGAGCTACGACAGCTACAGCGCGTCGATCGCCATGGCCGGGGCGATCAAGAAGCCAGTTCTGCTCGAGGCGCCAAACTACCCGCTCGATATCAACGCATTCCGCGCAGCCGTCACTGACAAGACCCGCGTCATCTTGCTCAACACGCCGCACAACCCGACTGGCAAAGTTTTCACCCGCGAGGAGCTCGCCCAGATCGCAGAAGTCGCTATCGAGCACGATCTCGTCGTCGTGAGCGACGACGTGTACCAGCACATGGTGTTCGACGGCGAACACATTCCCATCGCCGCACTCCCGGGCATGCGCGAGCGCACGATCAGTATTGGCTCGGCGGGCAAGTCGTTCTCGTTCACGGGTTGGAAGGTCGGCTGGTCGACCTGCCCGGTCGAGCTCCGCAATGCCGTGATGACCGCCAAGCAGTTCCTCACGTTCGTAAACGCGGCGCCGCTACAACCTGCCGTCGCTGTTGGCCTGCGACTAGGTGACGAGTACTTCGACGGACTCCGCAACGAACTTCTCGCCAAGCGCAACCGCCTGAGCAGCGGGCTCGCAGCTGCTGGCTTCGACGTGCTCCACACGCAAGGCGCCTACTTCCTCACGTGCGACATTCGGGGCATCGCCGAGCGCAACAACCTGCCGAACACCAGCATCGAGTTCTGCCTGGCACTCCCCGAAGCCGCCGGCGTCGTCGCCGTGCCCAGCGAGGTCTTCTACACCACAAAAGAAGCTGGTCGGCACCTCATCCGGTTCGCCTTCTGCAAGAAGGACGAGGTTCTCGACGAAGCGATCCGACGGTTGGCCGTACTTTCCTAGCCATCGTGGCAAACTCAAGGCAGTGTCTCGCTCGTCCAACCTCCCCCCACAAGTAGCGCTCGTCAGTCGTGCCGCTCGCGGTGGCCATCCCCGCTACTGCGCAGAGGTCGCCAACGCACTCGCCGACCGCGGCGCTGAGGTGACGATCATCGAACCGGCGGAGGCATTCAACGCCCACGCACATCTGCATGCTGGCAAGACGGTGACCAACGAACCTATTTCGGGTCCGGACAAGGGATGGGCGCGCCAAGAGCTCGAGATCGGCCGCATCCTGCGACGCCGCCGCAAAACGATCGGCACGGTCATCTTCCACGACACGTCGCCAGCGCGAGTTGGGCTGATCGGCATGGTCAAGGCAACCACCTCGTGGACACCGATCACGATGGTCCACAACACCCAGTCGCACCTGACGTCGACTCGCGAGCGACTCAAGCATGCCGCAGCACTTGCGGCGCTCGCCGTCCCCCATCGGGTGTTGGTACACAACGACCGCCAACGCGGCGAGCTGCTCGACATGCGAACGAACCGGTCGACCGACATCGATGTCGTTCCCCACGGCACCTGGACCGAATCGCCCGAACTCGCTGCGTCCACCACCCCTAACCGGAACAACGTGTTGTTCTTCGGTGTGATGCGAAACAACAGCGGCCTCGACGTTCTGCTCGACGCTGCACCGAGCATCGATCGCGACTACCCCAACACCACGATCAAGGTCGTTGGATCATCGAGCTCACCAGAAGTGGCTCACCAACTCGCTGCCCTCGGCCGCTTTGAAACCATTGAGGTTCGCAACGAATTCGTGCCCGACGAGGAGGCTGTCGACCTGTTTGCCTGGGCCGGCTTCGCGCTCGTTCCGTACACCGATTACAGCTCGGAGAGCGGCGTCGTCATGCAAGCGATAGCCCACGGCGTACCGGTCATTTCAACGGCAGGAACATCGGTAGCCGACCGCGTGCGAGAGCTCGAGATCGGCCCAGCCCCAACCGGATCACTGCGTGATCAGCTGCATGCCGGATTGACCGCTACCGACGACGAATACGCCCACTGGCGAGCCAACCTCGTTGCCGCTCGCGAGTCATTCCAATGGGACGAACACGCTCGCCGAATTCTGGATGAGTAGCTAGCTCGCGCGGCGTCGACGATTCCGTCGTGCACCACGACCCGCACCGGCGCCGTCGGTCGGGCCATCGGGCCGGTTCGGCCCAGGAGCAGCAAGGTCCGGCGCCTCGATCGTTCCGTCGATCACACCGCGCATGAACTCGAGGTGCCCGGTCGACGTTCCGCAACACCCACCGATGATCTGCACCCCAGCGTCAATCATCCGCTGAACATGTGCGCCCATGATCTCGGGCGAACCGTTGTACACGAGCGTCTCGCCCTTGAACTCGGGGACACCGGCGTTCGACTTCACGATGACCGGGGTGTCACCTGCGCCTGCCTTGATCTGCATGACCGCGTTCTCGGTCTCGGCGATGTTGTTGCCACAGTTCGCTCCGATCGCAGCCAGACCCAAATCGGTCAGCCGCTTCGCTGCGTCCTCGCCGGTAACGCCCATCATCGTGCGACCAGCAGTGTCAAAGCTGAGCGTGGCAGCGATCGGAAGGTTCGACGAGCGACGAGCGCCTTCGACCGCGGCGGTGACCTCGTCAAGGCTCGACATTGTTTCGATCCACAGCAGGTCGACGCCACCCGAGGTCAGGCCTTCGGCCTGGAGCTCGAATGCCGCAGCGGCAGTCTCGGGGGTCATCTCGCCCATTGGTTCGAGCAGCTCGCCTGACGGACCCATCGAGCCAGCAACAATCACCGGGCGATCGGCCGCGTCGGCTGCTGCACGAGCAACGTGGGCGGCTGCTTGGTTGAGCTCGACTACACGATCGTCGAGCTTGTGCAGCTTCAAGCGAAACGCCGTGCCACCAAACGAGTTGGTCAGCACGATGTCGGAACCCGCAGCGATGTACCCCGAGTGCACTTCGGTGACGGTGTCCGGAAGGTCGATGTTCCACATCTCTGGCGGATCGCCCGCGGTCAAGCCCCGAGCAAACAGCTCGGTACCCATGGCGCCATCGATGAGGAGCGCGCGGTTGTTCTCTAGCAATTCAGCAATCGTCGTCATATCTCTAGCTCTCCGCGAGGACGTCGGTAAGCACGCCGAACAGTTGCTCGCCTGCGGTTTCGTCTTGATCGATCAGGGCTGCATCGATCGTGTCTTGTCCAAGGCGGGTGACCGCTTCGGCAGCGAATCGTTCGCACACCATATCCAGTGCGTCGCCTTCGAGAGCCGGGTCTACCAATGGTGCGACCTGGGCGCAGGTGACGCCCAACAAGAACGAGCCGTCGGTTTCTTCACGTTCGCAGCTCACCTCGTCGGTTGGATACTCGGCTTCGAGGAGCGCAGCATTCACTGCTGCATTCACACAGTCATTGAACGGATAGACGGTGTGGTCGGGGTGATCAACTCGAATCAGAATGCCGTTAGACAGAATCTCGTTCGCGAGCTCTTCAGATTCACCGAACGAGGTAACTGGGTCGGAGGTGTTGCCAACAACGAGGATCGGCACGCCGCCACCATCGAGCGGACCGCCGAGTGGCTTGGGGGCAATGGTGTCGTAGAACAGACACGTGCCTGGCTCGGTGTCGCCAATGGCGGCAACCAATGGGAATTCGGTCTCGAGCTGGTCTTCGACCGCAAAGATCTCGGCGTCTTCGGCAAGACGAACCTCGCGCGTCTTCTCGGGGCGTAGCGCCCACGCATCGAGGCAGTTGATGTGTGCAGTGATGTTCACTTCACCTGGATCTGGCCCAAGCTGGAACTCGGAGAGTTCGCTGAACACGCTCGGGTCGTTGCGCTCCTGCAGGGCCGCAAGGCCTTCCCAAAGCTGCGGCCACGAGCTCTCGCTGTAGAGCGGGGTGATCAACGAAAGGAATGCGACGTCGTCGTTGTCCTTGTTTGCTTCGTTGATGATGTTGAACTTCTCCGACGCTCGGTAGTAGTACCCCTCGGGGTCGCCGCCGTTGTAGATCGGGCACGTTGGGTCGGCACACGCCGCCAACGCCTTCTCGAACAGGTCCTCGATCGGTTGGAGTTCTTCACGGATCGAATCGAGGCGTTCCTGGAACGTGGCGTCGTCGTCGAGCGGGTTGTTCGCGCCATCGATCACCATGGATCGGACGTTGTCGGGGAACACCGTTGCGTACCATGCGCCGATGAGCGACCCGTAGGAGAACCCGAGGTAGCTGATCTGCTCCTCACCCATTGCCTTGCGGATCTCGTCCATGTCGCGCACGACGAAGTCGGTGTGAATGCGGCCGGCAAGATCACCCATCGAATCGACGCACAGCTGAACTGCGGCCTCGCCAGCGGCGATCTCTTCGGGCGTGTCGTAGAGCTCGTCTACGTCGTCGAGGATCGCGAGTTGCTCGCCGGATGCACCGCAGGCAAACGACGGACCTGACTCGCCAACACCGCGGGGGTCAAATCCCACGACGTCGAATCGCTCGTTGATCTCTTCGGGGAAGACCCCGAACTGGAACGACTCGGCCAGGCTCTTACCCGGAGCGCCGGGTCCGCCCGGGTTGACCAACAGCACACCGATGCGACGGTCGGTGTCGGTGGCGCGCAGCACGTTGATCGCCAACGGAATCGTGCCGGCGCTCGGGTCGTCGTAGTCGGCGGGCACGTCGAGCGTCGCGCACTGCAACGCTCCACAGATCTCCCAATCAACCGAATCGACCAGCGGCTCTGGCGCGGTCGAGGTGGTTGTCTCGGGGGCCTCGGTCGTGGTGGTTGTTTCCGCGATTGTTGTCGTTTCGGCCGGAGCAGCAGTCGTGGTTGCGCCTTCAGCGGTGTCGCTCGGGTTCGAGGTGCACGCCGCAGCGACGAGGACGAGCGCGAGCAATGGGGCGAGTAGGCGGGTTCGGGTGCGGAAAAACTGGGGGGTCATTCGGTTGCTTCCGGGTTGAGGGATTGGCGGCTGAAGAACGTCCACGTCACGTCGGTGGCGTCAATGTCGGTGTTGGTGACTCCGAGCGAAGGTGCTGCTGCGGACACTTCGGATCCTGGCCAGGTGTGTCCCGCTCCAGCGATCGTGTAGAAGCCGAGCTCAGCTCCATCTTCACACCCCGTCCATGACGTGAGGGTGATCGCTGGCGTGACGGCAGCATCGGTGGGATCAGTGCAGCCGAAGTCGGAGGCGAATTCGGCAAACTCGTCGGGCATGGCTTGTGCGAAGAAGCCAGGCCCATCCGAACCGTCGAGGCCCAGTTCGGTTTCGCCGCCAGCGAACGGCACCGTCGTGTCATCGGTGCCGTGGAACGCAAGGTACGGAACTGCTCGCGTCGGCTCACAGCTTTCGTGATGTGTCGTTCCGGCAACCGAGGCTGCGGCGGCGATCCGCTCGCTGAGATCGCACACGAGCTCGGAGGTGAAGAAGCCGCCGTTCGCCATTCCTGTGGCATAGATGCGGGCCGGGTCGATGCAGATGTTCGCCGAGATATGGGCGATCAGGTCGACCACCATCGCCACGTCATCTCGAAGTGGCGAGTCGAACTGCGGCAGTTCCCACGATGGCACCCCATCGGTGACTGTCAGCCCGGTGGGTTGCACGCTGAGAAAGCCCTCTTTCTCCGCCTTGGCTGACCATCCAGAAAATGCGGCTTGTTGGGCACCGTTACTTCCAAGGCCGTGAAAGTCGAGAACGACCGGGATCGGTTCGCCAACGTAGGTGCTCGGAACGGTCCACTGGTAGCTGTACTCGCTGCCGCCAGACTCGATCGTTCCGGTCTGCACGCCTATTGCCGACCGGCCGACCGACGCACAATCGGGTTCGGTCGAGAGCGGACCGTACGTGATCTGGTCGAGCTCAGTGGAGCCAACCGCTTCACTGCTCACCTCGGCCTCGTCGTCGGGCTCGCCATCGGACTGGGCCGGCACCGTGGTCTCGGAGGTCTCAGTGGTCTCGGAGGTCTCGGCAGACGTTGCCGTCTCCGCTGACTCTTCGACGGCCGAAACCCCCACTTCCTCAGAAGCGGGGGCGTCGGTCGAATCGCTCGAACAGGCTGTTGCAATAAGTGTCACTGCGAGAAGCAGAGCGATCGGTTTCACCGGGCTCATGCTATTTCGTCTGTGCGACTGAATCCGGGCACTAGTTCCGAGTTACAACAACTTCGCCAACCTCGACGTTGAGATCGAGCTGGAGTTGTGGATCGGAATCGCCAGCGCTGAGGTCAGGGCTAATGCCGGACATCTCGTTACCCAAGCTGTCGACGGCGCCAACGATGTCGGCGCTGGCGTCCACGTTCACTCGAACATCTGCGGGCAGGATCACTTCGAGCTTCCCAAAGTTGAGGTCGGCATCGAGCTCGATCCGCTCGGCCGGGGTGTCGATCTCGGAGAAATCGACTCCACTGAGATCGATCACGAGCTCGCCCTCATCCTCGCTGATCACGGCGGGGATCTCGTCGACTGTGGTGAAGGTGTAGTCGAAGTTCTGGCCCCCATCGAACTCCCATTCGGCACTGTCGCCAGCGATAGCAACGAGTGCAACAAATCCGCCGATCGCAACGACGGGGATGGCGAAGAGGGCGACCAAGCCAGCCACGATGAACGCCCGGCCTCGGCGGGAGCGCTTCGGTGCAGGCTGCGGGGTGAACTGTGGGTTTGATGGGCGAACAAAATCGGCGGGTGGAAGCGAACCGCCGCCCGTTCCGTAGGTGGTGCTCGCTCCGGCGAAGGCTGGGGCCGGCGCAGCAGTTTCTTCGTTGCGGGGGTTTTGGCTGAGGAGCCAGACGCCGCCACCGACGAGTGCGAGCGGCACGAGAATGCCGGCGAACTGGCCACTGCCTACGCCAATGGTGATCAAACCGGCCAAGGCGAGGAGCGCAATGCCGAGGTCACGGCCGGAGATCTGCGACGTGTGGCGCTGTGCTGGTGGCCAGAACTGCGCACGTGGGATAACAACCCAGGCCAGGAGGTAGGCCAGGATTGCGGTGCCACCGGAGAGCAACAGCACAACAATAAAGGCAATGCGGGTGAGGGCGACGTCCCATCCGTAGCGGTGGGCGATGCCCGAAAGGACACCTCCGAGGCTTGAGTAGGGATCTCGGGTGAGGCGGGTTTCGACGAACTGCGGCGCAGCGGGCGGAGGCGTTGAGGCACCTGGTCCGGGAGGGGCCGTGTAGGGCTCGCTTGTCGTGAAGTCGTCGGTGGTCATGTACTCGGTTGGGTCTTCGTTGATTGCTGCGGCAGCGGCGAGAAGCTCATCGGGGTCTGTGAACGCCGCATCGTTGATGCTGCTGTTCTCGGTCTCGTTGGTCTCAGCGTCCCTGTTCTCGGTGTCGTTGTTCTCGGTGACTTCGTTGAATTCGGTGGTCTCGGCAGGTTCGCCGGCCTCTGCATCAAGGGAGTCGTTGTCGTTTTCTGGGTTTGGGGTTTCGTTGGTGTTTTCCATGCTCTCATCTTTCGGGAGCGGGCGTGCGTTGCCTATTGGGTGATCCACGGATTGCGCCCTGGTTTCCCCCATAACCCTCAGGGTGCTCTCAGGGTCTGCCCCTGATGACCTGACCCACCGGAAGCTGCGAAGATAGACACATGAATACCTCGCTGCCGCGTCCCGTGTGGCAGATCCCCCGCATCGACCAGAACTCCCGTTGGGTTGGTGGCGTCTCGTCCGCCATCGCCCGCGAGCTCGGCGTCCAGCCAATCGTTGTTCGAGTGGCGTTCGCCCTCACGCTGGTTGTTGGTTGGGGCCTTCTCCTCTATGTGATTGCGTGGGCGATCCTTTCGTTCTTCGCTCCTTCGCAACTCAGCCCGTACTCCCCGACCCGCAAGGGCGCCACCAACATTCACCGCCATATCGCAATCCTCCTGATCACGATCGGGCTCATGATCTTGTTCGCCCAGATCGCCCCGACGGCAATCACCACGTTTACCTGGCCAGCAGGCTTTGTACTTGCGGGAGCGCTGATTGCGTGGACTCGGGGCAGCAACAGCGAAGGCATGTCGATCGTTGTGCGCATTGTCGCTGGGCTCTCGGTCGCTTTGGGCGGCGTGTTGGCGTTCGCCGCGCTGTCGGATGTTTCGGCTGTGCAGTTCTTGATCGCCTTGGTCTTTGGTTTGGCAGTTATTGCGGGTGTTGTGCTGATCGCCGCACCGTCGGTCGTGCAGATGGCGCATTCGCTCGACGGCGAACGCGCCGATCGAATCCGCGTCGATGAGCGGGCGCGCATCTCGGCACATCTCCATGACTCGGTTCTCCAGACACTCACGCTTATCCAGCGCAACGCCGGCGACCCGGTGAAGACAGCTCAACTCGCACGCCAGCAAGAACGCGAGCTTCGCAACTGGCTATACGGGTCGGCCGACGTCGAGCCCGGCGGTATCCGTCTTGGCCCGGCGATCGAAATCGCTGCGGCCGAGGTCGAAGAGATCCACGGCGTGAAGATCGATGTCGTCGCTGTGGGCGACACGGGTGCTGCCGTGCACGGCGATGTCGAACAGTTGATCGCGGCAACTCGGGAAGCAATGACGAACGCTGCGATCCACTCCGGGCAGACGCAGATCGATGTGTTCATCGAACGACTTCCGGACACGATCGAGATCTTTGTGCGTGACACCGGGGCCGGGTTCGACATGGCCGATATCGGAAGCGATCGTCGTGGTGTGTCCGAATCGATCCTCGGTCGGATGGAGCGCGCCGGCGGATCGGCAACCATCTTCTCCACCCGAGGGGTCGGAACAGAGGTAGAACTTGTCCTACCGATTAGCCCGACGCCACCACCTGTCGACGCCACGCCAACCACCATTGGGGAGCAACCCGCATGACTCGCATCGTTCTTGTTGACGACCACGCCCTCGTCCGAGCTGGCGTGCGTGCCGAGCTCGAAAACGACTTCACGATCGTGGGTGAGGCGGGCGACGTGCCTGATGCCGTCGATGTGATCGCTCGTGAGAAGCCCGACGTTGTTGTGTGCGATGTACACCTGCCGAGCGGCACCGCCGCCAACGTGATCGCTGGATGCGTCGAGCGCGGCGTCACCACCGTCTTCTTAGCGCTGTCGGTTTCTGACGCTGCCGAAGACGTCATCGAAGTCATTCGTTCGGGAGCTCGCGGCTACATCACCAAGGCAACCAGCGGCGACGAGCTTGTCGACGCCGTCAAACGAGTCGCCACCGGCGATGCCGTCTTCTCTCCGCGGCTTGCTGGCTTTGTGCTCGACGCCTTCTCCACCGAGCTCGAAACCCCAACAGCCGACCCCGAACTCGATCAGCTCACGAACCGCGAACAAGAGGTCATGCGCCTTCTCGCCCGCGGCTACGCCTACAAGGAAATTGCCCGACGTCTCACGATCTCGATCAAAACTGTCGAGTCACACGCCAGCGCAGTGCTGCGCAAACTCCAACTCTCCAACCGCAACGAACTCACCCGCTGGGCCGCAGACCGCCGAATTCTGTAACTCTCTGATCCTTAGCCACCAGCGGCTCCGCCGCGATTTTGGCGGCACGGTTCAGAGCTGCTCGTCCCCTTCGGGGAGCGTTCAAGCGGCACGCAGCCTGGGCGCCGGAGGCGGCGCTCGCGCGCGTCGCGCGCACGGTTGACGGCGCCTCCGGCGTACAGCCTCCGTGGCGAATGAACGGCCGCCGGAGGCGACAAGCAGTCAGAGATCGTGCTGGCAGAATCGCGACGGAGTCGCTGCCAGCTAAGAGCTCTGAGAATTCCAGGCGTCCTTCGACGCTTGGGCGACGGTGCGGATGGTCTTCCAGCCGAGGACTTCGTTTGCCTTGGTTGGATCGGCGGTGCACTCGGCGATGTCGCCTGCGCGCCGGCCGGTTACCTCGTAGGGAATCGTCATACCGGTGGCTTCTTCTACGGCGGCGATGAGCTCGAGCACGCTCGTGCCCTTGCCTTGGCCGAGGTTGTAGACGTCGTAGCCGTCCTGGTTGTCGAGGTGCTCGAGTGCAGCGACGTGGCCTTCGACCAAGTCCATGATGTGGATGTAGTCGCGCACGCCGGTGCCGTCTGGAGTTGGCCAATCGTCGCCAAACACCATGACCTTCTCACGCTTGCCCGTGGCCACTTCCATAATCATCGGCATCAGGTTGTTCGGGCGGCCAACAGGAGCTTCAGAGATACGGCCACTCTCGTGGGCACCCACCGGGTTGAAGTAGCGCAGCGACGTCACCTTCCAGCGATCATCTGATGCGGCGAGGTCGCGAATGATGACCTCGATCATCTCTTTGGTCATGCCGTACGGGTTCGTCGCGCCGATCGAAGCGGTCTCGGGGATCGGGCAGCTCTCGGGGTCGCCGTAGACCGTGGCCGAGGACGAGAAGACGAACTTCCACACTTCGGCATTGCGCATCGCTTCCAGCGTGGCCATGCACGATTCGAGATTGTTGCGGTAGTACTCGAGCGGCATTTCGACCGACTCGCCAACTGCCTTCAAGGCCGCCATGTGGATGACCGCGGTGACGTTGTTATCGCGCAGGGTCTTCTCGACAAGGTCAACATCGCGCGCATCGCCATCAACCGTGACGATCGATTCGCCAGTGATGTCGCTCACGACATCGAGTGCGCCGGGCTTGGAGTTCACGAAGTTGTCGATCACAACAACCGAGTGACCGGCCTTGATCAACGCCAAAGCGGTATGGCTACCGATGTAACCAGCTCCACCGGTTACTAAGACTGTCTCGCCCATGTCATTTCCTTCAGTTCAGGGGGTGGCACTTCGGGGGATGGGGACCTATCGGCAAATCACCGGAGCCGCTGAAGAGGTCCGATGTGTGACTACCGTGTGCCCGTGGCTCTCATTCTTGCCTCTGGTTCACCCCGGAGGAGCGCGCTTCTCCAAGAACTTGGTCTCGACCCCGTCGTTCGGCCAACCAACATCGACGAGACCCCACTCCCTGATGAGCAGCCAGCAGCGCATGTCGAACGCCTGGCCTTAGCCAAAGGTGCGGCGTGCGAAGCCGCGGAGGGTGACATCGTGATCTCGGCGGACACGATCGTGACCATCGACGGCGACCTCCTCGGCAAGCCCACCGACGATGCCCACGCGGCCACGATGTTGCGTCAGCTCGCCGGACGGACACATGAGGTCATGACCGGGGTGGCGGTACGCGCCGCAGGACAGACCACGTCGTTCGTCGAAACGACTGTGGTGCACTTCGCCGAGCTCACCGACGATGACATCAGCTGGTACATCAGTACGGGCGAGCCTGCAGACAAGGCGGGCGCCTACGCAATGCAAGGCCGCGGCGGGGCGTTCGTCACCTCGATCGAAGGCAGCTACGACAACGTCATTGGCCTACCTCGGTTCCGGCTCCGAACGGTGCTCGCCGAGTTTCTCTAACCCTGTTGGTCAGGTCGGGATGAGCGTGTTGGCGAAGATCTGCCACGCGAGCACGCTCTTCGCGATGAAGCTCAAGATGATGTAAACCTTCTCGCCGTGGAGGTAGTCGGCCCACTTCCCCACCCGCTTGTATTGCAGCCACTGGTTGATGGCGAACGTGTTGAAGAAGATGAAGATCGACACGATGATGCCGTAGACGAACCCGGGCGGGCCTTGCGCTCCATCCTGCTGGAGGTTGAACCACAGCGGAACGAGAATGGCGAGCCACGGGCCAATGCCAGCAATGCAGCCCATCCAGAACGGGGTGAACCACACCTTGCCAGTTGGCGCCTCGTCGCCAGTGACGTTCACCATCTCCATGATCCACCCGAACAGGATCATCGAGATGTTGGCGAAGGCCAGCGCGATCAGTGCGGCCAGGTCGATGATGCCAGTGGTGGCGCCGATCAGCACGATCATCAGCGTTGAGGACAGAGAGTATTCAACCCAGCGGAATCGGTTTCGTCCCCGACGCAATTCTCGCGTGTAGCCACGGAACGCCGGGATGGCGATGAGGAAGTGAAAGAAGGCCGAGAGCAACGAGAACGACGCCACTCCAATAGCGAGCGGGATTCCGAAGAACTCGTTCAATACGCCGTTGCTCAGCGGCGTGCCGGGAGGGCCGCTGATGTTGAAGCCACCGACCGGGAGCTCGAAGTCGAGATCGCCTACGACGATCATCACGACGCCGGTGACGAAGTGCAGCAGTCCGGCTCCAATGTTGAGCTTTCGAAGACCAGCAGCCCTCTCGTCGGTGAGCTCCACCGTCTCACGGTCGAAATCAAGTGTTGCCATGTCATGCTCCTCCGCAGTGCGACGAGAGCGTACGACAGCAACCCTCGCTTAGGAGCGACCCAACCAGCTTCGCTTTTGCGGGGTGAGCGCGTCGTTACTCAATCCGCGGATCGCGTCAGCAAACACAGCAGCGGTAGCGAAGCGGTCGTCAGGGTTCTTCTGCAACGCAGTGAGCAACAGCTCATCGATCTCGGGTTTGAGCTTCTTGTTGACCGAGCTCGGCACGGGTGGTTCGGCCTCGGCGTGCATGCGGAGCATGTCCATTCGTTCGCCAACGAAGGGCAAGCTGCCGGTCATCATTCGATAGAGGGTCACGCCAAGGGCGTACACGTCGGCCCGACCGTCGACCATGCCTCGTGCAGCGATCTGCTCAGGCGAGGCGGTCATCGTGGTTGCATACAGTCGTCCGGGTTCGGCGTGGGGGTCAGCGGCATCTTGAGCCAAGCCAAAGTCGAACAGCACGGGCGAGCCGTTCGACCGGAGCAAGATGTTCGATGGTTTAACGTCACGATGCACGACCCCCGCGTCGTGACAGGCCTGCAACCCGTCCGCCACGGCGGCCCCGAGCTCTGCTGCCCGATGCAGGTCGAGCGGTTTGCCAGCGCTCATCTCGCCAGCGAGCGTCGAACCGTCGATCCACTCCATCTCGATGAACAACACGTCAGCAATCGTGCCCATCTTGTTTGCCGTGATGACCGCCGGGTGGTCGATCTTGGTCATGGCGTTGAACTCGCGTGGCACAGCGCGACGGAAGTCGGCGTTGCCCATGGCGAACGTCGACAGCACCTTCACCGCAACATCGACACCATCGGAACGGCGCCCGACGTACACCGTGGCAGACGCACCCTTTCCCAAGATGTCTTGGATCAGGTAGGGACCGAACTGTCGACCAACAGCAATTGCGGCCATATTGTGCGTCCCCTCTCGTCCGATCTGTGTCCACCTTTCTAGCTCCGCTCGGGCACACTAGATGGGTGGACGTGCCAACATCACTGCAGATCGGTCGGATGACCGTAACTCCTCCCGTCGTGCTCGCGCCGATGGCGGGCGTGACCACCGCGCCCTACCGAACCTTGTGCCGACGCTTCGGTAACGAGATGGCCTACGACGACACCAACCCCGCACCCGGCGATGCCGTCACGGCCGTCGGTGGGTTGTACGTCAACCAGATGATCACCGCCCGCGCCCTCATGGAGGGCCACAAGAAGATGATGCACTCGGCTCGCTACGCCGAGGGCGAAACGCCTCGCAGCATCCAGCTGTACGGCACCGATCCGTATTGGATTGGCGAGGCGGTCAAGAAGCTCGTTGGCGAAGGCTCGGTCGATCACATCGACATGAACCTCGGCTGCCCGGTTGCGAAGATCACTCGCCACGGCGGCGGCAGTGCCCTTCCGTGGCGGCACCACCTCCTGCGCGACATCGTTCGCGCCATGGTGTCGAACGCGGGCGATGTTCCGGTCACTCTGAAGTTCCGCATCGGTATCGACGACGATCACATCACGATGCTCGACACGGGCAAGATCGCCGAGGACGAAGGCGCCTCAGCTGTCGCCCTCCACGCTCGCACCGCCGAACAGGCGTACTCGGGCACCGCCCGCTGGGACACCATCGCCGAGCTCAAGCAACACGTCACGTCGATTCCCGTACTGGGTAACGGCGACATCTGGGAAGCCTCAGACGCCATCGAGATGATGACGCAAACCGGGTGCGACGGCGTCGTCATCGGCCGTGGCTGCCTCGGTCGACCGTGGCTGTTCCGCGAGCTCACCCAAGGCCTCGACGGACGAGACATCACCCCAGCACCAAGCCTGCACGGGGTGGTGAAGATCATGACCACCCACCTCGACCTGCTCTGCGAATGGCTGGGCACCGACCGCGGTACTCGCGACTTCCGCAAGCACACCAGCTGGTACTTGAAGGGCTTCGCAGTTGGCGGCGGGCTTCGTCAGCAGATCAATCAGATGCAGAGCCGCGAGCAGATGCTCGACCTTCTCAGCTCACTTCCCGACGAGGAGTTCCCTCCCGGAGCCGCACGCCTCACCCGTGGTCACAGCCACGGCCCGAAGCGGGTTGCACTGCCGCACGGCTGGCTCGATTCACGCGACGACGCCACCCCGCCGAACTCGCTCGCCGGCGCATTCTCGTCCGGCGGCTGAGGCGGCTTTGCCAGCGGGGAACCAGGAGATCGACCCGTTCTATGTGATGGAGGTCGTCGCCGCTGCACAAGAGCGCGAGCAGTCGGGCGAAGCGGTGTTCCACCTCGAAGTGGGCCAACCGTCGACCGGCGCTCCCCAGGGAGCCATCGACTCGGCGCACCGTCTGCTCGACGATCACACGCTCGGCTACACCACCAGCCGCGGCATTCCGGAGTTCGCACCGGCCATGGCCAAGCACATCGGCTCTCAGTACGACCTCGACGTCGACCCCGGCCGAATCGCCATCACCCAGGGGGCCTCAGGTGCGTTCGTGCTGTCGCTGCTCGCAGCGTTCGAACCCGGCGCCCGTGTGGCGGTCACGACACCCGGCTACCCCTGCTACCGAAACATGCTGGCCGCCTTGCATATGGAGGCCGTGTCGATCGAGGTCGACGCCAGCACCCGATTCCAGCCAACGGTCGAGCTACTTGAAGCAGCGGGCCCCCTCGATGGGGTCATCGTCGCTAGCCCCTCGAACCCGACCGGCACGGTGTTGTCGCCAGCGGAGCTCGGGAATCTGGTTGCCTGGTGCGACGAGAACGACGTCCGCTTCATCAGCGACGAGATCTACCACGGCCTCACCTACGACAACACTGAAACCGTCACTGCCACCTCGCTGTCCGACAACGCCATCGTCATCAACTCGTTCAGCAAATACTTCTCGATGACCGGCTGGCGGGTCGGGTGGGCCGTGCTTCCCGACGAGCTAACCACCCGCTTCGACAGGTTGGCCCAGAACCTCGTCATCTGCCCGACCGCCATCAGCCAGTACATGGCCGTCGCTGCACTCGATTGTCGCGAAGAACTCGACCAGCACCTGGTTCGCTACACCGAGAACCGTCAGATCCTGCTCGACGGTTTGCCAAAGGCCGGCATGACCGACCTCGCCCCCGCTGACGGCGCGTTCTACATCTGGGCCCGCACCGACCACCTCGCCGCCGACAGCAAACTGCTCGCCGCTGAATGGCTCCGGATGCTCGGCGTCGCCGCCACACCCGGCATCGACTTCCACCCAACCCAGGGCCACAAGTACATGCGGTTCAGTTTCTGCGGCAGCCCCGAAACCATGCGCGGCGCCGTCGACGCCCTACAGAAGTGGCGCCTCCGCCAACTCGCCCACTGAGAGCAGTCGGGAGCTACGGGAACTCGGGCTTGCGCTTGTTGAGGAAGGCATCGATGCCCTCGATGCCCTCGGAGTGGCGCGACTGGTTGGCGATCTCGAATGACTCGTTCTCCATCGCTTCGCCCAGTGACGAGTTCGCTCCGGCGATGAGCAAGCGCTTGGCTCCGCCGAAGGCATTGGCTGGGCCCTTGGCCAGCTTCGCCGCAAGAGCTCGGGCATTTGCGAGAACTTCGTCGTCGGGGTGAACCGCGTTGATCAGCCCCCAGTCGAGGGCTTCGGCGGCAGACAACACTCGGTTGGTGAGAACGAGCTCGGTTGCTCGGCGCAGCCCGACCACCCGCGACAGGAAGAACGTCGACGTGCCGTCGGGGGTCAGACCCGCAGCGGTGTAGGCCATTGTGAACTTGGCGCTCTCTCCTGCGTGGACGAGGTCCATCGCCGCGGTGAGGCTCATTCCTGCGCCACCTGCGGTTCCTGTGATGGCACCGATGACTGGGGCGTTCATTCGAGCGAAGCGGCTGAGTGCGCCGTGGAAGTCGATCGTCATTTCGTGGAGGTTTGCCGGCGTCTGGTCGCCACCTTCGTTCATCTCCACCAGGTCCCCACCACCGAAGAACACCTTGCCCTCGCCGTACAAAACCACTGCACGAACCGCCGGGTTCGTGCTCAGTTGAGCGGCTGCGTGGCGGAGCTCGAAGGCCATCCGCTTGTTCAACGCGTTGGCGGGTGGATGGGTCAGCGCTAGCTCCCAAACGCCGCCGTCAGTCTCGGTCAGCGAGATTGCTTCGTAGTCCATGGAAGTCTCCGGGGTGTCGAGTGGTTAGACGATCGTAGACTGGCAGCCGCAAGGCAGCCGAAGAAACCGGAGACCCTTATGGAGATCGCAGATTCAGTCATCGAGCTGATCGGAAACACGCCGCTGGTGCGGGTGCCAAAGATTGCCGCTGACGTGTCGTGTGATTTCGTCCTCAAGCTCGAGATGACGAACCCCGGCGGGTCGTCGAAGGACCGCCCGGCGCTCGCCATGATCGACGCTGCCGAAGAAGCCGGACTACTCAAGCCTGGCGGCACCATCGTCGAGCCGACGAGCGGCAACACCGGCGTTGGTCTCGCCATCGTTGCGAACCAGCGTGGCTACAAGTGCGTGTTCGTGATGACCGACAAGGTCGCCCCTGAGAAGGTCGACCTGCTTCGTGCCTACGGTGCTGAGGTTGTGGTGTGCCCCGTTGCGGTCGCTCCTGAAGATCCACAGAGCTACTACTCGACCGCCGAGCGTTTGGTGAACGAGATCCCCGGCGCGTACCGCCCCGACCAGTACTCGAACCAGACCAATCCCGCTGCCCACTACGCAACCACCGGTCCAGAAATCTGGCGCCAGACCGACGGCAAGATCACCCACTTCGTTGCGGGCGCTGGAACCGGCGGCACCATCTCGGGCGTTGCGAAGTACCTCAAAGAGCAGAACCCCGACATCAAGATCATCGCTGGCGACCCTGAAGCTTCGGTCTTCTCCGGTGGCTCCGGACGTCCGTATCTCGTTGAAGGGGTCGGCGAAGACTTCTGGCCAACCACCTACCACCACGACCTCGTCGACGAAGTCGTCCCGGTGTCTGATGCCGACAGCTTTGCGATGACCCGCAAGATTGCCCAGGAAGAAGGCTTGCTGCTTGGCGGCTCGTGCGGGCTCGCCGTCGTGGCTGGCCTGAAGGTCGCCGAACGACTCGGCCCAGACGACCTCATGGTTGTACTCACGCCCGACTCAGGCCGCGGCTATCTCTCGAAGGTGTTCAACGACGACTACCTTGCCCCACTTGGTTTCCTCAAGTCCGAGACTGGCATCTGCATTAGCGAGGTCGTCAAGGCCAAGGGCGACAAGAACTCCGAGCTCATTTACGTGAACCCCGAGACCCCCGTTCGCGAAGCCGTCGAGCTCATGCGTGAGCGTGGCGTCAGCCAGGTGCCCGTCGCCAAGAACGAGCCGCCGTTTGCTGTGGCTGAGATTTCTGGTGCGGTGTCTGAGCTCCAGCTCATGAACGCCGCGTTTGCTGACGAGAGTGTCCTCGACAAGCCCGTCGAACACGTCATGGCGCCAGGTCTCCCCACCATCGGCATCGGCCAGACCGTGCAGACCGCCGTCGACCTGTTCGAGAACTCGAACGCGCTGCTCGTTATCGAAGGCGGCCAGCCGCTCACGGTGATCAGCCACACCGACGTCCTCGAATTCCTCTCCCCCACCACGACAACGGAGTAACCCATGTCCGACGACCACACCCTCGAGAGCGACGGGTTCGAAACCCGCGCGATTCACGCCGGACAAGCACCGGAGCCAATCACCGGCGCAGTCATCACGCCGATCTTCCAAACGTCGACCTACGCCCAGCCTTCACCCGGTGATCACACCGGTTATGAGTACTCCCGCACCGGCAACCCGACCCGCACGGCGTTGCAGGATGCGCTCGCGAACCTCGAAGGCGCGAAGTACGGCTATGCGTTCGCCTCGGGTCTCGCCGCGGAAGACACTGTGCTTCGTTCACTCGTGTCGGGCGACCACGTCGTGCTCGGCAACGACGCCTATGGCGGCACGTTCCGTCTGATCTCGCAGGTCGTCACCCGCTCGGGCGTCACCTGGTCGGCAGCCGACCTCACGAACCCAAAGGCGCTCGACGAGAACTGGAACCCGGCCACGAAGATCGTTTGGATGGAAACGCCCACGAACCCGTTGCTCACCGTGTTCGACATCGAGGCCATTGCCGAAGTCACTCACAAGCACGGCGCCAAGCTCGTTGTCGACAACACGTTTGCGTCGCCGTACTTGCAGCAGCCAATGCGTCATGGCGCCGACCTGGTTATCCACTCGACGACCAAGTACATCGGCGGCCACTCCGACACTGTCGGCGGCTTCGCTGCAACGAGCGATGACGAGTGGGCCAACGACATTCAGTACTTGCAGAACGCCGTCGGCGCAGTGCCAGCACCGATGGATTGCTTCCTGACGACCCGCGGACTGAAGACACTCGGCGTTCGAATGGATCGCCACACCGCCAACGCCGAAGCCATCGCTGAGATGCTGCTGGCGCACCCGGCCGTCTCCCACGTTCTGTACCCCGGGCTCGATAGCCATCCAGGTGCCGACATCGTGAAGAAGCAGATGAAGCAGGGCGGCGGAATGATCTCGTTCCGCGTGCACGCTGGTCTCGAAGCAGCAAAGTCGGTCACGACCCGCACTCGCCTGTTCACTCTCGCCGAATCACTCGGCGGCATCGAGTCACTCATCGAGCACCCCGGCGTCATGACCCACGCATCAGCTGCCGGCTCACCACTCGAGGTGCCAGACGATCTCGTGCGTCTCTCCGTCGGCATCGAAACCGCCGACGACCTCATCGAAGACCTCAACCAAGCCCTAGACCAGCTCTAGAGCCACTGGGGTCAGGCCTCAACAACTAACAAGTGCCCCTTGAGGCCTGACCCCGAGCATTGCTTGTTAGTTGTTGAGGCCTGACCCCGAGCATTGCTTGTTAGTTGTTGAGGCCTGACCCCACTCAAACTCTCGAATTTTGATCGCTGCTGGGCCTCAGCCGCCCACCATCGATCACAGATCACTTTCCTCACCACTGAAAATCTGTGGTCCGTCAGCCGGACCCCTCCGGGCCAGGGACCACAGATTCAAACACCTTGACATTTTCAGGGAAGCTTGTGAAAGTATTCACAAGCGATCGGAGTGTCGGTGACAGAGCATCACGCAGTGAGGTCAACGTCGGAGCATCACGTAGTGATTGTTGGAGCGGGGTTTGGCGGGCTGGCGGCGGCACGAGCGCTGACCAAGGACACCTCCCAGATTCGCGTAACGCTGATTGACAAGCGGAACCATCACACGTTCCAGCCGCTGCTGTATCAGGTGGCCACTGCGGGGCTTGATGCTGGCGACGTCTGCTACCCCACTCGTCGATTCGCCCGTGGCAACGATGCCCTGACCTCGCTGCAGGGTGAAGTGACCGGCATAGACTTCGATGCCCAGACGATCTCGCTGGCCGACAACTCGACCGTCGACTACGACTCGCTGATCTTGGCCATGGGCGGCGTTACGGCCGACTTCGGCGTGCCGGGCGTAACCGACCACGCCTTCGGCCTGAAGAGCGCAGCCGAAGCTGATGCGCTCCGAAGCCACGTGATCTCTCAGTTCGAAACTGAAGCCAACCGACGGGGCCGCGGCGCGGAGGCCGACCACGCTCCAACGACGATCGTGGTCGTTGGCGGCGGACCAACCGGAGTCGAGATGGCGGGTGGCTACGCCGAGCTCACCAGCCGAGTCCTCCTGCCCGACTACCCCGAGCTGGACCCTGCCATCGTGCGAGTCATCCTCGTCGAGGGCCGAGATGCCCTCCTCGCAGGCTTTGCCCCAAAACTCCAGGCAAACGCTGTCCGGACGCTCGAGAAGATGGGCGTCGAGGTCATGCTCAACACCCAGGTCGCCGAGGTTGGCGCATCGAGCGTGACCTTCGCCGACGGCTCGAGCGTCGATACCGCCACCGTCGTCTGGGCAGCTGGCATTCGAGCGCATCCACTAGCCGAGCAACTCGGGCTCGATGTCGATCGGGCCGGACGGGTCGCCATCGACGACCAGCTTCGCCTGCCCGGCAAGCCGAACGTGTACGCCATCGGCGACCTCGCTGCTATCCCCTACGAGGATGGGCTCGCCCCACAGGTCGCACCCGTTGCAATCCAGGGTGGCGAGCACGTTGCCGAGCGAATTATCGAATCAATGTCGGGAATAGACACTGCAGCTCCGCCATTCGCGTACTTCGACAAAGGCTCGATGGCCACGATCGGACGCAACGCCGCAGTCGTTGAACTCCCCAACGGGTGGACCATCAGCGGGTTCCCCGGCTGGGTGGTCTGGCTAGGACTACACCTCATCATGCTCATGGGGTTCCGTAATCGAGCCAGCGTCTTCGTCAACTGGGCCTGGAACTACCTCACCTACGATCGTGGCAGCCGAGCAGTCATCGAGCCGACGCATCGCCCAGAACTCGACTCGCGAGGTTGATATCGGCGGCGCAGCGAGAGCTGGCGCCGGCACAAAACGACATCAGCCCCGCTCGCCGGGAACGAGCGGGGCCTACGTTCGTTAGCTACGTCGTTAGTTGACCGTGATCGGATCTGGCTGACAGCTGACGTTCGTCGTCGTTGCACCCTGGCGGGAACGAATGACGTACGAGCGCTCACCGGCGGTCGGTGCCGTATCGGTGTAGCTCAGGGCGTTGTCGACTGTGGCGACGAACCCGTCGTTGTCGCGAACGATGTAGCGATCTTCGCCAGCAATTTCCGACCAGTTCAATTCAACCTCGCCCGCCGCATTGAGCGAAGCGGTACACGTTGGATCTGCACCATTGACGTCAGGAACCGTGATTGGCGCTGGCGTACAGGTGAGGTCGGTTTGAACACCGCCGAGGCGGAAGCGGACGAGGTAGGTGTAGTCACCTGGCGTCGCGTCGGCGACGGTGTACGTGGTTGGACCATCAACAACGGCGATGAATCCCTGGGCTGCTTCACGGACCGACACCCGACTCACGCCAGGGATCGACCACGTAAGCACTGGCTTCGAAGCAGCATCAAGACCAACGCTGCACGTCGTTGTTACCTGAGGAACCGGAACGGTGATGGAGGCTGGAGTACACGGGACATCGGTGACAGCACCGGCCGGGCGCCAGCGAAGCAAGTACGAGTAGTCGCCAGGTGCAGCTGCTGCGTCGGTGAACGAGGCAGTGCCCGGAGCGGAGTTTGCCAAGTACGAACCGTCACGGCGAACAACAACCGTGTCGACGCCATTGGCGTCAAAGCCCGAGTAGGAGATGACCGGCTGGTCATCAGCGTTGAGCGCGACTGTGCACTGTGCTTCACCCGGGATCGTGAACGGCGAGGCCAACGATGGTGACGTGTTGCCAGCCCCGTCCTTCGAGAAGCCGCGAATCTCGTAGCTACCTTCGGGAAGGTTGGCGACCGGCGTGCTCCATGCCTTCTCACCAAGACCAATCGTGCTGACCGTGACGGGAAGATCGACCTGGTTTGCACCAAGCGTGCCGTCAAGCTGCAGCCAATCACCTGTCGTAACGTTCTTCAGGCGGATGAAGACCTCAGTCACCTCGAAGTTGTCGGTTGCCGTTCCTGACAGGATCGTCGGGTTGCCGATGATCGTGCCAGCTCCAGGTTCAGTAACGGTGATCGTTGGCGCTTCGGTGTCGCCTTCTTGGTTCAAATCAAACAAGCCTGAACGTCCAACCTCGAACGAGTTGAAGCGGTTGGCGTCGTGGCCAGCGAGCAAGCCACGATCGATAAGCGTGAGGTCGTAGACGGCAACGAAGTTGTTGCTGCCTGGATCCCATGGGAGCGCCTGACCGTTCGACGGGTTAAGCGCTGCCATCTGGCTGCGGAACACCGCGTTGGCGGGGTCCAGGACCGACGGGTTGGATGCGTCAAGAGGGTCGTTGACTTCGCAGCGGTTGGCCGTACCGGGCCATGTCGAGCTTACGCCACCAGCCGGAATTGGGTTTCGAGGCGCTGCGCAGAAGTGACCGCCTACGTAGATCGCAACATCGCTTACTGCGAGGCTGAAGACGCTCGAGTACATACGAGCCGACCATTCGAAGTTCACCTGAGCATCACCTGCGGTGAAGTACTTGAGGACCGAATCACAGTTAGGCGGGTTGTCGGCGCCTTGGCCGCCAACGACGAGAAACGAGCCGTCGGGCGACAGCTCCATGTCGCGAAGTGCCCCCCAGCAGTTGCTGGCCGGGTTTTGCTGCACCCATGGAATGTTCCAACCGGAGAGGGTTGGGGCTGCTCCACCGAGATCAAACTTTGCGACAGCCTGGCGGGTCTGACCCTCCACCTGACTCGCGAAATGAAGGACGAACAAGTTGTTGCCATCCGGCGTGGCACGCACCCGGCGCACGAGCTGCGAGCCATTGATCGAGTTGTCGAATGCGGGCACCCACGAGGTGTCGACTGCACCGGTGATGCGATCGACCTTGACAAGACCGGTTGCCGGCGTGCCCGACACCATGGTGAAGTCGCCGCCGATGTAAACCGAATCGCCAACTTCAACCACCGACTGCACTCGCGCTGATGCACGAGGACCGAATGTGGTGATTAGGTTGCCCTGGGCGTCGAGCTTGGCAATACGAAGTGGGAACGAATCGTCCCAGCGAGAGAAGAGTCCGCCGACGTACAAGCCATCACCGGCTGCGGTTGGCTCAAGCGTGCGAACGAGCTTGTTGAGCACCGGGCGGAAGTTCGGATCGACCAAGCCAGTGTTGATGTCATAGGCGAAGAGAAACGGCTGGTCGATGATGGTGCCGTTGGTCTGGCGGACCTGCGTAAAGTCGCCGCCAACAAAGACGCGATCGCCAACCTTGGCGTGGGCTAATGCTCGGCCGTCAAGAATGACTGGCACGTCGCGTCGTGGCTGTTCGGGCACCACTTCGCCCTGCGCCAAACCCGCCGCTTCAGCAACCTTCTCACCGCTTGTCACGATGAGGGCACCACCGAACAGGATTGCCGTGAGCACAAGCACCGGGAGTATCCAGAGCCGTTGTCGAATCGTGCGCATTTGTGGAGGTCCTTTGAGTTGCCTTGCCGCCAGGTAGAGAGTGACATTCCATCGGCAGAAATTCGTGAGGCCGGAGGCCTATGGAACGACCGTTTGGGCATTAGGTCCAAAAGTCTCATGACTCGACGTGACCATTTTCATAAGATGAAGTCTCACAACACGAACATGTGTGGATGGACGGCTCGGGCGGAGTCGTCCATCTGTGTTTTTGCGCTGAACTCTGATGGCGCTGTTTGACCGGTGTGGGCCCGATAGCCTTCAGGGCTATGAGTTCAGCTGCCGATCAGCCATATCCCGCCGTCGACAAGCCAGATTTTCCGGCTATCGAAGCGCGCATTTTGGAGCGCTGGGAGGCCGCAGACACGTTCCAACGGTCCATCGACGAACGTCCCGATGACAACGAGTACGTCTTCTATGACGGCCCCCCGTTCGCGAACGGACTTCCGCATCACGGCCACCTTCTGACCGGCTACGTGAAAGACGTCGTGCCACGCTTTCACACCATGCGCGGCAAGAAGGTTGAACGCCGTTTCGGCTGGGACTGCCACGGTCTTCCAGCAGAGATGGAAACCGAGAAGCAGCTCGACGTCTCTGGTCGAGTCGCTATCACCGAATACGGCATCGCGAACTTCAACGATGCATGCCGCACGTCGGTCATGAAGTACACGAGCGAGTGGGAAAAGACCGTCACCCGCCAGGCTCGCTGGGTCGACTTCGAGAATGACTACAAGACGATGGACCTCGACTACATGGAGTCGGTCATCTGGGCGTTCAAGCAACTCTGGGACAAGGGCCTCATCTACGAAGCCAACCGCGTCATGCCCTACAGCTGGGGCGCCGAGACGCCGCTGTCCAACTTCGAGATCCGCCTCGACGACGCCACCCGCCCTCGCCAAGACCCGGCCGTGACCATCGCGTTCAGCCTTACCCCGGCCGATGGCGACCCAGGCCCGATGAAGATGCTGGCCTGGACGACGACCCCGTGGACACTTCCATCAAACCTCGGGCTCATCGTTGGCCCCGACCTCGACTACTCGGTCATGGAACTCGACGGCGAGTTCATCGTCTTGGGTTCGGCCACCGTGGCCAAGTACGAGAAAGAACTTGAGGGCGCCACCGAACACAGCGTCATCAAGGGCACCGACCTCATCGGCCGTTCGTACGAGCCCCTGCTCCCCTATTTTGCCGACCGCGACGACCTCAACGCCTTCCGCGTCATGTCGGGCGATTTCGTCGAGACCGACGAAGGCACCGGCGTGGTCCACACCGCTCCGGGCTTTGGCGAGGACGATCAGCGCATCGCCGAAGAGAACAACATGGGCATGGTCGTTCCCGTCAACGACCAGGGCCGCTTTACCGAGGAGGTCAGCGACTTCGCTGGCCGCAACGTGCTCGAGGCCAACAGCGACATCATCCGCCACGTCAAGGAGCTCGGCCGGCTGTTCCGGCACGAGACCTACGAGCACAACTACCCACACTGTTGGCGCACCGACACGCCGATCATCTACCGGGCACTTCCGAGCTGGTACGTGAAGGTCACCGACTTCCGCGATCGCCTGGTCGAGCTCAACCAGGACATCAACTGGATCCCCGACAACGTGCAGAACGGCCGCTTCGGCAAGTGGCTCGAAGGTGCCCGCGATTGGTCGATCAGCCGCAACCGTTTTTGGGGCTCCCCGATCCCGGTGTGGCGCAGCGACAACCCCGAGTACCCGCGCATCGATGTGTACGGAAGCCTCGACGAACTCGAAGCCGACTTTGGAGTTCGCCCAACAAACCTGCACCGCCCGTACATCGACGAGCTCGTGCGCCCGAACCCCGACGACCCAACCGGTCAGTCGATGATGCGTCGCGTGCCTGAGGTCTTCGACTGCTGGTTCGAGAGTGGTTCGATGCCGTTCGCCCAGGTCCACTACCCCTTCGAGAACAAGGAGTGGTTCGAAGAGCACTACCCGGCCGACTTCATCGTCGAGTACATCAACCAGACTCGCGGCTGGTTCTACACACTTCACGTGCTGGCAGGGGCATTGTTCGACAAGCCGTCGTTCCAGAACGTGATCTGCCACGGCATCTTGTTGGCCGAAGATGGCCAGAAGCTGTCGAAGAAGCTCCGCAACTACACCGAGCCGACCGAGATCTTCGACAAGCAAGGCTCGGACGCGCTGCGCTGGTACTTCATGAACTCGAACATCGTGCGTGGCGGAGATGCGCGCATCTCCGACAAGGGCATCGACGACGTCACCCGCCAGGTCATGCTGCCGGTGTGGAACGCCTATTCGTTCTTCACGCTTTATGCGAACATCGACGGGCACAAGGCTGAGTTCCGCACCGACTCAACCGACGAGCTCGACCGGTACATCCTGGCCAAGCTCCGTGCGGTCATCGACGCGACCACCGAGCGGATGGAGGCGTACGACCTCGCCGGTGCGACCGAGCAGATCAGCTCGTTCCTTGATGCGCTCAACAACTGGTACATCCGCCGCAGCCGCGACCGCTTCTGGTCCGAGGGAGATCTTTCCGAGAGCGGTGCGAAGAGTAGCGAACAAGACGGCAATGTGGGGTCGTCGAGCGGAAGTCTCGACAACAAGAGAGCCGCCTACGACACGCTCTACACCGTGCTCACCACGTTCCTAAGGCTGTCAGCACCGTTCCTTCCCATGATCACCGAAGAGATCTACACCTCGCTGACCGGTGAAGAAAGCGTGCACCTCGCGGCGTGGCCAGATGCCAACGATTTCCCTGCCGACCCTGAGCTCGTAGCGAGTATGGACCAAGTTCGTTCGGTGGTCTCGGCCGCGCTTCGCCTGCGTGAAGACCAGGGCCTGCGCGTTCGACTGCCGCTGCAATCGCTCACGCTCGCCGGAGGATCGACGGCCTCGGTTTCGACGCTGTCACACCTCATTGCCGACGAGGTCAACGTGAAATCGGTCGAGTTCTCCGACGACATCGACACCTTCGCCGAGTTCGTCCTCCAACCGAACGGCAAGGTCCTCGGACCTCGCTTAGGTGGTGACGTGCAGAAGGTCTTCGGCGCAGCCAAGCAAGGCCAGTGGTCGCAGAACGATGACGGGTCGATCGACATTGCGGGCTACACGCTCAGCACTGACGAGTACACGCTGAACGTCAAGCCGGCCGATGGCGTTACCGCAGCTGCGCTGCCATCGAACGATGCAGTCGTCGTGCTCGACACCGAGCTCACCCCCGAACTCGAGGCTGAAGGCTTAGCACGCGACATTGTGCGAGCCATCCAAGAAGCTCGCAAAACCGAGGACCTCGTCGTCACTGACCGGATCTCGCTCACTCTTGACCTATCGGCTGAGGGCGCTGCTGCCGTGCAAGCAATGGAAAGCTATGTCGGCGATCAGACGCTCGCCACGTCGATCGCTTACGGAGCGGTCGAAGGCGGCCACGACGCTGCTGGCGTGGGGTCGCTCTCGTTCGTCGTTGCCGAGTGAGTTCGCCTCGCGACTCGTTCCTCACGGTGATGGGCCGCAAGCCCATCATCGAAGCGCTGCATGACGACACGCTGACATTCGACAAAATATTGCTGAGCGAGTCTGCTCACGGCCCCGAGATCGACACGATCACGGGTATGGCTGCGAGCCGCCGGGTGACAGTCGAGATGGTGTCGGAGATGAAGGTGACGGCAGTTGCCCGGACAAACCGACACCACCAGGGAGTCGTCGCCGATGTCGTGGTTCCCGCAATGGAGCACCTCAACGACTTCTGTGAGAAGCGTCGCCGCGGCAAGGACTATGCCTGTTCGTTGCTCGTGCTCGATCAGGTGCACAATCCGTCGAACGTTGGGATGATCCTCCGTTCGGCCACTGCGGCGGGCATCGACGGAGTTGTCGTTCCGCACAAGGGCACCGCCGAGATCGGTTCGGTTGCGGTCAAGGCGTCGGCTGGGGTTGCGTTCCGGTCGACAATCCTGCGCGCCGAAGACATCACTGAGGCGATTGCGATCCTTGAGCAGCACCGATTTACCCTGTTCGGCCTCGATGGCGCAGGCGAGCCGCTCTTCGATGCACAGCTGCCCGAACGGGCGGCCTACATCATCGGCAATGAATCAGCTGGGCTGTCGGCGAACGCTCGATCAGCGTGCGATGGCTTGCTGTCGATCCCGCTGCACAACGAGGTCGAATCGCTGAACGCTGCAGTAGCAGCGTCGTTGGTGAGCTACGAGATTTCTCGACAGAGCTAGCTGCTAGTCGGCGTCCTCCCGAATCTCGTGCTGGGGGCCGTCCAACCACCACAGATCGATGCGGGTTTTGTGGTCCTCCGATTCGAATTCCACGCGTGACTCTGGGCCGTCATCAATGTCGACGTCGAAGCCAGGATTTGGGGACGCCCACAACACCGATGCCCCTAATGGCGAGAACGACACAGAGGTGCTTCCTCCAACGAGGTGGAACGTCAGCGTCTGGCTGGGCGCCGCAGTCGTGGTCGTGGTCGTCGTTGTTGTCGCCGTTGTTGTTGTTGTTGTTGTTGAAGCCGTCGTGGTCGGTGCCACCGTCGTCGTGGCTTGCGCGGTCGATGTCGTGGCTTGCGCGGTCGATGTCGTGGCTGCCGCTGTTGAGGTCGTGGCGGTGCTCGTAGTCGGAGCGACAGTCGGCTCTGCGCTCGTGGTGGACTCAGCGTTCGTGGTGGAGGTTGGAGCTGCGCTAGTGGTTTCTGCACGTGTCGGCGCCGAGCTAGCGGTGGAAATCGCCGCTCCTCCGACCGGTGTCGTCGTCGGCCCTGACGTGCTTGGCCCATCAGCCACGGTTGTCGAAGAGGCCCAGTCATCAGCATTCTCGCGCAGGGCGAGGGTGTTTGCGGGCGCTGGGTTCACGAGCTCGCTGTCAACAACGGCAACTCCGGCCCAGGCAACGGCTACCGCAACACCGCAGCCAAGGAGCCACAACGCCACATATGCCAGCGGTCTCATCACCTCAACAGTGTGCGCCTTGTGGGAGCTGCCAATACTCAAGCCAGCCCTAAAAGAGTCCTAAACGCTTCGCAGAACAGGGTTGGTCATCTACCGTCATCCTTCATGGCTTCGGTGTTCTTGGTCGAGGACGATCACCACATTCGCGAGCTCGCAGTGCGAGCCCTAGCTGACGCGGGTCACGTCGTCCGCTCGGAAGGTGCTGCAATGCCAGCGCTCCAGGCGATCATCGACTCGTCGCCCGATGTCGTAGTGCTGGACCTCGGCCTACCCGATCTGGACGGAAGCGATCTCTTGCGAATGATCCGGGCGGTCTCCGACGTGCCCGTCATCATCGCAACAGCCCGAGACGAAGAAGCCGAGATCGTTCGGCTACTCGACTCCGGTGCGGACGAATACGTCGTAAAGCCCTATTCCGGACCGGAACTTGAAGCTCGCGTTCGAGCGCTCCTCCGCCGTTCTCAATCGGCTGGGCAAACTCGAAGCCTGGTTGTTGGCGGCCTGGTCATCGACCTACGCTCGCGCCGCGTTTCCCTGGACGGCGCAGACATCACGTGCAATCGCAAAGAGTTCGACGTTCTGGCGTACCTCGCAGCGAACGCCGGAAGCGTCGTTCCGAGGGAAGAATTGTTCGCCCAGGTATGGCGCGAGCCCTATGGCGGCGCCGACAAGACGATCGACGTTCACATTTCGTGGCTGCGTCGCAAGCTTGGTGAAACCGCTGCCACCCCTCGGTACATCCACACCGTACGAGGCGTTGGAATCCAACTGATCGACCCAACCGCATGAGACGCCGACTCGTTCTGGTCTTCCTCGCGATGTCGACCTTGGTCGCAACTGCGTTTGTTGTGCCGCTCGGGTTCTTGGTTCGCCGGACCGCCGAAGACCGGTCGATCGACGCCGCCCGGGCCGACGCCGCTGCCATTGTGCCTGCGCTTGTGACGTACGGGAGCCGCGGACAGGTTGAGGCGGCGATCGGGTCGACCGCGTCTGGCCGCGCCGACCGCATCACGGTCATTTCGAGCCAAGGCTGGACCGTTGGCACTGTGATCGAACCTTCCAAACGCGTCAACGAGGCTCTCGACGCGGGCGTGTCGGATATCGGTCCTGTTGACGGTGGGGTCGAGGTCGTGGCCGCGGTTGCGTCAGGTCCGGAGAAGATGTCAGCAATTCGAGTCTTTGTGCCAAACAAGGAGCTCCGGGAAGGTCAATGGCGGGCATGGGGAGCCCTCGCCGGCGTGGGTGTGGCGCTCGTGGCGATATCGGTGTTGGTAGCTGATCGTCTTGCGCTGACGGTGGTTCGCCCAACCGAAGCACTTGCCAGGGCTGCGCGCTCGCTGGGTGACGGTGAGCTCGACGTGAAGGTCGAGCCATCGGGGCCCGACGAGCTGGTCGAACTAGGTGGTGCGTTCAATGATCTCGGCGATCGAGTGTCGGCCATGTTGGCGCACGAGCGTGAACTGGTCGCGGAGCTTTCCCACCGGCTTCGCACTCCGCTCACGGCGTTGAGAATGCGTGCCGATCAGGTGACCGAACCCGAACTCGCCGACAGCCTTCGCGGCGACATTGCCAGCGTCACCGCAGTTGTCAATGAACTCATTCAGGAAGCTCGCGGGGCTATTGCAGGCACAGGCAGTTGCGACTTAGCCGAGGTCTTTGCCAACCGAGCCGAGTTCTGGAGCGCGCTGGCAGAAGATCAGGAACGCCCGTGGCGGTTCAAGCGTGGGGAGGGCAAGCTTCCGATTGCGATCTCACCAAACGCCTTTGAAGCAGCGATCGATGTGTTATTCGAGAACGTGTTCTCCCACACACCCGAACGCTGTCCGGTCGATGTTGGATACGAGCTGAAGGATGGCCTCGCCTGCGCCTGGGTCAGCGACGGTGGCGAGGGAATCGACCTCAGCAACCTGGTCGACGGTTCATCGACTGCAGGTTCGACCGGACTAGGTATAGGCATCGCACGCCGAACCATCGAGGAGGCCGGCGGGCTACTCACCCTCGGCGAAAGCAAGCTTGGTGGCGCAAGAGTTGAGCTCTCACTGCCATTGCTGCGTCGCTCTAACACGTAACAGGGCCGAACCATTTAGGGTTGTTTTGGGGTGCTCCTACCACCGCCCGCTCCAACGGTCGCCACGATCTAGTCATGAACTCTCACGACCACCTCGGCGCCATGCAATCGGTGACACTGCCCGAGCTAGACGCCGCCCAACTCCACGACCGCGAGGAAAGCAAAGTCATTCTCCACCGAAACGACGTCGTGAGCGCACTGCGAAACCTGTCCACCGACTACTTCATTCTCGAGCACGAGGGCAAGCGAATGCAGCGTTACCGAAACGACTACTTCGACAGCGTTGACCTCACGAACTACCACCAGCACCACAACCAAAAGGGCCAGCGACACAAGCTTCGTTACCGAACCTATGTGAACTCAAACATCACGTACTTCGAGGTAAAGCAGAACGTTCATGGCCGCACGGTGAAGGTACGTCGGCGCTCGCAGCTCCCTGAGCAACGGCTGCTACCGAGAGACGCTGTCTTCTTCTTTAAGCAGACCGGGCTTGCCCCATCGCACCTCATCCCATCCCTTCGGGTCGACTACGAGAGAATCCTCTTGGTCAAGCAAGACTTCTCCGAGCGGGTGACCATCGACGTTGATCTGTCGTTCTCCAGCGCTCGTGGTGAGGTGCAGATTCCCGAGCTGGCGATCTGCGAGTTCAAGCAGCCACAGTTCGACCGGAGCTCGCCAGCGATGGTCGCGATGAACCGGCGGCCCCAGAACTTCTCGAAGTATTGCATGGGTTTGGCTTCGTGCGACCCAAGCCTTCGTCGAAATCGGTTTAAGAAAGTGTTCCGAAACCTCGAGTCGCTCGACGCCATGCCAACCTCACGGGGACTGGTGGCAGCATGAGCCCTCTCCTTGCAATCGACCTCGTCGACGGCGCCAGACTTCCCGAGTTCCTGCTCGGGCTCACGTTCAATGTCATTGCCATTTCGTCGCTTGCCCTGCTGACGTACCGTCGTTCACCCTCGAGGGCCATGTCGGTGTTCGCGATGGTGGTCGTGAATATGGTCGTGTTCTTTGTTACGTACCTCATGTCATCTGCCGCCGTGAGCACGAACGTGGGCTTCGGACTGTTTGCGCTCTTCGGTATTCTGCGTTTCCGCACCGGAACACTGCCAGTCCTCGACATGACGTACCTGTTTGCAGGAATCGCTCTGGCTTCGTTCAACGCGCTGGCGTTCACCACGCTGACCATTGTCGAGGCGGTCATCGCCAACGCAGTCATCATCGGCGTCCTCGAAATGCTCGGCGGCGTCTGGCTATCTCGTCAGAACAACGTGCATTCGATCGTCTATGAGCGCATCGAATTGCTGCACCCCAGCAGGCGTGCCGAGCTGATCGCTGACCTCGAGACGCGGACAGGCCTCGAGATTCGGGGAATCACCGTCCACGATCTCAACTTCTTGAACGACACGGCCAAGATCTCGGTACAGGTCGTACCGGCTGCCTCGTCAGCGTTACTGGTGCACGCCACGACCGAGGTCTACGACAACTAACTCTGGTGGTGGCCGTTCGGCAGCAGCCACTCTCGTTCCTTGTTTTCGACATCAAGGTCGAGGAACGCCGAGAGTTTCTCATCAAACGCAATCTGCTCTTCACGATCGAGGTCGAGCCAGTTCGCATCGTCGGTAATCGCCGGCTCTGGCGAGACTTCCAACGTTGATGTATTCGCGTTGACGGAACGAGCACGAATGGCCCGGAGCGTGGAAAGCGCCACGTCTGCAGCGCCTGCGAGGGAAGGAGTGAACATGTGTGCCCGGTCGACGAAGATCGGTGCCCTGTGAGCCGAATTGCCTAAATAGGTAGTTCGAAAGGCTTACTTTCGCCCCAATACCTATTCATCGTGGGGTGTGCCGCTCGATCTGTACTCGTTCTTCGGTAACAGGGTGAGCCAGCCACACGGTCGAGCCCTTGAGCTCGCGACGTATTGCGTGGGCGATCTTGTAGCCCTGGCCGACGAACTCTTCGACGATCTCTGGGTCGCTCATGGCACCGCCCACATCGTCATAGAAATTGGCCCAATCCTCGAGAGCGACCAGCACCCTTCTCGACAGCGGCAACGAATCGGGGACGATGTTCTCACCCTCGAGCGTCCACAACGGAAACGCCCCGACTTCGGCTTGCACCACAAGTTCCACCATTCGATCTCTTCAGACTTCCAGAGGCTTTGCAAGATCCATGACTATTTCAGCTCCTGGACGGCCCGCCAATGTAGACGGCGGCACGAGGAGCTTTCGATCCCGGCTTCCACCGCCGATGATGAGCTGCTCTCGGTCCATGACCCGAGCATCGATCCACAACGGCAGATCCGTCGATGTACCGAACGGTGTCACTCCCCCGATCTGCATGCCGGTGAGCTCGATCGTCTGATCGGCTGACGCGAAGCTCGCCTTCCGGGCGCCGAGCTTCTTGCGAACCACCTTGTTCACATCGAGACGACTGTCGGCGAGAACCAGGCACATCGCAAACACTGGCGGGTCGGCCTTGCCCACGACCACAATTGCGTTCGCTGAGTCTTCGGCTGCGAAGCCATAGGCCTCGCAAAAGGCCGCAGTGTCGGCAAAGTCGGGATCACAGTCGACCAGTTCGTACGCCAAACCAAGATTGTTGAGTTGTTCAAGCACCGCATCAGACATCTCCGCAATCTAGCGCTGGAGCCGCCGAGGACTGGAGCTGTCAGTCGACGTCCTCAACGCCGCAGGCTCGAAGCGTCGCCGTGAACAAGGCTGCCGGAAAGTCTGGGTTGTCGGGCTGACGAAGCGAGTGAAACAGCGGGTCGCCCTGCATCGTGCCGTACAGCGCCCAACCAACCGTTGGGGCCTTCGTCCACGTGGCATACCGACCCTCTGCGTTCGGATGCATCATGATCAGGTCTCGCGCCGCGTCAATTTCAGCGAGCGTCAACAGATCGAGCCCGATGAGGTCGTCGACCAGCTCTTGACCGATGGCTGTCTGGTCTTCGTCTGGGGTGACGAGAGAGAACGGGGCGAGCAGCAGCCGGGCGAGGCTCGGCTTGTTCGGCAGGCCATTCGCCTCGAGGGCATTCGCGATCGCGTTCACTTCTGACCAGCGGAAGATGTGGGGCATTGGGTGATCGGCATCAAGCCAGCCAAGCAAGCCCGAGGTCATCGAGTCTCGGATATGAAGCCCGGCGCCAGCAGGGCCGATCGAAAAGACGAGCGCCGCATTGTTGGGAAGCGCCAGGCGGAGCTCAACCGAGCTGTTGATCGCAATCAGGTCTTCGGTCGAGCGGGTGTCGGGGTGAGATCCGAAGCCAGCGGGAGCATCAGATCGTTCCTGCGCCACCTCAAGCAGATAGAGATAGAACCAGAAACTTCGGCTCCGTAGAGACACAGCTGGGGGAAGCGCACCGTCCGCCCACAAGTGGCGTTGATGCGTGGGAGCCTCGAGGTTCACCCGCAAGTTATCGGCCGCGTCACAAGCGCTCTTGACCGATCATCCGGCCCATACTCACTCGGGTAGTTTGGCCTTGTGATTCACATACTCGCCCTCGCTGGCAATGGCGGAAATGCAGCTCGATGGAGCAGACTTCCCACCCCGCTCGATCATGACGACGAACACCCCGTGACCCTCCACTCAATCGATCTCCCGGGCTTCGACGGCATCCCCATGCCAGTCAGCACTCCGACAGTGCATGACTTCGCTCATTGGCTGACTGCTGAGGTCGCAACATTCGACGGCCCGAAGGTCTTTTTCGGAACTGGCATCGGCGGGTCGATCGGGCTTCAAGCTGCCCAGCGCGCTGGAGTAGCCGATGCCTACATCTTCCACTCGCCAGTCGGACCGAACCTCGACACGCGCCTCTTGCCGAAACTGATGAAGCCCGCTCCGTTGCGCAAGATGGTCAAGCACGCCATTGGCGGAGCACCAGGCCGGCTGCTGCTCAAGCGTCGCTGGGGCGACTCGATCCCAGCGGCAGACATCGAACGGTTCGCTCAGGGCTATCTCGATTGCGATGCGTTCGAGGTGATGTGGGACATTCTGACAGCCGAATGGTTCGAGACCCTTCAACCAATCTCCGAGCCATCCGTACTGATGTGGGGCGCCGAGGATGCCGTGCTTGGTTCAGGACTGGCCGAAGGCTTTTCTGGCGTGCTCCCCGGTGCCGAAGTGATCATCGAAGACTCGTGGGGCCACTATCCAATGCTGGAGAAACCAGACCACTTCGCGGAGACGATCGCAACCCTCGCACGAAAGCTCGTTGCATGAGCCTTCGTCACATTGGCTCGGGAGGCTTGGTCGCTGCAGGCATTGCCAGCAAAGCATCACGCCTCGACGATGCACTAGTTGGCGAACTTCCGGTCCCGATCTCCTCGGTCGTTGTTGACGGTGTTGATTCGGCTACTGCCGCCACCGCAGTCGTTGCTCGCCATAGGCGAGCGGTCGCGGTGCGTTCGGCCTTCGCCGCCGAGGATCGGGACGACCAGAGCCTGGCCGGCCACTTCGACTCGTTCCTCAACATCGAGCTCACGGTCGAAGCGGTCCGCGACGCGATCGATCGGGTGCGAGCATCAGGAACGGCCGACTATCGACGCGACGTGTTGGTCATGGACATGGTCGACGCCCGACAAGCCGGGGTGGCCTTCACCGAGCCCGGCTGGATCGACGATCTTGTCAACTACACCGACGGCCTCGGCGATGCCTTGTTGTCAGGCAATGAGGCGGGCGAGTCGCTGCTGCTCGACCGGCGGCGACGTAAAGACGACGATGCCCCGTGGCAAGGTCGCCTTGCCGCCCTACTCGAACAGACCCGAGACGTCTTCGGCGATAGCGCCTGGGATATCGAGTTCGCCGACGATGGCTCCACATGTTGGCTATTGCAGATTCGTCCAATCACCACTCCCCCGGTTCGCAACGAGTGGTTCACCCTCGCGAATCACCGTGAGATCCTGCCCGACCCGCCATCGGTCTTCATGACAAGCCTGATCGAGCTGGCCTCACCCGAGCTGAGTGGTCCGCTGGGCATTCTGTCCACAGCCGCCGAAGGCCGACGCTTCATCGAAGTCTTCGACCGGCGCCCATACCTCAACCTGTCGCTGCTGACTGACTTTCTCCGCAAGCTCGGACTTCCCACATCCCTTGTGGCTGATTCCCTCGGTGGTTCTGATGGCCACAGCGTGCCGATCGATCCGCTGCTGCTCGCCCGCCAGGCTCCAACGCTCGGCAAGCTCGGCATTCGTCAGTTCACCGCGGCCCGAACCGCTCGCAAGGTTGCGCAAACGTTCCGAGCAATGCAACCCACCGCCGGTGACGACTTTTCGCCCATCATCGATCAAGCAGCTACGAGCTATGTCTCGCTGGTCGACCAAATGGCATCGCTCGCAACCGCAATGGCCGTCCCCGTGTCGATCGTTGGCAAGCTCGGAACGCTCGACTACCACCTTCGCCAACAGCGCACCGCTGCGACCCAAATGCTCGATGGCCTACGAGAGTTGGCCAACATTGCGAGGGGCAACGATTCGACGCAGCTGGCGCTGTCCGCTGGCGAAGTGCCCGACGATCCGTCGTTCGTTTCCGCATGGACGGCTTGGCTTGAGCAGCACGGTCAGCGCGGCGTGTTCGAAAGCGACTTCTCTCGCCCCCGCTATAGCGAGGACCCGTCGTCGGTTCTCGTCACGGTTGGACGTCTGGCAAACGCGAAGCCCGCTGTCGAGCTCACGACGTCGTCAGCGAAGTCGGCCATCTCCACCCCAATATGGTTGCTTGCACGCGGGCCGATGGCAGCCCGTGAAGAAATCCGGGCCGATGCAATGCGGGCGTTTGCCCAGCATCGCAACGACATGCTTCGGTGTGCTGGCGCTGCGGTTGCTCGCGGCGCGTTACCAGCAGTCGACGACGTCTGGATGCTCACGGTGGACGAGCTTCGATCGCTCGATGCAGGGGAGACTGTCGACGCCGAGTTCATGGACGAGCGACGGGCTGACTTCGCCCAAGCTGCGGCATACGACGCTCCTGACTTGCGGCGGCGCTTTGGTGAGGTTGAAGCAGGAACCTATGAAGACGGCATCCTCCACGGATTGCCGCTTACCAGCGGGACCGTACACGGAACCGCGTGGGTGCTTTCGGAACCGGCAGACGACCTTCCGCCCGAGCTTCAGGATCTTGCGCCAGACAACATCGTCCTCATCGCCCGCTCGATAGACGCCGGCTGGGTTCCGTTGTTTGCACAGGTGGGCGCGGTTGTCGTCGATATCGGCGGCGATCTCTCGCATGGGTCGATCGTTCTCCGAGAGATCGGGTTGCCTTCGATAACCAATACGCGCCATGGCACGCAAGCGATCAGCACCGGCGACAGCATTGAGCTCGACGCCGGAGCGGGAACCGTCCGATTCGGCAACTAGCGAAGCCGCCGACCCGAACACTCCCTGCAGTCGAAAGACGATCAGGGCGAAGTACGGTCTTGCTCATGCAGCGCATGAGTCTTGCGTTCTTCGCCCTCCTTCTAGTGGCTACGGGCTGCGCGTCGGGTCCAACAGCGAGCGGACCCACAGCGACGGCGGCGCCAAACACCACTGCCACACCAGACACCACTGCCACACCAACGTCTGCACAATCGCTTACCACGACCGCAGCCCCAACGACCGACACGACGACCACGACGACCACGACTATCCGCCCCGATGAGCCAGCGCCGGACGGACTCGAACACCTCATCGCTGGTCACAACGACATCGACGCCGATCGCATCAACCTCGTGTTCGTGCCCTGGGGTTGGGACGACCTCGACGACTTTCGGGTGACCACCGAGTTCTTCCTGGGGTGGGATGGCACCGCGAACGTATTCGACTTCGACGGTCGACCCACAGATGACCCGCAGGATGTTGCTGGCGCCGACCTAGGTCTCTTCGGATTCGAGCCGTTCCGATCCAATCACGACCGATTTAATCTCTGGATCAGCGATATCGGTCCCTCTGGCCCGTCGCAGTTCTTGAACAACACGGAGATCCCTCCGTTCGAACTCCCCGATCTCTCCGTGGTCACGATGGCGCTCGACCCCGAGCGCGTGTTTCCCGGCATCTCCTCGGCGGCTGGGCAAGACGTGTCCTTTGCCTTTGACCCGGAGCAGCCCCGAACCGGTGACGACTCTGTAGCAAACGCCATGGTCCGCGTACAGTCCAGCTTCCCGGCCGAGACCATGCGTGATCTCCCCCACGAACTCGGGCATGCCTTGTTCGGGTTCGCCGATGAGTATGTCGGACGCCTAGGCCCCAGCAGCCTCACCCCTCGAGACAGCTTCTGGCCGTCGTGTCCCGCAGACCGTGAAACGGCCGAAGCGTGGTGGGATGATCTCATCGGCCAGTACGACCCGATGGTCGATATCTATATCGACGAGATGATCACAGCTGGCTTCGGGGAGGAGCTCGATCGCGAGTTTCTCCGGGAGCAGAACACCACGCGGTATGTCGAGGAAGGCTGTTTTGGCGTCCCCGGCTCCTACCGCTCCGCCGAAGACACTCTCATGGTCTTTAACGCCCCGGCCTTTGGGCTTACCAATCGCCGTTCGGCCGAGCGGATCCTTGCCCTCTGGGAAGGCTGATGGCCCTGCCGTGATCGGGACGTACCGCTGTTTAGAAGTCGTCGTCGAAGCCGACTTCGCCTTCAACGCCTACCTGGTAGGCCGAGACGGTGCGCTCGAAGAAGTTCGTGAGCTCCTGGACGTCCTGAAGCTCGGAGGAGATGACGCCCCGGTTGCCCGCCATTGGCCCACCGTCGAACGGAGCGATCGGGTCGTCGGTCCCCCACATGAAGAGCGCCGGCATTGGTCTGGCGGACTGGGCACACGTGCTGTTCACCGCAACGCCCGCAGCGACCACGCCGATACCAGCCAGAAGGTCCGGCGCCTCGTCAGCCAACCTCTGAGCCATGTGACCACCATTGGACGTTCCCACGGCAAAGACGGGGGGCTTTCCATGGCCCAGGCGTCGACGGTGGCCTGCACCGCTGCGCTGATGAATGCCACATCATCGGTTGTTGGGTTGCCCTCAACGTCGGCCCGGCAGTCATTCCAACCGGCATGACCGTTGGTTCCCTCGACCCCTTGGGGGATGAGGAGCGCAATCCCGTGTTCTTCGGCCACGTCCAGCCATCGAGAATATGGCGACCGGGCGCGCAAACGTCCTTCAAGATCTTCCCGAGACGAGCGTTGGGCATGCAGCAAAACAACTAATGCCCTTGGAGGTTCACCGTCCGCAAGACCGTTCGGAATGTAGACGTCGTACAACCGAACCTCCTCGTCGACATCGACCTCAAAGTCCGTGAGCAACCCAGGCTCGTCGACCGATTGCGCACAGCCTGCGGCCATCAGTGCGACCACCAACAACACAAGAAGAAGCCGTCGGGGCAGACCAACGCTGCGGCGCACACCGCTGAAGACCTTAGGGCTTCTCATGAACTCACCGTACGGCCAACGTGCCACGACAGCCAGGAACCTGCCCTGGCACAACTCGAACCCTTAGGACTCGAGGCGACGAGCCTCAAAGCTGAAGCAGCCGCCTGTCACGTTTCGTCCATGGACGAAGTCGACGTCTTCGTGGGCGAGGAGCTCGGTCACACGTTGGCCTAGCGACTCACCTTCGGGCACGTGCGCGACTCGGTGGTACGCAATGCGACGATCGTGGGTATACGGGCGAAGCACCATTGGACGGCCGTCGAGCTCAGCCGGCAGCTCGTCGGTGGTCGCCGGTCCCGAGCACGGCGAAGTGTGCACAAAGACCGGCCCGGTCTCGGCATACACGCCTGTCCACTCGAATGGTGACCACGCGATCAGGGCAATCTCGTCACCAACGTTCGAGAAGCCGAGGCAGCAGCGGAGCGGCCAGCCGCCGTTCTCATCGGTATACGGCTCGACCGGATTACCGCCATGGTCGATGCCTTCGTCGAGGACCCGCTGCAGTTCGTCGAGATCAAGACCGTTGAAAGCTGTTGTCGTCATGGGAACCACCGTACGGACGGCCGCAGTCAGTTGCTGGCGGATTTCGGACCACCAGCGCGATCGCACGACCACACCGTGGAACGACTGGCGACTGGTTTGCTAGGCATAAGTCCATGACCGACAACAATGAACTGTCCGACGAGGTGTCTTCGCTAGGCGCCTTCTCCATCAGCCTGCCCGTTGGCGACCTGGCGGCCTCGATTGCGTTCTACGAGAAGCTGGGCTTCACCGCTATGGGCGGAGACGAGGGTTCGTGGTGCATGCTGAAGAACGGGCTTGCGACCATCGGGCTCTTCCAAGGCATGTTCGACAAACCCATGCTTACGTTCAACCCTGGCTGGACCCAAAGCGCCGCCGAGCTCGATGACTTCGACGACATCCGCCAGGTGCGTGACGCACTGACCAGCGCCGGAGTCCCAGTTGATAGCGACACGACTAGCGATTCCGATTCTGGCCCCGCCTCGTTCATGGTCATCGACCCGGACGGAAACCCAATTCTGATCGATCAGCATCGTTAGCTTCTGTTCGAGGCTTAATCAACGTCGCGGCAACAACGATGGCAACTCCCACTGCGAAGACACACAGTGAGAACACGATGGAGCCGTCAAAGACGTCGTACGTCAGGTACGCCAGGGCGCTCGTGACCGCCAACGCTCCAATCGTGACGGGGATGCCACGTTCAATCGACCAGCCAAGCAGCAAGAAACTCAGGCCAAGCCCGAGGTAGATCAGTGCCTGAGCAGTGTCGCTACTACTCAGTTCGTTCGCACCGAAGAGGATCGACGAAAGGCCGTAGATCAGCAGCCAGGTTGCATGTCCTGGCTTATCGATCTTCTCGAACCACACGCCAACGAGCACCATTGCTGTGCCCAGCACCAGACCCAAGACCATCGACAAGGTGGCGAATCCAAAGTCGAACAGTCCAACGCCTGCGTCCATCACAAAGAAGTAGGCGGCGAGCGCTGGGGGAAGGGTCGCAAATCCGAAGTCGAACCTCCAGACGACAATCATGCCGACGAGGATGGTCGCCACTTCCATCCAGACCCATTGAGAACTGATGTAGGAGTAGAAGCTGCTGTAGTCGGAGTACTGTGCGTGCACTCCGAGAAGATCACTGATCGAGAACACGAGCAATGGCACGAGCCCCGAGAAGAGCGTGGCGAGCAGGCCGCCAGCGAAGTGATGGCCCTTGCTCGTGAGAAACCAACCGCCACTGATCAGCATCAGCATGACCGCTGCGAGCGATGCCCCGAAGCCAAGCACACCGAAGGAGATGCCTGCGGTGCCGAGGAAGATGGTGGAGGCCAGAAGTGCCAGCACACCGCCGAACCACATGATCATTCGACGACCATCGAACGGGTTGGTCGCTCGAGCGGTGAGCTCGCACCAAACGCGGTCAGGGTCAGTGTGGCTATCGAGCGCTGCGACGATGTCCTCGTAAGTGACGTTGATTTTGGTGTTCGACTTCATTCCTCAATGCTCGACGAATGAACACAAGCACCGTCAGAGGGAAATCCCCCAAACACCCCTGGGCAAAAAGCAAGAAAGCGGCGCCAAGCGCCGCTCTCTTCAGACCCTCGCCCGATCGGGCGAAGCCCGTTAGAAATCGTCGTCGAAGCCGACTTCGCCTTCAACGCCTACCTGGTAGGCCGAGACGGTGCGCTCGAAGAAGTTCGTGAGCTCCTGGACGTCCTGAAGCTCCATGAAGTCGAACGGGTTCTTGACGTTGTACTGCGGGGAGATACCGAGAAGCGCCAGGCGCTGGTCGGCAACGAACTGCAGGTAGACCTTGGTGTCGGCGAGGCTCATGCCCTGGACACCCTCGGCAAGTACGTCGGCGGCGAACTGGTATTCGCACTCGATAGCTTCGTCGAGCATCTGCTTGATCTGCTCTTCGAGATCAGCATCGAACAGGTCAGGCTCTTCAGCGCGAACGGTGTTGATGACCTCGAGAGCGAAGTTCATGTGGCAGGACTCGTCGCGGAACACCCAGTTGGTTCCAGCTGCAAGGCCGTTGAGGAGGCCCTTGCTACGAAGGAAGTAGACGTAGGCGAACGCTGCGAAGAAGAACAGGCCCTCGATGCATGCAGCAAAGCAAATGAGGTTGAGGAGGAACGACTTGCGCTCTTCCTTGGTCTCGATGCGGTCGAGCCCCTCGATCGAGTTCATCCACTTGAAGCAGAACTCGGCCTTCTGGCGAATCGACGGAATGTTCTCGACCGCAGCAAACGCTTCGGCGCGCTCGTCGTGATCAGGGATGTAGTTGTCGAGCAGCGTGAGGTAGAACTGCACGTGCAGCGCCTCTTCGTACAGCTGACGCGACAGGTACATGCGTGCTTCAGGAGCGTTGATGTGCTGGTACAGGTTGAGCACCAGGTTGTTCGCCACGATCGAATCGCCCGTTGCGAAGAAGGCCACAAGGCGACGCACCAGGTGACGCTCAGCCGGCATCAGCTTGCGCTCCAAGTCGACCAAATCGTCGGAGAAGTCGATCTCGTCGACGGTCCACGTGTTCTTAATCGCGTCCTGATACATCCCGTAGAACGTTGGATACCGCATAGGGCGCAACGTCAGATCAAACCCCGGATCGAGGATGTTCTTTGGGCGAGTATTGGTTGCTGCGGCGCCGCTGGTTGCGGGAACTCCGTCGAAATCGGGGTTCAAGGCGTCGTCAATAAGGGCCATCGTGGAGGGGTCTTTCTTGGGTGTCGTGTGTGGGCGGGCAGAACGGTTTAACGCACTTCAGGCGATGACGGCAAGGTCAGTCGCAAGCTTCGCAATGCTCCGGATTTTCGAGCGAACAAGCCAGCGCCTCTTCGTCGGTAAAGACCTTCGGTTCACCACCGTTGGTAGGTGCCGGACCGCTTCCACCTGGAGTAGTGGTGGTCTTGTTAATTCGCGTCGCTGGGCGTGAACGCAGGTAATACGTGGTCTTGAGACCAGATTTCCAGGCGTACATGTACATCGAGGAGAGCTTGCCGATGTTCGGCGACTCCATGAACAAGTTCAGCGACTGGCTCTGATCGATGTAGGCACCGCGATCGGCTGCCATATCGATGAGCGAACGCATTGGAAGCTCCCACGCAGTGCGGTACACCTCACGGAGATCTTCTGGGATACGTGCAATGTGCTGGACCGAACCCTCGGACTGCTTGAGATCGTTGATCATCTCGGCGTCCCAGAGGCCTCGGCTCTGCAGCTCCTTGACGAGGTAGCGGTTGATCTGCAGGAACTCGCCCGACAGGGTCTCGCGCTTGAACAGGTTCGATACCTGCGGCTCAATGCACTCATAGCAACCGGAGATCGATGCGATCGTTGCGGTTGGAGCAATAGCGATCATGAGTGAGTTGCGAAGGCCGTGCTTAGCAATGCGCTCGCGAACTTCGGCCCAACGTTCGGTCTGGGTTGGCTCGACGTTCCAGAGGTCGAACTGGAGGTCACCCTTGGCGGCACGAGTGCGGTCGTAGGTCTCGTGCGGTCCGAACTCTTCTGCAAGCATCGTCGATGCGGTAAGGGCGTTGAGGTAGATCTCTTCGGAGATGCGAGCCGACAGGGCACGGGCCTCGTCGGAGTCGAACGCCAGACCCTTCTTGAAGAAGACGTCCTGGAGACCCATGAGGCCAAGGCCGACTGGGCGCCACTTGTTGTTCGAGTGACCGGCTTCGTCGGTTGGGTAGAAGTTGATGTCGATGACTCGATCGAGGTACGGCATCACGTGAAGGACGGTCTCGGCAAGGCGCTCAAAGTTGAACTCGCCGTCGGCATCCACGAACTCGCCAAGGTTGAGCGAGCCGAGGTTGCAGACTGCGGTCTCTTTTTGGTTGGTGACCTCGATGATCTCGGTGCAAAGGTTCGACAGATGCACAACGTTGGCGGTGCCATCGTCGGAGGCCATACCGGTCTGGTTGCACTTCTCGTTGGAGGCATCCTTGAACGTCATCCAGCCGTTGCCGGTCTGAGCGAGGCTGCGCATCATACGGCTGTAGAGATCGCGGGCCTTGACCTGACGCTCGTACAGGCCTGCAGCTTCGGCTTCTTCGTAAGCGGTGCGGAACTCTTCACCGAAGAGGTCGGTGAGGTGCGGAACCTTGGATGGGTCGAACAGGCTCCACTGCCAGTCCTTGTCGACGCGCTCCATGAAGAGGTCTGGCACCCAGTTGGCGAGGTTCAGCTGGTGCGCACGGCGCATGTGATCGCCGGTGTTCTCACGCAGGTCGAGGAACTCTTCGATGTCGGCGTGCCAGGTCTCGAGGTAGATGCACGCTGCACCCTTACGACGGCCACCCTGGTTCACTGCAGCGACTGACGAGTCGAGCGTCTTGAGCCACGGTACGATGCCATTAGAGAGTCCGTTGGTTCCCTGGATGAGGGAGCCCTTCGAGCGGATGCGGTGCCACGCAACGCCAATGCCGCCAGCGAACTTCGAGAGGCGAGCGATGTCGGTGTAGCGCTTGTAGATGCCTTCGAGGCTGTCCTCTGGGGAGTCGAGGAGGTAGCACGAGCTCATCTGTGCGTGGCGGGTGCCGGAGTTGAACAGGGTCGGGCTCGACGGCAGGTACGCGAGGCTGCTCATGAGGTCGTAGAAGCGGATTGCTTCGTCGGCGTTCTGGGAGAGGCCACAGGCGACACGCAGGAAGAAGTACTGCGGGGTCTCGGTGACGAACCGGGTCTCGGGATGACGGAGCAAGTACCGGTCGTAGACGGTGCGAAGGCCAAAGAACTCGAACTTGCGGTCGCGGTCGGTGTTGATGGCGGCGTTGAGTGCCGGGGCGTTTGCTTCGACGAATGCAGCAACGTCGTCACCGATGAGGCCAACGGAGTGGCCCATGCGGATCGACTCGGAGAACCATGGGATGTTCTGGTTGCGAACTTCCTTGTCTACGTAGGTTGCGAGCAACCGTGCCGCGAGCTTGGAGTAGTTCGGCTCTTCCACCGTGAACCCCGCAGCTGTGCGGATCGAGAGCTCATCGAGCTCTCGAGTGGTGGCGCCGTCGGCGAGAGCGGAGATCGTCCGCTGTGCCACTCGCATGGCATCGACGTTGAGGAGGCCCTCAGCACATCGCGCTACCGCATTCACGATTTTGTTGAGGTCGACAGGTTCAAGTGAACCGTTGCGCTTCTTGACTCGCATACCTGTCGGCATCTCGGTTTCCGAATCCCCATGTACGTCCGCCGCACTGAGGGTCGCTGAACCGCGATCATCCATCATTGTCATTTTTGTACCTAGCCAACCTGCGGCTGATGAACAGCCGTCTCCGAGAAATGAGCCTCCCCGACAAAGGGGGGTGGCTGGATGAGGTTACAAGGTTGTAATTACATCGATCAAGCCCTGCGATGCTTCCAAATTGGGACACCACAGAACGTGCTGGACGCCTAGACCAATCGGTCTAGGTAACCGTTGGGTAATTCACCAACTTCTTACCACCGTGACCACGCAGCGTGATTGTTACGATTTGATGACGACCGGCTCTGTGACCCACTTCACTGAGAACATTGACACTCAGCGGTCGACTCATTCCCCACTGTCAACTTCAACAACACGAGCAACATCTGGCCCAAGAATTGTGAGATTCCGAAAAATCCCACGGAATCAGCGCGATGTCACGTAGTCCAACGCAGAGCGTGCTGCCGCCCGACCAGATTGGAGCGCTCCATTGATCGACGGATTCTGCCGATGATCGCCAGCGACGAAAATATCGGACGCTAAACGGGCTGCTGCCGGCACGTTTTCCCCAGGCAGATGACGGGGCTGTGCGTGCTCGATGACATCGGTCCGTAACAGTTCCCAATCGGCTACAGCGCCGCCAAACCAGCCCCGCAGCTGCTGTCCTACCGCCCGATCAACCGACTCGCCAGAATCGGTTCCGGGGAATGACACTGCGGTCAGGTGCTTGCCTGCCGGGGCGTAGCGCTTGGCGACGTTCGACATGACAGCGACGTTGTTGATTGGACCTTCTCGGGTGCCGTTCAAGAAGAGCAGCGGCTCGTCGTAGGGCGGCGCATCAGAGCTGTACCAACGGGTCGTGACGCTGTTCCATCCAAAGTCTGGAGTGTCGATGAGTTGCGACGACGCAGTCATGTCTGTTGCCACGATGACCGCGTCGGCTTCGATCGCCTCTCCCCCGGCGGTCATTACCGACGTCGAGCTCACGGCAGCGACTGGCGTCGACAACTTGATCGACCCTTCCGGCAGGCGAGCAGCGAGCTGATCGCCTAGCGCTCCCATGCCGTTCGCTGGCACGGCGCCATAGCCAGTTCCGAGCATCCGAAAGACGAACTCGGTGAACCGGCTGGTGACTTCGAGCTTCGGGTCAAGCGTGATGCCGCGGAAGAGGGGAGCCAAGAACTGTTCGGTGAAGTCGTCAGAGAACTTCAGGTCACTGAAGCGAGTGTGGGTCGTGCACTCCGCCTTCGACCACACATCATCAACCGTGCCCGACATGACGTCTTTGCGCCAGGCGAGCAGGCGGGTCTTGTCGACGATCGAACCAACTGGAGCTCGGACGGTGTCGAGCAGGTCGACCGGGCGACGCAGCGGGTCGCCGACCAACACCCGACCGGAGTCGAGCTGTACGAACGACCCGGCATGAAAGCGCCGCAGGTCGAGGTCTTCGTAGTCGAAGACTCGTTCGGCGACCGGATAGGCGGTGAGAAGAATCTGAAATCCACGGTCGAGGAGATAGCCATCGACCGCATCGGTGCGCACTCGGCCACCAACACCGTCACCGGCTTCGAGCACCGTGACGTCATGGCCCCGGTTCTTCAGCGTGCTGGCAGCCGCCAACCCTGCGAGACCGGCACCGACTACGACGAAATGAGACATCGGCACAGTCTAGAGAGCCACCGTGTGACCAACGAGCCTTGAACCCCGGTAGCTCGACACGTATCGTCAAACGCTTGGTGCAGCCTGCACCCTTCCAACCGATGGACTGCCTGAAACGGACGCATATGCGCACACAACCTGAACTCTTTGGAGGTGGCTTCGCTAGCAACAGCTAGCGCCGTCGGTCCTCTGCGCGCAGCCTCTGCGTTGCGCTGCACTTCTCTACACCACGCTCACGCCACAGCCCTTGCTACCGGCGTGCAGCTCTGTACGTTCACGCGCCTGTGCGCTCCACCGACCCCGTGCCGATTCCCGGTTCGAGGTCTACTCAACGATCTAGAAAGGAGGAACCACAGCAATGAACGAGCAACATCACTTCCCCAGGCCCCAAGCCGATGAACGATCGCGCCCAGGTTGGGCTCGAGTGCTCCACAATTTTGGCGACGATCTTCGCTGGATGTGCTCGGGCTGGACCGACTTCCCGCGCCCGGTGCGGCGCTTCACCGCGGCGATATGCACGGCCGCGGGCGGACGACTCCTCGGTACCGACGATGCAGTTGCATCGATCATCCAGACAATCGCCGAGTGAAACGTCCGCTACCGATTCGGTGCAGTGACGTGCCAGGACGCAGCGAGCGGAATGTAGTCATCGCCTTCAGTCAGTGTTGGCGAGACGGCAATGCTCTTGGTCCGTGAAGCAACGATGTCGCCGGCGGAGAGCACATCAACCTTCAGGTTGTAGCGGCCCGCAGCCAGCGTCAGCAGGTTGATGACCGCCTGCAGCGAGCCCACGCCATTCTCATCGACAGCATCCTCGTCGAGCGGCCCGGTGGCGTAGCCAAAGCCCGTTGGCGTTCCGCCTGCAGCGAGGACCCGCACCTGAAGCGATGCGTCGACAAGCGGCTGTTCTGCGTTCAGGCCGATCGTGAGCGTGGCCGGCGCGCCCGCCACAAGTTCGCCCCCATCGGGTCCGGCGAACGTAAACGTCGGGATCCACGCCGAGTTTGTGTCCTCCGCGGCGAGCGTTTCAGTAACCGCAGCTTGCTTGCGCCGCCGGGCGGCAGCCTTCGGGTTGCCCGCATCGCCGCCGATCATGCGGCCCGAGCGGTCGACACCTGCGAGGGACTTGTACTCCTCGACAACCTCTTTCGGGTCGCCGAGGCGACGGATCTCGCCGTGATGTAACCAGAGCACTTGGTCACAGCTCTTTTGCATCATCTGCAGGTTGTGGCTCACCTGGACGATCGTTGTGCCCTTGTCACGCAGCTCGTTCATCCGGCGGATGCCATGCTGCTTGAACGCGATATCGCCGACCGCAGTGATCTCGTCGGCGAGCAGAATCTCGGGTTGCATTTGTACGGACACCGCAAAGCCGAGTCGGGCTCGCATGCCGCTCGAATAGGTCTCGATCGGTGCATCGATGAACGAACCAATGTCGGCCATGTCGATGATCTCGTCCATGACGCTGTCCATGTAGTCGCGGTCGAGGCCCACAACGGAACCGTTCATATAGACGTTCTCGCGTCCGGTGAGCTCGGGGTGAAAGCCCGCGCCGAGCTCGAGCAGCGCCGTGATTCGACCGCGCACCACAACCGAACCGGTTGTTGGCCGGTAGACGCCGCAGAGGGTGCGCAAGAACGTCGACTTGCCTGATCCGTTGCGGCCGATGACACCGAGCATCGACCCCTTAGGCACCTGCACCGAGACGTCTTTAAAGGCCCAGAACTCTTCTCGGTTCTTATCGCTGAAGCCGGTGAGTCGGTCTTTGAGGCTCGTGCTGCGTCGACCGAGCAGGAACTTCTTTGAGATGCCGGTGGCCTCGATAGCGAGGTCGGAAGCGAGTTCGATGTTGGCCATTACAAGCCCTCTGCGACGTCAGCCGATGAGCGGGCGAAGATCGTCCAGCCAATAACGATGGTGGCGGCCGAGAAGATCGAGAGGTAGAGCCAGTCTCCGAGCGATGGCCATTGCTGGTACATCATTCCGCTGCGACCGAACTCGATCATCTTGGCGAACGGGTTCGAGGTGATGATGGGCTCAAGCCACGGGAACGACCCGAACCGGCCGGTGGCCGACTCGATCGGCCAGATCAGCGGCAACAGATAGAAGCCAAGCCGCAAGCAGATTGTGTAGAGGTAGCTGATGTCGCGGTACTTACTGTTTGCGACCGACAATGCCAGCCCTACGCCAAGCCCCGACGTGGCAGCAAAGATCGCAGCGGGTATCACGATGATTGCGTGGATCGACAGCTGCCCCCACGCCGCAAAGAAGATGGAGACAACAACGAGCAGCAACGATGCCTCAACCAGCGTGCTGAGTGCCGTCGAGAGCGCAGCGGCAACCGGCGGGAAGTACAGCTTGCGACGCAACCGAACCGTGCCCATGAAGTTGCTAAGCACCTTCGATGACACCATCCGGTAAAAGCCCCAGATCGCGATGCCGCTCATCAGAAAGTGTGGGAATGAGTCAAAGCCATTCGGCGAGGTCGGGCGGCTGATGTCGAGCAACACCGAAAACACGAGGGTGTAAATCGCCACCTCGGCAATGGGGTTCAGCAACGACCAGATCCACCCCAGATAGCTGCGCGTGTAGGTGGTGCGCAGCTCGCGCTTCGTCATGTACGAGATGAACCCGCGGAACTTCCACGCTTCCTTTGCCGACGCCACCATCGTCGTGCTCGCCGAATCGGACGAGAAGATCGTGAGGTCGTCAGAACGCCCCATGGCCCCATCGGGGCGTTCGATCGCGGTCACGCTCGTTGCACCTTCATTGCGCCCACGACCGTACCCGCCTTGTTGGTGATAGTGGAGGCACTCGCCGACTCTGGCACGACGCCGAGCTCGGCCAGAACAGCTGCAACTGCCGCTTCGGCGGCGCGGCTTGCCCCGTCGCGGGCCTTGAGCGCAATGCCAAGACCACGATCAGGAAGTCCGGCCATGTACACACCCTCAGCTCCGGCCTTGATCACCAACGGCTCGGTCGCCTGGTCGACGAGTCGAACTTCGCACCGGTCGGTACCCGATATCCAGAACGGGTTCGCGCTCAACGCCGACGTGACCCGTTGGGTCGCTGGGTCGTCGAAGGACACCAGACGAGCCATCGACAACGCCAGCGCATCGAGAGGAATGGCGAAGGTCGGAATGCCGCAACCATCAACTCCACTCGAAAGAGAGTGCACGTCGACCCCGGTGAATTCCGCAATGGCATCGGTGACGAGCTGCTGCACGGGATGCTCTCGGTCGATGTACCCCGCTGGGTCGACCCCGAGGTGCCGAGCAATCGTCAGGAACCCGGCGTGCTTTCCCGAGCAACAATTGTGAATAGCTTCAAAGCTGTCTCCGGCACGCAAGAGTCGGTCGGCTTGTTCAACCGAGATCGGGCGGTCAGCACCACACTCGAGCGCAGATCGATCGAGCTCGATGCGGGCAAGCCACGCGTCGACGGCCTCGACGTGGGCAACCTCACCGCTGTGGCTCGCAGCACCAAGCGTCAGCTCGGTCGTGGAGACATCGAATGCGTCGGCAGCCCCGGTGCGCACAAGTGGAAGAACCTGAATGGGTTTGATCGACGAACGCGGAATAACAGCCCGATCAGACTCGCCCCAGCTCGATACCGCTTCCGAAACACTGCTGACGCACACATCGACAAGATGTTCGCTCTCAGCAGAATCTCGACTCACCTGCACCCGAAAAGGCGTTGATTTTTCCATGGATTTCGACGTCACACCCCAAGTCTGGATGAAAAGTGACCACTTCGACGTTCATACAGGTCGAACAACCCGATTTCGGGTGCAGTACCCTGGGGAACAGGCGGCTTTCTGCGGAACGTAGAAAACCGTCTTTTCACTGAAAGGACCCCCATGAGTTCCTACGATCCAATTCGATCTCCACAAGACGGCGACGCCGGAGCGACCTCGCTCAAGTACGGCAACCGTCCAGCTATCCACGCACCAGAAACTGACCGAGCGACCTTCGTTGGCCTCGTCTACAAGCACATCGCTGCAGCCGTAGCCGCGTTCATTGCGTTCGAGACCGTTCTCTTCGTCACCGGCGTCGCCGGAGCGATGGAAGACTTCTTCTTCCGCGGAGGCGGCGGACGTTGGATGCTGCTTATGGGCGGCGTCATGGTTGTCCAGTGGTTCGCTGGCAACGCAGCCGCCGACCTACTGAACCCGTCTCGCCAATACATCGGCCTGTTCGGATCTGCGTTCGCTCAGTCGCTGATCTTCGCTCCATTCCTGAGCTACGTGTTTGGCCAAAGCGGCGGCGGCGCCACCGTTGCTGAAGCAGCGGTCATCACGCTCATCGGCTTCGCCGTACTCACCGGCATTGGCCTGTTCACCCGCAAGGACCTTTCGTTCCTTCGCCCAATCGTGATGTGGGGCTTCGGTCTCGCCCTCGTTGCGATCATCGCTGGATTCATCTTCGGCTTCGGTCTGGGCCTCTGGTTCTCGATTGCGATGATCGGCCTGTCCGGCGCTGCAATCCTCTTCCAGACTCAGGGCGTCGTGAAGCGCTACCCAATCGGTAGCCATGTGGCTGCGGCAGTTGGCCTGTTCAACTCGCTCATGACCATGTTCTGGTACGTACTCCGTGCACTAATGCAGCGCGACTAATCCGTTCGCTGAAACGTCGAATAGTGGCCGGTCCTTCGGGACCGGCCATTTCGCTTTTGCCGCTGATCAAACCTGCCGAAAGAACCCCATGCGCATCGATGCAATCCCCATCGGAGAAAACCCCCCCGAGGACATCAACGTCCTGATCGAGGTTCCGGTCGGCGGTGAACCCATCAAGTACGAGCTCGACAAAGACTCCGGCACCCTGTTCGTCGATCGATTCCTCTACACCCCAATGCGCTACCCCGGGAACTACGGCTTTGTGCCGCACACGCTGAGTGAAGACGGCGACCCGATCGATGTTCTGGTGTGCAACACCCGACTGATCGTTCCGGGTGCGGCCATCAACTGCCGCCCGATCGGCGTGTTGGTCATGGAAGACGATGCTGGCCAGGACGAGAAAGTCCTCGCCGTTCCGTCGAGCAACGTGTCGCGGCGCTACGAATCAGTCGAGAACTTCACCGACCTTCCGCCGATCACGATCGATCAGATCCAGCACTTCTTCGAGCACTACAAAGACCTCGAGAAAGACAAGTGGGTAAAGATCGATCATTGGGGAAATGCCCTCGAGGCCCAGCAGCTCATCCAGGAAGCGATCGATCGGGCGAAGGAGTTCGGCACTGAGAAGCGGGTGGCTGACCGCCGGAAGGGTTAGCCGACATCCGACGAGGCCACCGTTTCCGGAGATCCCACCGGACTAACCCGTGTGGCAGGATTGCCCATGACCGATGTGCGCTCTTCCTCGCCAGCCGACGTTCGGAATTGGGACAACACCTTCAACATGCATCCATGGGAAACCATGGGCACCAAGCCGCCTGATCGGTTGATCGCGGCCCGCGGTGAGGGCATCTATCTCTACGACCCGGACGGCAAGCGCTACATCGACGGCCCTGGTGGCATGTGGAACGTGCAGATCGGTTACGGCAATGCCGAGGTGGCCCAAGCCATGGCCGACCAGGCAATGGCGCTGCCGTTCAATAGCCCGTGGTACTTCGCATCTGACCCGGCGTCGGTGCTGGCCAAGCGAATGACCGAGATGTCGCCTGGCGATCTGAACTGGGTGTTCTTCACCACCGGCGGGTCGTCGGCTGTTGACAGCGCGCTCAGGTTCTCGCACTTCTACAACAACATGCTGGGGCGGCCGGACAAGAAGATCACCATCTCGCGAGAGAAGGCGTATCACGGGTCGACGTATCTCGCCGCAACCGTGTCGGGCAAGGAACGTGACCGTACGTTCATGGACACGGCAACCGAGCTCGTTCGGTTCTTGCCCGATGTGAGCCCCAGGTCGCGCCCCGACGGCATGAGCCTTGAGGAGTGGTGCGACGAGAAAGTCACCGACCTTGAGTCGCTCATCGCCGAGGTTGGAGCCGATCGGATCGGGTCGTTCATCGCCGAACCGATTCTGGCGAGTGGCGGTGTGGTCATTCCGCCGCCCGGCTATCACGAGCGCACGCACGCCATTTGCCGCGAGCACGACATCCTCTACATCTCCGACGAAGTCGTCACCGGGTTTGGTCGCCTTGGCCACTGGTTCGCCTCCGAACCGGTCTTCGGCATCGTGCCCGACATCATTACCTGCGCCAAGGGCATCACGTCGGGCTATGCACCCTTGGGAGCCATGCTCGTGTCCGATCGACTGATCGACGAACTGCGCTCAGAGGATCACGGCGACATCGCGTTCTCCAACGGCTTCACCAACTCGTCGCACCCGGTGGCGTGTGCGGCTGCGTTGGCAAACATCGAGGTGATGGAGCGAGAGGGCATCCTGCAGCACGTGCTCGACGTGACCCCTCACTTCCAGGACCGCCTGAACCAGCTGAGTCGGTTCGACGTTGTCGGCGAGGCTCGCGGCGTCGGCCTCGTTGGCTGCATCGAGGGCGACATTGCACCGACCGATGTTTCCGAAGAAGAACGGCTGGCGATCGATTACCAGTTCGGCTCGCTCGTCGACGCTGCGTGTGAGAAGCGGGGCCTGATCGTGCGCCCGACGATCAACATGTGCGTGATCTCGCCGCCGCTGATCATCACCATCGAACAGATCGACGAAATGTTCGACATCCTCGAAGACGCCCTCCAAGAAGTCGCATCGACTGTCGAATTTTGATCGATAGTGGGCCGCTAGCGCCCACCAAAAATCACAGATCGTCCCGTGCTCACGAGACAGGTTCGGGGCCCGTGTAGTTGGCGCTTGGGCGGATGATCTTGCCTTCGTTGGCCTGCTCCAGGATGTGAGCCGACCAGCCAATGACACGGCTCACGGCGAAGCATGGCGTGAAGAGCTCTGAGGGCAACCCGGCAATGCCGAGCGATACGGCCGCCCAGTATTCAACGTTCGTGACGATGGTCTGGTTCGGCTTCCACTCGGCCAACTTGGCGAGGATCTCCTGCTCGATGCCAACAGCCTTCTTGGCGAGCTCGCCGCCGATATCTTCGGCCGCCTCTCGCAGCACAACTCCGCGCGGATCTTCGGCGCGGTAGACGGCGTGGCCGAAGCCCATGATCTTCTCGCCGGCGTCGAGCTTGGCTTCCACCCATGCGCGGGCGTTCTCGGCATCGCCGATCTCCTCGATCATCGAAAGCGCACGACCTGGGGCTCCACCGTGGAGAGGCCCGCTGAGCGCCCCGAGCCCGGCAACGATTGCGCTCGCTACCGAGGCACCGGTGCTTGCGACAACCCGAGAGGTGAAGGTTGATGCGTTGAAGCCATGATCGATCGTGGACACGAGGTACTTCTCGACGGCGGTGGCTCTCACGTCTTCGGGAACCGTGCCCGTGGCCATTCGGAGGTAGTCGGCGGCATGAGTGAGTGACGCATCAGGAGCGATGGGTTCGAGCCCGTTTCGGCGGCGGTAGTGGCGGGCAACGATCGTTGGGACGGCGCCGATGAGACGGATGGCGTCAGCTCGGCGCTGATCGTGGTCGATGTCGAGCACTGGCTGATGACCTTCGACATCAGCGAGCGCAAGGAGTGCAGCCCGAATGACCGAGAGGGCGTCGGGCGTGAACTCCGACATCAGGTCTACAAGCCGTGCGACGTCGTCCGGGAGCCCACGCATCGGGCCGAGGTCGATCGCCGGTGCTTCAGGCGGGAGACTTCCGTCGATCATCAACGTGACGACGTCGTCGACGGAGCGTGTGCGAGCCAGGTTCGCGGCGTTGTACTGCCGGTAGTGATAGAAGCCTTCGGCGCCCCGAACTGCTCCGATCGTCGTGTCGGCTACGGCGACACCCTTCAAACCCGCTGGTACCTGCATCAATGCTCCTCTAGTGGTCTCCTCTCACCTTCGACCACATCCGATACATTGACAACGTTGATTCGATCAACATTGATCTCGTCAACATATGGTGCCAGGCCCCTTTTTGCAGATAGGGGCCAGGCCCCTTTGCACGCTTTGCTCGGGACTGCTGCTGGAAGGACGGGTCGGATGACTGAATTTGTTGATACTCGAGCGTTGTTGCCTCGGCCTTCGAATCGGCTGAGCACCGAGGAGGCCGCGGCACGGCTTGGGGTGAAGAAGGAGACGGTCTATGCGTACGTTTCTCGTGGGGTGTTGTCGCGCCAGAAGGCGGTCGATGGCCGAGCGTCGACCTTCGATGCCGATGAAGTTGACCGACTGCGCCGACAGCGAGCCGGCGGACATCCGGGACGACTCGAAGCCCGCGTGACCACCAGCGTCACCGATGTCCGCGATGGATACGTTTCCTACCGGGGTTCACAAATCGAAGAGCTCGCCGCCCGACGTGTTGGATACGAAGCAGTTGCTGAACTTCTCTGGAACGTACCGGGCCCAACACAGTGGGTTGCGCCACCAGAGCTGGTCGACGCCATCAGCTCCGTCTCCAACCTCTTGGGCCCGTCGGCAAACCTGATCGACCGACTGCTCGCCAGCACGATCACGGCAAGCACGCACGACCCATTCCGCCACGACCGCGACCCTGCGAGTGCAACGACATCGGTCCGCCACCTCGTTGCCGCCACTGTTGACGCGCTCCCGCTAACCAAAGACGTCACCATCAGGGGCAACGCGTCGATCGCGGAACGCTTGTGGCCACGCCTCACCACCGCAGCTCGCACCAACTCCTACATCCTCGATCAGACACTCATGCTGCTCGCTGACCACGGGATGGCCTCCTCCACGCTGGCCGCACGCATCGCCGCCAGCACCAGGGGCGGACCACACGCGTCGATTATCGCTGGGCTCGGCGCGTTGAACGGCCCACTTCATGGTGCTGCCGGGCAATCGGTCCACGAGTTGCTCGTTAACGCCGAAGAACATGGCGTCGAAACAGCGATCGCTGAGGTTCTCCGCAGCCACGGCAAGGTTCCTGGCATTGGCCACTTCATTCATCGAACGTCCGACCCGCGGTTCGAAATCATGATGGCGTCGATCGAGGGCTCAACCCTCTCCGCCACGAGGGTTGACGTAGTCCGGGAAGTGCTCGAACGAACCCGCGAGCGAATCACCGCTCCGCACAACATCGACTTCTCACTCGGGAGCTTCACCTACGCAGCGGGCATGCCAGCCGATTCAGGCGAGCTCATCTTCGCCATCGCCCGGATTCTCGGCTGGATCGCGCATGCGCTCGAAGAGCACGAGGAAGCGCCGCTTCGGTTCCGCCCAATCGGTAGATACGACGAATCCCGTCCACGTCCCGCACCCCCGGTTTCCTAGGAGCTGGTGAGCCCGGTCAACACAATCCTCGGCCGAAGCACTCGGTACAAGCGGGTGAGGATGACCGCCGAAGCAACCGCTCCACCAGCGCCGCCGATGATGAGCGCAACATCTACCACGGCCGCCCCATAGACGAACCAGATGACTGCTTCCCCAAAGGCCATCAACCAAGTTGACGGCGAGAGGCCCAGCAGATCCTTCGATCGGAGCGACTCACGTACTGCAGGACTGAACTGCACCGCATAGGACAACCCAATCACGATTCCAGCGGCCTCCAAGCCACCGAGCAACAGGGCCGGAAGGGGTATGACGCCGACGGTGATCACCCCCAATAGAAAGCCCCGGATCTGACCCGCGCCTCGAAGCCTGAACATCTGCATTGCCAGCGTGACGTAGAGAAGAACTCCGCTCACCGAGACAGGTAGCAAACTCCACAACTCCACCCCAAGCGCGTATGCCGTCCACCAACTATTCATGGCTACCCCAACGCCAATCCAGGCGACCGACACTCCATCGGTGTTTTCTGTCCGATGGAGCCTGAGGATCTGGGGAACCACCATTCCGGCACCGAACAGGGTCGCTACGACCACAAGGCTTGTCAAAAGGATCTGTTCCATGGCATCCACCTTTACGTTGAGATGTAAGGACTTACCTACAAGTAAGTCCGCACATCAGTGTTCGACCATTGTAAGGACTGTCGGGAAAATAGCAATGCACATTCTGGGAAGGTCGACTATCATGGCGATATGCGCCTCGCCTCGACAACGGAAACCGAAATTCGACTCACCCTCGATGCAATCGTCGAGCTTGCCAACGGCATCACTCATGACCGGGCCGATGTTCGAGGCACGCTGGCAGACCGCGGCTTCGCTCGAGCCGACGCAGCCTCACATGCTTCGATCGTCCGTCTCACGACCAAGCTCGAGCAGCTAACCGAGCTATTTAGCTCTCTCCCCGACCTCGATGAACCAGCCGCCATTGCGTGGGTGAACGAAGAGCTCACCGAACTGGAAATCGCCCCGTCCATTGTGAGTCACGATGGAGTCGGTCCTCACATCCATTGGACTCCATCGACCGATACGTTCGACAATCAGGTACTCGCCGATCTTTTGATGGCGCTCGCCCAAGAGCTATGCGAGAACGGAACCATCCGGTTTGGGCGTTGCGCAGCAAGCGACTGCCAAGAGATCTTCTATGACGGCACCCGTAATCGCTCGAAGCGCTTCTGTGCTGACCCGCGTTGTGCCAGCAAGACTCATACAGCCGAACATCGAGCGCGACAACGGTCGGGGTAGATGGGGCTAGGCGCCGATGTCGGTTTCGGGGCTGGCGGAGAGTCCTGATGGCCTGATCACCAAGATGAGGTCGCCGCCTTCAAGCGATGATCCCACTGCAGCGGCGATTCGTTCGATCGTCCCATCGATCGGCGCCGAGATCGACGACTCCATTTTCATCGCCTCGATCGCAGCGACTGAGTCGCCAGCGGACACCTCGTCACCAACGCTGACCGAAACGTTCACGACGCCACGGAATGGGGCGCCGACATGGCCTGGGCGTGACTCATCAGCTCGTTCAGTCTCGGCTCGATCGGTGGCCACCGAGCGGTCACGGGTGTCGATATCGCGGGTTTGACCATTCACGGTGAAGCTCACCCGACGGATGCCGTCCTCATTGGCATCGCCCACCGAGCGCAACCCCAACAACAGGCGAACGCCACGACCGAGCCCGACGGAGGCCTCGTCGTCCTGAGAGTCAAGTCCGTACCAGAACAGCGGCGATGGCAAGACAGACAAGTCACCAAAGCGAGCCCGTTTCTCGGCTTGTGCCGCCGATGGGCCAGGAAACAACAGGCGGTTGAGTGTTGTTCGGCGATCTGGGCCAGCGAGCCCCGCCTCGTCGGCCTCGGAGAGCTCCTCGTGATGCGGACTCCACGTGCGTCCCTCAATCGCGTTCGAGCGGAAGGGCTCGGGGAACCCCCCAGGAGGTGTGCCGAGCTCACCGTGCAAAAAGCCAACGACCGAGTCAGGCAGATCGACGGTTCCGGGCTCATTCAATAGCTGATCGGGAGTCACGCCCGATGCAACGAGGTGAAGCGCAAGGTCGCCCACAACCTTCGACGACGGCGTGACCTTGATTGGGCGCCCGAGCAATTCGTTGCAGGCGGCGTAGAGGTTCTCGACCTCCTCGAAGCGATGGCCAAGCCCCAAGGCACGAGCCTGCGACCGCAAATTCGAGAGCTGCCCACCGGGAATTTCGTGGCGATACACGGTGCCGGTCGGGGCCTGTAGTCCAGCTTCGAATGGGGCATAGACCTGACGGACCGCTTCCCAATAGGGTTCGAGGTCGCCAATGGCATCGAGGGACACATCACTCTGGCGTTCGGTGTTCTCGGTCATCGATACAACTGCACCCATCGATGGCTGTGAGGTCATGCCCGACAACGGCGGCGCTGCAGCGTCGACCGCGTCAACGCCCGCCTCGATGGCGGCAACGTAGGTAGCAACCTGGCCGCCCGACGTGTCATGACTGTGCAGATGCACTGGTTGATCGAAACGCTCTCGCAACGCCGTCACCAATGTCGTGGCCGCGTTGGCACGCAACAGCCCAGCCATGTCCTTAATACACAAGATGTGGACGCCCGCATTGACCAAGTTCTCCGCCACGCCAAGGTAGTAATCGAGCGTGTAGAGCGATTCGCCCGGGTTCGAGAGGTCCCCCGAATAGCAGATCGTCCCTTCAGCCACAGCGCCGCTCTCAATGACCGCATCGATCGCTGGCGACATTTGGTTGATGTCGTTGAACGCGTCGAAGACTCGGAAGATGTCCATGCCGCTCGCCGCCGCCTCAGCCACAAAGCTGCTCGCAACGGTGTCGGGATATGGCGAGTAGCCAACCGTGTTGCGACCTCGAAGGAGCATCTGGGTGCAGATGTTTGGCGCGGCCTCGCGGAGTCGCTCGAGGCGTTCCCATGGATCCTCGTGCAAGAACCGAAGCGCAACATCGAACGTCGCACCTCCCCAGCACTCGAGGCTGAACAGCCCGGGCATGGTGTGGGCGATCTGTCGAGCACCGGCAACCAGGTCGATCGTGCGCACACGGGTGGCCAGAATCGACTGATGCGCATCACGCAAGGTCGTGTCAGTGATCGCGATGGCACTCTGCGCCCGAAGTTCGGCTGCAAACTTCTCGGGGCCAAGCTCCAGAAGCCGTTGACGCGAGCCAGCAGCAGGTTCGGTGGTGGGTCGCGGAGCCAGCTTCGTCGACGGGTCAATTCGGGTGGGGGCTGGACCGTGAGGCTCGTTTACCGTGACGTCAGCCAGGTACCGCAGCAGTCGAGTGGCCCGGTTCGCCCCGACGGACGCTGCGGTGAGCTCTGGGCGCTCATCGATGAACGTCGTGGTGACATCGCCCCGGATGAACTGCTCGTCAGAGAGGATCGCCCGGAGGAATGGCTGGTTCGTTGCAACGCCACGCACTCGATATTCGGCAAGCGTGCGCTGCAGACGACGAACAACCGTTTCGAAGTCTCGACCGCGACACGTGATCTTCTCGATCATCGAATCGAAGAACGGGGTGATCTCGACGCCCTGATAGACACAGCCATCGAGTCGAACGCCCGGGCCGGTTGCCGGACGATACGCAAGGATTCGTCCGGTGTCCGGACGGAAGTCGTTGGCCGGATCTTCGGCAGTAACACGGCACTGCATTGCGTACCCACGCACTTCGATGTTGTCCTGCGACAACCCGAGGTCGTCGAGCGAGTGCCCTGAAGCAATGCGCATTTGCGACTCAACAAGGTCGACGTCGGTGACCTCTTCGGTGACGGTGTGCTCGACCTGGATACGAGGGTTCATCTCGATAAAGACGTGACGGCCGTTCGCATCGACAAGAAACTCGACGGTTCCGGCGTTGGCGTAGTCGATCGATTGGGCGAATCGAACGGCATCGTCGAGGAGCTCAGCGCGCACGTCGGGGTCGAGGTTCGGCGCGGGCGCCAGCTCGACCACCTTCTGGAAGCGCCGCTGAACCGAGCAGTCGCGCTCGAACAAATGCACCACGTTGCCTTGTGAATCAGCGAGAACTTGCGCCTCGATGTGACGCACATCGGTCATTGCCTCTTCGAGGAACACCGTCGAGTCACCGAACGCGCTTTCGGCTTCTCTGCGGGCAGCATCGACGGCAGCCGTCAGGTCTGCCGGGTCTTCAATTCGGCGCAGCCCTCGACCACCGCCACCAGCGGCGGCCTTCACGAAGATCGGGAAGCCGATGTCTTTCGCCAAACTCAGCGCATCGGCCGCGTCTTCGATTGGGGCGGACTGCTGCAGGACGGGAAGGTTCGCTGCTTCGGCCGCCTGACGGGCGCGCATCTTGTTTCCGGTGAGCTCGAGCACGCCCGACGAGGGACCGACGAAGATGATGCCGGCAGCCTCACACGCCTCAGCCAAGTCCGGGCTCTCCGAGAGAAATCCGTAGCCAGGGTAGATGGCGTCGGCGCCAGCGCTGAGCGCCGTCTGCACGATGAGCTCATGATCGAGGTACGCCCGAACCGGGTGTCCTCGTTCGCCGATCTCGTAGGCCTCGTCAGCCTTGATGCGATGAAGGCCAGCGCGGTCCTCCCACGGGTGAATCGCGACGGTGGAGATGCCGAGTTGCGTGGCGGCGCGGAACGCCCGGATCGCTATTTCGCCTCGGTTGGCTACGAGCACCTTCGAAATCATGTGGTTCCCCTTAATCCTCTCTGACAGTAGTCGGCACGGCGTTGTCGAGTGGTGAGTGCAAGACTGGGCCATGCGTGCAATTCAGGTAAACGAAGTTGGTGGCCCGGAAGTCCTTCACATGGTCGAGATCGACCGTCCCGAACCCGGGGTTGGTGAAGTCGTCATCGACGTCGCAGCGGTGGGCGTCAACTTCATCGACACCTACCAACGGGGCGGGCTCTACCCAATGGAGCTGCCTCTTATCCCTGGCCCAGAATGCGCAGGCACTGTCGCCGCTATTGGCGAAGGCGTGACCGAATTCAGCACAGGCGATCGGGTGGCGGTCGCCGCAGCAAGTGGCAGCTATGCACAGGCTCGGACGGCTCCTGCCGCCCAGTGTGTGTCGATCCCCGACGGGGTCACCTTCGAGCTCGCTGCTGCGGCGCTTTTGCAAGGCATGACCGCGCACTATCTCGCGACCGACACCTACCCCCTTCGGGCGGGCGACACATGCTTGATTCACGCAGGTGCCGGTGGCACCGGGCGGCTCCTCATTCAGCTTGCGAAGACCGCAGGTGCCGAGGTTTTCACCACCGTAGGCACCGATGCCAAGGGTGAGCTCGCAGCGTCGGCTGGCGCCGATCACGTCATCAACTACAGCAAAACGCGGTTCGCCGACGAAGTCCGCCGGATCGCTGGCGAGGACGCACCACTCGACGTGGTCTATGACGGGGTTGGCGCGGCAGTATTCGACGACAGCTTGGGCCTGCTCCGCAAGCGCGGTTTGATGGCAACGTTTGGAAACGCGTCCGGTGCTGTCGAGCCAATCGCTCCCCTCGCACTGTCTCGGGCAGGATCGCTGTTCCTCACTCGCCCAACCTTGTTTGACTACATCTCGACTCGCGAGGAGCTCGTTGCCCGAGCCTCAGACGTGTTCGGCCGGATTGGCGATGGATCACTCGAAGTGACGATCGGCGCGACCTATGCGCTCGAGGATGCCGCCCAGGCACACATCGATCTTGAGGGCCGGAAGACGACGGGCAAGCTCCTGCTGATCCCTTAGTCCGCCCGGTTATAGACGTCTTCAAACCGGACGATGTCGTCCTCACCGAGATAGCTTCCTGACTGAACCTCAACCATCGACAGAGGAACCTTCCCAGGATTCTCGAGACGGTGGGTGGCGCCGAGCGGAATGTACGTTCCTTCGTTCTCGGTCAGCATGAGCACTTCGTCGTTGCGGGTTACTCGAGCAGTACCTTGGACGACGATCCAGTGCTCAGCTCGGTGGTGATGCATCTGCAATGAGAGCGACGCACCCGGGTTCACGGAGATGTGCTTCACCTGATGGCGGTCGCCGACGTGGATACCTTCGTAGAAGCCCCATGGCCGATAGCAGCGCTTCCCCGTGTTGTGTTCCTCTCGGTCTTCGGCCGACAGACGCTCAACCACTTTCTTGACATCCTCAGAGCGATCCTTGCGCGTGACCAAGACGGCATCGGGCGTGGAAACGATGACCAGATCATCGACGCCAACTGCGGCGACCAACTTGTCTTCAGAGCGTATGTAGCAACCATGCGCGTCGTCGGTCATCACATCGCCAACAACGACGTTGTCGTCTCCGTCCTTTTCTCCGACCTCCCAGAGTTGCGTCCAGGATCCAATGTCGGACCAGCCCAGGTCACAAGGCGCAACAGCTCGACGGTCGCTGTTCTCCATGACGGCGTAGTCGATCGACTGGGATCGGCAGGCGAGGAACGACTCTGCATCGGGGCGGATGAAGTCGAGGTCGACAGCAGCGCCGTCCATTGCCTCGCGGCATGCCGCAAGGATGTCTGGGGCGTGACGCTCAAGTTCTTCGAGGTAGCGGTCGGCTCGAAACAGGAACATGCCGGCATTCCAGCGATAGTTGCCGTCTTCGAGAAATCCGACAGCAGTGTCCAGGTCGGGCTTCTCGACGAATTGTTCGACCGAGTTGACGCCGGGTGCAACCTGGTGGGAGCCAACCTGGATGTAGCCGTAACCAGTACTCGGGCTGCTGGGCTCGATGCCGAAGGTAACGAGGTGTCCGTCGCTAGCCGCGACAGCAGCCTGTTCGATCGCACGATCAAAAGCGTCCAACTTAGAGATCAGGTGATCGGCCGAGAGTACGAGCAGCAACGCATCAGGCGTCTCTGCATGAAGCGCAGCCAACGCCACAGCAGGCGCGGTATTGCGGCCGGCTGGTTCAAGGATGATCCCCCCGTGGGCGGTACCTGCCTCTTGTAGCTGCGCTGCGATGAGGAATCGGTGCTCCTCGTTGCAGAGCATGATCGGCGATGCGAATCGGGAGGAATCGGACACCCGCGAAACGGTCTCTTGCAACATCGTCTGGTCGGAGTGCAACGAGAGCAACTGCTTTGGGTACTGCGCCCGCGACATCGGCCACAGCCGTGAACCAACGCCGCCGCACAGGATGGCGGGAATGATCGTGCTCATAGTTTCTACTCCGGACTTACTTCGTTGCAGAGCGGCTCCCGCATCATCGCTGTGGAAGTAGCTCTGTGTCTTCGATTACCTATTTAGTAACGGCGCTTTGCGGGGTCTACTCAAGCGTGTCGGCAGAACACCCCAATTTGGACCATCATGTTTTTCTGGCGCCCCGAACCACCCTCACGACGCTCACGAACGGACTTACCTTCCGCCCGCCACATCGATAAGCGCGCCGCTTACATAACTTGCTTCATCTCCTGCAAGCCACAAGATCAAGCTTGCGACCTCTGCTGGTTCTCCCCCACGGCCCATCGGGATGCCAGCCGACACTCGAGCGATGCGGTCGGGCTCGCCGCCTGACGCATGAATGTCGGTATGAATCGGCCCTGGCCGAACGCAGTTCACTCGGACACCGACCGCGCCGAGCTCTTTGGAAAGACCGATCGTCGCCGAATCGATCGCCCCCTTCGAGGCGGCGTAGTCGACATATTCGAACGGCGATCCGAGGGTGGAGGCCTTCGACGACACGTTGATGATCGATCCGCCAGCACCGCCTCGGTCGGTGCTCATCCGACGCGCGGCTTCACGCATACACAGCAATGCGCCAGTCACGTTGACGTTGACGGTCCACGCAATTCGTTCGGCCGTGAAGTCTCGCAGTTCGCCTTGTTGACCGAGTACGCCTGCATTGTTCACGAACACGTCCGGTGCCCCAAGCTCAGACTCGCAGAAGTCGAAGAGGGCAATGACGTCGTCTTCGGAGGACACGTCCGCTCGAGTGCTTGCGGCGCGCGCTCCGTGCTGCTCACACGCGGCCTTGACGAGGTCGGCGGCCCCTGGGTTTGAGGCGTACGAGAAGCACACGTCGTAGCCAGCCTTGGCTGCATGTTCGGCGCAGGACGCACCGATTCCACGGGAGCCTCCGGTGATCAACATGACAGGTCGCATGTCCAAACCGTAGTCGCCTCGCTAGACCAATTTGACCAGGAGGGAGATCGCCGAGCATGCGAGTAAGACCAAGACGATCCGTTCAAAGGCAACCAAGGAGATCCGTTCACGAACGATTGCTCCGGCTGGGAAGATGACGATCGCGATTGGGATTAGCGCTGCGGCCACGCCAAAGCTCGCCCACGTGAAGGCACCTTGGAGAAGGAACACGATGAGCTGGGCGAGGCCGGTAACAGCGAACGTGGTTGCGATCGAGAAAATGTAGACATCGCGCTGGGAGACAACGCTCAGGAACCACGGCGTGACGATTGGGCCGGAGATGCCCGCGGCTCCTTGGAACACGCCGGCGACCCCTCCAACTGGTCCGGCGAGCTGCATCGCACGAGCGTCCCCGATCTCGACTGACTGAGGTCGAAGCCGGTTGATGAGGAAGACGACGATTGCGACGATCAGCACCACTCGCAGCAAGACCTCGGACAGGAACGGAAGAGCGAGCGCCCCGAGGATTGCGCCGATGGTTGCTCCGATGATGAACGGTTTGAGCGTGGGCGATGACGATCGGTGTTCACGCAGGCTTCGCACGAGTTTCGCGTTCAGAAACAGGTTTGGCGCGGCGACGATCACGATGGCCTCAGCAACGTCGATGAACAAGGCAAGCACCGGCAGCACCACCATTGGGTATCCCATGCCTGTGGTGCTTTTTGTCAGCGACGCAATTGCTCCAGCGACAAGCACGACAAGTATTTGCGTAGTGGTCATGCGAGGGGGGTCATGCTTGAAAAGTCACGGGCAGAGTCACGATCCGGAGAGTCGTTTCGGAGGGTACCGCCCTAGACCATGGTTGCTTCGCTCATCAGCATGGCAACAAACCGTTCGAGCGCAGCCGTTGGCGGCCGATCCGACCGTTGGGCAAGCACAAGCACTCGCTCGGCGATGGGGTTTGCGAACGCGGGCTTGAGCGCGTGGGGTTCACGCTCGGCATCAGCCGGGACGAGAACTGTCCAACCCATTCCGAGGCGGACCATCTCGCGCAAGACCGTCGGTTGTGAGCTCTCGGCAACGACGTCGTAGTCGGCCCCCCGGTTTCGAAGCGCGCGGCTGATGACGGCACGGGTTCGGGAAGCTTCGGGAAAGGCGACCCACGGCCCCCAGTTGTCAGGCTTGCCGGAACGGACGCCGGGAGGTGCGTAGATGTTCAAGGGTTCGGTCACGACAGGTCGCATCGTGAGGTCGTCAGCCTCGTCGGGCGGCACGGCAATGATCACATCGAGATCGCCGCGCCGCAGCATGGTAAAGAGCTCGGCGGATGGGCGAACCGTCAAATGAACGGCGAGGTCGGGGTGGAGCGAACGAAAGCGAACAAGCGCATCACCAAAGTGGTGGACTGCTGCCGTATCGATAAGTCCCGCCCTGACGGTTCCGATATCGCCCGACTTGCTGAGTGTGGCCCATCGGTCGAGCGCTCCGTACTCGTTGAGGATTCGTCGGGCATGCTCGCCCGCGATGATGGCTTGGGCTGTCGGAACTCGACGACGCCCATCTTTTGCAAAGAGCTCGACCCCGAGACGTCGTTGAAGCTCGGCGATTCCTTGGGTGAACGCTGAGGTGCTGATGTCGAGCGCGGTCGCCGCGTCTGTCCAGCTGCCGTGATCGAGGGCAGATACGAGGTAGTGCAGCTGCGTCGCACTCGGCGACTCTGTCTTTTTCACTGCTGTGTCGCGTTCACTGCGGTGTCCCTTTCACGGTGTCCACAATAGCTTAAGCATATCTAAAGTTTCCTGGTTGTAATCGAAGGATCTCCGTAGTGTTCCGGGCATGACTGAACCACGCACAATTGCACCTGCGTCCGGCAAACTCGGACTGCTCATGCCCGGCCTTGGCGCCGTGGCCTCAACGCTTATCGCTGGCGTTCTCCACTCACGCCAGACGGGCGAAGCCCCACTCGGATCCGTCTCGCAAATGGCGCACATCCGCCTCGGCAAGCGCGAGGAGAACCGCAACCCGCTCATTCGTGAGTTCGTGCCGATGGCCGAGCTCGACGATCTCGTCTTTGGTGGCTGGGATCCACTCTCGCCGAACGCACTCGAAGCAGCTCGCCACGCTGGCGTGATGAAGGACGCCGACCTCGCAGCGATCTCGGGAGAGCTCGAAGGCGTCGTCGCCATGGACGCAGTATTCGACCAAAAATGGGTCAGCCGCATCGAGGGTGTCCGGGTCAAGACCGAGACCAACAAGATGGAACAGGCCGAGGCGCTCATTGCCGATATCGAGCGCTTCCGCACCGAGAACAACTGCGACCGCTTGGTCATGGTGTGGTGTGGATCGACCGAGGCATTTCAGGAACCATCAGCCGTACATGCTTCGATTGAGGCCTTTGAAGAAGGCCTCCGCAACAGCGACGACAACATTTCCCCAAGCCAGATCTACGCCTACGCCGCACTCCAGTCGGGCGTGCCGTTCGCCAACGGCGCCCCCAACCTCACGACCGATCTCGACTGCATCGTCGAATTGTCAAAGCGTGAAGGGGTGCCGATTGCGGGCAAGGACTTCAAAACTGGCCAGACACTCATCAAGACCCTGATCGCACCTGGTCTCAAGAGCCGCATGCTCGGTATTCGTGGTTGGTACTCAACCAACATCCTCGGCAACCGTGACGGTGAGGTCCTCGACGCTCCGGAGAACTTCCAGACCAAGGAAAACTCCAAGCTCGGCGTGCTCGATACGATCCTGCAGCCCGAGGTCTACCCATCGCTCTACGGCGAGATCGATCACAAAGTTCGAATCGATTACTACCCACCTCGTGGCGATGAGAAGGAGGGCTGGGACAACATCGACATCTTCGGCTGGCTCGGCTACCCGATGCAGATCAAAATCAACCTTCTGGCTCGTGACTCGATCCTTGCGGCGCCAATCGTTCTCGACCTAGCCCTGTTCATGGATCTCGCAGCCCGCGCTGGCGAGTCCGGCGTTCAGGAATGGCTGAGCTTCTACTTCAAGGCTCCACAGTCGGCCACGGTCAACGACCCAGAGCACGACATCTTCATTCAGCAAACCAAGCTGAAGAACACCCTGCGCGAATGGATGGGCGAAGTCCCAGTAACCCACTCCGAAGCCGGCTAGTCGAAATCAACAATTTTGAACCGCTAGGTACGCCTGGAGTACCTAGCGGTTCAAAATTGTGAGCTCGCTAGAGCCAGCTGATGGTTCCTTCGGGGAGGAGTTCTCGAAGGCGGGCGTTGCTCTCCTCGAAGACCGGACCGAACGTGGCCCGGATCGCCGGATCGACCGGGTCGTACTCCCGTTTGTTGTACAACGGGTAGTCAACGCCCGACATCGGCGGAAGCCCGAGGAAGTCGGTTGCGACTCGGACGGTCTCCTCCGGACGTTCCGAAAGCGCCGCCGAGTCGAGGACAAGCACGTTCTCTTGGCCGAAAAGCGCAAAGTAGCGTTCGAGCTGCTCGGCGTACTGACCACGTGACAGATACGCGTGGTGGATGTGCGGCTTGGAGATGTAGGTCGGGTCGGCGAGCAGCTTCTCGACTTCACCGGCGAGGCGGCCCTCTTCAGCAGCGAACGCAGCTTCAAGCTCGAGCGTTTCGAAGCCGCGCTTCACCTCATGGTTGTGGTGGGAGATCGCACGGTCGAGCGGCTCTCGGAGCACGGCGATGATGCGCGCTCCAGGGGTTACGGCGTGGATTCGTCCAGGGATGGTTGGGCTAAACAAGTAGTACGGCGCACCTTCGCCAACCGCAGGCTCGGCGCCATGGGCCTTGGCCTGTTCGTTGAGTGTGGCTACTCGAGGAAAGTTGCCTCGATACCAGCTGACCGACTTGTCGAAGTTGGTGTCGTAGTAGTGGACACCTTTGGCTCGCCGTGGCCCATGGACGAGCTCGTGAGCGAGCAAGTAGATAAACAGCGACGTGGTGCCGCCGCGTTGTGTTCCGACAACGTAGAAGTTTGGGAGCGCTCGCTCGGACGGGTCGAACCGGCCAACGTTGCGGTTGAGCCACACGTAGACGTCTCGAACTGGTTGAGGAAGCGCAGTTGCCTTCCCGAGTGCCTTGCGACCAATCATGGCGTTCCACTTCTACTGAGAGCCGCCAGGGTATCGATGACTTTCGTGTGCCGCTCGGTGTGCAAGGCCTCAGCCTCACAGTGGCGGGCGCACAACTCGAAGAGGTACATGCGCTTCACGATGTTGTGATGCTCTGCAGGCACGCCAAGGGACTCGAGGTCGGCGTGTGCGGCATCGAGTCCTTCGCCGTACTGGTAGTGCAAGTGGAGGATGTCGAAGCCGTTTGGCACGCCCAAACTGGCGCGTTCCCAGTCCCAAATGCAGAGTTTGCCCATCTTGGCAAAGCCCATGTTCCACGGCGACCAATCGCCGTGCCATGCCGACGTTCGCACGGAGTTGAACATCTTGTGTTGGCTCAGCTGAGACATCTGGGCGTGGACAGATAGAAGCTTGTCGTCGTTCATACGAACCGGCAGCCGGTGCCACCAGTCGGAATCGATCATCGGTGTGTGTTCGGCAAAGCGGGCCGAGAATTCTCGAGCGGTTGGCAGCGGGACTTCGTCGAATCCCACACCAAGATCAGACACGAGGTCGAGCGCACCCATCACGAGGATGGCGCTGTTCCCGTAGTCGCCCGAATAGAGCAGCGGCGGAGTGAGGGTGTTCTTGAGGGGCTGGCCAGCCATGGTGTCGAGCCAGCGCGCCTCGTTACGCACCATCTCTGCGGTGTGCTTCTCGGGCCCGAGTTTGGCAACCGCGAACAGGCCGTCTTCGCGATAGCACCGAACGACTGGCTTTCGATTTGGGCGTGGGGGCCCAACCGATACCGAGATGCGAAGGTCGGTATCGAGTACCTCGCTGAGGTACTCGCGCAAGGTGTGATCGAGTGTTCCAGAGCTCACGCTCCAGGTCTCTTTGCGCCGGTAGTTCAGGACGGCGGGAACCACCTTTGACGCGATTCCTTTGACAGGCCCAAAGTTGGTCCGGTTCTGGACCAAACGGTCGGTCACATCCTGGATGGCGCGAGGCTCGTTCTTATCGACGACGATCCGAGGCTCTTTTGTGCTCGGAAGCACGAGATACGTCTCGTTTGATGACCAGTCGTTGAGATTGCCCTTAGGTCCCGTCAGAACTTTCTTCCACCACGCATCGGATGGTTCGATACTCATACCGCCGCACCCGCCGTCACGGTCGCTGAATCCGGCTGGCCCAGCACACTCTGCCGCTGGGCGTCGTTCACCCGTTGGTCTCGGAGGAACACCGCAGCACACATCATCATGATCGGCAGCGATGCCGGAAGATGGTCGTAGATCATCATTGTGGGCAACGCTGACGCGATTGCTAAGTGCAACAGCAGTTGCTCTTGGTTCTGGATTCTTCGGCCCGTCCGGAAGGCCATGCCCGCCCAGAAACTGATGTACAAAATCAGGCCGGGAATCCCCTGGCTGAACAATGCCGTCCAGAACATGCCGTGCGTACCGATGGCTGGCCGGTTCGGGTTTGGGTTCGACAGCGGCGCGCCGTAGCCAAGCAACGGCGAGTCGGGCACACGGACGAGCACGTCGGTGTAGATATCGCCGCGTGCATCGATCGAGTGACTCGACGTGGCTCGACCACCTGCAATCTCACCAAGTGGGGAAACCAAAATCAGGGCTCCAGCGAAGAACAAGATGACGACCAATCGAATCGCCAACACGAGTTGGCCCTTCGACGCCCGCCGAATGGCGACGTAAAACACGCTGCCGATCAGCGCAATCCACAAGCCGCGGTTCGCCGAGACCACCATGGGTATCAACGCAAGCAACGCAACGAACGGAATCAGCCGACGGAACCGCTTGACACGTCCGGCATACGCAATCGCCGCAAAGGTCGCTGGTACTAAGGTCGAGCCCCACACGTTCGTAAACGAGAACGGCATTGCGGGGCGGTTCAATCCAAAGCCGAGGAAGTCCTGGCGCTGGGCGAATGGTGGGCGAACCACGTTGTTCACGACCGAGTTCTGCAGCAACGAGCGGGGCATGACCTGCGACAACGGCGTGTTGAAGCGGACCTCACCAAGGAACAACCCGAGGTAGCCGCCGATGATTGCCGTGAATACGAAGATCGACGCGATCGAACCGAGGATGCGGCTCGTCGGCAGGTACTTCGGCGGAATGTTGTAGATGTACAAGAACAGATTCGTGGCACCGATATACGTGATGGCGCGGATCGTAAACGACAGATAACGGTTGACCGTCGGTTCGAGCATCAGCGCGGAGGTGAGCATCCAGCCGATGTACAACAGCCACGGCCCAAATCCCTTTGGGACCCGAATCGGCTTCATCAACAGAAGGCCAAGGCCACATGCGGCACCAGCGATGGCGAACGTGAAGTAGCCCATGCCCAGCGCCCAAAAGAGCGGCAACATTGGCACGGCGTAGAAGGGCAATCCTGGGTGCAGGAAGCCCTTTAGCTGGCTCGGTCGCCGCTCGATGCGCGTCGAAGCAGACGATCCCGCACTGGGAGACACCGGCGGTGCGGTGACCGTCATTAGATCGAACTGCCGCGTTTCTGCAATTGAGAGACAACGGTCGCCGAAGGAACTCCGGCAGCGACTGCCATAGCAAGGGCAGCGCGCCCTTCCTTTGGATTCAGCTTGAGCGTCTTCTTCGCGAGCTCGAGCGCACCCTTACGATCGCCGAGCGATGCCTTGGCATACGCCATCTGTCCGGTTATCCGAGCCAGGCCAACCGGCTCGGTTTCGAACTCTGGGTACAGGTCGAGGATGTACTGAAGGCCGTCGATACGCATCTGCCAGCGCTCGGCGTAGAACGAGGCCGTGTGCCAGCGAACCATGACCAGAGCCGCGGGAACCAACAACATGTCGGTGTATCGGGTCGCCCGAAGAAGCCACTCGTAGTCTTCGCCGTAGCCGCCGGGAACGTTCTCGTCGACGAGACCCATCTTGTCGACGAGCTCGGCGCGGCGCATGAGAAAGGTCGACGGGTGCGCTTCGAACACGCGTGACCGAAGCAGGTCACGGAACGTCACTCGAGGATCTTCGCGGATGCGTTCGACGTTCTCGTCTTGGTAACTCACCGTCACGCCAGAACCAACGAAGTGCACGTCGGGGTTCGAATCGAGAACTTCGACTTGGCGGCGGATCTTGTTTGGCGACCAAACGTCGTCGTCGTCGCAGAACGCAATGAGGTCGCTTGTCGTACCGAGAATTCCAGTGTTGCGAGCTCCCTGGAGTCCTTGCACGCGCGAGTTCGGCACGACGATGACCGGACGGTTGCCACCTTGCACGGCAAGCGACATGTCGGGCTCGGTCTGATCGAAGACGACGATCGTCGTGATCATGCCCTCGTAATCCTGCTGTTCGATCGCCGCGAGGGTTTCACGAAGGAGTTCAGGACGGTCGCGGGTGGCCACGATGGTCGCAACAGTCGGAGCCATTAGACGTCCTTGGTGTAGTGGTAGCGGTCGAGCATTGGTCGAGTGACCTTACTGACGAGCGAGCGCATCTTCGGATCGAGATCCTGGCGCCACTTCTCGTCGGCGCGTAGCTCGACGGGGCGGCGATCGAGGCGGCGCGGGTTGCCCGAAACCGAGTGGCCCTCGCCAAGCATGAGCGGTTCATCGCCAAAGAGCTCGTCGCCCGTCGGTTCAACACCGGCAAATTCGAAGACCTGGTCGAGGGTTTCGGCTGGTGCAGCGACGAAGTCTTCGTAGCGAATGGTCGTGGTGGGGACACCGAGGCGATCCATGTTTGCAAACGCCCAATTGAACCAGAGCCAACGCAAGCCAATGCGGCCCGGGTGCAGCGTGTCCATGTCGCGCTTCTCGCCCTGAACCTCTGGGCGTTCGATGACCTTCGACCACGAGTTGGCCACGCCGCGCGGGTCGCGCACGAGATGGAGCACGCGGAGATCGATGTCGGGCAGCTGGCGCAGCAGCAATGCGGTCGACACGTGCTTGGAGGTATCGACGATGACAGGCTTGCCCGACACTTCGAGGATCGCTCGCAGGATTCGGCTCATGACGGCGCCGTACTGGACGGTGCTGGTGGCCATAAAGCGCGAAATGTTGGGGATGAGCAGGCGTGGGATGTGGCGAGTGCGGTCTGCACGAAGCTGCAGCGTGCGCATGCGCTCGCCGGAGATGTGCTGCCATCCACCGAAGGCGATGTCTCCGACCTTGCCCCAAAAGACGCAGTCGGCAAATGTCTGGCCGCACCCACACAGGTTGTTCTCGATCACGCCACGCTCCCAAAGGTGCACGAGCTCGCCGATGTTAACCATGTGCGGGTTCTCGTTGAGCAGATCCGACAGGATCGTGCTGCCCGATCGAGGCACAGAGCCAATGAACAGGACGGGAACCTTCTGGACCTCAGCTCGAATTGGAAGCACGTCGGCAAGTTCGTTCGAGCGAGTCTCGGCGCGAGGGCCAAGGAGCTCGACCATCTGGTCTTCGAACTTGTTGATCGAAACGGCGGCATGGCCATCGTCGACCGCAACCTCAGGGGCACCGCGCTCAACCGCGAGGTTCAGCAGTCGGAAGAACTCATCCTTGGTGCGAGCCATCTGAATCTCGCCGTGGGCGGCGAGCCGCTCGCAGAAGTCGACCTGATGATCGTTGACGTGCTCGTCGTACTTTTCCTCGCGGGGCACAACGATCGGTACGATGCCATTCGAGCGGCACTCGAGGATCGTGGCCGGGCCACCGTGGCAGACAACAACCGTTGCCTGTTGGAACTCCTCAACGAGCTGGGTGCGCTGGAGGTAGTCGACGCTTTCGACGTGCTCGGACTTTGCCGAGGTGCCGCGTTGGACGATGGCGCCCTGGACCTCTGGCTTCGTGGCGAACCACTCGTCTAGCCACCAGACCATGCGGTCAAAACGGTGGTAGTCGGTGCCTACCGTGACAAAGAGCCGCTCGATCCCGGAGGATTCAGAAAGCGGCGAGTCGGATACTTGGGTCACATCAACCTGCCAATGAGTTCCGCCTTGGGATGGAAGACCAGTTGGTCTTCCCATTGCACGAGGAAACTGCTCGACAACGGTGCACACAAACGCGCGGTAAGTGATGCGTGGTCGATGCGGTCGTACACCTCGATAAACACTGTCTTGACGCCCATCAGACGTCCGAGAAGAAAGAACGGGAAGGCCACAGCAGCACCGGTGCTGATGATGACGTCCGGGCGCTCGCGCCGCAGGACCTTCCAGGCGAGCCCAAAGTTACGAATCAGGTTCGGGATGTTGCGAGTCGTTGGGTAGTGCGCCCAGTCACACCGCTCGGATTCGAGCAGGTCGTGGCTGTCGGGCATGTCGAAGGTGACCCAGAAGCGGTCATGGTTTTCCCACCACGGCTTCAGCACCAACAGGTGCGCCAGGTGTCCGCCCGACGATCCAACAAGACCGACGTTCAACTGGTCTTTGTTGGCCGCGGCGAGCACATCGCCGAGGGTCTCGTTCTTCTTGCTCATGCGCTCTCCTCGAGGTCATCGGAGACTTCGTTGATCACATCGGCGTCTTCAACAACTTCGAGGTCGGCGCTCATCGCCGGGCTGGCCTGCGGTGCCTCGTTCGAGGAACTACGTGCACCAAAGGTGTGGGCGGCCGTCGGGGTTGTGCTGGCACCGTTGCCAGGGATTCCTGTAGGGATGGTTACCGATCCAACATCGCCGTATCCGCCGGGGAGAAGGCTGAGTCGGCTGTTGCGGTTGATGATCGATCCAACAACGTCTGCCTGGACGTTAAGTAGCTGGATGCGGAGCTCGTTGAGCTCGCTGCGTCGGGTTCGACCAACAGCCGCAACGATGTAGACAGCGTCTACTACTGCGGCGATCTGGAGGCCGTCGGCATGGGTGAGTGCAGGTGGTGAGTCGAAGATCACGATCATGCTGCGCTCTTGAGCAACAGCAAGCAGTGCGGCGAGCCCGTTGTTCGACAGCGGCGAGGTTGCGCCGAGACCGGTCGGCATGACGGTGATACCGAGTCGTTGAGGTGCTGACTCGATTGCCGAGCGGGCAGCATCGAGGTCGCCTTTGCCGCGGAGGAAGTCGCTGAGGCCGGGTTCGGAGCTGAGTCCGAAGATCTGGTCGACCGAGGCGTTTCGACGGTCAGCGGCAACCAACATGACGTTGCGACCTGCTTGAGAAATCGCGAGTGCGAGGTTGACTGCAGCCGTGGTACGGCCCTCGCCATCGGTCGCGCCAGTGACGGCGATCGAATCGACGACGAACCCGTTGCGCGGTGCAAGCGCCGCCGCTGCCAGCCTGCGGAAGGCTTCGGCACCCTCTGCTTCGGAACTGACTGCGGTAACCAGCGCAGGTGCGCCTTCGGTGATGCGAGGAATGTCGCCAAGCACCGGGACACCGAGGTCTCGCTCGGTCTCTTCTGGGCTCGATACTCGACGGTCGAGACGGTCGAGGAGGATCGCTGCGAGTCCGCCGAGGAGCAGACCCATCATGATGCCTGCGAGGATGGCGAACAGACGAGGGACACCGGAGGCTTCAGCCTTTGGCGTTGACTGGCTGCCAAGAACGAAACCAACATCGAGTGGGGTGTTCTGCAGGTTGTTGAACTGCGAGCGCAGGTCGAGGCGCTCGGGCTCGATGCGGCGAAGCCGGATCTCGGCAAGGGTGTACTCGACCGACTCTGGATCAGCGTTCTGCAGGATGGCTTCTTCGGTCTCGATTCGGAGGTCGAGATCGTCGAGCTGGAGGGTCAGCTGGTTCAGCGTGTTGTCGCGGATGCCGCTTGAGCGTTCGAGGCGTTCAGCAAGGTACGCCTCGATCGAGCGGTTGAGGATGTAGCTCGTCTTCTCTGCGCTACTCGACCGGTACTTGAACTCGAGGATCTGGGTGTTGCAGTCGTTGGTGACGATGAGGGCGCTCGTGTTGAGACACGCAGTGACCAGCAGGTTGTCTTCCCACTTCTCAAGGGTGATCGGGAACTCGCTGCCGTTCACCACTTTGTCGCCGAGCGACTTCGCAACGATGGCCTCGGTGTCTTCGTTTATTGGATCGTTGATACGACCCACATCGCCGAGGCTCGGCACGAGGCGGACCGTGGCCTGGGATTCATAAAAGTTTCGTTGTCCTGGGAGCAGGAACAGCGAAATTGCCACCATGCCAAGCACAGACAGCGCAATGATCCACCAGCTACGGCGGAATATCCGCCCGTAGTGTCCAAGTTCAAGTTCGTCATCGTTCATAGTTGTGTCCCGTCCACGCGGCAAACCAAGCGGTTACCAATCGGCAGAGAACACGCAAGACTTGAACGTCGCAGCCGCTTTCGGACATCAGTATTGACGTCCGAAACAGCCAAAAAGTCGCGTATTTCCCAGACCGAGGGTTTGGCGTGTGTTTTTATCGCCTTTCGAATGATCCAAATAGGCTCAGGCAAGTTCCTGTGCTGGTCGATAGATCGAACGAGCAAATGGTTGCCGCCCGCGCCCACCGATCCGTGTTGGACACCTACGCTCAACGAAGTTCCACCAGGAAAGCTGCGCGTCGATGACCAAACAACACTACTCAAACTCTGACCATCGTCGTCGGCAATTTGGTGTCACGTGTGTCGCACTCCTTGGGCTCGTTCTCGCAGCGTGCACCGGAGGCGGCACGCCGCCACTGCAAACCACACCCACCACGGACGCCCCTGCGGTCACGACCAGCGAGACTCTGGCACCAACCGAGGCTGACTCCACGACGGCCACGACGCAGGTGGAGGCAACCGAACCCAGTACCTCTGAAACCAGTGCCTCCGACCACCCGCTCGACTCGATCGACGCTGATTTCGCCGGTGCGCTACTTGGAGTTACCACCGAGCTCAACACCAAAGACCGGGCACCCCGGTTCCGCCAGCTCGAAGCCGATGCCGGCCGCCAGTACGACATTGGCCATGTCTTTCATGCGTGGGACAAACCAATCCCGACCGTCGACGACCTGATGCACCTCGAGGATGGCCGCATCCTGATGATCTCGTGGAACGGCACCGACACTCGGGAAATCGCCGCTGGCGTTCATGACGACTGGATCCGCACGCAGGCCCAAGCAGTCAGGGATCTCGAAGAACCGTTGCTCTTGCGTTGGCTCTGGGAGATGGACGGTCGCCGCAAGATCGAACAGGTCTACTCCGGACCTGACTATGTGGCGGCGTGGAAACACGTTCGCGGCATCTTCGATGAGGTTGGGGCCGACAACGCACAGTTCGTGTGGTGCCCGAACGAGTTCTTATTCTGGGACGGTGGCGACCCAACCCCCTGGTATCCCGGCGACGAACATGTCGACTGGCTGTGCGCGGATGGCTACAACTGGGCCACGTCGTCAACGGATGCTGAGTGGATCACCATCGACAAGATCTTCGAAGACTTTGTTGCGTGGGCCGCACCTCGCAACAAGCCGATCATCCTTGGCGAAACCGGCTCAAACGAAGGCGAAGCAGGGGCGAAAGCCGAATGGCTACGGTCGGTTCCCCGCCTTCTCGAACAGAACCTCCCCGAGGTCGATGCCGTCGTGTACTTCGACAAGGACTTTACGGGCTTCGGTTTCCCCGATTGGCGCGTCGACACCAACGAAGACTCCTACCAGGGCTGGATTGACATGAGCAACGACCCGTACTTCAACCAACTGACGTCCGGCTCATGAGCCGTATTCGGATGGCGACGCTGATCGTCGCATCGTTGATCGGAGCGCTTGCTGCGGTTGCGTCCTCCCCCACCCAAGCCACTGCCCAAACCACGGGAATTACCACGGGCCGACCAATCCTGGGCGCCTACGCCCAGCCCATCGACGGGCGAAACAATCGCGAGGCATTGGCGCTGCTCGAACAGCAACTCGGCGCCCGGCTTGGAATGGTCCGGGCCTATTCCGATTGGGACGATGCCGTTGGACCAACCAAGCCGCTGCATCAGTGGACCAAGGACGGCGGCCGCGAGCTGATGCTTTCGGTTAAGCCGCAACGCAACGACGGCACGATCATCACCTGGAACCAGGTCGCAAACGCACAGCCAGGCAGCCGGGTCTATGGCGAGATGCAAACGTTGGCTCGCGGCGTGCGCGCCTATGGCGATCCGATGATCTTCGGCTTCCATCACGAGCCGGAACAGAACAGCAACCAGCGGTACGGCACCGCCGGCGAATTCCAGGCTGCGTTTCGCAAGATCCACTCGGTCTTCGAGTCCGAAGGGGTCACCAATGTTCATTGGGCTTGGATCATGACCGAGTGGGCGTTCGAGGTCGAGACGATCCGACCGAACGATCGACGTGTTGCGGACAATTGGTACCCCGGTGACGATGTCGTCGATGTCATCGCGTCCGACACCTACAACTGGAACAACTGTCGAGGAAATACCACCGACCCGTGGCGAACGCTCGAAGACGACGTCGAAGCCCTGTTCCGGTTCCGGCAGAAGCATCCGGACAAACAGCTCGTACTTGGTGAGTTTGGCAGTGACGACGGGGCCGCTGGCCAAAAGGCTGAATGGTTGAACGCCGCACGCGAGCTCTTTAAGCAGCCGCGCTACCGCGATGCGTTCGCGGCGCTGCTGTACTTCCATGACGACGGACGAGAAGAGGGCGTTCCCGACTGCGATTGGTGGCTCGACTCGGCCCCGTCAGCTCTTACCGCCGCCTCTGGTTGGTTTGGCGACCCGTACTACAACGCGACGCTTCAAGCTCCGTCCACGCCTGCACCGCCCACAAACCCGACCTGCGATGGCAAGCGCGCCACAATCGTCGGCACCAATGGCAATGACACGCTCAGCGGCGGACCAGGAAACGACGTGATCGTCGGGCTTGGCGGAAACGACGTGCTTAGCGGCGGCGGAGGCAACGACACCATCTGTGGCGGCAATGGTGACGACCAGATTCGAGGGCTCGGCGGCGAGGACCGCTTGTTCGGCGATGCCGGACGAGACCTGATCCTTGGCGGATACGGACCCGATTATCTCGTTGGAGGCCCAGGCAACGACCGAATGAACGGCCAGCACGGCAACGACGATATGTATGGGTCAGCTGGCCGCGACACGATGCGGGGCGGCCCTCATCAAGACACGATCCGCGGTGGGCTCGACGGCGACACGATCCTCGGCCAAGGCGGCTGGGACACCATCTATGGCGGCCCGGGTAGCGACATGATTTCCGGCGGCGTTGGCGCCGACACCATCACCGGTGGACCAGGAGCCGACCGGTGCAACGGCAATCAGGGCAACAACATCATCAACTGCTAGCTAAGGATTGTCACCATTGTGGTGATCACACCGACCGTCAGTAACGACAGCGGTACCCCGAGTCGGAGGTAATCGCTGAAGCGATAGCCGCCTGGCCCGTAGACCATCATGTTGGTTTGATACCCGACCGGCGTAAGGAACGAGGCCGAACCGGCAACTGCCGCACCGATCACCAGCGTTCTCGGATCAAGGTTTGATCGCTCCGCAATATCGATGGCGATCGGGAAGATGAGCACCACAGCCGCGGCATTGGTAACGAGCTCGGTGAGGACCATCGTGGCGATGATGACCCCGACCACGGCACCGACGGTCCCGGCCCAGCCAAAGCCCGACAGCATGCCGTTCGCAACAATCTCGGCAAGTCCTGATTCAGCGACGGCAGCCCCAAGTCCGAATGCTCCGCCGATCATGAGCACAACGTTCACGTCCACGGCATCTCGGGCCTCCCGAGGGCGAAGAACTCCGGTGGCAACAACGACCAGGGCGGCAAGAATCGTTGCTCGACTCACGGTGAGCAACCCCACGACCGGAAGCACGACGATCAACGACAATGCTGCGAGCGCTATCGGTGAGTGACGGGTTGGGGCGGGCATGGCGGCATCGAGGCGAGACACGAGTAGAAACTCGCCGGTGTCCTTCCACCGAACCCGAAACCCGCGCTCGGCGACTACGAGCAAGGTGTCGCCGGCCCGAAACCGTTCGCTTCCAAGAGTCGTCTCCACGGCGCGACCACTCCGGTGGATCGCAAGAATGGCCCCGCCATAGCGCTGGCGAAAGTTCAGTTCTGCCGCGGTTCGGCCAACCAACGGTGAGCTTGGCCCAAGGACAACTTCGAAGAACCCGGTGCCGTCTCGATCGATCAGTGCCTCGCTTGCGCCGTCGGCCGTACTGACGAGCCCGTCGATCCCCTGGAGGTCGACGATCTCGTTCACGACGCCGGCGAAGACAAGCTGGTCGCCACCACGAAGTGTCTGTTCGGGCGGGACCGGCGCAATGGCCCGGTCGCCACGGAGCACCTCGGCGAGATAGAGACCTGACAGGTCTCGAAGGCCCGCGGCGGCGGCTGACACCCCGTCGACCGGCCCTCCAGCTTCGACCATCATCGATACGGTGTACGACCGGCCAGCTTCAGCAACTCGTGGCCTGCGGCGTGAGGGAAGGACCGATGGTGCGAGCAGCACGATCATCAACAGCCCAAGAACAACAAGGGGTGCTGCGACCGGTGCGAGTTCAAACAAGCCAAGGGCCTCGTCGCCATGCTCGACGAGCAGACCGCTGGCAACGAGGTTGGTCGACGTGCCGATAGCCGTGATCGAGCCACCCAGGATCGTGGCGTACGAGAGTGGGATCAGAAAGGTCGAAGCTGATCGGTTGGTCGCGTCAGCCCATCGGGTGACCGCGGGCGTCAGCATGGCCACGATTGGAGTGTTTGCCAGGAAAGCACTCCCACCAGCAGCGGGAAGCACCAACCGCGCGAGGTCGCCTCGGAGCGTTCTTGGCTCGGCGAGCAGCCTCGACACGATTGGTTGTAGTGCTCCGGTGCGATCGATCGCTCCCGCCACCACGTACAAGCCAGCAACAGTAATTGGCGCGGTGTTCGAGAACCCAGAGAACGCCTGTTGTGCAGTCGTGACGCCAAGAACGTAGAGCAGCGCGGACGCGCCGATGACACCCGCCGGTGGCGAGACCTTGCCTCGGACAAGGCCGGCAACCATGGCGCACAACACGCCGAGGGTTATCCATGCGTTCAGACTCAAGCGTTCCTATCGGCGTGGGGTCGCGGATGTTCACAAAAACGGCAGAAGCCCGGTCGTTAGACCGGGCTTCTTAGTACTGCAGCAAGTTTCGAGCCCCTAGGCGAGAAACTTGAGTTTGGCGAAGCCCGTCAGGGCTGAGCCAATACCTGAGCCAATACCTTATGCCTTTGGAGCTTCTCCAAGGAGGCCAGCCGCATCGCTGCGGTTCGCCAGCCAGTCGGCGAGGTCTTCGTCCTCGTCGGCCGAGCTGTAGAACTCCATTGGGGTGTAGTCCGGAGCGTGCGGCGCAACCTTGCGGTATTCGGCAATGCCGGTACCTGCAGGGATGAGCTTTCCGATGATGATGTTCTCTTTGAGACCAATCAGACCATCGCTCTTGGATTCGATAGCGGCCTCGGTGAGGACACGAGTCGTTTCCTGGAACGATGCAGCGGACAGCCACGAGTCGGTGGACAGCGATGCCTTGGTAATACCCATAAGCAATGGGCGACCTTCAGCGGGACGCTTGCCCTCTTGGACCAGCTGACGGTTGGCGTCAGCGTAGATCTTCGAATCGACGTTCTCGCCAGGCAGGAAGTCGGAATCACCAGGCTCAGAGACCGCAATACGGCGGGTCATCTGACGCACGATGAGCTCGATGTGCTTGTCGTGAATCGATACACCCTGATCGCGGTAGACCTTCTGGACTTCCTCGACGAGGTAGCGCTGCGTTTCACGCACACCCTTGATGTCCATGAGTTCCTTCGGGTCACGAGGACCTTCAACGATTGCGTCACCTGCGGTGATTTCGTCGCCGTCGTTGACCTCAAGACGGGCCAATGATGGAACCGTGTAGACGTCTTCGGTGCCATCGTCGCCAATGATCAGGATCGTGCGACCCTTGCCATCGTCTTCGCCGACACGGACGATGCCCGAGGTCGCTGCGAGGGTTGCCTTGCCCTTCGGTGAACGAGCTTCGAAGAGCTCAACCACTCGTGGGAGACCGCCGGCGATATCGCCGCCGCCCGCAACACCACCGGTGTGGAACGTACGCATCGTGAGCTGGGTACCCGGCTCACCGATCGACTGCGCTGCGATAACACCAACAGCCTCGCCAGGCTCGATCGTCTTGCCGGTAGCAAGCGACGTGCCGTAGCAGTGAGCCGAAACACCACGCTCGGACTCGTCGGTCAGCGGCGAAAGCACTCGCACACGGTTGATCGAGTCGTCGTCGCGAATCGCGATCATGATGTCTTCGGTGACTTCGGTGCCAGCGTCGTACTTGGTGCCATCGGCAAGCTTGAGGTCGTCAGCGAGCACACGGCTAAGGAGACGGGTCTCCAAGTACGTGCGCTTGCCAGCGGAGTCAGGCATGACGTCTTCGAGCCAGATGCCACGAACCGTGCCACCAGCTTCGAATGGGTCTTCCATGTTGACGATGAGCTCCTGAGCAACGTCGACGAGTCGACGGGTCAGGTAGCCCGAGTCAGCAGTTCGAAGTGCGGTATCGACGAGGCCCTTACGAGCGCCCGGCGTAGCAATGTAGTACTCGAGCATCGCGAGGCCCTCGCGGAAGTTGCTCTTGATCGGACGAGGGATCATGTCGCCACGAGGGTTCGCAACGAGACCACGCATACCTGCGATCTGACGAACCTGCATCATGTTTCCTCGAGCACCCGAGGTAACCATCATGTCGATCGGGTTGAAGTGCTCTGCCTTCAGACCCTTCTCCATCTCGTTCTTGACCTGCTCAGTTGCCTCAGACCAGATCTCGACCTCTTTCTGACGACGCTCACCATCGGTGATGATGCCGCGTCGGAACTGGGTCTCGACCTTCTCTGCGTCCTTCTCGTGTGCATCGAGAATTCCACGCTTGCTGGCCGGGGTCTTCACATCGTCGATCGAGACCGTAAGGCCCGACTGCGTTGCGTAGCGGTAGCAAAGGTTCTTGATGCCGTCGAGCGAGGTCGCCACAACAGCCTTCGGGTATTCACGAGCGAGCGTGTCGACAAGGTCACCCATGGTGCCCTTAGCGATTGGCTCGTTGATGTACCGGAAGTCGTCCGGAAGAACAGCGTTGAACAAGATGCGTCCAACGGTCGTAGGCGTGTAGACGGCAGCTGAACCGTTCGCCGGCGTCTCAAGGAGCGCTGGGTGGCGGTAGGTCACCTTGGCGTGCAGGTTCGCATCACCAAGCTCGTAGGCCATCATGACCTCGTCGAGGTTACGGAACGTACGTCCTTCACCTGCGACACCTTCAACCTCTTGGGAGAGGTAGAACGCACCGATGATCATGTCCTGCGTTGGCGTGACGAGCGGACGGCCGTTGGCCGGGCTGAGCACGTTGTTTGCCGACAGCATGAGGACACGGGCTTCTGCCTGTGCTTCAGCTGAGAGCGGCAGGTGGACTGCCATCTGGTCGCCGTCGAAGTCAGCGTTGAAGGCGGTGCAGACCAGCGGGTGAAGCTGGATTGCCTTGCCTTCGACGAGGACAGGCTCGAAGGCCTGGATGCCAAGACGGTGAAGCGTCGGCGCACGGTTGAGGAGCACTGGGTGCTCCTTGATGACATCGTCGAGAACGTCCCAGACCTGTGGCTTGCGACGCTCGACCATGCGCTTGGCCGACTTGATGTTCTGGGCAATGTCGCCATCGACCAGACGCTTCATGACGAACGGCTTGAACAGCTCGAGAGCCATGAGCTTCGGCAGACCGCACTGGTGCAGCTGGAGCTTTGGTCCGACGACGATGACCGAACGGCCCGAGTAGTCGACGCGCTTACCAAGCAAGTTCTGACGGAAACGACCCTGCTTACCCTTCAACATGTCCGAGAGGGACTTGAGAGGACGGTTACCAGGACCGGTTACTGGACGACCACGACGGCCGTTGTCGAACAATGCATCGACAGCTTCCTGAAGCATGCGCTTCTCGTTGTTCACGATGATCTCGGGAGCGCCGAGATCGAGGAGACGCTTGAGGCGGTTGTTGCGGTTGATCACACGACGGTAAAGGTCGTTGAGATCCGACGTTGCGAAGCGGCCACCGTCGAGCTGCACCATCGGGCGCAGTTCTGGTGGGATCACAGGAACAACGTCGAGGATCATCGCGCGCGGATCATTGATCCGGTTCTCGCGCTCGTCACGGCGGTTGAACGCAGCAACGATCTTGAGACGCTTGATGGCCTTCTGCTTACGCTGAGCCGACAGACCCTTCACGCCCTCTGGCGGATCGATCTGGGCCCGAAGCTTGACCTCTTCGTCGTCGAAGTCGATGCGAGCGATCAGTGCAGCCAGTGCGCCTGCGCCCATGCCGCCTTCGAAGTAGTCGGCGTAGCGGATGTGCATCTCGCGCCAAAGCATCTCATCTTCGATGATCTGACGGGCGAAGAGGCTCTTGAACTCGTCGTAGCTGCGAGTGAGGACGTCGATTTCCATCTCGTAGCGTTCACGAACCGAAGCCAGGTCCTTGTCAACAGCGCGCTGGCGTGCCTTGATCTCGGTGTCCTTGGCCTTGTCCTTCTCCATCTGAGCGACTTCAGCTTCGAGATCTTCGTGGACACGAGCAAGCTCGAGTTCCATTTCCTTCTCGAGCTCGTCCTTCTCCGCGAGCATTTCCTGCTCGAGGTTCGGGAGGTCTTCGTCGCGGCGCTCTTCGTCAACCCAGGTGACGAGGTTTGCTGCGAAGTAGATGACCTTCTCGAGCTGCTTAGCCTTCAACTCTTCCTTGGCCTCGGTACCCATAAGCAGGTATGCAAGCCAGGAACGGGTGCCACGGAGGTACCAGATGTGAACCACAGGAGCTGCAAGCTCGATGTGGGCCATGCGCTCACGGCGAACCTTCGAGCGCGTCACCTCAACGCCGCAGCGCTCGCAGATGATGCCCTTGAAACGAACGCGCTTGTACTTGCCGCAGTAGCACTCCCAGTCCTTGGTAGGACCGAAGATCTTCTCGCAGAAAAGGCCGTCCTTCTCTGGCTTCAGCGTGCGGTAGTTAATGGTCTCTGGCTTCTTGACCTCACCGTTCGACCACATACGGAT